>DATNDU010000079.1:0-107852 GCA_035606915.1 Roseiarcus sp. | reverse complement strand
AGCACCATCCCGCGCGGCGTCGCGGACATTGGAGTTTCCTGCGCGCTCGGCATGGTGAGGACCGGCGCCTGCGCCAGCGGAACGCTGACCTGGAACGCCGAGCTTAGGGACTAGGGCCTGTCCTAGGCCCTAAGGTCAATCTTGTGCGGCGGGCAGATCCTGGTCGACAATCGGTCCATGAAGCTCTTGATCGTCGATGACCATCCGGTTGTGCGGGACGGTCTCGCTGCATTGCTACGGCAGTTGGGACCGGACGTCACCGTGCTGATAGCCGAGGACGGCTCGCGAGGGCTCGGTGTCGTCGAGTCTCATCCGGATCTCGACGTCGTCGTCCTCGATCTGGCGATGCCGGGGGGCGACGGGTTCGCCATGCTTCATGAATTCGGCAGGCGCCAGCCTCAACTTCCGGTCATTGTTGTGTCCTCGTCCGAGGATCCGCGCGACGTGCGTCGGGCGCTCGCGTCCGGCGCGCTCGGCTATATCCCTAAATCCGCGTCGCCACGAACGATCCTCGCCGCAGTGCAGTTCGTGCTCGCCGGCAATGTCTACGTTCCGACCCTGTTGGCGCAGGATCAAACCTCCAAGCAAGACGAGGCTGCCGATCACAGCATCCCCGGAAAGGCTGCAAGCTTGACCGCCCGACAGACGGACGTGCTGCGGCTGCTTTGCGAAGGTCGTTCGAACAAGGAGATTGGCCGCAAGCTTGGTCTTTCCGAGAAGACCGTCAAGGTTCACGTCTCCGCGCTCTTCAAGGCGCTGAACGTGGCGAATCGCCTGCAGGCGGCTGCGATGGCCGATAAAGCGGGACTGATTTAGCCGCTCACGTCCGCCACTGTACGCCCCAAGCCAATCCTGATTTGTGGATCGATTGAAAGACCGCGGAAAAAGTCCAACAGCATCAACGCCGCTTGGCGGAGAGGGAGGGATTCGAACCCCCGGTACGCTTGCACGTACTCCGCATTTCGAGTGCGGCGCGATCGACCACTCTGCCACCTCTCCGCAACGACAGCGCGCAAAAAAGACGCACCCTCGGGTCAGCGAGCGCGGTTAGCACGGCTGCGGCCCCAGGCACAAGCCCTCACGACGCCCGTAGCGCCGAGACCGAAGCCCGCGTCCGGGCCTTCCTTGCCGGATCATGCGCGCGTTGAAGCGTTCTTGCGGGAACGCGGCGCCCACCTACCGTCAGCCGATTTGGCGACCTTCTATGCCGCGCTTGAGCCTCAGTTCTTGGCGGCAATGCGCCTCCTGACGATGCGGTCCAACGGGGGACTATTCACCTGACGCCTATCGGGGGCGCTTCCCAGAGTGGCGAAACAGCAAGCCTGTGGTGCGGGCGCCTCCCTGACCGGCCTCTTCGACCAATGGGCGGCGAAAACAAAACCGCGAGACCAGACGGTTTATTCGTGGCGGCGTGTCATCGGCCAGCTCGTCGCCTATCTCGGCCATGATGAGGTGGCGAAGATCGCGAAGGCGAAGTCGTTGCTTGGAAAGATGCGATGGTCGCGGCCGGCCTTGCGGCGACCACCGCGCGCGACAGCAAGCTCGCCCCTCTCCTTGCCATTCTTCGTTGGGCCGCGAGAAACAACCTCTTGCCGGCAAACCCGCTGCGCGAGTCGGCTTGACCGTGAGAACCACGGACAGGAAGCGCCGGGGGTTCAGTGACGATGAGGCCTGGCGGATCTTGCGGATGGCGCAAGGCGAGCAAACGCCGCATCTTCGTTGGTTTCCCCATCTTTGCGCCTTGACTGGAGCGCGCCCCTCCGAACTGCGCCGGTTTTGTGAAAAGGACGTTCAGCGCGAAGATGGCGCCTGGTTCATCAACCTGCCGTGGGATGCGGGAAGCCTCAAAAACCAATCGTCAGATCGGTGCGTTCCGCTTCGCGCCGCCCTCAAGCACCAAGGTTCTTCCGTCTTGCGGATGGCTGCCGAGGCGGCTAGTTGTTTGGTGAGTTCCCGCCCGATAGGTTCGGAAATCGGGGTGGGGCGGGAAAAAAGGCGCATTGGAATATGGGTCAATCGGCAAGTTGACCTCAAAGATCAGCGCATCTCGCCAACCCATGGCTGGCGTCACAGCTTCAACACCCTGTGCCGCCGACGCGGTATCGGGGTTGATTTTCACGATGCACTGACGGGTCACTCCTGCGCCAACGAAGCCGCCGCCTATCGAGAGCTTCCGCTCGACGCCTCGCGCGTGAGATTGACAAACCGCCCGACCCGCGCTGGCCTAGCAACCTGTCGGACTGGGTTCAATTTGGCTGATGATCGCGTGAATTTTCGGCGCTTGGCTGTGCGTTGCCGCCGCAAGGGGCGTTCCGGCCGCTTCGGTTGATCCTCGGGGAGCCCCAAACGGCCCATTCGACGGCTGCCTGCGGCGCCTGGCAGGCGTTTGGGCCTGCTCAGGCCGGGTTGAGCGCGAACACCGGCTTCAAAGTCCAGGCCATGGTCCGAACCTTCGCCGATCGCATCATTTGGTTGACAATGCCGCCTGCGATGTCGCGCGCGCAATCGCCTACGCGAAAGCCGTGACGGTCCCGCGAACGCGCCATCGTGGCGATCGTCGAACATCATGAGCCAAGGCTCCGCTGCGCCGAAATCTCCTTCAGACGGGGCGCCACGCTTGCCCCCGGACGCCAACAGATCAAACCCAAAACCCGGCCAAATCGTCGCTTGCAGCCTTAGCTGTGACTCGCTACATCTCAACCCCATGATGCGCAGCCTCATGACGCCGCACGGATTGCTTGTCTAAAATTCCGCGACGACGGAAGGCAGCCAGCAAGTTGACGGTTGCGAACTTCAACGTCGAGGCGCGTCAAGACGCCAAGCAGGGAGAAAATGAATGGCGTCCGTCGAGATTCGGGACGTTGTAAAGGCCTACGGCGCAACGCCGGTCATCCATGGCGTCAATGTGGACATCAAGGACGGGGAATTCGTCGTTCTCGTGGGACCGTCGGGCTGTGGCAAATCCACCTTGCTGCGGATGATCGCAGGGTTGGAGAACATTACGGGCGGCCAGATCCTCATGGGCGGCCATGTCGTCAACGACGCGCCGCCAAAAGAGCGCAATATTGCAATGGTCTTTCAGAACTATGCGCTCTATCCGCATATGACCGTATTCGACAACATGGGATTTTCCCTGCTTCTGCGCAAGGCGGGGAAGGCCGAGATCAAACAGCGTGTGTCGCGGGCGGCCGATATTCTCGGACTGAAGCCGCTGCTCGGCCGTTATCCCCGCCAACTGTCCGGCGGACAGCGCCAACGCGTCGCCATGGGCCGCGCCATCGTCCGCGACCCGCAGGTCTTCCTGTTCGATGAGCCGCTGTCCAATCTAGACGCCAAGTTGCGCGTCGCCATGCGCACCGAGATCAAGGAGTTGCACCAGCGTCTGAAAACCACGACGGTCTATGTCACCCACGACCAGATCGAAGCGATGACCATGGGCGACAGGATCGTGGTCATGCACGACGGCATTGTTGAACAGATCGGCGCGCCGCTCGACCTTTACGACCATCCCGCCAATATGTTCGTGGCCGCCTTCATCGGATCGCCGGCGATGAATTTCTTTGATGGCGAGATCGCCAACAGCGACGGCAAGGCGGTCTTCAAGACAGCTTCTGGCCTGACCTTTCCGGTCGCCGCCGCGCCTGCCGCCAGCGAAGGGCGGCCGGTCGTGTTGGGAGTGCGGCCCGAGCATTTCACGACGACGCCGGAAGGCGCAGCGGTCAGCGTGAGCGTGGTCGAACCCACGGGATCGGAAACGCTGGTCGTCGCCCATGCCGATGGACGTGACCTCATCTGCCTGTTTCGCGATCGAATCCCGCGCAGTCCCGGTGAAACAATCAAAATCGGTTGTGATCCCGGACTCGTGCATCTGTTCGATCCAAAGAGCGGCAAGGCGCTGGCGGCCTGATGCCGCCCGCACGACTTCGCAACCAGAACTGAAGACCTTGCAAAGGAGGAAAATATGTCTCGGATCACTCGCCGCTCGTTCGTCGGGGGCGCGGCCGTCGCCGGCTCGGGCCTTCTGGATTTCGCCAAGGCATTCGCGGCCGACAGCCTGTGGAAGCCCGAAGCGGGCGCGACGCTGAACGTACTGCGGTGGAAACATTTCGTCGACAGCGAAGGCGTCGCCTTCCTTAAGATTGTCGATACATTTCAAAAGACCTTCAACGTCAAGGTCGTCGTATCGGACGAGAGCTTCGACGATATCCAACCCAAGGCCTCGGTGGCGGCCAACACCGGACAGGGCCCGGACCTCGTATGGGGCCTTTATTCGCTGCCGCAGTTGTTCCCCGAGAAGTGTCTGAACGTCGATGACGTCGCCAATTATCTCGGCAAGAAATATGGCGGCTGGATCAAAGGCCCGGCGACTTACGGCCAATATAACGGCAAGTGGATTGCGATCCCCGTCGGCGTCGCCGGCGGCTACATGAACTACCGCGTCTCGTCCATGAACAAGGCGGGATTCAAAACATTCCCGACTGACTTTCCGGGCTTTCTTGCGCTTTGCCAGGGGCTGAAGAAGAACAATACGCCAGCGGGCTTCGCGTTCGGCCACGCCACGGGGGACGCCAACGACTGGCTGCACTGGGTTCTGTGGGGGAACGGCGGCTACCTGATCGACAAGAACGGCAAGGTCTGCATCAACTCGCCGGAAACCGCCAAGGCGCTCGAGTACTCCATGGAGCTTTACAAGACCTTCATTCCGGGCACGCCTTCGTGGAACGATTCGTCCAACAACAAGGCGTTCCTGGCCGGCGATATCCATCTGACGCTGAACGGCATCTCCATTTATGTCGCGGCCAAGGCCGCTGGCCAAAAAGGCGACGCCAAGATGAACGCGATCGCCGACGACATGAACCATGCGTTGCAACCCGTCGGCCCGGTTGGCCACCCCACGGAGCTGCAACTCGCCTTCCCGATCCTGGCTTTCAACTTCACGAAATACCCGATGGCGGCCAAAGCTTTCGTGGCCTTCATGATGGAAGCCGCGCAGTACAACCCTTGGCTCGAGGGCGCGCAAGGCTATCTCACGCAGACGCTTCACGCCTACGACAACAATCCGGTCTGGACCGCCGATCCGAAGAACAAGGTGTTCGCAGAAGCCTCCGCGCGCACGCTGCCCATTAGCGGCATCGGACCCTTAAGCCCGAAAGTGGCCGAGGCCGTCGCCGATTTCATCGTCGTCGACATGTTCGCCCGCTACTGCACCGGGCAGGAGGATCTAAAGGGGACGATGAAGACCGCCGAGCGGTCGGCGCTGCACATCTTTCGTTAGCTGAGCGCCGAGCCGCCGTCCGTCCGCAGGCGGCGGCTCTAGCCCCCGGAGGCGGCATGTACGAGGAAGCCGAATGATCGACGCGACGGCGCCGAGAACGCGCTCAACATGGGCGCGCTTGCGCTCCAACCGAGACTGGCTCGGATTCTGGTTCATGGCGCCCACCCTCGTCATTCTGATCCTGTTTCTGGCCTATCCGTTGGTGCTCGGCGTCTGGCTCTCGTTCACCGACGCAAAGATCGGACGGCCCGGCGAATTCGTCGGCCTCGACAATTACGAGTGGCTGTCAGGCGATTTCGTGTTCTGGGGCGCCGTATTCTTCACTTGCTTCTATACAATTGTCGCCTCGACGATCAAATTCGCGATCGGTCTTTATCTCGCGTTGTTGCTCAACAGAAACTTGCGGTTCAAGGCGCTTCTGCGCTCGATTGTGCTCATCCCCTTCGTTGTGCCAACCGTGCTCTCGGCCATCGCCTTCTGGTGGATTTTCGATGCGCAGTTTTCGATCATTTCGTGGAGCCTGGTCAAACTCGGGCTCATCAAGCAATACATCGATTTTCTCGGCAATCCCTGGAACGCGCGCTGGTGTCTGACTTTTGTCAATATCTGGCGCGGCGTGCCCTTCGTCGCCATCACGCTGCTGGCCGGATTGCAGACTGTCTCGCCCTCGCTCTATGAAGCGGCGACCATAGACGGCGCCTCGCGCTGGCAGAATTTTCGCTACATCACTTATCCTTTGCTGACCCCGATCATCGCGGTCGTCATGACCTTTTCGGTGCTGTTCACGTTCACGGATTTCCAGCTTATCTGGGCGATGACGCGCGGCGGGCCTGTCAACGCCACCCATCTGATGGCGACGCTGTCTTACCAGCGCGCGATTCTCGGCGGAAACCTCGGCGAAGGCGCGGCCATCTCGACCGCGATGATCCCGTTCCTGCTGACCGCAATCCTGTTTTCGTGGTTCGGTTTGCAGAAACGCAAATGGCAGCAAGGCGCCGGCAATGAGTGAAATCTCTGAGGCGCCCGAAACCACCGAGGCGGCGGAGCGGCTCGCTTCCGCGCGTCTTATCGACGCCTCGGAGGGCATGAGCTATCTGGAGACGCGCCCGCGAAAACTCCTCACCACCTATCTGCCGCTAGGATTGATCCTGATCTTTCTGCTGTTCCCGTTCTACTGGATGGTGCTCACCGCGATCAAGCCGAACAATCAACTGATCGACATGAAGGACTTTAATCCGTTCTTTGTCACTTCGCCGACACTCGATCACATCAGAGAGCTGTTATTTCATTCGCAATATCCGCGCTGGCTTTGGAATACCATGTATGTGGCGTTTGCGTCGACCTTCATATCGCTGATCGCCAGCGTCATGGCGGCCTACGCCATCGTGCGGCTGCGCTATCGCGGCGCCCAGATGGTCGGCGGCCTGATCTTTCTGGCTTATCTCGTGCCGCCGTCGATCTTGTTCATTCCACTGGCGACCATAATCCAGAAATACGGGCTGTTCAATTCGCCGCTTTCGCTGGTGTTGGTCTATCCGACCATTCTGATTCCGTTCTCGACCTGGCTGCTGATGGGTTATTTCAAGACGATCCCCTATGAACTCGAAGAATGCGCGCTGATCGACGGGGCCTCGCGCCTGCAGATTCTGACCAAGATCATTCTGCCGCTTGCCGTTCCCGGCCTGATCTCAGCCAGCATCTTCTCGCTCACTCTCTGCTGGAACGAATTCATCTACGCCCTTACCTTTATTTCCTCGACCTCCAACAAGACAGTGCCGGTCGCAATCATCAGCAACTTTGTCGATGGCGACGTATATCATTGGGGGACGCTGATGGCCGGCGCGCTGGTTGGCTCGCTGCCGCTGATCGTGCTTTATTCCTTCGTCGTCGAATATTATGTCTCCGCCATGACCGGCGCGGTGAAGGAGTGACGCCAGATCCTTCAATGTGTGGCTCTCTTCCCGATTTCCCAAATCGGGCCTGGGCCAGGGCGCCGATATCGTTGCGGATGGTCACTTGCGAAACGCTGAACTAGCGGCGAGATCCTGAGCGGATACGAAATGCTCGGTATGCACCAAGGCGGCGATTCTCTGCCGGCGCTGATCGATGTCGAGTTCGGAGATGACATACGGGCTTTTTGCGGGGTCGCCAAACGCCTGGCCCCTGTGATATTGAGACACGGAAACATAGAACTTTCTGGATCGAAAGTCGCTCCGATGCGTCGCGGGAAAGCGCTCCGTGCGCGCCGCGCCGGCTGTTGAAAGAGTGGAGAGAAGCATGAACCATGCGTTGCAATTCTATATCGACGGACAATGGGTGGATCCGGTCGAGCCAAAGACGCTCGACGTGATTGATCCCTCGAACGAGGAGGGCTTTGCGACCATCTCTCTGGGTTCAAAAGCCGATGTCGACAAGGCGGTCGCCGCCGCGAAGCGGGCGTTCCAGACATTCGGCTTCACGACGCGCAAAGAGCGGCTAGAACTGCTTGAGCGGATCATCGCCGTCTACAAAAAGCGCGGCGAGGAGTTGGCCTCGGCAATCTCGCGCGAGATGGGCGCGCCGATCGCTTTCGCGCGCAGTTCGCAGGTGACGATCGGCCTCGCTCATCTTGAAAAGATGGTTGACGTTCTCAAAAGATTCCACTTCGAGGAGCCGAAGGGCTCGGGCATGATCGTGAAGGAGCCGATCGGCGTCGTCGGCATGATTACGCCGTGGAACTGGCCGCTGAACCAGATCACCTGCAAGGTTGCGCCGGCGCTTGCGGCCGGTTGCACGATGGTTCTGAAACCCAGCGAGATCGCGCCGCTCGACGCGATCATCTTCGCTGAGATCCTGAACGAAGCGGGCGCGCCGAAAGGCTTGTTCAACCTCGTCAACGGCGACGGGCCGACGGTCGGCCAGGCGATCGCCAGCCATCCCGATGTCGACATGGTGTCGTTCACCGGCTCGACGCGGGCGGGCATCCTCGTCGCCAAGGCGGCGGCGGACACGGTGAAGCGCGTTCATCAGGAACTCGGCGGCAAGTCGGCCAACATTCTTTTCCCCGACGTCGACCTGAAGAGAGCCGTGCAAAAGGGGGTCGCGGGTTGCTTCAGCAACAGCGGCCAGTCCTGCAACGCGCCGACCCGTATGTTCGTTTCGCGCGCCCAGCATGACGAGGCCGCCGCCTATGCGAAGGCAGCCGCGCAAACCTATGTCGTCGGACCGGCCGATGGGCCGGACACCAAGCTCGGGCCGGTGGTCAGCCAGACTCAGTACGACAAGATCCAGGATCTGATCGAGAGCGGCATCAAGCAAGGCGCGGACCTCGTGACCGGCGGTCTCGGCCGACCCGCGGGCCTCAACCGCGGCTACTATGTGCAGCCGACGGTTTTCGCCAACGTCCAACCACACATGCGTATCGCGAGAGAGGAGATCTTCGGCCCGGTGCTTTCGATCATGCCCTACGACAGCGTCGAGCAGGCGATGGAGGAGGCCAACAACACCGGCTACGGGCTCGCGGCCTATATCCAGAGCAAGGACATCGAGAAGGCGCGCGCCGCGGCGCGCAAGATGCGGGCCGGCAACGTTCACATCAACTATCCCGCGTGGGACGCCGGCATGCCCTTCGGCGGCTACAAGCAATCGGGCAACGGCCGCGAATACGCGGAATACGGCCTGGAGGACTTCTTGGAGATCAAGGGCGTCCTCGGCTACGCCCCCGCTTAAGCCAGAACGCGCGGCCGCCCGAGACAGGTCGGCCGCGCCCGATTCGCGGGAGTTGATCGCCAATGTCCGCCGCGGAAATCGAGATCGGACTGCGAAGGATGGGCCTTGCGGCTGCCGGCGAAGCGCTGTCGTTGACGCCGCTTGCAGGCGGCGTCTCCTCCGACATCTATCTCGCGCAAACAGCGGGCCGTCGCTTCGTTGTAAAGCGCGCGCTCCAGAAGTTGAAAGTGACGGCGCATTGGGAGGCGCCATTGTCGCGCAACGCCGCCGAGGCGGCGTGGATGCGGGCCGTCGCCGATTGGCGGCCGCGTGCGGCCCCGGCCGTGCTAGGCGAAGACTCGAAGCTTGGCCTGTTCGCCATGACCTATCTGCCGCCCGATGACAATCCTGTCTGGAAGGCGGAACTCATGGCCGGGCAGACCGACGAAGCGTTTGCAGCCTCAGTTGGCGGCGACCTTGCGTTCGTACACGCAAGGAGCGCCGCGGCGGACGGTCTGGCTGCCCGTTTCGCCCATGCCGAAACTTTCGTCGCCATCCGCATCGAGCCTTATCTGCTCGCCGCCGCGCGGACTCACCCGGCTCTCGCGGCGGACCTGGAAGCCATCGCGCAGACGACGCTGGCGAACAACAAGGCGCTGATGCACGGCGACGTCAGTCCGAAGAATATCCTGCACTCGCCGCAAGGCCCCGTGTTTCTCGATGCGGAATGCGCCTGTTGGGGCGACCCGGCGTTCGACCTCGCCTTCTGCCTCAACCATCTGTTGTTGAAGGGCGCGCGTCGCGGGGTTTCCCGCGCCGCTTATCGTCCCGCCTTCGCCGCGCTGCTCGACGCCTATCTGGCGGGCGTCGACTGGGAGGCGCGCGGCGGCCTCGCGGCGCGGGTTGCGCGTCTGCTGCCGGCGCTGTTTCTGGCGCGCATCGACGGAAAGTCGCCGGTCGAATATCTCGAAACGGAGCCGGAGCGGCAGGCCGTTCGCGCCTTCGCGGCGCCGCTCGTCACCGATCCCGTGCGCGATCCGATCGCCATCGTCAACGCGTGGGCCCAATCATGAGTGAACCCATCATCCAGCGCCTTTATGCGCGCCGCATCTGGGACTCGCGGGGGCGGCCGACAATCGAGGTCGAAGTCACGCTCTCGGACGGGGCTGCGGGGCGCGGCATCGCCCCGGCGGGCGCCTCGCGTGGCTCGCGCGAGGCGGTCGACCGCCGCGACGGCGGGCGGCGGCTTGGCGGCTACGACGTTCAAAACGCGCTCGCCAGCATCCGAGACGAGATTGCGCCGGCGCTTGCTGGACGCGATCCCTTCAATCAGGCGGGCGTCGATGCGGCGATAATCGCGCTCGACCCGTCGGCGACGAAGCAGCGGCTGGGTGGCAACGCCACGGTCGCAGCGTCGCTGGCGGTGCTTCACGCCGCGGCGGCGTCGCGACATATGCCGCTGTGGCGCTACATCGCCGGCGACGCCGCCGTTCGCATTCCGCTTCCCGAGATTCAGATCTTCGGCGGCGGCGCCCACGCCGGGCGGCGCATCGACATTCAGGACCTGATGGTCATCGCGCCGGGGGCCGAGAGCTTCGCCGAAGCGCTCGAAATGACGGCGGAAGTCTATATGGCGGCGGGCGATCTCATGCGCGAGCGCGGTCTCTTGCAAGGCGTGGCCGACGAGGGCGGATGGTGGCCGGCGTTTTCCTCGAACGAGGAGGCGCTCGATGCGCTGATGATCGCCATCGAGCGCGCTGGCTACACGCCGGGACAGGAGATCGCGATCTCGCTCGACATCGCCGCCTCCGAGTTTGGCAAGAATGGCCGTTACCGCCTCGGCCTCGAAAATCGCGAGCTCGACCGCGACGGGATGGCGGACTATCTGCTGGGCTGGTGCGCGCGCTATCCGGTCCTGTCCATCGAGGATCCGTTCGCCGAGGACGATGTCGAGGGGTTTCGACGATTTACCGCGTCGGTTGGCGACCGGGTGCAGGTGATCGGCGACGACTTGCTGGTCACCAACGCCGCACGCGTCGAGCGCGCCGCGGAACAGCGCAGTGTCAACGCCGTCCTTATCAAGGTCAATCAAGCAGGCACGTTCACCGAGGCGAAAGAGGCCTGCGAAGCGGGAAAGCGGGCCGGATTCGGCACAATCGTCTCCGCTCGCTCCGGCGAGACGGAGGACGTCGCCATCGTCCATCTCGCGGTCGGATGGAACGCGGGACAACTGAAGGTCGGGTCGTTCTCGCGCTCCGAACGCATGGCGAAATGGAACGAGGCGTTGCGCATCGAAGACTCTCAGCGACCGCAGTCGAGCTTCGCCGGGGTTGCGGCGCTTCGTTTTGAGGGCGGGCGTGGGGCCTGAATCCGGTTAAAGGATGCGTCGGGCTGTTCGACATTCTTTACTGGTCGCTGCGCAAGCAGCGCTGGCGCCATCCTCGACGAAGCGCTGCGCATCATCGCCGGGCTCTCCAATTTTCTTGGTCTCTATGTAAAACCAAGATCAAAACGGCGGAAAGTCGAGCTGAGATTGCGGCCGCGCCGAATGCCGTTACTCGCTCTTGGCGAACCGGTCGCGCAGATCGCGCCGGAGCACCTTGCCGTAGGCGTTTTGAGGCAATTGCGAAACGAATTCGATCCGTCTCGGCTTCTTGAAGCTCGCGAGATGGTCCAGACAGAAGGCGATGAGCGTCTCCGCGTCGACGCTGTCGTCAAGGCGGACGACGGCCGCCGCGACGCTCTCGCCCCACTCGGGATCAGGAAGGCCGAAGACGATTGCTTCCTTGACGGCGGGATGGCGGGTCAGCACGTCCTCGACCTCGCGCGGGTAGATGTTGGAGCCGCCACTGATGATCGTGTCGTGGCGACGATCGAGAATATGCAGGCGGCCGCGTGCGTCGTAGCGGCCGATGTCGCCGGTCTTCAGCCATCCTCCCGCCAACGACGCCGCATTGGCCGCTTCGTTGCGCCAGTAACCGCGCATCACCACGTCGCCCCGCACGGCGATTTCGCCGACCGCGCCGGGGGCGAGCGCCGCGCCGTCGGCTCCCAAGATGCGCGCCTCGACGCCGGAGCGGATGAAGCCGGCGGATCGCAGGGTCTCGTCGTCCGCGTCCATATGCGCCCAGTCCGGCAGATAGGATATGGTCATTGGCGCTTCGCCTTGGCCGTAGAGCTGCGTTAACGCCGGCCCGAACCTGCGCAAGGCGGCATGCAGGTGCTCGACATGGACGGGCGCGCCGCCATAGATTATTGCGCGCAGGGCAGGTGCGCGGATCGCCGGATCGGCATCGAGCAGCCGCACGATCATGGTCGGCGCCAGGAAAGGCAGCACGGTCACACCCTCATCAGCAACGAAACGAAGGATACGATTCGGATCGAAAGAGGTCCCGGCGTCGATAATGTTTTCCGCTCCGCGCGAGAGGGCGGGGATGAGATAAAGCCCGCTGCCATGCGACAAGGGCGCTGAGTGCAAGAGGCGGTCTTCCGGCCGGAAGGCGCAAATGTCGGCGAGGCAATTGACCGCCATCGCAATTAGGTTGCGGTGGCTGAGCATGGCCCCTTTCGGTTTTCCCGTCGTGCCGGACGTGTAGAAAATCCACGCCAGATCGTCTGGTTGGCGCTCGACTGGCGATAACGCGTCTGCGCGGACGCCAGCCAGGATGGCCTCAAGCGCGTTCCCCGTGGAAATGAACGCACAAGTGTCCGGCGACGCCGCCTTGACGCTGTCGTGTCGATCGGCATCGACGAGCGCCGCCTTCGCCTGCGAATTTTCAATGATGTAGGCGGCTTCGCGCGGGTGCAGCTTGGCGTTGATGGGCACGGCGGCGTAGCCGCCGCGAAAGGCGCCGAGAAGCGCCGCCGGATAGGCCGGGCCATTCTTCATAAACAACGCCACACGGTCTCCGGGGACGAGCCCAAGCGAAGCCAAACGCCCGGCGAAAGCGGCGGCGACGGCGTCGAGCTCTCGATAGCTCCACCGGCGATCGCCGTGGCGCACGGCGACCTTCTCGGGCCAAGCCGCGACAGCATTAGAAAAAAGCGTGAAGACGTTCACATTTTCCTCCCTGGCGCCGTCGCTTGGCCCAGAAAACGCCAAGCGCCGACTTTTTGCTACAACTATGCGGGCAGGAGAAGCTTGAGCGCTCGGCGATCGACCGAATTTGCCGAGCGCTTGCGGGGGATCGACCGCCTCAAGCTTGCGCGACGACGCGATTGCGCAAAATGCCGATCCGCTCCACTTCCAATTCGATCAGATCGCCCGGCTTGATGAAACGCATATGCTCAAGGCCGCAACCGTTTCCGACTGTGCCAGAGCCCAGAAACTCTCCGGGATAAAGTGTCTCGGAGCGCGAAATGAAGGCGATCAGGTCCTCGAATTTCCAATACATGGAGCTGGAGTTTCCGCGCCCCCATTCCTCACCATTGACCCGCGCGATCATGGTGAGATTATACGGATCGGGAATTTCGTCCGCCGTGACCAGACACGGCCCCATTGGATTGCCGGTGTCGAAATCCTTGCCTTTCGCGGGCCCGAGGCGCCCCTCCATCTCGATGGCCTGCGCGTCGCGCGCCGACATGTCGTTGAAAATCGTATAACCGAACACATGCTTGAGCGCCCCGTCCCTTGGCGCGTCCGTCACCTTGTCCTTGAGATAGACCCCGAATTCGAGCTCAAAATCGAGAAACTTCGAATAGGCCGGCCAGACCACTTCGTCGTCGGTTCCAATCACCGCGAAGCGGTTGGCTTTGTAATAGATCGGCTGTTTGTAAAAAATCGGCGGCGCCGGCTGCGGACCATTTCGTTCAAGCTCGGCGAGCGCCTTTTCAGGGTCGGGGCCCTGCATCGCGCCTATCTTGCGGCTGGCCGCGAAAGCCTGCTGCAAATGCAGCTCGAAACATAGACAGTCGCGCATCTGCGGCGGCGGCTGAAGCGGCGCGCGAAGCCGCACTTGCGCGCGCGCGATCGAGGCGCTCGCCGGCGCCTTCTTTAAGGCTTCATAGGCTTTTGCGAGTGCGGCGTCTCCGCCTTCGACGATCGCCAGGACACTGGCGAATCCGGGCGCGCCGAAGACGGCGTCGTGCGCCTCGGCGAGATCGACGATGCGCGCGTCGCCGTCAACCAGCGCGCCCGCGCGCGGCGCTCCGTCGCCGTTTTGGAATGTCACCAGCCGCATGCTTTTTTCCTCCTGTTGATTTGGTTGTGTTGACCGGCGGCGGACCCGGCTCCCCCGCGGGGCGTCCGTAGCGTACGCCGGCTGTCAGAAAAGCCACCATATGGCGAACCGCGGCGGCCTCGTCGTCGGGCCGGCAAAGGCCGCCGGAGAGGCGTTCAAGCCGGCCCACGTCACGCATGATGTGAACCATCGCACCAAGCATGAAATGATAGGCCCACCAGATCTCCGTCTCCGTTCGATCGGGAAGTGCGGAGCGGAGCGCCTCGACGACGGCGCAGGCGATCGGATCGAACAACTCCTGAATGATGCCGCGCCGCTCCGAATTCGATTCCGTCGTCTCGTTGGCGAGCAGCCGGCCAAAGCTCGGGTCGCGGTCGTGGGCTCTCAGATGGAGCATGGGAAAGACGAGGGCCTTGACGACTAGCTCCAACCGTCGGCCCAGATCCGGCTCGCTCATCGCGATAGCGAGGCCCGCCAACCGCTGCTCGACAATAACCGGCGCGCGCCTGACGAACACCGCGCGATAGACGCCCTCCTTCGATCCGAAATGGTAGCTGACAAGCGCGAGGGGAACGCCCGCCGCCTCGGCGAGCTGCCGCATCGAAGCGCCGTCGAACCCGCACTCCCCGAACACCCGCTCCGCTTGCGCCAGAATGCGCTCGCGCGCCGAAGCTTCGGCCTCGGGGACGCGCTTCGGGGGTTTTGGCGGCATGGGTTGGCTCCTGCGTCTTGCGCCACGCTGGACTTTAGCCCGAGACTGGACGATCGATCAAGATACTTGTCAACGCGATCAAAATGCGCCATGGTTCCGCGAACGGTGCGAAAAGCGCGTCTGAGCGGGGAGAAGACCGTCCATGGCAAAATGGCAATACACGAAAGGTATGAAGGACATCGGCAACGGCGTCTGGGCCTATCTTCAGCCCGACGGGTCGTGGGGATGGAGCAACGCCGGGCTCATCGTCGACGGCGACCAAACGCTCCTCGTCGACACTCTCTTTGACCTCAAGCTTACCGCCGAGATGCTCGCCGACATGCGGCGCGCCGTTCCTGCGTCCGAGCATATCAACACGCTGTTCAATACCCATCACAATGGCGATCACACGTTCGGCAACCAACTCGTGCAAGGCGCCGAGATCATCGCCACCGAGATCACCGCCGAGGACATGGACCCGTCGCATCCCGCAAACTATCATTCCATGATGGTCAACGCCGAGACGCTCGGGCGCGGCGCGCAATTCGTCGCCGAATTGTTCAAGCCGTTCGATTTCAGCGAGATCCAGTTGAAGAAGCCAGATCGCACCTTTGTCGACAGGCTCGATCTCAAGGTTGGCGACAAGACGGTGCAACTGATCGACCTCGGCCCCGCCCATACGCGCAGCGACACGGTCGCGCTCGTGCCTGAGGATCGGGTGGTCTTCACCGGCGATCTTATGTTCGTCGAAGGAACGCCGATTGCCTGGGCCGGTCCGGTCTCAAACTGGGTGCGGGCCTGCGACCGCATTCTTGAAATGGATGTCGACATCATCGTTCCCGGCCACGGTCCGATTGCCGACAAGCAAGCTGTACGCGACATGAAGGCCTATCTCGAATTCGTGCAATATGAGGCGCGCAAGCGCTTCGAGAAGGGCATGAACGCGCGCGACGCCGCCTTCGACATTAAGCTCGGCCGCTATGCGGATTGGGGCGATGCGGAACGCATCGTGGTGACGGTGCTCAATCTCTACGAAGAGTTCGTCGGAGAGCACAACGCGCCCGACGTCATGAAGCTGTTCGAGCAGATGGCTGACTATCGCGACAAGCTGCGCGCCGAGCATAAGTGCAACGGGCATTGTCACCACGATCACTGATCTAACCAGCGACGTTCGATCGATCCCGTTCGCCGGAGGCCATCCGCCGCGGTGTGTCAGGGGTTCGTTCGGGCGCTGCCGATCTTTGCTTTGCGCCGCGCGAAGCGCGGAGACTAACAAAAGGGGGAATGGGATGACCAACAGATGGGTCGCCTTGACGATTATCTTTCTTTCCTTCATCCAGTTCACGCTGAACTGGTTTAATGTCATTCCGACGTTTCACCACCTGATCCAGGACATGCATCTGACGTTCCCGCAGATCGGCATGGTCGTCGGGTCGTTCGTCGCCGGCTACGGGCTCGCCCATATTCCCGGCGGGTGGTTGTCCGAAAAATACGGCATGCGCGCCGCAATTCTGATCGGGATTCTCGTGGAGAGCCTGGGCGCGCTAGTCAGCGCCTGGGCGCCATCCTATGGGATTCTGCTTGCCGGGCGTTTTCTCTGCGGCATCGGCGGATCGATCTATCTCGGCGGCGCCGTCGGATTGACGACGGCTTGGTTCCGTCGCCGTGAGCTCGTGCTGGCCAATGGGCTCGTCACCGGCGTCGCCTTCACGGTCGGCGCCGCGATCGGTTTGTTCGCCTGGACGCCGCTGGTCGCAGCCTTAGGCTGGCGTTCCGCGCTTCTCGCCGGGGCCGTGGTCGGCTTCGTGACGTTGGTTATGATGCTCGTCGCCTTCCCGACGCCGCCTAACGAGAGCAGCGAGATCGGCGGCGCGCATTTGAGCCTTGCATCGCTGAAGCGCATCTTCACGCAACCTATTCTGTGGGTGGTCGGCTTCTCGTTCCTCGGCGCCTATGGCGCTTATCTGAGCGCGGCGCAGTTGCTTCCGCACTATGCGCAGGAACATCTCGGCGCGAGCGCAGAGCAGGGGGAGTTGTTGAGCATCGTCCTTCTGCTCGGGGGCATTCCGGGGGGATTCATAGGCGGTTGGATCGGCGACAAACTGCTCGGGGTCAAAGGAACGTTGTTGCTCGGGCTCGTCATCGAAGGCGTCGCCCTCGTCATGATTCCTTATCTCAACGTCGCTGGCCTGATTGTCGCTGCCGGCGCGGTGGGATGCTTTGGCATCATCAGCTTCGTCACGTGGATTTCGCTGCCTGGGAAGCTTGACCGCACCCTGCATATTTCCGACGTGCCTACCGCAACTGGCCTTATGCTGACGATCATCGCGATCGGAGGGGCGACCATGCCGCCGATCTACAGCGAAGTGGTTTCGAACTACGGCACGAGCGCGGCCTGGTGGTTCCTTGGGTTGGCGACGCTGGCTTTCGCGGGCTTCGCGCTTTTCGCTCCGGTATCGGTTTCCGCGCACGGGCGCACACTTTCCGAGGTGGAAGCGGCTGCGAAATAACTGGAAAATCAACCACGGGCCTCGCCGGCGATACCGGCGAGGTCGGGATCGGGGAACCGTCTATTGCCCCTTGCACGATCCAACCAGCGTGTGAAATCCACAAGCTTTCCTGGGCGTCGACCTCGGCTTTGTCCCCGCCACGTTTCTTGGATGGTTCGTCAGCCGGTGGTCGATGGCGACGACCTTTCAGGAAAGCCGCCAGCCTCTCCGTGTCGAGATGCAGCGGCAAATTGCTCGGCTCTATCCAGGAGTTGTTCGTCAATTCCGTGCGAATAGCCCTTCGTGTTAAGCCATTCGACGAGCCGGCCGGTCGCCAGGTTTCCCGCCGCGCCGGGCGCGTAGGGGCAACCTCCGAGACCAGCGGCCGCACTATCGAAGATGCGGACGCCATGCGCCAGCGCCACGTCGACATTGGCGAGCGCCAAACCGGAAGTGTCATGGAAATGGCAAGCGACCTGATGGGCCGGCACAGCCTCTAGCAAGGCGGCGAGCATCGCCTCGACGCGCTCCGGTACTCCCCGGCCGATGGTGTCGGCTACAGCGATCTCATCGCAGCCGATCTCTATGAGACGGGTCGCGACGGCGCGCACGGCTGCCGGAGCGATGGGTCCCTCGTAGGGACAATCGACCGCGCAGGAGACGTAGCCCCGGACCGGCAGGCGATGACGCCGCGCCAGCGACAACACCGGCTTGAACCGATCAATGCTTTCAGCGATCGTGCAGTTCGTGTTCTTCGCGGCGAAGGTCTCGGATGCGCTGGCGAAGACCGCAAGTTCCTGGGCGCCGGCGCCGATCGCCGCAACGGCCCCTTTTTCGTTTGGCGCCAGAGCCATCAGCGCGAGGCCCGGCCGGCGGACGGCCCGCCGCATGACTTCGTCGTGATCGGCCATTTGGGGAACCCATTTGGGGGACACGAAAGCCGTGGCCTCGATGCGGCAAAACCCCGCATCGGCGAGAAGCGCGATCAACTGAAGCTTACACTCTGTGGGGATTGGGCGCTTTTCGTTCTGGAGCCCGTCGCGCGGCCCCACCTCGACGATCGTCACCGCCCTTTCGTTCGCCATCAGTGCACCGCCGCATACATGATCTTTTCTTCCGTCGCCTCTTCGATCGACAGTTCCTCGACGATGCGCCCCTGCCGCGCCACCAGAATCCGGTCCGAGATCGCAAGGATCTCGGGAAGATAAGAGGATATGACGACAACGGCGGCGCCGGCATCGGCGAGTTCTTGGATAATGGCATGGATCTCGGCGATGGCGCCGACATCAACGCCGCGCGTCGGCTCGTCAAAGATAATCAACTGCGGCGCCTGGATCAGACTTTTGGCGATGACCACTTTCTGCTGATTGCCGCCCGAAAGCTCAACGACCCGCGCCTTCTGCCGGATGGCGCGGATGTTGAGCTGCTCGATCCACTTCGACGCCTCGCGGACCGCCTGCGCCATCGTGACCACAGATAGGGGATTGGCGCCCTTCACGAGCTTGCCAAGAAATATGTTCTGCGCAATTCCCATTCGGTCGAAAAACCCGTCGAGCTTGCGATCCTCCGTGACATAGGCGACGCCATGTCTGCTCGCCTGGCGCGGCACGCCGAAGCGAACGCTCCTGCCGTTCAACTTGATGCGGCCGCCGTGAAAGAAGTCACGCTTGAGCACGCCGGCCACGATCTTCATCATCTCAGTACGGCCGGCGCCGACGAGTCCGAACATGCCGGTGATCTGGCCGGCGAAAGCCGACATCGTCGCGCCGCGCACGGCCTTGCCCATCGAGAGGTTTTCGAGCGTCAGCACCTTGCGGCCGGCCGGCCGAGCCTCGCGCGCCGCCGCGCCACTGTAGAGTGCGTCCTTGAGCTGACGTCCAACCATCGCTTGCACGATGCTGTCCTTCGAGAAGTTGCGGGTCTGGTCGGTCGCCACCAGCTCGCCATCACGCAGGATGCTGATTCTGTCGGCGATCGCGAGCGCTTCTTCCAAGGCGTGAGAAATGAAGATGATTGATCCGCCCTCGGCCTTGAGGTGCTCGACGAGCGCGAAGAAATGCTCCTTCTCCTCCGGAGTGAGCGCCGCCGTCGGCTCGTCAAAGATGAAGATACGCGCCTTGTGCTGGACGGCGCGGGCGATTTCCACCATCTGCTTCTTCGCCGCGCCGAGCGAGGAGACGAGCGCGGTGGGCTCGACATGGAAACTCAGCCGCTGCAATTGTTGCTGCGCCCTGATATTGACGCCGCGCAGCCGGTTGAAGAAGCGCTCCTCGCCGAGGAAAAGGTTCTGCGCAACGGTCATGGAGGGAACGAGATTGGTCTCCTGGAAGACCATTGCCACGCCATGGGCAAGCGCCTCGCCAGGCGACGTGAAAGTCCGCGGCTGGCCGTCGACCCAAAGCTCCCCGGATGTGAGGGGATAGAGCCCGGCCAGCACTTTGGTCAGCGTCGACTTGCCGGCCCCATTCTCCCCGAGAAGCGCATGGATCTCGCCCTTGCGCAGCGAGAAACCGACGTTGCGGAAGGCCGGAACGCCGCGAAACTCCTTGGTGGCGTGCTTGAATTCCACGATGTCGTTCATGTCGATGCACTCGCGCTGAGCCCGAGCCTGATGAGCGCGCCGGCTCCTCTCGACGCGGCGTAGAGCTGCCCGCCCCATTCGACGATCGAGGCGACGCCGTGCGTGCTGCCATCGGCGCGAGAGTGATAGCTCGCCGTCGGCGCCATGCTCCGATCGAGATGGACAACCAGCCCGTAGGAGCGCGAGGGCGCCCACGGTTTCATGATCCCCATCTGCCGCACCGAGCCTGCCTGGAGCGGCTGCTCCTCGCTGCTTCCGTCCGCGAAATCAGGCCCGATCCAAGATTCGGGTGGGATCGTCTCCATCATCTCGCGGCGATAATCGTCCTCCTGTAGAACGAACTCGGTGAGTTGCCGGCGCGGGGCGAAGAATGCAAGCCAGTATCCGCCATCGCAGGCAGCGACAATACGCGCGGGATAGGCCGGAAGCTCTGAGAGGACCGGCCTTGGAATCGTCCCGGAGGTCGGTAGGGAGACGATACGGTGCCGCCAGCTTTCGCTGACGAACAGGCAATCGTCGTCCCCGACAGCGAGGCCATACGGGAACGCCAGATTGCCGCTCGTGATCTCGAAGGCGCCCGTTGAGACGCGGGCATTCGCCACGGCGCCTGTCGCGCCGTGGCTCATCAGGTCCCACTTCCATTCCGACCAGGAATGCCGCCGGGAACCGATCGCCAGCGCCAGATTGTCCTCGTCGCGGAAGAGCCCGGCGGTGATGCAGGAGCGACAGTCCGCCGGCAAGTCGAACACCTGCGCCTGCTTCGCCCCGTCCAGGAGCGCCAGGCCGGCGCCCTGGACGCCGACGGCGATCCTTCCCGACTGGGACGCCGTCAGCATCGTGATCTCGCCGTCGAATCGCCTCACGATCGCAGCGGCGCCGCCTTTCGGATCGATGCGCATCAAGGCGTCGCCGCTGCTGCCATAGAGGGCCCCGGCCGCGACCGTCAGATTGTCGATCGCCGCAATCTCGACGACGCGCTCGGCCGTCTCAAGGCGGTTGTTCGGCTTGAACACGCCGTCCATGGGCGGCACGCTCAGGGCGCCATCGTCGCCACGGCCGAAAACGGACGCCATCGCGGACCGGAGCCCCATTATTTCGCTCCCCAATAGTCCTGCTGCGCCGTCCAGTTGGGATCGGCGTTCGGCAGGCGAACGCGCCCGATGCGGTTGTTGGAGACGCCCCCGAGGTAGAGATAGCCCTTGTGCTCGCAGGTGGAGGTGATCGAGGGATGATTGACGCCTTTGCGGTCCCACAGGACGTCCAGAACCTCGCCGGCCTCGGAGATCTGCATGACGCAACCACGGTTGACGTTGGGAAAGAGCCATTCGTCGGAAGGTATTCGCCGCGCCATTCGCCGCCGGAAGCCCGGCTTGCGCATCGCGAGATCGAATGTTCGCGTCCTCAGCCCCATAAGCGCGACCCAATAGGCGTCGTTCGAGCCCCGGTTGATGTTGTCGGGATAGCCGGGAAGGTTGGAAATGACGATTTCGCGCTTGCCCTTCTTTGGTCCGTCGAACCAGTAGCGCGATATCCGGCAGGCCCAGGTCTCGGCGAAGAGAAGCGACTGTCCGTCGCGCGCCATGGCGACGCCGTTGGCGAAGATCAGTCCCCGCATCACCGTCCGCGTCCGGCCTGTCGTGGGATCGTGGCAGATGAGGCGCCCGTTGCCGCGCCCTTCGAGTGCGTCGACCACCCATTCCGCCATCTCGTAGCGGATCGTCGCCTCGGAGAAGAAGATCCGCCCGTCAGCGGCCACATCAAGGTCGTCGGGAAGCCGCAGACGCGAATCGTCTATGACGGAGAACCAACTGCGGTTCGTCTCATCAGTGACCTTGGAGACGATGCGGTCGGCGCCGACTTTGTACACGCCCATGCCGCCGATGCAGGTTAGAAGATTGCCCTCGCGGTCGAACGACAAGCCCAGCGGATGGCCGCCAATGCGGGCGAATATCTCACTCTTGGCGTAGTCGGGCGCGAGGAAGCGCACGATCGTCCCATGGCGTGTTCCGGTATAAAGGCTGTCGTCCGCCCCCAGGATCACGTCCTCGGGGCCCTCGACCTCGCCGAGGCCAATGAGTTCCACGTCGCCGAGCCGATCGTTAAGGGCGAACGGATCGTGCTTGGCCTTGACGCGCGCGGGAAGCTCCAGAAGCGTGGGCGAAAGATAGAGCTTACTCAGGATTTTGCCGCGGTTCTTGACCCATTTCGCATCAAACAGCACCGCCAGGATCAGGATCAGGCCGAGCAGGAGCTGGTTGACGGAGCCCGGCGTCGAAAGCCGGATGAGGCCGTTGGTCAGCACGAGAACGAGGATCGCGCCGATAATGGCGCTGCCCACGGACCCGCGCCCGCCGCCGAGCGAGACCCCGCCGAGCACGACGGCGGTCAACACGGATATCTCCATGCCGATGCCGGTGTCGGACCCTGTGCTTCCGAGCCGCGCGGAAAACAGGAAGGCGGCGACCGCGGTCAGCAGGCCGGACGCCACATAGGCCATGCAGACGGTGGCCTTGACGTTGATGCCGGCGTTGTAGGCCGACTTGCGCGCGCCCCCGACGGCCCGTAACCGCCAGCCGGGGCCGAGGCGGGACAGTGTGACGTGGATCGCGATAGCGATCACGGCGAAGACGATGAACGAAGCGGGAATGCCCTTGAAGGCGCCAAAGCCGAGATAGTCCCACAACGGCGAATCCGGCGAACCGGTGACGATGGCGCTCGCTGTTCCCGGGAAGGCGATGTTGTAGATTGCACGATAGATCACCAACGTGACGAGCGTTGTGATGAAGGCGCGAAGCCGCAGATATCCAATGAGCACGCCGTTCAGGAGCCCGCAGGCGAGTCCGGCGCCGAGCGTCATGGCGAGCGCGACGACGAAGGACAGATCGAGGACGCTCATACCGACCAGCGCTGTCAGGACGCACAGCGCGAACATCGACCCGACTGACAGGTCGATCCCGCCCGACATGATGACGATCATCATTGCGAGCGAGACCAGCCCGAATTCGGCAAGTTGGCGCGACAGATCGCTGATGTAGGCGACGTTGATGGCGCCGGGGATCAAGGCCCCCATGACAAGGACCGTGACGAGAAGCGCGGCGACCGGAATAGCGATGTCGATCCAACTCTTCGACAAGACTTCTCCGACCAGGCGGTCGGAGAAGTATTTGTGACGCAGGCGGGTCAGCGCCGTGCTGTTGGCCATGGCGAGGCTGCTCTTACTTCAGGTCGTCCAGCGTCCAGCAATTGCGCTGATTGACATTGGCCTTCGTGATCTGGGTGAGCGGGTTGAAGTAGACCGCCTTGTCCGACCCGGCGGCCGCCTTCGATATCAGGAGCCGGGCGATCTCTTGATTCAGGAGGTCGCCCTGGAGCGGCACATTGTAGCTGATGTAGAGATTGAACAGGCCTTTTTCGACATTGTCGCAGGCGCTCTTGTTTCCGCCGCCGCTCGTCACGAGGAAGACCTGGTCGCTCTTGCCAGCGGCTTTGATCGCCGAGGCCGTGCCGGTGTCCTGATTGTCCCATATGCCGATCGCGCCACACAGCTTGGGATGCTGTTGCAGCACTGTGGCCATGATAGAGCGCGCCTTCTCCGGGTTGTATTCCGTCGCCTGTTGCGAGACGACCTGGATGTCCGGATGCTGCTTCAGAACCTTATAGATGCCGTAAAGCTGGAAGACGTCCGAGGCCGCCGTCGGCACGCCGGTGTCGATTGCGATCTCCGTCGATACGCCCTTGCCCTTGTCGCATTTGTTGGCGACCGCCGTGGCCGCTTGTTCGCCGATCTCCGTCCAGTCGGCGCCGACATAGGAATCGGTCGTCGTGTTCGATTCAAGATTGATCTGGACGACCTTGATGCCGGCTGCCTGCGCTTGTTTCAGAAGCCGCGCGTAGGACTGGATGTCCGGATTGTGGATGACCATCAGGTCCGGCTTTTCGGTAATCAGCGACTGAATCGCCTTGGCGCCGGCGTCGGTGCTCCAAGCCGGATCGCGAATCTCAAACTTGTAGCCGAGCCGGGCGGCCTGCTTGCGCATCTTGGCGGCCCAGCCCTCGGTGAGGTCGAAGCCCATCGACAGGGGCACGAAGGCGACCGTCTTGCCTTCGAGCGCCTTGTGGAACGCAGTGCTGCGCGGGTTCTCAACGCCCTTGTCGGCGGCGCTCGCAACCGTCAGACCGGCGGCGAGCACCGTCGCGGCCAGCGTCAGTGTCTTTATGAATGCTTGTCTCATCTTTTTCCTCCGATATTGAACGTTGTTTGAGCCGAAAGTTAGAGATCCCCCTGTTGCGACGTCTGCTCGTCGCGAGGATTGACGAGAGAGTCCACGACGATCGCCAGCAGCAGGACGATGCCCTCGATGAGGTTCTGGATCGTGTAATCGATGTTGAGGATGGTCATGCCGTTGAGCAGGACGCCGACGAACAGGGTGCCCAGGATGACGTTGCGAACTCCGCCGTGACCGCCATTGAGGCCGATGCCGCCCAGGACGACGACGAGCAGGATGTCGTAGATCATCGTCGAGTTGAATAGCCGCACGTTGATCGCCGCGGCCGAGGAGGCGAGGATCAGACCGGCCACGTAGGCGACGAAAGCGCTGATCGCATAAAGCGCCATGGTGACGGGGCGCGTCGCCATTCCCGCCGTCCGCGCCGCGTTGGGATTGCTGCCCAGTGCATACAGCAACCAGCCGAATCGGGTGTGGCTGAGCACGAGGTGCACGAGCGCGCAGAGGAGTCCGAAAGCGATGACCGTGACAGGAATGCCGAAGACGACGCCCTGTCCGATGACGTTGAACCAGCCGGCGTTCGGCGGCACGTTCTGCATCTCCAGGGTGAAGAAGAACGTCCGCCCTATCCCATAAATGACCGATCCCGCCGCGAGCGTCGCAAGAATCGGCGGCACATCGCCGAAGGCGATCAGCGCCCCGATCGTCGCGCCGGCGACAATCGCGAAGCCGGCGCCAATCAAAAGCGCAAGTTCAAGCGGATAGCCGGCGCGCGCGATGACGAAGGCCCAGGACACGGAGATCACCATGACCGCGATCATGGAAATATCGATGCCGCGGGCGATGACGACGAGCGCCATGCCGAGCGCGAGAATGCCCAGGATCGAGACGTTCCTGACCAGATCGAGCATGTTGCCGACGGTCAGGAAGCCCGGAAGCACGACCGCGAAGAGTACAAACGCCAGCATCGCCAGAGAGAGCACAATCCCCTCTTGGCTGCGCAGCACACGCTCGTAGAACCGCTGGCGGGCCCCGGGCGCGGTCTCTTGCGGCATGGTCATCCGTTCACCCCTTGCCGCTCCGCATCGTCTCAAGGATCTCCTTCGCCCGGTCGACGCGCACGTCGTGATCGGCCGCCAGCGAGCGCGCCACGCCCTCGATCTCGTCTCCCGCCGCTCCTGCGAGGATCGCGATGTTGCGGGCATGCAGCGCCATGTGGCCGCGCTGGATGCCTTCCGTTGCAAGCGCCCTGAGCGCGGCCATGTTCTGAGCCAGACCGACCGCCACCGCCACTTCGGCGAGTTCCTGAGCGCTTTCGACGGCAAGGATCTTGAGCGCCGCACGCGCCGCGGGATGGGTCTTGGTCGCGCCGCCGACGAGGCCGAGCGCCATCGGCATTTCCAGCGTGCCAACGAGTTGTCCCTTCGCGTCGATCTCCCAATTCGAAAGCGACGTATAGCGGCCGGATCGCGCCGCCCAGGCATGGGCGCCGGCTTCAATGGCGCGCCAATCATTGCCGGTGGCGACGACGATCGGGTCGACGCCGTTCATGATGCCCTTGTTGTGGGTGGCCGCTCGATAAGGATCGACGATCGCGAATGCGCAGGCCTCGACAATGCCCTGGGCGATGCGCTCCCCGGAATATTCCTTCGTCGCCAGCGCGTCGGGGGCGACGCTCACCATCGCGCGCGCCAGGCGAAGGTCGGCATAGTTGGAAAGGATACGCAGGCGCACGACGCCGCCGGTGATTGCCTCGACCATCGGCGCGACGGCCTCCGCCATGGTGTTGACCGTGTTCGCGCCCATCGCGTCGCGGACGTCGACGAGCAGGTGGAGGGCGAGCATCGGGCCGACGGGCGTAGGGTCGAAGACGTGGATCTCGATATCGACGCAGCCGCCGCCGAGCGAGACGAGGATTTTGTCCCGGGCGTTCGCCGCCGCGACGATCGCCCCGCGCTCGCGCAGCAGCCGCGCCCGCGCTCCATGCGGGTCTTTGAGGGCGAGCACCTGCACCTGCGCGCGCATGATCGGAAACGTGCTCGACGTTTGGAATCCGCCGCCGCTGCGGGCGATGCGCGCCATGTAGGACGCCGCGGCGACCACCGAGGGTTCCTCAACGACCATTGGGATCAGATAGTCGCGGCCGTTGATGGTGAAGTTGGTCGCCACGCCGATCGGAAGCTCGAACGTCCCGATCACGTTTTCGATCATGCCGTTGGCGATCTCGATCGGCAGTCCGCCGGCGCTGAACGCCCTCGCGGCGTCGGCGTCCAGCGAGGTTGCCGTCGCCGTTCGGTCGAGCCTTTCGGCCGGCGAGAGATTGCGGAGATTCTCGATGCGAGAGTTAACGACGGGACGCGTCCCGCGTCCAACGGATGTGCCCAAGGCTTGCTTCCTCCGACTGCCCTTGCGTGTTTCATGAGCACTTTGGCGCTATTTTAAAAGACACACATTCTATATATTGTCCCAGACTGTACCCATCGGAGAGCCGTGTGTCGGCATCAACAAGACAGATTTCGCGCGGCAAGAGCCTCGTCGACACGGTCGTCGACGCGCTGCGCGAGAAGATCGCCCAAGGCTCGCTCGAACCCGGTAGCCGGCTTCTCTCGATCAGAAAGGCGGCGGCCGAGTTTGGCGTTTCCAAGAACACGATCATCGAGGCGTTCGACCGGCTCGCGGCCTCAGGGCATGTGACGCCGAGGGCGCGATCGGGTTTCGTGGTCAACGACTCAGGGCTGGCCAGGAACGGCGCCAGGCCACGACATGTCACGGAGGCCATTGATATCGCCTCGCTACTGAGCGCGCAACTCGAACAGACCTTCAGCATCCGCGTCGGCGACGGCAGGCCGCCCGCGTCGTGGACCGAGCACTCCGAGATCAAGCGCCATCTCGGCGCCAACGGAAAAGCCCTGCCGGTGGACGCCGACGCCTACGGCTCTCCGCTTGGCTTCCTGCCGCTTCGGCAACAAGTCGCGCGGCGACTGGCGGCACAGCAGATCCAGGCCAGGGAGGAGAACATCCTTCTGACTTTCGGCGCCAACCACGCGCTCGACCTCGTCATCCGCGCTCTGCTGTCGCCCGGCGACACCGTCCTAGTCGACGAGCCCGGATATTACCCGCTATTTGCCAAGCTAAAGCTCGCGCAGGTGCGCATGGTCGGCGTGCGCCGCGCCCCGGAAGGCCCGGAGCTCGAGGATTTCCACGCTAAGGCCGCAGCCGAGCGCCCGAAGCTGTTCTTCACCCAGTCGCTCGGGCACAACCCGACGGGAGGCTCGACCACTGCCGCAGTGGCCCACGCGATCCTGACTTTGGCCACCCGTTATGGGCTGACGATTGTCGAGGACGACCCGTTCGCCGATCTGCCGACGACGCCCGATGTCCGGCTTGCGACGCTCGATCAATTGAACAACGTGATTTCAGTGGGGACGTTCTCGAAAACGCTTTCGGCAAGCCTGCGCTCCGGCTTCATCGCCGCCCGCCCGGACAGGATCGCCGCGCTCGCCGAACTGAAGATGCTGACGACGGTCAACAGTTCCGGTCACGTCGAGCGCTTCCTGCACCGACTGCTCGTCGAGGGACACTACGACCGGCATTTGAAGCGGCTCGCCCAGCGCATCGAGGTCGCCGCCTCGCAGACCCTGACGAAACTCGAACGGATGGGCTGCCGCGTGTATTCGAAGGCAATCGGCGGATACTACCTTTATGTCCTGCTGCCGAGCGTCGTGGATGATCTGGAATTGGGTAAGGAGGGAGCAAAAGAGAGCATCTTCATTGCGCCAGGGAGCGTGTTCTGCCTCGACAAGGGCAACCATCTGGCAAAGGGCATCCGGATCAACGTCGCCCGCGCAGACGATCCGCGCTTCTACGATTTCCTGCTTAGAAAGCTCAACTGAGCGCCAAGCGACGGAGCTTTGGGCGAACCCATGGCGCCTCGCCTTAGAGCGATTACGTTGAGCCGCCGTCGTGTATGGACGGCCCCCGGTTGGCAAGTGGCTTTGGGCGTGATCGGCAACTGATTTGGAGCGGTCATGTATTCGGCCTTTTGAGCGCGGCGCATGGCTGGGCAGGCAACCCGACGGGCGAGAACCGCGTAGACGCCGCGCACGTCCGATCTATCTTCGCGCGTCGTCCAGTCTGAGGCGAAACTCGGCCAGTTCGGCTTCTGCAATGCCGACGGTTTCGTGCGCCGCCGGAAACCCGCCGGAACTGACGTCGGAGCGGAAGCCGGCTAGCGCCTTGACCCGCTCGTCGCGGACGGCCTTCTGCAGCTTGGCGAGATCGCCCCAAGCGCGCGCATGGCGGGGCGAGCGTGCTGATTCGCCGCAGATGTCGCTGGTGAATAGAAAGATGACGTCAGCGGCGGCGCCGGAACCGAGGGAGACGGTGACAAGCGATGTGCGGGGGTTGATTTCGGCCATCACGGCCGCGGGGATCACCTCGCACTCAGCCGCGAAGGCCCCCGCATCCTCAAGGCGTCGAAAACGGTCCCAAAGCTCCGACGCCTCAGCGGCGGTCTTGCCGAACGGGCGCACGCCGCCGATCCAGGTGGATTTGCGCGGCACGAAGCCGAGATGACCCATGACTGGAATCTGTTCATTGGCGAGCATGCGCACGGTGTCGTAGCCGCGGCCGGTAATCACGGCGTCGGCGCCGGCTGTGACGGCGCAGAACGCGGTGCGCAAAATCTCTTCGCTGGTGATCGCTTCGGCGAAGCCGAGCGCGGCGGTGACGAAGACGTGGCGCGATCCCTCGCGCACTCGCGCCACGTTGGCGGCCCGGCAAACGACCATTTCGACCCCAGCGGCTTCCGCGGCGGCCGCTTCTTCCTCCGTTTCCGCCGTCACCTGCGCGGCGCGGCGCGCGAGCCCCTTCAGGGCGCGCAAGCCTGCGACGGTCTGGCTGCGCTCGACCTCGCGGCCGCCGAAATCGAAGATACGCGGCATCAACCTTTGATCTTCTTGGCATAGTAATCGGGAGCGACGACCCCCTCTTTGGAGAACCAAGCGGGCACGTCGACGCCGGAATAGAGCAGGATGTTGCCCCAGGGGTCGAAGGCGCCGGTCCTGACTATGACTTTGGCTTTCGCCGCCATCTCGGACAGGATCGTCTCGTGCTTGATCGGTTCGAATTCGGCGTCGACGAACAGTCGCTTGATCTTGGCCAGAAGAGGCGCGTTGTGCGCAGGCAAGGTGTCGGCGTAGGCGACCCGCTCGGTGATCAGATTTTGCGCGATCGGCGTCAGCACCGTCTCAAGATCGGGCACGTCGGGAACGATCGCGAGATCGATGCGCCACGCGGTCGAGGGAATCGGAAAGCCTGCGTCACAGACGATCATCAGGTCGCCGTGGCCCATCGAGGCGATGGCATGCGAGAGCTCAGCGTTAAGTAGTCGATTGCGGTTCACGTCTTGTCCTTCCATACGGTGTTCATGGCTTCTGCGTAGAGAGCCTCGGCCTTGGCGCGATCGGGCAGGCTTGGGACGACGCCGAGGCGCGTGCAAGCCATCGCGCCGCAGACGACCCCGAAACGAACCGCGTCGACGATGTCGCGGCCTTCCGCGAGCGCCACCGCGAAACCGGAATTGAAGGCGTCGCCGGCGCCCGTCGTATCGACGACCTCCACCGGCACGGCCGGCACCATGAGATCGAGTTCGTCAGTGAGGATCAGCGCGCCGCTGCGCCCGAGCGTCACGATGACATTGCATGCGCCCCTCCGGCGCAGGCCCTGCGCAAGCTCGCGCGACGAGCGCGGTTCATCGGCAGGCAGCCCCAAAAGGATGCGGAGCTCACTCTCGTTCGGCGTCAGATAATCGACCGAGGCGAAGATCGCCTCAGGCAGCCGCCGCGCCGGCGCCGGGTTGAGAATCGTCTTGGCGCCATGCTTGCGGCCGAGTTCCATCGCGCGGGCCGCCGCCGGAATCGGCACTTCCAACACCGTCATCACGACGTCGCTCTCGGCGATGCGCTGTTCTCCGGCGTCGACGGTCTCGACGTTCATCAACTCGTTGGCGCCCATATCGAGGATGATGAAGTTCTCGCCTTTGTCGTTGAGAATGATGATGCCAACGCCGGTGGGGCGCTCGCCGCTCGTCGTGACCAGGCAGGCGTCCACACCTTCGGCGGCGTAGAGGTCGGTGGCGATGCCGGCGAGCTTGTCGGAGCCCAGAATCGCCAGCAGCGACGAATGGGCGCCGAGCCGGGCGACTGCGACGGCTTGATTGGAGCCTTTGCCGCCCGGCCCCATATCGAAATCGGAGCCGAGAATGGTCTCGCCGAAGATCGGCATTTTGGGCGCCCGCATTGTCAGGCCGACGGCGAAGCTTCCAACGACGGTGATTTTCGGGTTCGTCATTATCCCTCGCTCAGGACGCCATCGCGCGCGCCAAAATCGCTTCCTCGCTGATGCCGGCTCTCGCCAAATCGCCCGAAATCTGCCCGTCGCGCATCACGAGAACGCGATCGGCGTTCATGATCAACTCGGAAATTTCCGACGATATTATCATCAGCGCCACGCCTTCGCCGGCGATGCCGCGCAGGATCGCATAGATTTCCGCCTTGGCCCCGACATCGATGCCGCGCGTCGGTTCGTGCAAGATCAAGACCCGCGGATTGGTGACGAGGCTGCGTCCGAGAATGATCTTCTGCTGGTTGCCCCCCGACAACGTGCCGAGCTTCTGGCCGAGCCTGGCGATGCGGGCGTCGAGGCGGGCGACCTGGGCGCGCGCCTCGCGATTGATGGCGCCGCGTCTGAGAAAACCGGCGAGCGAAAAGCGAGACAGCGAGGCGGCCACGATGTTGTCGGCGACGCTCATCGAGAGCAGACCGCCGGCGCCGCGGCGATCGGCGGGTACGAAAGACATGCCGCTTCGAATCGACGCATGCGGATCGGAAGCGCGCAATTCGACGCCGTCGATGGCGACGCGGCCGCTTCGGTCGCGCAAGCCGAAAAGCGCCTCGCCGAGTTTATCCTTGCCAGAATCTGGCAGGCCGCCGACGCCGAGGATTTCTCCGGCCCGCACCTTGAAGCTGATGTCGACGACACCCGGCGCCGTCAGGTCCTCGACTGACAGCACGACGTCGCCGCTATCCAAATCCCTCGCTGGCTCCAGCGACCGTTGCTTGGCGACGTCGAGATCGCGCCCGACCATAGCCCGGATCAATTGATCTTCGACAAGATTGTCATTATCGAGCGTCTCGATCGTGCGGCCATCGCGCATGATGGTGATCCGGTCGGCGAGATCGAGAACCTCGCGCAGGTGATGCGAGACGTAGATGACGGTCACGCCCTCGTCGCGCAATTGCTTGACAATCTCGAACAGCCGCTCGCTCTCTCGCCGGGAAAGCGACGAATTGGGCTCATCGAGCACGAGCACGCGCGCACGTTGGCGCAGCGCGCGGGCGATCTCGACCAATTGCATTTCGGCGATCGTCAGCCGGCCGACTTTGGCGTCCGGATCGAGCTTGTCAATGCCAAGCCGCGCTAGCGCCGCGCGCGCCTCAAGCCGCATCTTCGCGCGGGGCGTAAAGCGGGCGACGGGCCGCGCGGCGATGTCCGACATCATGATGTTTTCGGCGACGCTCAATGTCGGGCAGAGCGTCAGTTCCTGATAGACGACGACGATGCCGGCAAAGCGGCTATCGAGCGGCGAGGCGAAGCGCGTCGCCTTGCCGTCGATGCGAATTTCGCCGGCATTGGGTTGCAGGTCCCCGGCCAGAATGTTCATCAGAGTCGACTTGCCGGCCCCGTTCTCGCCGATCACGGCATGCACCTCGCCAGCGCGAAAGCCGACAGAGATGCGGTCGAGCGCGAGAACGCCAGGGAAGCGTTTCACCACCCCGGCGATCTCGACAATGTAGGGAATAATCTGATCTGTCATGTGGTCAGACGCGAAGATGTCCGTGCCTTATTTTTTGACTTTTTTGACGATTTCGCCGATGTTGTCTTTGGTGTAGACTTTCACGCCGGTGTCGACATTTTCGATCGTCTGTCCCTTCAAGAACTTGACGAGGAGATCGACGGCCGCGAAGCCTTGCGCTTCCGGGGCCTGATCGATCGTGGCCTGGATATCGCCCTTCTCGACAAGCTGGACGGTCTCATCGAGCAGGTCGAACCCGACAACCTTGACTCGGTTGGCCGCTTTGTTGCGGTCTACCCATGTTCCCGCCGCCGGCGTCGAGCAGCATTCCAGTGACAATATGCCAGTGATGCTCGGATTGGCGAGCATCGCGTTTTCGATCGCGGAATAAATCTTCTGCGGATCGGTCCCGGTGTTCAGCGTATTGACGATCTCGATGCCGCTGGAGGCCTTCAACGCCTCGCGTGCGCCTTTCTCGCGATCGAGCGACCATTGCGCGGCCGCGTCGATCGTCGTGATCAGCACCTTGCCCTTGCCATCCAGCACTTTCGCCATCAGCTTGCCGGCTTCGCGACCCGATTGAACGAGGTCCTGCCCGGCGAAGGCGAGACGCTTGCTGTTTGGATTGTCGGTATTGAAGGTCACTACCGGGATGCCGGCTTTCAGGAACCGATCGATGACCGGCGCAAGCGCGTCGCTCGAAACCGACGATATCGCCAAGCCGTCCATCTTGCCCATCAAAGTTTCGATCTCGCTTATCTGGCCGTCGGCGTTTGCGCCCACCGGCCCGATGAACTGGGCGTTCACCTTGTCCTCGGTCGCCGCCTTTCGCACGCCGGCCTTCATGAACGGCGCGAATTCATTCGAGACGTCGTGATAGGAGACGTAGATGTCGAGCGGCTTGCCCGAGGCGATCTTCGCCTTGATGCGACTCGCAAGCGAAAAATCGTTGAGCTTTGAGGCCGCCTGCGCCGACAATGGCGCCAGCGCCAGCGCCGCCGCCACAATGATGTGCCCAAGTTTCATATTCATTCCTCCCTTTTTGATCTTTGTTGCCCACTAGCCGGCGCCGCGCGTCGACCACTTGTCGATGCCGACGGCGATGATGATGACAAGGCCGATCATCAATTCCTGTACAAAAGGCGAGACGCCCATAAGCACCAATCCGTTCCGCATGACGCCGATGATCAACACCCCGAGAACGGTGCCAAGGATTGTGCCCTCGCCGCCGGAGAGCGACGAACCGCCGACGATGGTCGCGGCGATCACGTCGAGTTCGAGACCTAACCCTGTGCGCCCTGCCTGACCGCTCGGCAGAAAAGCAAGGCTGAGGATGCCGGCGAATGCCGCGAGCATTCCCATCAGCACGAAGGCCCAGATCTTGACTGTGTTGACGTGAATGCCGGACACGCGCGCCGCCTTCGCGCTGCCGCCGACGGCGAACACGCGAAAGCCGAAATTCGTATATGACAACACCAGCCAGGCGAGCGCTGCGATGATGACAAAGAAAACGAGCTGCATCGGGACCACCCCGAAGAGATAGCCCTGGCCCATATATTCAAAGATGTCGAGCACGGCGGGCGACGCGCCGTTGCGGACATTGATCGTCACAGGCTGACCATTGGTCAAGATCAGCGCCGCCCCGCGCACGACGCTCAGCATGCCCAGCGTCGCGATCAGGGACGGCAGCCGGCCGTATGTGGAAAGGGCGCCGTTGATGAGGCCGATCGCCGCTCCCGTGAGGACGCCCACAAACAGCGCCGGAGCCAGCGACCAACCTGCGGTAATCAGCATGCCTGTGGAAAGGCCGGAAAAGGCGTAGGTCGAACCCACGGAAAGATCGACCTCGCCAGAGATCAATACGAACGTCATGCCGACCGACATGATCCCGAGCAAAGAGATCTGGCGGCCGACGTTGAAAAGATTCACCGAAGTCAGGAACCAGTCGGTCGCAAACGACAAAAATGCGCACAGCGCCAGAAGCGCAATGAACACGCCCGCCTCCCGCGCCCGAAGGAGGCGCGTGAGCGTAAACCGGTCCATGACTGGCGCGCGGGCGCTGGTTGCGGCCGTACCGGCCATCAGGTCCTCCCGGCAGAATGGACGCTTCGCAAACGTCCGGGCTGCCCACCCTTTGATGTCTCTTCAACGAACGCCCGCAGCGCTGGCGTTCGATCGCCAGGCGTCACGCGCGGCGCCTGATTTTGTTTCAGGACGCCATGCGGAAAGAGCCGGCGGGCGCTTTCCGCAACTCTTGGTAGTTTCCATACTCCCGCACTCGCTTAAAAGGCGCATTCTCGACCGCATTGTAGGAGGAGATGTAACCCCAGCGATACGTGTTCGAGCGGTTCGCGTCAGAACGATGCAGCAGGTTGCCGTCAAAAACGAGCGCGTCTCCAGCCTCCATTTCCACGTAAACGAGTTCGAAGCGCTCCAACGCCGCTTCGAGATGTTCCTGTTCGACATTGGTCTGATCGTTCTCGCGGACATGGTTCAGACGGCCGAGCTTATGCGAGCCCTTGAGCACCTGCAAACAGCCGTTTTCTCGCGTGGCTTTATCGAGAGCGACGTAGATGCTCATCATTTCCGGCGCCAGGCAGCCGTAATTGTACCAATAGCCGAAGTCCTGATGCCACTCCCACGCGCCGCCTTCGTTAGGCTGCTTCATAGTCATCTTGTGGCTGTAGAGATAGATCGGCTTGCCGATCGCGTCCTCGGCGAGATTGACCAGCCGCTCGTCGCGGGCGAGCAGCCCGTATTGGTCGTCCTCCGCCGTCAACCACATTTTCAGCAGGGTCTTCTTGCCTTCCTTGTCGCCCTTGGCCATCACGCCGCCAGCGCTATTCTCCTGCTCGAGTTGTCGGCGCGCGCGGTCGCGAAACAAGCCCACCTCTCCGACGTCGAGCAAACCTTTGCGAATTATGTATCCGTCGCGAGCGTATAGGCTCGCCTCTTCCTTGGTCATCGCGATCATCAGCGTTCTTCCCGATTCCAATCAGCTCGCCTTTGCGTCCGGCCTGATGCTGGCCTGCGGCGGCAAAAACGGCGGGACGTCGATTCCGTTGAACTCCTAGCGTGGGATTGAAGCTATCCGCGCCAGCCTGTTTAGAAAATGGACAAACGGGGCGCGTTTTTGTATAAAACGCGCATGCTAGGTGAGACGTCCTTCGTTGAGAGCTTGTATTACGTCCCCGAAGCCGGTTGGACGCATTGCGCGTTCAGCATTTTGCGCGCCGGCAAGGTCGTGGCGGCGGCGGACTACAGGGTCGTGCGCGCCAGCCATGCCGGGCAGGATGTCCTCTATTGTCTTTCCGGCGCCGGCGTTGTCGAAACGCTCGGACAGCGCTTGGAGGTGCGCCCGGGGCAACTGGTATGGATCGCCAACGAGTGGCCCCACGCACATCTCGCGGACCCGCGAGCGCCATGGACGTTGCTGTGGTTTCGACTGGACGGGCCGAATCCGGCGGCGGTGCGGGAAAAGCTCTTTGGCAACGCTACGCCTCGCGTCGCCATTCTCGACGGCGCGAACATATTGTCGTGGTTCGAGCGACTGTTTTCAGTCATGCGCGGCCGCCAACTTGGCGTCGATCTGCGCCTCAATTGTCTCGCCAGCGAATTCCTCACAATCATCGATCAAGCGCGGGCTGGGTCGGCGGCGCCAGGCATGCCCGCCGCGCTCGCCCTGATCGTGGCCGCTATGCACGCGGACTTGAACCGACCCTGGGGCGCCGACGAACTTAGCGCGGTGACGAACCTCAGCGCGTCACAAACGCGACGGCTATTTCGCAAGCATTTGCGCACCAGCCCGCGTCAGTGGCTGCTGCGCGAACGCCTCATGCAAGCCCAATCCTTGATTATCCACAACAACGAACCGCTCGCCGGAATCGCGGAAAAATGCGGCTTTTGCGACGTCTATCACTTTAGCCGGGAATTCAAACGCTCGATCGGCGTCTCGCCTGCCGCCTGGCGCCGCAGCGAATTGGGCGCGGGCGTCGGGCGACGTCGGTAATCGGGCGGCGGCGGCATCGGATCGACCTGGGGTCCGTTGGTCGGAGCGGCGGCTCCGATGCTTGCTGACGAGGGGTGCAAGGAATTCCCGGATTGGCGGGCGTTGGGGAAGAGCGGGCCGTGTCGGCGCCACCCACCCCCCCTCATCCTGAGGAGCCCCGAAGGGGCCTCGGAGGACGCTCGTTGGCCCGACCTCTGCTGCAATCAACCGCTGCCTCGCACAACCGGCGGCGTTAGCTGGAACGCCCTTCGAGGCTACGCTTCGCTTCGCGCCTCAGGGCGAGGTCGGTGGATTGCGCGGGGAGTCCGCAATCCGCCCACCCGCGACCGGGCGCCGAGTTTCGGATTCGAACGAGTAGCGCCGGCCGGGGCGCATCTGCATTTCCCTGGATTTCCGACGCTGGCGGGTTCTTCGTCGCCCTTCGGGATCGACCATAGGCGTCAATCGACCTATCAACTTGCCGCCACCGTCTCCAGGAGATCTCGCACCAGGCCTTGAAGGAGTGCGAGCTTGTAGCGCGCTTGCGCAAGCGGATTGGCGCCGCTCGTCGCCGCCGCCATGGCGGCGGCGAAAGTCTCGGCGCTCGCGGGCCTGCCGAGCACGGCCGCTTCGACCGCCTCCAGCCGCAAGGGAACCGGCGCAACGCCGCCGGCGACGACGCGAATGCGCGCGAAGACGCCGGCCTCCAGCGTCGCGCTGACGACAAGTTCAACCAGCGGCCATTCCGAGTGAGCGCGCCCGATGGCGCGCCTGTAGGCGGCCCGTTCGCCGGCGACTGGCGCCGGGAGCGCGATGGCTTCGATCAGTTCGCCTGCGCCAAGCGACGTTTCCGCCGCGCTCGCTTGTCCATTGCCCAACGCCTCGGCGATCGGCAGATCGCGCCGCCGGTTGGTGTCGAGCCGCGCGTCGCAAGCCAGCAACGCGGCCGCGAGCGTCGAAGGATGCGGGGCCGCGCATGGCGCGCGGTCGAACACGACCCCATAAAGGGCGTTGCCGGCGCGCATCGGGCAACCCTGGCCGCCTTTTTTCAGGCACGCGACCTCGGGGTTGCGGAAGTACCAGCAGCGATTGCGCTGCGCGATATTGCCGCCCACGGTGGCGACGCGACGGATCTGCGGCGTCGCCAAACCCGCCGCCGCCGCGGCGAGCCCGGGATAGCCCTGACCAACAGCCGCGTCCGCGGCCACAGCGGCGATCGTCGTCAGCGCGCCGATGCGCAGGCCGCCGTCCGCTTGCCGCCATACCCCGCCTTGCGCCTCCGGCGCCGCGATGTCGACCAACGGCCCGCGCGACACGCCGCTGCGGCGGCGCTCGGAGAGATCGGTTCCGCCGGCCCGATATTCCGCAGCGGCTTCAACCAGCGACATGAGCGTCTCCTGCAACGAGCGCCAGCAAACGGTCGGGGCGGATGGGGATCTCCTGCGGCCGCACGCCGAGCGCGTTGCGCACCGCATTGGCGATGGCCGCCGGCGTCGGCACGGCGGCGACCTCGCCGATGCCGACGGAGCCGCCGCGAACATGGGCGAAGCCGTCCTCCTCGAAATGCACCTCGACAGGCGGAGCATCGCCGACGCCAGGCGTGCGATAGTCGTCGAGATTGACGCTCAGCACGCGGCCGGTGACGGGATCGATCTCGCGCGCCTCGTAAAGCGCGTGGCCGAGGCTTTGGTAGAACGCGCCGATCGCCTGATTGCGCGCCAGCGCTGGAGACGCGAGGCGGCCGACCGAAATGCCCGACCAGGCGCGCTTGACGTGCACGCGCCCGAGCCAGGTGTCGACCTCCACCTCGACGACCTGCACGGAACTCGGCGCGCCGGCGCCCACCACCAGCTTCTGCCGGAAGCGCAGCATCCAGCCGAACAGCCGCCCGACCATCCCGGCCTCGTGCAACAGCGACGCGCGGCCATAGATGTTGGACCTGTCGTCTGGCGGCCTTGCCGTCGTCACGGTGAGATCGGGCGCGGCCGCGAGCCATGCGCGCCAGGGGGCATTCGAGCCCGGCGCCGGCTGCAACGCGGCTTGCGCTTTCAGCTTCTCGGATGCAGCAAGCAGCGCCGGCACGATCGACGCCGTGACGCGGCTGCCGCCGGAACCGGGGCCCTTCGGCAGTCTGGAATCGCCGAGCCGCACCTCTATCTCGTGCGCATCGAGCCCGAACTCGCGCGCCAGCGTCTCAGCGATGACCGTGCGCGTTCCGGTGCCGATGTCTTGCGTGGCGACGCTGGCGACCAGCCGCCCGCCGACGACCGCAAGCTCGACTTTGGTGTCGGCCTGCCACAGATAGAGCCAGTAAGCCGCCGCCACGCCGACGCCGCGCCGAAAGCGGCCGTGACCGGGCATCGACGGGCGCGTCTTCCACACATCGAGGCCCATCGCCCAATCATAGAGCCGCGCGCGTGAGGGGTTGTCGTCCCAAACCTTGCGCAGCGCGAGGGGATCGACGCCAAGCCGCAGCGCCGCTTCGTCGACGCCCTGTTCGAGCGCGAACGCCATCGGCGGCCCGCCGGGCCCGCGAAACGGCGAGCCCGGCGGCAGATTGCTGACCACGTCGTAATCGGTGAGTTCCTTCGCCTCCGCCGCATAGATCAGCCGCGCCAGGCCGGCGACGGTGTTGTTGGTGGCGACGCCGGCGTCGGAATAGGCGGTCAGCGACAGCGCCTTGAGCTTGCCGTCGCGTGTCGGCAGCAGCGCCAGCTTCATCTCCACCGCCGGACGGTATCCCGCCACCGACAGCTCCTCGTGACGCGCATAGGCGACGCGCACCGGGGCGTGAGCCGCCTTGGCGAGCGTCACCGCCGCGATGGTCTCCATGCCGAGCGACGCCTTGCTGCCGAAGCCGCCGCCGATATGCTCGGCGACGACGCGCACGCGCGCCGGAGCGAGCTTGAAATGCGCGGCGATCTCATGCGCGAGCGCCGACACCGCCTGCGTCGAGATCTCGACGATGAGATCCTCGCCTTCGAAGCGCGCGATCGCGTTATGGGGTTCGAGCGCGTTGTGTTGCTGCGCGCTGGTGCGAAACACGCCCTCGACCAGCAGCGGATCGCCTGCCAAGCGCGCCGCCGCGATCGTCTTGCGGGCCGCGCCGGCGCGCAGAGAAAAGGCCGACACCGGCCCGCGCAGATTGCCGCGCCAGGAGGCCGGAGCGCCGCCGCCTTCGCCGGCGCTGTATTTGATTCCCTTGCCGCGCGGAAACGCCACCGGGGCGTCCGCCCGCTGCGCCGCATCTGGTCCGACCACAGCCGCCAGCGCCTCATACTGCACGCCAATGGCCGCCAGCGCCCGCTCGGCGGTTGCCCGATCCACAGCCGCGACGGCGGCGACGGGCTCGCCGACGAAGCCGACCAACTGCGAGGCGTCGAGCAGCGACACCGCCGCCTTGACGCCCGGCAGCGCCTTGGCGGGCTCCAGATCAAGCGCAACGACGCGCGCGCGGGCGTGCGGCGAGCGAAGGATCGCGCCTTCGAGCTGGCCTTCGTGGCTGAGGTCGAACGTATAGCGCGCCTTGCCGGTGACCTTGTCGCGCGCCTCGATGCGCGGCGGCTCGGCGCCCGGCCGGTCGTAGACGCCGGCACAGGCTTCGACGACGGCGCGAACGATGTTTTCGTAGGCCCCGCAACGGCAGAGGTGGCCGGAGAACGCGGCGCCGATTTCCTCTCGCGTCGGCGCTGCCGCGCCCTTCTCCGCCCGCCAGACATCGTAGAACGCCTTGGCTTCGACAATGAAGCCGGGCGTGCAGAACCCGCATTGCAGGGCGTCCAGCGCCATGAAGGCCCGCTGCACGGCATGCAAATCCGCGCCGCCGATGCCTTCGACGGTGGTAATCGCCTTCCCCGCCGCCGCCTTGGCGGGCAGAAGGCAGCTTACAATCGCCTCGCCATCGACGAGCACCGTGCAGGCGCCGCAGGCCCCGGCGCCGCAAACCAGCTTGGTCCCCGTCAGCGCCAGAGGTCCGCGCAAGACATCGACGAGCAACGCGTCGTCGTCTTCGGGAAGCTCGACCGTGCGTCCGTTGACCGTCGCCGTCGCCATATCGACCTCGCTCGTTCTTGCGGTTGCAAGCACATATTACACTACGTGCAAATTTGCAAGGCGTGCAATTCGTGCTATTTAGGCCGCATGTCGAAACCGCCGGAAAAGACGGAGGGATTGCGCGCCCGCAAGCGTCGCCAGACCCGCCAACGCCTTACGGAAGTGGGTCTGAAGCTGTTCCTCGACCAAGGTTACGAGGCGACGACGCTCGACCAGATCGCAGCAGCGGCGGGCGTTTCCCGGCGCACGATCTTTCATTACTTCGCACAGAAGGAAGATATTCTCCTGGCCTGGAAAGCCGGCCTCGGCGACGCCATGCGCGTGGCTATTTTGGCGCAGCGCCCAGGCCGGGCGCCGCTCGACCTCGTTCTGGCCGCCTTTTTGCAGCTCGCGGGTCAATTCCAGGCCGAAGATCACATCCGCATCGAGCGGCTGCTCGCCTCGACCGAGCGGCTCGACGCCAGCAAGCACGCCAAATACGCACAACAGGAGCAAGCCGTGTTTGAGGCGCTGGTCGAACTGTCGCCGGCGCCGGAGCGCCGCGACCGGCTGCGGCTTGTCGCGATGGCCGCCGTCGGCGCGTTGCGGGTCGCTTTCGAGCGCTGGGCCGAGCGCACAGGCGCCGAGCCCCTCGCCGATCATCTGCGCCATGCGTTCGCCGAACTCAAAGCCGAGGTTGGCGCAAGCCGCCAATCAACCTGACGCCGAGCTTTTCAATTCGCGCCGAACGATGGCCAGCCAATCAGGATCTCACAAAGCTGCGACGAATTTCGGGTCCTTGCCTGTTCATAGCGGGGAGCCGATCTCGCGCCTCGCGGCGCAATCGCGATTCGTTCTTAGACGTCACCGATCTGGCGAAGCGCGAGGCCCATGGCGCCGAGCGCCGAAGCGTTCTTGCCCAAGGCGGCGGTCAGCAAACGAGTGGTAGGGCCCATCTCGTTCTCCTCCAACGGGATCAGTACATGCCGCGAGAAATGCTCGCGCAGCGGGTTCAAGAGCAAATCGCCGGCGGGCAGCAGACTTCCGGCAATGACGACCGCTTCAGGATTGAAGATATTGCAGGCCATCGCCAGACAGCGGGCCAGCATCGCGGAGGCGTCGTCGATGACGCGCCGACAGCCCTTATCGCCGGCGATGGCGCGATCGATGAGGTCCGGGATCGTGAAGGCGTCGCCGTATATCGGCTCCAAGGGCTTCAGCAGCGCCCAGTCCGAGAGATGCACCTCGAAACAACCTCTATTGCCGCACCGGCAAAGCGGCCCGTTGGGGTCATAGGTCAGATGACCGAACTCGCCGGCGCCGCCGCAGACGCCACGCAGTAGCTTTCCGTTGACGACGACGGCGCCGCCGACGCCCAATTCGGTCTTGACATAAGCGAAGTTCGACAGGCCTTTCGCCGCCCCCCAGGTCAGTTCGGCGAGCGCCGCGCAAGACGATTCGTTTTCCAGGAACACGGGCCGCTTCAACCGCTCCTCGAACATTTCGTTTACGCGCAGCCCGCCCCAGGTTCCGATTACGCTCGAGCGGATGACGCGCCCGGTGACGGGATGCACGGGGCTCGGCACAGCGATGCCGACTGCAATCAGACGCTCGGGATCCGATGCGGCGTCGCGCTGCAACTGGTCGATCAGACGGTCCGCGGCGTCGAGCGCCTGCTCGGGCGAATAGTCTCGCGCGAGATTTTCGACTCGCGTGGCGAGCACCGAATGCGAAACGTCCGCCAGAACGGCGCGGAGCAAATGCGGTCCCAATTGGATGCCTACGCAGGTCCCCCTTTCGGGATTGAGCGTGAGCGCCGCCGCCGGCCTTCCGCTCGATCCGCCGGCGGGGCTCAGACTGCGCCCCGCGTCGATGACCAGCCCGACTTTTTGCAACTCCGCGATGGCGCGCGAGACGGTCGCTTTGCCCAGGCCCGTCAGTCGCGTCAGATCGGCCTGACTGAGCGCGCCGCGCTCTCGCAGCGTTTGGGTAATCGCGGCGTTCGCCGACCCTGGTTTGCCGCCGTTCGAAATATCGCGCCGCTTTTTTTCCAAGATTCACCCATGAGCCGCCTTGACGGCCGTATTCCCGCTATATAGCTTCCACTTGGAACTAACTCAATCCATTCTGTCCATCTATTTGGTCGGTGATGGTACGGCGCATCATAGAATCAATCGGCCGAAATAGGCCATATGTCAGGGAGGAAAGCATGAAGATAACCAGCTCGATAAGTGTGCTCGCCGCCGCAGCGCTCGGCGTCGCGGTCCTCGGCCTCGGCCCGGTCCAGGCGTCGCAAGACAAGCCGGTCATCATCATGGTGTCAGGCCCGCTGACCGATCCGTTCTTCAGCGCGGTGAAAAAAGGCTTCGACGACGCGGCCGCGGCGATGAAGGTCGACGCCCAATATTCAACCATCTCGACCTTCGACAATGTGCAGTCCGACCTGGTGCATCTCGTGGAGGCGTCGGCTTCGCGGCGCCCCGACGCGCTGATCGTCGGCGACTTCTTTCCCGATGCGATGGATCCCGCCATCAAGGCCGCGGTTGCGCAGGGCACGGCGGTCATCATTCACAACAGCGGCGAGCAGTCCTGGAAGAGCGACGGGGCGCTGACCTACATTGGCGAAGACCCGCGTGCGATGGGCGCCGCCAGCGGCGAATTGGCGGTCAAGAACGGCGTCAAATTCGGCCTCTGCGTCGATCATGTCCCCGGCAACCCGGCTCTCGAGCAGCGCTGCTCCGGCTACGAGGACGCCCTGAAGAAGATTGGCGGCGGTGCGAAGGTTCTTTCGATCTCGACTCAGGACGCGCAGAATCCGCAAGCCAATCTGCAGGCGATCAAAGGCGCGCTCCAGGCGGATCCGAAAATCAATGGCATCCTGACGCTGGGCGCCACCCAGACCGCGATCGCGGTGCAGGCCGTCAGGGAGCAGGGCCTCAAGGGCAAGGTGACGATCGGCGCGACCGATCTCTCGAGCGCCGGCCTCGCCGCGGAAAAAGTCGGCGACGTCGCCTTTCTGGTCGACCAGCAGGCCTATCTGCAAGGCTTCTACAGCGTGGTCGTGGCGGCGCAGTACGTCAAATATGGCCTCCATCCGATCGGCGAAATTCATACCGGCCCGCTGGTGGTGACGAAAGACAACATCGACCGGATCATCGAGGTCGATAAGAAATATGGCGGTATCCGCGGCGCTCAATAGCCTGCATCGGCGCGGGTCGGGCGCGAGGCGTCCGACCCGTCTTCGGCATCTCCCTACAGCGAGCTCATGACATGACCGACGTCTCGGCTTCCGCCGCTCGGGAGGCGCGCGCGCTTTCGCCACCCAACCGTTTCCGACGCCTGCTGTATCGCCCCGAAGCGGGGGCCTTGTTCGCCGCCATTGCGGTCTACGTCGTCTTCGCCATCGCGACCCGAGAGACGAACTTCGTCTCGTTCGACGGAACGGCGGCCTGGCTCGACTCCGCCGCGGAGCTTGGCATCATCGCCGTGGCGGTCGGCCTGCTGCTGATCGCCGGAGAGTTCGATCTCTCGATCGGCGCCACCCTGGGCGCGAGTTCGATTGCTCTCGCCATCGGAACACGGCTGTATCACATCGACATCTGGATCATGATCGCCTGCGTCCTGGCGGGCTCCGCGCTGATCGGGTTTCTCAACGGCCTGATGGTCGAAAGAACCGGACTTCCCTCTTTCATAGTCACCCTGGCGACCTTGCTTGGCGTGTCCGGCGCTTCGCTGGGGCTATCGCGCATGCTTACCAACACGACGACGGTCTCGATGACGGCGTCGCCGCTCGCGACCTCGCTATTTGCGGGACGTCTGGGTCAGGCCAATATCTCGATCCTCTGGTGGCTCGTCATCACGGTCCTCGCGTCCTGGGTTCTCGGCAAGACCGCGTTCGGCAACTGGATCTACGCGACCGGCGGCAATCTGAATGCGGCGCGCTCCTCGGGCGTTCCGACATCGCGCGTCAAGATCACGCTTTTCGTGACGACGGCGCTCGCCGCCTCGCTCGTCGGCGTCATTCAGGCGATCGAGTTCCACTCCGGCAACGCCGCCAACGGGCAGGGATATGTCTTTCAGGCGCCGATCGTGGCGGTGATTGGCGGCGTTCTCCTCGGCGGCGGGTACGGCTCCGCCATCGGCATTTTCCTGGGCGCGGTCATCTACGGCGTCATCAGCGTCGGGATCTTCTACACCGGCTGGAACACCGACTGGATTCAACTGTTTCTTGGCGCGCTACTGCTGGGCGCGGTGATGGCGAACAGTTATTTCCGGCGCCTGGCGCTCTCGGTTCGATAGGAGGAATGCGATGCAGGCCCAGACCGCGCCTCTGATCGAGATGCGAAACGTCTCCAAAGCGTTCGCTGGCGTGCAGGCGCTTCGCGATGTCTCGTGCGCAATCCGCGCCGGCGAGATTCTCTGTTTGCTCGGCGACAACGGCGCGGGCAAGTCGACTCTCATCAAGATTCTTTCGGGAGTTCATCCCCAAACCCGCGGCGACCTTCTCCTCGAAGGTCGCCCGGCCCGCTTCGCCTCGCCGCGCGACGCCAAAGCGGCGGGAATCGCCACTGTGCACCAGGATCTTGGGACCATCCCCTTGATGAGCGTGGGACGCAATTTCTTCCTGGGCTCAGAGCCGATGAAGGGCGTCCGCCCGTTCCGTTGGTTCGACACCCGCTTCGCCAACCGGGTCGCGCTGGAACAGATCCGCAGCTTCGGCATCACGCGCGTCGCTGACGGCGATCAGCTTGTCGGCACCATGTCCGGTGGCGAACGGCAAGTGCTCGCCATCGCCAAGGCGATGTATTTCGGCGCGAAGGCGCTGATCCTCGACGAACCCACATCCGCGCTTGGCGTCAAAGAGGCCGCCAAGGTTCTGATTCTGGTCAAAGAGGCGCAGAAGCGTGGCATCGCCATCGTCTTCATCACCCACAACGCCCGCCACGCCATGGCGATCGGCGACCAGTTCGTCGTTCTGATCCATGGCGCGGTGGCGGCGTCGTTCCGCCGGAACGAAAAGAACTACAGCGAAGTGCTGAACCTGATGGCAGGCGGCGAGCAGATGGAAGAACTCGAAGCTCAACTGGCGGCGCGTGATGGCGCCCCGGCTTCGGCCTCGATCTCCTGAAACGCCGCCGATCCTCTTTTCGAACGCGTGAAAGCTGAATCATGACTGCAAACCCCGTTGCCCGCACCGCCCACGGCAAGGTCGAAGGCGAATGGAACGAAGGCGTCGCCCGCTTCCGGGGCGTCCCGTTCGCCGATCGCATAGACGGCCCCGGGCGCTTCCAGCCCGTCCGGCCTCCGCGGCGCTGGACGGATGTGCGCAAGGCGCAGACCTGGGCGCCCATGACGCCCCAGGTCGCCGACGCCTCAGTGGTTCGCGACGGCGCCTATCATCGGTTCCTGTTCGGCGCGTTCTATGACACGCCGATGTCCGAGGACGGTCTGTTTCTAAATGTCTGGACGCCGTCTCCCGAGCGCGGCGCCGGGCGCCCTGTGATGGTGTGGCTGCATGGCGGCGGCTTCGCGACCGGCACGCCGACCCGCCCGCGCGAGGAGCCCTCGCGGCTGAGCGCGCGCGGCGATGTGGTGGTCGTGGCGCCCAATCATCGTCTCGGCGCGTTCGGCTATCTTTACCGCGATCTGCCAGGCGATCGTTTCGTGACCCCGAACCTCGGCATGCTCGATGTGATCGCCGCCCTCGAATGGGTGGCCGAAAACATCGAGGCGTTCGGAGGCGATCCGAACGCCGTCACCGTGTTCGGCGAATCCGGCGGCGCCATGAAGACCGCGACCTTGCTTTCGATGCCCCGGGCTCGCGGGCTGTTCCATCGCGGCATTTGCCAGGCCGGCGTTTTCGCCAAGGGCTTTCGCTTTGCGCCCTTGACGCGCGCGGTCGCCGATGAAGCGTCCGTTTCGCTGATGACGCGCCTCGGCGTCGGCGACGACCTCGCGGCGCTCGCCGCGCTGCCCAGGGAGGCGCTGATCGAAGCGCAGCAGAACGCCGATGGCGGGCCAATGGCCTGGCGGCCGGTGGTGGACGGCGACATCCTGCCTGTCGATCCGGCCGAGGCCCTCGTCGAGGGGACCGATCTCGCCGTGCCGATGATCGTCGGCTGCGCGGCCCACGAAGCCGATTTCATTTTTCACGGCGCGCCGCGTACGCGCGACCAACTGGTCGAGATGTTCGGCCAGGACGGCGGTCGCCTCTTCGACGCCTACGCGGGGCGCCGACCGCAAGCCGCCGCGGAAGACGTCGCCGAGGCGGTGCTGAGCGATTCGGCCTTCGGGATGCCGACCGTACGCTTCGCCGAACATCGCGCGGCTGCCGGCCATCGAACCTACGTCTATCAGATCGGCTGGACCCGCCCGGACAATCCCTCGGCGCGCGCCACCCACGGAGCGGAAAATCCCTTCGTCTTCGATCGGCTGGAGACGACAGCCTACAGTCGCGGCGTTGCCGCCGCCGAGCCGCTCGCCAAGACGATGCAAGCGGCGTGGATCGCGTTCGCCCGAACCGGCGACCCCAACGCCGCCGCGCTCCCCTCCTGGCCGCCCTATGTCTCGCCGGACCGGCCCATGATGATCTTCGACGTCGCCTCGCGTGTCGCGAACGATCCCAAGCGCGCCGAGCGCGAAGCGTGGCGATCGATTATCGGCAAGCATGCGTGATGGCTGGGAGTGGCGGGGTTGAGCGATATAACGCACGCGACGCGGGCGCGAACGCCGGTCGGGCGACTGCTGCTTCTGCTACTGCCGCCCGCGCTCGCGATGTACGCCATCTTCAAGGGTTTGCAGGTCGTCGTTCTACCCTTGCGGATCGAAGCGATCGACGCGCCCCACAAACTCGCGTCTCTCGCCCTCATTACGGCGGTCTGCTCGCTGACCTGCGTGGCCGGCCTTGTCGCGGGCGGCGCGGTCCCCGACGCTCGATCCGTCCGATAAGTCCCATGCCCGGAGACGGTTTCCATGCCCTACGCCCAGGCCGGCAAGGCACGCATCTATTTTGAGACGCGAGGCGCGCCCGACGGCGCGCCGGCGCTGTTCATTGAAGGGTTCGGCGTCCAGATGATCGGCTGGCGCGAGCGTTTCCTGCGAAAGTTCGTCGACCGCGGCGTCCATGTCGCGGTGTTCGACAATCGCGACGTCGGCCTCTCTCAGAAATTTGGCGGCGCGCACGATTTCGACGGCGGCTATGCCCTGGAGGACATGGCCGACGACGCCTTCGGCGTGATGGACGCGCTCGAATGGGATAGCGCGCATGTCGTGGGTCAGTCGATGGGCGGCATGATCGCGCAGCTCATGGCGGTGCGGCGGCCCGAGCGGGTCCGCTCGCTCTGTCTCTTCTACGCCGCGCCGGGCCTCGGTCCCTACCGCAAGCCGCGCCCAAAGAGCGCCGGCCCGGCCGAACTCTTCGCCTATCGCTCCAGGGGCGAGGCGATCGAGGCCTTCGTCGAGCGCGAGCGGGTTTCGCAATCGGCCGCCTATCGCTTCGATGAGGCGTGGGTTCGCGAATGGGCCTCGCGTAGCTTCGAACGAGCCTATGCGCCGGACGGCGTCGCCCGGCAAGCGGCGGCTCTCGGGCGCATACCGGATCGTATGTCCGGCGTCGACGGCCTGAAGCAGCCCGCGATCGTCATTCACGGCCGCGATGACCGTCATCTCGACGTCGCAGCCGCTTTCGATCTCGGGCGGGTTCTCGCCAATTCGGAGGTTCATGTTTATCCGGGGATGGGACACGAACTCGTCGAACCGCTGTGGGACGAATGGGCGACGATGATCCGCAGGACGATGGCAAGGGCAGATTTGTGAGGAGCGGCTCAGCGCCGCCGGGATTCTCGTCGCTTTGCGGCTTCTTTGCCGCGTGAGGCGGGCTAAATCGCCTTCATGCAGGATTACGAGAAATCCGAGGCCAAGCTGCGCCTGTTCGGCGACGTGTGCGCCGGCAAGGCCCGCTTCCTGATCGGTTCGTCCGACACGATGGGCGCCGGCGCCCTCGCAAATCGAGCAGCGCGAGGGCCGCAACGACGGGGCCGCCGGCGGCGGTCTTCTATCACTTGCGCGATCGGCGCCGTCGTCATCAAGCTGAGCAGACTGAAAATGCACGCCGTGGTCCCAGCCGTCGGCGAGCTGACCGAGCAGGGCTCGCCGACCTTCGAAGCCGCCCGGTCGATCCTGTCGCAGCTCCTGAAGGCGGAAACGGCGGACCGCGAAGAGAGATCGGCCGCCTATCAACTCAAGGCCGCGCGCTCTCCGAACTATTACGATCTCGCCGGCTTCGACAGCGCTTGACGAGCGAGGTCAACGCCGCCGCCACTCGACCGACTCGCCCACTGCCGCGATTCTCGCATGGTCGTCCTGGCGCATGGCTCATCAGGCTAGCGCGTGCAAAGCCCATCTCAAGAAAAGGCGACTGCAATGATAGATGCGCCGCGCCTCAAGACCGGCCGCCGCCATCGATCGGCGGGTCGAAGGCGGAGATCGGCGGCGGAGCGGCGGACCATTTCTCCACCTCGACAAGCGCGCTCTGAGCCGACGAGCCTTGCGAGAGCCGGGAGGCGCCCCGGTCCGGCGTCAGCACGTTCGGGTTGCCATGCTTGTCGAGACTTCCGATCTCGCCCGGCGTCTCCGGGTCATACCAGGCGCCGGTCGCGATTTGAACGACGCCGGGTCGGATCGCGTCGGTAAGCACCGCCCCCGCCAGTGTCGCGCCTCGATTATTGAAGACACGAACGACGTCGCCGTCGCGGATGTCGCGAACAGCGGCGTCCGCAAAGTTGATCCGAATCGGCTCCCTGCCGGAAACTTTGCTCGCTTGGCTGATCTCGCCCATATCCATCTGCCCATGCAGTCGGGTCGCTGGCTGCGTGGAGAGAAGATGTAGTGGAAACCGCTCGACGGCAGCGCTGCCCAGCCATTCCCGCGGCTCGATCCAGGTTGGATGACCGGGGCAGTCGTCGTATCCGAATCCGTCAATGGTCTGCGAGAAAATCTCGATGCGGCCGGAGGAAGTGTTAAGGCGGTGGCGACTGGGATCTTCGCGAAAGTCGGCGAAGAGAATATGGGCGTCGCGCGCGGGCGGAATCTCAACGAACCCTTGATTCCAAAAATCGTCGAACAGCGGCCAATTCATGTCGGCATGCCGAGCACGCTCGCGCGCACGCTCGTACATCGAACGAAGGAACGCCATTTCTCCGCGGCCCTCGTGGAATGTCTGGCCAACGTCAAGCCGATCGGCGAGACGGCCAAAGATGTCGAAGTCGTTCCGCGCCTCGCCGGGCGGCTCGACGGCCCGCTTCATGGCGACCATGAAGCGGTCGAGCGAACTGGCGCCGATGTCGTTGCGCTCTAGCGGCGCCGTCGCGGGCAGGACGACATCGGCGTGTCTGGCGGTAGCCGTCCACCAAGTCTCATGCACCACGATCGCCTCGGGCCGCCGCCATGCGGCGATTAGGCGGTTGAGATCCTGATGGTGATGAAATGGGTTGCCGCCACACCAATAAACAAGGCGGATGTCGGGATAGATTAGCTCGTGGCCGTCATACTGGTAGGACTCGCCCGGATGGAGCAGCATGTCCGCGACACGAGCGACGGGAATGAAACTGTCGACACAATTGCGAAGGGTCGGAAAGGTCGGACGTGGCGCGGCGCGCCTCTGTCCGCCAAGACCCTCCATGCTGCCATAGCCGAAGCCCAGCCCGCCGCCCGCCAGACCGATCTGCCCAAGCGCAGCCGCCAGCGCGATGGCGACCCAGAACGGCTGTTCTCCATGATCGCTGCGTTGCAGCGACCAGTTGACGATAACAAAGGTCCGGTTCGCCGCCATGCGCCGCGCCAAAGCGCGGATCGTCTCGGCCGGCAACTCGCTGAGACGGCTCGCCCACTCCGCACTCTTCGGGGTTGAGTCCGTGGCTCCCAACACATAGTTGGCGAACCGATCGAATCCGCTCGTATGGCTGTCCAGAAACTTCCGGTCGTGCAGACCCTCGGTGATGAGCGTGTGGATGAGCGCAAGCATGATCGCCGTGTCCGAACCAGGACGTGCGGCCAACCATTGCGCCTCCAGGAATTGCGGCGCGTCGTCGCGGACGGGGCCGATGTGGACGAAGGCGGCGCCGCTTTCCTTCGTTTCGCGCAGTCCGGCCAGACTTGTGTGTTCGCCGAGGCCGCCGACCGTGATTTGGGTGTTGCGCAAAGGCATGCCGCCAAACATCACCACGAGCCCTGCGTGGGCGGCGACGCTCGACCAGCTCGTCGCCGGCCCGTCTATTGCTTGTAGCGAGCCGAGAACTCGCCGCACGATGACGCTGCCAGCCGCATTGCTATAGGTATCGACAGAATCCGTGAAGCCGCCGATCGCGTTGAGGAAGCGCCGGATTTGCGATTTGGCGTGGTGGAAGCGACCCGCGCTCGCCCATCCATAGGAGCCGCCGTAAATGGCTTGGTTGCCATGGGTGGCGATCACCCGTTTCAGTTCCCCGGCGACGAGATCGAGCGCTTCATCCCATGTGACCTCGACGTAACGGTCACGGCCACGACGCTCCGGATTGGCGCCCGGCCCGGCGTCGAGCCAACTGCGCCGAACCGCCGGCCGCAGCAGCCGGCTTTTATGGCCTATCGAAGACGGAATGGACTTCAGCAATGGGGACGGATTGGGGTCTCGGGCAAATGGCTCCACGCCGACGACTCGTCCCGCTTCGACGATCGGCTTGAACATTCCCCAATGTGAACTGCTCAGCATCAAACGACTCGTTTCATAGGGATTACGCTGGACCTCGATAAGTCGGTATGATAGCGTTTTCGAAAATCGGTGCAAGTTTTCGAGAGATCTCCTATGCCCTTCGGAATGCCTGCGATTACCGATTTTTGCTTTCTCGTCGAGGACATCACGCGGTCGGCGGCGTTCTACCAGGAGAAGCTGGGGTTCAAGCTGCGCACGCGGGCGGAAGGGTTCGCCGATTTCACCACAAAGGATGTGGCGTTGGCGCTGTGGGAGATCGACCACATTGCGGCCGCGATCGGCATAAGCAACAGGAAATCCGGACCCGGCGTCCACAAAGCGGTTGCCGCAATCGAACTCGGCGCGCCCACCGAAGTCGACGCGCTCTATGACCAGCTTGTCGCGCGCGGCGTCGCTTTTGTGTCGCCGCCGAAGGACTATCCGTGGCGCGCGCGCTGCGCCTATTTCTTGGACCCGGATGAGCATCTCTGGGAGCTTTATTCGTGGCTGGACGGCAAACGGTTCGGAGAGGTGACGCAATGAGCGCGATAGAGAATGGTTGGGCCAATGGGGTGAACCGCCGCAGCTTCCTGAAAGGCGGCATTGGTCTTTGCGTCGCTGCCGCCGGACCCGGCATAAGTTTGCTGACGCCCGCGGGCGCGCGCGCCGCAACGGCCAAGGCCGTCATCCAATACGATTGGCTTATGAGCAACGGCCAGATCGGCGACGTCGTGGCGGTCCACAACGGCTATTTCAAGGACCAGGGCATCGACGTTGAGATGTCGCCCGGCGGCCCGAACTCGGCGACGCTCGCGCCCGTCGTTTCAGGGCAGGCCCAACTCGGCCAGTTCTCCGGCGTGTCGCAATTGCTGCTCGCGCGTTCCGCCGGCGCGCCTGTCCGCGTTTTCGCCACCGGCTACCAACAGGCGCCCTTTGCCTACTTCTCGCTGCCGCGGGCGCCAGTCCACAAGCCCGAGGATCTCTACGGTAAGCGCATCGGCATCCAGCCGACGGCGCGCGCTACGCTCGATGCGCTCATCGCGAAGGCGAAGCTCGACCCCTCGAAGCTGAATATCTCGACTATGGGCTTCGACATGACGCCGCTGGCCACCAACCAACTCGACGTCGTGACCGGATGGATCACAAACACGCAGGCGCTCTCCGTCATTGGTCCCGATCGCATCACCATGATGGAAAGCGCGGCCGGCATCATTGATCCCGGCAACGTCTATTTCGCCACCGACGCCGCGCTTGAGAACAACAGCGACTTGCTGGCTCGGTTCCTCAAGGCGGTCGCCAAGGGCTGGGGCTATACCCACGAACATCCTCAAGAGGCCGTCGAGATCACGGTGAAGGCTTATCCCAATCTCGATCTGAAAGTTGAAAAGCAGACGATACCGCTGGTCCTTAAATTGACTTTCGACGCCAATACGGCGGCGCATGGTTGGGGAACCTTCAAGCTCTCCGATATCGGCGACGAGATTGATCTGATGAATCAGATCGGCATGTTTAAGGGCGCCGCCAAACCCGTTTTGGAGCAATCGGCGACCACCAAGATCCTTGAGCTGACGGCGGCCGACCGCCCGAAATACTGATGCCCGCAGGTCTCGAATCGCGCGCCGCCCCCGTAGCATCGGCGGCGGGCGCCCTCGCCATTCGCGCCGCCGACCTCGACGTCGGCTACCGAGGCGCGGCCGGGACAAGCATCGTGCTCAAGGGGTTGGACCTGGAGGTCGCAGAAGGCGAGTTCCTGACGATCATAGGGCCTTCCGGTTGCGGCAAGTCCACGTTGCTGCGCGTCGTCGCCGACTTGTTGCAGCCGACCGCCGGCACGATGGAGATTTTTGGCGAGACGCCTCGGCTCGCACGGCGTCGGCGCGATATTGCCTTCGTGTTCCAGGACTCGACGCTGCTGCCTTGGCGGACGGTCATGGAGAACCTGCGCCTGCCGGACGAAGTCGGCAAACGAGCCCGGGCGGGACGCGAGCCGCGGGCCGGCCTCGCGGCAGCCGAACTCCTACAAATGGTCGGGCTCGCCGGCCGCGAGAGCGCTTTTCCTCACCAACTTTCGGGTGGCCAACGCCAGCGCGTGGCGATCGCCCGCGCGCTGCTGTCGCGTCCCCGCATCCTGCTCATGGACGAACCCTTCGGTGCGCTCGACGAGATCACGCGCGACCGCCTCAACGACGAACTGCTGAGCCTCTGGCGCTCGACGGGCATGACGATCCTTTTCGTCACTCACAGCATCATGGAAGCGGCCTATCTCGGCGAGCGTGTGCTGGTGCTGTCGGCCAATCCCGGCCGGCTGCGAGAACTGGAGGATCTTCGCGTCGTCAAGGCTGAAGCCGGCGAGGCGATCCGGGAAGACCCCGGTTTCGTTCATAGCATGGCGCATCTGCGGGCAGTGCTGCGGACGTGTTGAAACCTGGCTCGCTCCACGCGCCATCGCGCCTATCTCATTATCTGTTGCCGCTCTGTGGCGCGGCTTCGCTCGTCGTTCTGTGGCAATTCCTGCTGCCTTGGCTGGGCGTGCCGAGATACATCATGCCGACGCCTTGGCAGGTCATTCAACGAATGGCGGCCGATCCGCGGCTACTTTGGGAGAACCTGCTGCCGACGATGGTGGAGAGCCTCTCCGGCTTCGTCTTTGGTAACCTGGCCGCCATCCTGCTGGCGATCGTCTTCGTCTATAACAAGGCGATCGAGCGCGCTTATTTCCCGGTCGTGCTGTTCCTCAACACGATCCCCATCCTGGCGCTCGCGCCCGTTATCGTTCTCATCTTCGGCATTGGAATCCTGCCAAAGATCATCATCGCGTCGATCATCTGCTTTTTCCCGACGCTGGTTAACATGACGCGCGGCTTCGATGCGGTGAGCGCCAGCGAGCGCGAGTTGATGCAAGTGCTTTCGGCGAGTCCGGCCGAGATCTTCTGGAAGCTTCGGACGCCGCGCTCGCTACCTTACCTGTTCGCATCGCTTCGCATTTCGTCAACGACGGCGGTGGTTGGGGCGATCGTTGGAGAATGGATTGGCGCCAACAAGGGGCTCGGCGCGGTCATCATCCAATCCACTTTCAACTATCGATCAGATCTCCTTTACGCAGCTATCATTCTGTCTTCATCATTGGCCGTCGCGATCTTTCTCGCTGTGGCGGCCGTCGAGCGGCGAGTGATAAGATATCAATAGAGCATTGAGGCGGAGACCCGGTCATGATTGGCGCATTGCTGGCGACGTGGTGAGGAGACGCCCCATGCGTCAACCTGCGATCCCTCGTTCGACCCGCATTGAAACCCGGCAGACGCTGAGCGAAATCGCCGCCGAGACGATCCGCGCGGATATCATAGCGGGCGTCTTCAAGCCGGGCGATCGACTCACCATGGGGGCGCTGCAAGAATGCTACGGATTGAGCATGAGTCCGTTGCGGGAGGCGCTGGCGGGTCTGGCGGTCGAGCAATTCGTCGTTTTCGAAGGCCGCAGGGGATATCAGGTCGCGCCGATGTCTCTCGCCGACCTGCATGACCTCACCGAGACACGCAAGCTGCTCGAAGCCGACATCGCGCGGCTCGCGCTCGCTCACGGCGACGAAGTGTGGGAGAGCAAAGTGATAGCGACTTTCCACCAACTGTCCTACACCGAGCAGCAGAACATCGCTGAAGGGCGCCGCGGCGGCGACAAACAGTGGGAAGAGCGCAACGCGGCCTTTCACGACGCGATCAGCGAGGCGTGTCCGCTGCGTTGGCTCAAGGCCATGAGAATGCAGATATTCATGAAGGCGCAACGCTATCGCGCCATGGCCTGGCTAAAACATCGGGATTCGAGGACCGTGGCCGAGGAGCATCGCGAGATCTTCGAGGCCGTGATGGCGCGTGACGAGAAGCGCGTGGTCTCGGCCATAGGCGTGCACATAGGCAATGTCGCCGTTTACGCACAGGAATTCGTGCGGTGCGACGCCCCGCCGCCTTCAATCAAGTGAACGGAAGCGCGCGCACATCCATCTGTCAGCCAGGAGAGACGAAATTGGCGCTAGGGTTCGATCATCCCATCACCGACATATGCATGCTGGTCCATGATCTGGACCGCTCCATCCAATTCTACGAGAAGCTTGGCTTTCGGCTTCGGCGGCGCAACGATGGCTTCGCCGATTTCGACTCGGCCGGGACGACGCTTGCTCTGTGGGAGAGCAAACATGTCGCTCAGCATGTCGGATTCTCCGCCGCCGAGGCCGAAAAGCCGATCCACAAAATCATGACAGCATATCGTGTCGAGAGTCCGCAGGTCGTTCAATCGATCTACGATGAGTTGATCGCCGCCGGGGTTCCGGTTCTGGCGCCGCCAAAGGAATATGAGTGGAACGCCTACTGTCTGTACTTCTCCGACCCTGATGGCAACACCTGGGAGATCTATGCGTGGAACGCCGCGGGACCTTATGGCGCGGGCGTGCCCCCTAAGAACCGGAGTGATGTGGCCTCCGAAAATGGGGGGATTGGCTAAGGGGTCGCCATCGCCGCCGTCATGTGCAAGCTCATCGCCCTCGCCAATGCGCTGCTGAAGGCGAACCGTCCAACTCGCTCGATGGCGGCTTGATCGACGCGGATGCTCTAGCTCACCCGCGTAGGCCTATAGTCGCAGCCGCCGTCGATTTTGGAAGGTCTGCCATCCAGGAAAAGATCGCCGACTCGCGGCGCCGAGCGGGCGATGACTTTGCCTTTCTTGATGACGGCTAGCCGATTGGGCTTCAAACGTAGAGCTTCCAGCGTGTCGGTAGCTTGCAACACGACGAGATCGGCGTTGCAGCCCTTCTCCAGTCCGTAACCCTCCAACCCAAGCGTCCTGGCGGCGTTTACGGTCAGCCCGTCAAATATCCTTTTCTTGTCTTCAATGCTCGCCATTTGAGCGACATGAATCGCCATGTGACCGACCTCCAGCATGTCGCCGGAGCCCATGGAATACCAGGGGTCCATCACACAATCGTGGCCGAAGGAGACATTCAGCCCGGCTTCCATAAGTTCGCGCACGCGCGTCATTCCGCGCCGCTTCGGATAGGTATCGTGCCGCCCCTGTATCAAAATGTTGATGAGAGGATTGGCGGTGACGTTGATGGCCGCCTCCGCCATCAATGGGATGAGCTTGCTGACGTAATAATTGTCCATCGAGTGCATCGACGTCAGATGTGAGCCCGTGACCCGACCTTGCAACCCGAAACGGACGGTTTCGGCAGTCAGCGTCTCGATGTGACGCGACATCGGGTCGTCGGTCTCGTCGCAATGCATATCGACAGGCAGGCCGCGATCGGCGGCGATCCTGCAAAGCGCCTCAACCGACGCCCGGCCTTCCTCCATGGTTCGCTCGAAATGCGGAATGCCGCCGACGACGTCGACGCCCATGTCGAGCGCCCGCTTCAACGATGCCAAGCCGTCCTTGGCGCGGAAATAGCCGTCCTGTGGGAAAGCAACGAGCTGCAGGTCGATATAGGGCTTGATCTTCTCCTTGACCTCGAGCAGCGCCTCGACCGTCACCAGCCTGGGATCTGACGTATCAACATGACTGCGAATGAACAGCAATCCCTGCGTGACGGCGAGATCGCAATAGCGCAAGGCGCGCTCTACCATCTCTTGCCGGGTGACGATCCGACGTAATTCTCCCCAAAGCGCGATGCCTTCGAGCAGAGTGCCGGAAACATTCATGCGCGGCAGCCCGAGCGACAGGGTTGCATCCATATGAAAGTGCGGATCGATGAAGGGCGGACTCACAAGCCGACCGGTCGCGTCGATCTCCACCTTCGCAGAAGCGGAGATGGAGGGTTCGACGGCGGCGATCCGGCCGACCTCGACCGCGATGTCGAGGCCCCTGCGGTCATCGGGCAGATTGGCGTTGCGAACGATCAGATCGAACATGGAGGCTCCCTGTCTTATCTTTCACCGGGGCGGTATGGCTGCATCAAAGCCTGCGGCACGCGCGTCCGCCGGCTCAGGACAGCGAGTGCGACGATGGATAGGACGTAGGGAGTCATCAGAAAGATCTGATACGGCACGCCATGCACGGCGGTCTGTAGACGAAGCTGGAAAGCGTCGAAAAACGCGAACAGCAACGCTCCGAATAGCGCCCGCGCAGGTCGCCAGGACGAAAAGACGACGAGTGCGATGCAAATCCAGCCACGCCCTTGCACCATCGTGGGAAAGAAACTGTTGAAGGCCGAAAGCGTCAGGAACGCGCCGCCCATGCCCATGAGCGCGCTGCCGGCGACGACGGCGCCATAACGAACCCTTGTCGGATTGACGCCCTGCGCCTCGGCCGCATGGGGATTTTCCCCGGTCATGCGGATCGCGAGTCCGACCGGCGTGCGGAAGATGACGTATGCGCTGACCAGCGCCAGGACGATCGCAAGATAGGTCGGCGCCGTCTGATTGAAGAAGGCGGGGCCTACGAAGGGCAACGCGGAAAGACCGGGAACGACGATCGGTCGGAAGGGCGCGACGGTCGGCGGCGTGCCGGAGACAGGCACCGCCAGCCGGAAAATGTAGTAGCTGAAGCTCGACGCGAACAGCGTCACGCCGAGCCCGCAGACATGCTGAGACAAGCCGAGCGTCACCGTCAGCACGCAGTGCAGCAGACCGAAGGCGGCTCCGAATAGCGCCGCGACCAGAAGACCCGTCCAGAGACCGGCGCCGTGATAGACCGTCAACCAGCCGATCATCGCGCCGAAAGTCATAATGCCTTCGATACCCAGATTGAGCACGCCGGCGCGCTCGCCCAAAAGCGCCCCAAGCGTGCCATAGATCAGCGGCGTCGCAATGCGCAAAACGGCGGCCCAGAGCCCGGCGGAGACAACGATGTCGATCAGTGTGTTCATCGACGTAGCCGATATTGGATGAAGAATAGCGCAATCAGCATTGTCAACAACGATAGCGCCACCGTGACGTCGGCGATATAGGTCGGTATGCGCAGACCGCGGCTCATGCCATCGGCGCCGACGAACATCGCCGCCGTGAAGATCGCGGAAAACACCACGCCGAGCGGATTGAGATTGGCCAGCATGGCGACCACGATGCCCGTATAGCCGAAGCCCGGCGATAGGTCCGTTGTCACATAACCTTTCACGCCCATCACTTCGATCGCGCCCGCCAGACCCGCGAGTCCCCCGGACAGGCAGGCGACCTTGACCAGCGTGGGAGCGAGCCTCACGCCGGCGAAAACGGCCCCCTGCGGATTGAGACCGACAGCCCGCGAGCGCATGCCGAAGACCGTGCGCGATTGGATGAAATGGACGACGACGGCGAGGACGACGGCGATCACAAAGCCGATGTGCAAACGCGAGTGCGCGATCAGCTTCGGAAGCATGGCCTGATCGACAACCGGCCGGGACTGCGGCCAGCCAAACGCCGCCGGGTCCTTCAGGACGCCATCGATCAACATAGAGACGAAAAGCACGGCGATGAAATTGAGAAGAAGGCTGGTGACGACCTCATCCACCGAAAAGCGCAACCTCAGCCACAGGGGACCGAGAAGCATCGCCATGCCGGCGGCGGCGCCGATGGCAAGAAGCAACGGAATAAGCAACGGGGCCGGCAGGGCGGCTAACGCCCGCGAGCCGAACGCGGCGACCGCGATGGCGCCAATATAGAATTGGCCCTCGGCGCCGATATTCCAGAGACGGGCGCGAAACGCCACTGCTGCGGAAAGCCCCGTGAGGATCAGAGGCGTGGCGCGCGTCAATGTCTCGGTGGCGGAAAGCCGGGAACCAAAGGCGCCAATCAGAATGCGCCAGTAGGCTTCCAAAGGAGACGCGCCTGCGATCGCGATAAGTATTCCCGCCAGCGCCAATGCGGCGACGACGGCAAGCACCGGCGCCAACGCCATCAGATAGAGGGAGCGATTTTCGCGCCGTTCAAACCGCATGACCGGCGTGGCTCCCGCTGCTCCACTCCCCGGCCATCATCAGCCCAAGCCATCTGGCGTTCGCTTGCGCCGCGTCGACGGGCTCGGAAAGCCTGCCGCCGACGATCGCCTGAAAGCGGTCGGCCAAGGCGATGGCCTCATCGAGATCCTCCGAAATCAGAAGGACGGCCGTTCCCTGTCGGCGCGCTTCCAGGATGCGGCCATGAACGGCCGCCACAGCGCCTTCGTCGAGGCCGCGCGCCGGTTGGGCGGCGATCAGGATGCGCGGCCGCTCGCGCAGGTTGCGGCCGAGAATGAGCTTCTGCATATTGCCGCCGGACAGCAGCCGCGCGCGAGTCGTTGGCCCGCCGCCGCGAATATCGAAAGCCTCGATGATCTCCTCAGCGAAGGCGACGCCGGCCCTGCGGTCGACCAGCCCCCGTTTCGAGAACGAAAGCAGGCGCTCTAGCACCGCATTCTCCCAGATCGCCATTTCGCCGATCACGCCCTCGCGGGTGCGGTCTTCGGGAATGCGCCCGACGCCGGCCGCGATGATCTTGGCCACGTCGAGGTCGCTCTTGGGCTCGCCAAAGATCAAAAGCTCTCCCGAGGCGTGCGTCAACACACCCGAAAGAAGCTGACCGAGCGCGGCCTGGCCATTGCCCGATACGCCAATGACGCCGAGAATCTCGCCGCTCCGCAGCCGGAAGTTTATTTTCTTCAGCCTCTCGACGCCGTCGACCTTCACCGTGACGTCGCGCGCCTCCAGCGCGACGTCGCCGGGCTCCCCGCCCTCGCGCATGGGCCGGCTCACGCGGCGGCCGACGATAAGCTCTGCGAGTTCCGCCTTGTTGGTGTCGCCGGCCAGCCTTTCGGCGACGACCTTGCCGCCGCGTAGGACGACGATGCGATCCGCCGTCGCCATCACCTCGTCAAGCTTGTGAGAGATGAAGATCAGCGACAGGCCTTGAGCCGCCATTTCCTTCAGCGTCGCGAACAAGCGCTCCGCTTCAATCTGGGTCAGCACCGCAGTCGGCTCGTCGAGGATCAAGATGCGCGCGTCGTTGTAGAGCGCTTTCAGGATTTCCACCCGCTGCTGTTCGCCCACCGAAAGGTCGCCGACGCGCGCGTCCGGATCGACCTGGAGGCCGAACCGCGCGGCGATCGCCAACAGTTTTTTGCGCGCGGAGCCCGTGCGCGCCCGCAGCGACCAGAGCTTCTCCGTGCCCACCATCACGTTCTCAAGCGCAGTCAGGTTGGAGGCCAGCGAAAAATGCTGATGCACCATCCCGACGCCGGCGCGGATCGCCGCACGCGGCTTGCCGGGCGGCAGTTCGACGCCTTCGACCAGGATACGTCCGGCGTCCGGGAGGTAATGGCCGAAAAGTATGCTCATCAGCGTCGTCTTGCCGGCTCCGTTCTCGCCCAACAACGCCAGAATCTCTCCCCTGGACAAAGCCAGCGAAATATCATCGTTGGCGAGCACGCCGCCGAACCGTTTGCTGACGCCTTCGATCTCCAGCACGGCCGCGCTCATGCCGGAAGCCCCGCGATGGGGTAACGCGGCCGCCAACGTCCCTCCGCCTCAAGCCGAGCGGCGAGCGACAGCAATAGGGCGTCTCGCCCCATCGGCGCCATGATTTGGACCGGCAGAGGCAGGCCGTCCGCGTCGGCGCCGAAGGGCAGCGTGATAGCGGGAGCGCCAGAGATATTGGCGAGCGAGGCGAGCGGAGCGAAAGCCGCCATATGTTCAAGGTGCTTGTCCGCATCGAGATGATCGGTCGGAAAGGAGCCGATGGGTGGCGGAGCCGATGTCAGCATCGGCGTAATGAGGATGTCCGTCTTCTCGAACAGATTCCACAGGCCGCGGCTCGTATGCACGGCGCTGTCGAGAGATTTCCACAGCGCCGTCGCCCGCATGTCGCGGCCGCGTTTGATGAAAGCTTGCGTCATCGCCTCGGCCGCCGACGCATCCAGACCGAGATCGTCCACGAGACCGGCGATATTGACCGAAACAATATCTCCAAAAACGCGACCGCTGGCAGCGGCGAGCGCGTCGACTTCGGCCCAGGCGAGGGGGACGATCCTGTGGCCCTGTTTTTCGAAGAACAGCGCCGTCGCCTCGACGGCCTGCATACGGTCGGGCGATGTCGGATGGCGCGGGCCGGTGTCCACGATGAGGCCGATCCTCAGGCGCTCGACCGGGATTGTGGGCTCCGCGATGTCGGCGAACGGTCCGCGCGTGTTTCCGCGCAGGGCGGCGAAAATCGTCGCCGCATCACGCACGGAGCGGGTGACGGCGAGTTCGCTGGCGATGCCGCCGAGGTGGTTGCCGAAGAAAGGGCCAGCGGGCATGGCGCCGCGCGTCGGCTTCAGGCCGACGAGCCCACAGCACGCGGCGGGCACGCGGATAGAGCCGCCGGCGTCCGTCGCATGGGCTATGGCGACAATACCGGCCGCGACTGCCGCGGCGGCGCCGCCCGACGAACCGCCCGCGGTCCGGGTCAAGTCCAGCGGATTGCGGCAGATCGGGCCGATCGCCGGCTCGCTGGCGAGCGAGAAGCCGAACTCCGGGCTCGTCGTGAGCCCGAACACGCACAAGCCCGCGTCACGGAATCGCTGCGCGAGATCGCTGTCGGCATCGCCGCGTTCTCGCTTTAAAAGACGCGAGCCGGCGACCGCAGGCAGGCCCGCGAAGGGGCCGCCGAGATCCTTGGCAAGGGCAGGGACGCCGGCGAAAGGCCGGCTCTGGAAGCGCTGTGGCCGGTCCGACGCCTCCGCGTCCATGGCGCGCGCCGAAGCGACGCCCACTTCCGCATTGAGATAGGCAATAGCGCCAAGATCTTCATGTTCAACGCAGGCCGCGAGCGCCGCCTGCATCGCGTCCCGGCAGTCGACCTTGCCGGACTTGATCGCCCCGGCGAGATCCGTCGCATCCGCCGATGACAGGCCCATGATCGAATCGAATTACTTCGGCGGGTCGGGAATCCTCGGCACTTCAAAGGCGCCAGCCTTGATCTCAGCGCGGACCTTCTCCATCGCGGCTTCGGCCTCGGCAGGCGCGACGCCCTTGACATAGACGATGTCGCTGCCGCCTTCCTTCATAAGGCCATAGGACGTATAGCTGCGCCCCACGGGCTTGCCGGCGACGACATCGGCGATCGCCGCGTTGAGAATGGGGCGGAAATACCACATCGCATTGGCGAAGACGGTGCCGGGATAGCGTGGCGTATAGTCGATGAGCGAGCCTACCGACTTGTCGTGCCGCTCTTTTGCGGCGTCGGCGGTGCCGATGCGCTCGCCGAACAGAATGTCTGCGCCTGCGTCGATCTCGGCGAGACCAGCTTCTCGGGCTTTTGGCGGATCGAAAAAAGTTCCGATGAATGAGGCCATGGTCTTGCAGTCGGGATTGACCGCCTTGGCGCCGGCGGCGAACGCATTGATAAGCATATTGACTTCCGGGATCGGCATCGCGCCGACGGAGCCCACTTTATTGGATTTGGTCATCTTGCCGGCCAGCATGCCCGCCAGATATGCGCCCTCATAGTTCCACGTGCCGAAGACGCCGAAATTGTTTTTGGACGCATTGCCGCTCGAACCAAGCACGAAAGCCGTGTTCGGGTAGTCGCCGGCGACTTGGCGCGCTTCCTTCTCCACCGCGTAGGCTTCGCCGATGATGAGTTTGGCGCCCTGTTCGGCGTATTCGCGCATTGCTCGGGGGTAATCGGTGCCGGACACGCCTTCCGAAAAGGAATAATCGATCACGCCTTCCTTGGCCGCGTCGCGAAGGGCATTGTGAAGACAGGAATTCCAGGCGTTTTCGACGGGAGAAGCGTGAATCCCGGCGACTTTGAGCGGCGTGGCGGCGCGAGAACCCGTCACCAGCGTACTTACGCCGAACGCCACGCCGGAGGCGATGACGCCGCGACGCGACAAAGTAATTTCGCGTGCCATCTTACGCCCCCCTCTATTTTCTTGACCGATCGGTCAGAAAAATAGGGGGAGACCGAAGGCGTGTCAACCTGCGTCTGGACGGCATGACCCATTCGTAACGGTCGGTGACCGCGTCCAGTTGGGCCGCTCCGGGCGCACTGAAGTGGCCCCGGAAAACGGGACCGGTGGATAAGGTGGAGGAAGTCTGCTGGGATAGGCAGGAACCGAGCGCAAATGACGAAAACTCGATGCGGCGTTGGAGGAGGTCGGCTTGACCGAGCGCATCCCGATCTGTCGATTCGGCGCCAATGCGAGATGTTGGGCCTGCTTCGCATGGTTTAACCGAGCCTCGACGCTGCCCAGCGATGGCCAGGCAAAATGCGAGTGTTCCAAACGTTTGGCGTACAAACAAACACCGGACCCGTCCCACCAGACGATTTTGATCCTGTCGGATCTCTTGGCCCGGAAAACGCAATGCGCTCCGTTGAACGGATCAGCCCCGCCGTCGCGCACCAGCGCGACCAGGCCGTCTGGCCCCTTGCGGAAGGTAAGCCTGCGGTGAAGGCCGCAGTCAGGCGGCGGTTCGGATCAGAAGGCCTGGGCGCCAGTTCGACCGGAGCAACTCGCTGAGGCGGATTTGCGGAATATCGGCGATGCGGGCGAGCACGTCGGCGAGCCAGGCCTGCGGATCGACATCGTTCAGCCTGGCGGTCTGGATGCGCGCGTACATGAGGGCGGTGCGTTCCGCCCCGCGTTGCGATCCCGCGAAATACCAGGATTTGCGGCCGAGGGCGATGCCGCGCAGCGCCCGCTCGGCGGCGTTGTTGGTGAGGCAGGCCCGTCCGTCTTCGAGGAAGCGCGTGAACGCCGGCCAACGGGTCGGCATGTAGTCCATGGCCTTGGCGACGGCGGCGTGACGGGACAGTTTTGCGCGCTCGGCGCAGGCTCGTGCAAATATCCTCGCGCCGCCCGATCTCGGCGACAACCGCGTCCGGTTCAGAAATCGCCGCCAATGTCCGCGCCCGACCCTCGCCGCTCCAATGCCGACGACGCTCCCGCCCCGAAATCAATGTGACCCGGTCCATGCTGTGCAGCTAGCCTCGCTCATAAAGCCGACTTACCTGCGCAGCATCACAATCCCGTCCCACCTGAACAGGCGGCCATCACCGTAGGCTTACGTTGCAACCGCGCGAGCGAGGATTCGCCGCCTGCGGGCTGAATAAGGCGGGTTAGTACTGTCCTGCTGACGGCGGATAGACGCGCTTGAGTTTGGCTTGCGTCTCCGGGCTGTCGATGTCCTTGGCAGTGACTAATGGTTCGGTCAGCGGAATGTCCTTGGTAGTCGGTTTGCCAGTCAGTGCGTTGAAGACTTGTTGGGTTGCCTCGATCCCTTGACCGCCGGCTTCCTGCAAGAACAGGCCCTGAATGACGCCGTCACGGAGAAGCTTGACGGTCGTCGGGCTGCCGTCTGCGGTCACGACACCGATCTTGCCGACCAAATTGCGGGTCTGAAGAACCTTGGCGGCGGCGGTCGCGGCCTCGTCGTACATACCGTATATGGCCTTGATGTCGGGGTGCGCGGTCAAGAGGTCGTTGGCCTCGTCGACCGCCTCGCGCACAGTAAGACCCTTGGTCTGGAGAATCTGGACGAGATCGCAGCCTCCATCCTTGAACGCAACCTTCGCGCCGCGAAGATATTTTTGCGCGTTCTCGCGATCTTGTGGCAACGAGAGCATGCCGACTTTGTTGCCGCCTCGCTCCTTGGCGAGCTGGCAGACAAATTTGCCTTCGGCCTTGCCGGAGTCTTCGTTATTGGCGGTGACCGAAGACGTATAGTCGGTCTGGCCCGGTTGCGGCCCGATGCCGGTGAAGGCGATCGGAATGTTCTGTTGCTTGAGGAAACGCAACACCGGCGGCGTGCTCGTCGAGCTGACCGGGCCGATGACGATCGCGTTCGCGCCCTTGGTGAGGGCGGTCTTGATGTTCGACATCTGCTCAGTCGGAGAATTGTGGGAGTCCAGCTCCATGTAGTTCATATTGAGTTCGGCGGCCTTGGTCTTGGCGCCATACGCCACCCACTGCCAATAGGAGATATCGAGCGAAGGCATGATGACTGCGAGGGTGAACTTCTTGTCGGCGGAGTTCGCCGCGCCCATGGCCAATATCGATGCGCAGACCGCCGTGGCGGCGAGGGACAAGCCACGTTTCAAAATGGTGTTCATTTTTGGTTTCCTCCAGAGGTGGGGGCTTCGGCCCCCCAGTTGCCGCGCCCGTCAGGCGCGAATTTTGGTCAGCCGATCGATGAGAACCGCGACGAGAATGACCAGTCCGGTTACGGAGCCTTGCCAAAAACTGTTGATGCCGATCAGGTTCACGCCGTTCTGAATGACGGTGATCATCACGGCGCCCAAAGCCGCGCCTACCGCCGAACCCGTGCCGCCGAACAGGCTCGCGCCGCCGATCACGCAGGCCGCGATCGCCTGCAACATCATGTTGGCGCCGGAGGTCGCTTCGGAATTGCTGATGTAGGAGAGGCTGAGCATACTGGAGAACGCCGCCAGCAACCCGGCGATGACATAGACCCCAAGTCGGATTCCATTCACAGGAATGCCAAGCAGACGGGACGCCTTGTCGTTGCTGCCGACGGCGTAGACCCATCGCCCCATGACAAGCTTTCTCAGCCCAAGCTCGATTGCGGCCGTGCCGACCAGACAGAACAGGACATAGTTGGCGAGGCCAGGGATCAGGTGTCCCCCGTTCAGTAAATAGAACGTCGGATCAAGAAGCGCGATGGAGTGACCCTCGGTGATGACGAAGGCAAGGCTGGCGCCCATCGCGTAGGTGATCAGCGTGACCACGAAAGGCGCAAGACCCAGCATCGTGACCAGCAACCCGTTGACGGCGCCGACGACGATCCCGACGCCGAGTCCCACGACACTGGCGACCGGCCAGGATGCGCCCGCCGACATCGCCAGTCCCGCGACCATTCCGCTGAGGGAAAAGGTCGAGCCGACCGAAAGATCGATGCCGCCGGTGATGATGACGAGCAGGGAGCCGAGCGCCATGATGACGAGCGGCGCCGCGGACTGCGCCACGTTGGCGACGTTTCCGTAGGAGAAGACCTGCGGGGTCCAGAAGCTCACGACGAACTCGATCAGCAGAATCGCTATGCCGAGCGCAATCTCCGAGCGATAGGTCGCGACGAGGCGCCGAACCGCGCCCGCTGGCCGCGCGTCGAGGCCGGCGGGTGCGGAACCGGCCACGGGCGACTCCTCTGATGCGGCCACGTTTCTCTCCCGACCCTGCGCGACTGTCGTTTCCGTCATCGTCGACTCACGCCGCCATCCCGGTCGCGCGCGCCATCGCGACCTCGGTAATTTCGCCCTGTCGCAGCAGACCGCTGATCGCCCCCTGAAGATCGAAGGTGATCACATGGTCGCAGGTTTGCGCGAGTTCGGAGAACTCCGTCGACCACCAGACGATAATCGAGCCGGCGGCGGCGACCGTTCGAATGATCTGATAGATTTCGCGCTTGGCGCCGACGTCGACGCCACGCGTTGGTTCTTCGAGCACAAGAATCTTCGGCGCCAGGTTCAACCATCGGGCGATCAGCAGCTTCTGCTGTGTTCCGCCGGAGAGCGTCTGCGGCAGCGCATAAAGCGAGGCCGCTTTGATCGCCAGGCGCTGAAGCGCAGCGGCGGCTTCCTGGACCTCGCTCGGCGCGACCAGCCAGCGCTTGCGCGCAATGCGGCCGGCGGCGGCGAGATTGTCGACAATGGGCAGCGTGGCAAGGACGCCCTTCTCGGCCCGGTCGCCTGAGACATAGCCGACGCCGCTGCGAACGGCGTCCGCGGGCGAGCGGAAACGCCGGACCTGACCGTTGACGGTCACCGACCAGTCTGTGTTCGTCGAGGAGCCGGTCAGCGCGCCGATCACCCCCGCGGGGCCTTCGGGCGCCCCCGCCAGCCCCAGAACGCTTCCCGGAGAAAGCGTCAGCGCGAGCTGGTCTTTGGCGAGGCCCAGCGTCACGCCGGCGACCATCGCGGGGTGGGCCGCGGCCGCATGCGCCGCGGCTGGTCCGCGGCCGTCGCCCATCATCGCCTGGACAATCTCTTCGTCGGCAATCTCCAGCAGCGGACGCCGGTCGATAACCGACTGGCCGTCGCGCAGAATCGTGCAGACATCGGCGACGGCCCGGATCTCGCTCATTCGGTGCGAGACGATCAGGATGCTGATGCCGACGATCGTGAGCCGACGCAACGCCGCGAACAGCCGTTCGGCATCCGCGAACGTCAGATTGGCGGTCGGCTCGTCCAGTAGGATTAACTTCGCGCCGGAACTGATCGCCCGCGCGATCTCGACGAGTTGGCGTTGATGTAGATCGAGCCGGCTCACCGGCTTGTCGAGCGTGACCGTCAGCGCCGGGTCGATCATCGCCAGCGCCTGCGCGGCGAGATCGCGCATTTGTCGCCGGTCGATACGCCCAAGCGCGTCGCGGCGATGCGGAAGGTGGATATTTTCCGCCACGTTTAGGTCAGGAAGCAGCGCCAGTTCCTGGAAGACGACCGCGATGGCGCTCGGGTCGTAGTCTGGTCGCCCCGCCACTTCAATCGCGCCGGCGTCGCGACGCAGCGATCCGGATACGATGCGGATGAGAGTGGATTTGCCAGCGCCGTTGCCGCCGAGCAGCGCATGAATCTCGCCGTGCGCGACGCGAAGGTTTGCTTTCCGCAAGACATCGGTGGCGCCGAAACTTTTCTCGATGTCGGTGGCCTCGAGAACGTAATTTGTCTGAGCGTCCGCGTTCATGCCGCCGAACTCGCTTTCGGAGGCGTCGCAAGGGCGCGTTGCTCTTGTGCGGACATCGGCTTCCTGCCCAACTCGCCTTCCTGGGAAGGCTTATGGAACGATGGTTGCCGTTGGCGGCCTCACATGACAAACGCTAATAATGCAAGCTCCGATGAGCGGAATTCACCTAAGGCGGTTTTCAGTCCTGGCGCGGCAGCGCAAGCGCGTCGAATAGCCATTCCATGAAGACTTTGACGGCGCGACGCTGCCGTCCCGCCCGTGGGAAAACCAGGTGGTGTCCGATATAGTCGACGTCCTTGGCGCGCCCAGCCAAGGGGGCCACGAGCCGACCGCTCTTGAGTTCGCGCTCCGCAAGGCGCGTCGATTCGAGCGCGACCCCCAACCCATCGCAAGCCGCCGCGATGGCGAGGAAGCTGCGATCGAATCGCGCCGCGTGCGGCACAGGAGGCTCGCGATCGTTCGCCCTAAACCAGTCGGACCAGCGCACGCGCTTGAGGTCGCTCTGGATCAGCACGCCGCTCGTCAGATCGTCGATGCCATTGATATGCCGAGCGAACTCTGGCGAGCAGAGCGGCGCCACTGTTTCGACGCCGAGGGGAATCGAAATGGCCCCCTCGATCCGCGAGGGGCCGTAGACAATGTCGGCGTCGAAATCGTCGTTGACAAAGCGGGCATAGTCGGTGCTCGCGGCCAAGCGGACCTCGATGCCTGAATAGGAGGCGAAAAAGCCTGAGAGACGCGGGGTTAGCCATTGGGCGGCGAAGCTTGGCGCCGAATGCAGCCGTAGCAGTTGCGGGCCGCGGTTTGAAACCAGCTCCATGCCACGCCGCAGTTCGTCGAAAGCCGCGCCCACATGCTGCATCAAGGTCTCGCCGTCTGCGCTGAGACGCGCGAGCCTGCCCTCGCGCTCGAACAGGCTCGTCCCCAGTGTCTGCTCAAGTTTGAGAATCGCGTGGCTGATGGCGCTCGGCGACAGGTTCAGCTCCAGCGCGGCGGCGCGAAAGGAACCATGCCGCGCTGCGCTCTCGAACGCTTTCACCGTCGAAAGAGAGACATCCTTCAGCACCTCGGCGCCCTTCCGGAGAGTGGCACGTCCTAAGGAATGATGAAGCAGTTTCATCGGTCGTTGTAAAGTTCGCGTTTGAGTTCACGCTCGGTTCTGACCGATTGTCCGCCCCAAGCAGCGCCGGGAGGACGACCATGTTGTTGAGTGGCAGGACCGCATTGATTTCGGGAGCGGCCGGGCCTCGCGGCATCGGCTTTGCGACCGCCCGCCTCTTCGCGGAGCATGGCGCCCGGGTCGCGATCCTCGACATCGATCGTGCCGCCACCGCGGCGGCCGCCGCCACCCTCGGTTCGGGCCATGTCGGGATCGTCTGCGATGTCACCGACCACGAGGCCTGTCAGCGGGCGGCTGCCGAAACTATCGACCGTCTCGGGCAGATCGACGCGCTCATCAATAACGCAGGCGTTACGCAGCCGGTCAAACTGCTGGAGATCGACGGTCCAAGTTGGTGGCGTATCATTGCGGTCAACCTGACCGGCGTGCTGAACCTTTCGCAGGCCGTCGTGCCGCACATGCGCGAACGCAAGAGCGGCTCGATCGCTTGCATGTCGTCGGTCTCGGCGCAGCGCGGCGGCGGAATCTTCGGCGGACCGCACTATTCGGCCGCGAAGGCGGGCGTCCTTGGGCTCGCCAAGGCGATGGCGCGCGAACTCGGGCCGGACAATATCCGCGTCAATTGCGTGACGCCGGGCCTTATCCAGACCGACATCACGGCCGGAAAGCTCTCGGACGAGGCCAAGTCCGAAATCCTCAAGGGCGTCCCGCTCGGTCGGCTCGGCACGGCGCAAGACGTGGCGCGGATCTTCTTGTTCCTTGCCTGCGATCTCTCCGCCTACATGACCGGCGCCGTGATCGACGTCAACGGCGGCATGCTAATCCATTAGAGGCGTGCAAACAATGATTGAAGCAACGCACGCGCGCCCGAACGTGAGACTTGCCGAGCGGGCGTACCGAATCCGCCGCCTTGCCCTGAAAATGGGAGCCGTGCAGGGCCAAGGCTATATCGCCCAGGCGCTCGGCATCGCCGACGTGCTCGCGGTCAGCTACTTTCACGCCCTGTCCTATCGGCCGCAGGATCCGGAGTGGGAGGGGCGAGATCGCTTTCTCCTGTCGGTCGGCCATTACGCCATCGCCCTGTATTCCGCGCTGATCGAGGCGGGCATCGTTCCCGAAGACGAATTGGACACCTACGGCGCCGACGACAGCCGATTGCCCATGTCGGGGATGGCGGCCTACACGCCAGGCATGGAAATCACCGGCGGCTCCTTGGGGCAAGGCTTGGCGATCGCCGTCGGCATGGCGTTGGCGCTGAAACGCAAGATTTCGAAGAGTTTCGTCTATTGTTTGTTTTCCGATGGCGAACTCGACGAGGGCGCCGTGTGGGAGGCGGCCATGTCGGCGGGCTCCTACAAACTCGACAATCTGATCGGCATCGTCGACGTCAACAACATGCAGGCGGACGGACCGTCGAAAGGGGTCCTCAATTTCGAACCTCTCGCCCAAAAATTCGAAGCGTTCGGCTGGTTCGTTCAGCGCGTCGACGGCAACGACATCAACGCGCTCGTCGACGCCTTCGACGCCGCACGACACGGAACCGCCGCCGGGCCCCGGATCGTGATCTGCGACACGAAGATGGCGAAGGGAGTGCCGTTCCTCGAAGCGCGCGAACGCAATCATTTTCTGCGCGTCGAGCCCGAGGAGTGGACGCTGGCGATCGAGGCGCTCGACGCCGGGAGGCCGTCATGAATCGTGACAAGTACAAGCGCCCGGCGCTTTCGGATCAACCGGCCGGCAATGGAGCTCGACTCACCACATCCGCGATGATCGCTTCGATCGCGGGGCCGGACCAGCCGACCCGCGCGGCGCCGTTCGGCCACGCCCTCGTCGAACTCGCGCGGACGCGCGACGACATCGTCGGGCTGACCGCAGATCTATCGAAATACACCGACTTGCACATTTTCTCGAAAGCCTATCCCGATCGCTTCTACCAGATGGGGATGGCGGAGCAGTTGCTGATGGGCGCCGCCGCCGGGATGGCCCGCGAAGGTTTTACGCCCTTCGTCACCACTTATGCGGTGTTCGCGACGCGACGCGCTTACGATTTCATCTGCATGGCGATCGCCGAAGAGATGTTGCCGGTGAAGATCGTCTGTGCGCTGCCCGGCCTGACGACCGGCTATGGCCCCAGCCACCAGGCAACCGAAGATCTGGCGATCTTTCGCGCCATGCCCAATCTCACGATCATCGATCCCTGCGATGCGATCGATATCGAGCAAGCGGTCCCGGCGATCGCCAACTATCGCGGTCCCGTTTACATGCGGTTGCTTCGCGGCAATGTTCCCGTCGTTCTCGACCGTTACAACTACCGCTTCGAGATCGGCCGGGCCAAGCGTCTGCGCGACGGGGCCGACGTATTGGTGATCTCCAGCGGCCTCATGACCATGCGCGCGCTGGAGGCGTCGGAAATCCTCGCGGAAAAGGGGATTTCCGCGGCGGTTCTCCACAGCCCGACGATCAAGCCGCTCGATGAGGCGACGATACTTGCCGAGGCGGCCCGAGAAAATCGGCCCGTGGTCGTAGCGGAAAATCACTCGGCGATTGGCGGACTGGGCGAAGCCGTCGCTGGCCTTTTGATGCGCAAGGGCATACGCAACCGGTTCCGCCAAATTGCCTTGCCGGACGCGTTCCTGGACGCCGGCGCCCTGCCTACGCTGCACGACCGTTACGGGCTATCAACCAGCGCCGTTGTCAAGTCGCTCCGGGAATGCCTGAATTAGGCGAGGGCGCACGAAAGGGGAGGAGTTTGCAAGATGGCGGCTCGGTTCTTCGCTACCGGCGTAGGCCCCGGAGGGTCCCGTTTGCCTTCCGGACGGTTCGATGTACGTGACAGAAATGTCGGCCGCGACCCTTCAGGTGACGCGGTTATTCGTCGACGGAGAAAGGAAAGTCATAAAACGCACAGGCGGACGTCCGAACGGGCTGGCCATGGATGGGGACGGCAATCTCTGGATCGCCGAAGCGGGTTTGCGCGCCGTCATTGGCATCGACGCCGAGGGCGTGGAACTTGTCCGTATCGACCACGACGGCGAGCGTCCTTTCCGGCTCCCGAACGATCTTTGCTTCGGCCGGAATGGGCTGCTCTACCTCACCGACTCGGGGTTGGCCGCGCAGGACTTCCTGGACGGACAAAATTTCGCGAAGGACTATCGCAAGCTTGCCTGGGACGGCCGCGTCTACGAGATCGATCCCGTCAAAGGAAGGGTATTGCGCGTTCTCGACCGAGGCATTCTCTTTGCGAATGGAATCGCCTTCGGCCCGGATGACGCACTGTACGCAAACGCCTCGTTCACGGGCGATGTATATCGCTATGACGTGTTCGGCGCTGCGAGCCCCGAACGCGAAGCGTTCGGGAATGTGCTGCAACCGTTCGAGGGCGACGCCTTCCGCGGTCCGGATGGGATGTGCTGGGGCGACGACGAGCGCTTGTATTGCACAGTTTACGGCCAACGCAACGTTACAGTCTTGGCGAAAGACGGTTCGGTCGTAGAACGGATGCCGCTAGACGGCGAGAATCCAACCAACTGCGCTTTCGCGCTGTCGGGGAGGACCCTTTTGGTGACTGAAGTCGAACGAGGGCGGGTCGAACAACTTGCGACGGCATGTGGGGGGTTCCCGCTCTTCTATCCAAAGCTCGGATGACGTGCAGGCGGTAGGGCGACGCGAGAGGCGTCCGCCCATCACGGAGCCCAGAATCCTCCGCGTTTGACACCGCTTGCTTTCGGCCAAGGCGAGTTCGTATCGACTGGGGAGGTAAGCCATGAATCGGCGCGCCAACGCTAGCCAACTCTAGTCGGAGTTTCCGTCTTCCGAAGGTAGCCGAGGCAGATTTCCGGGCGCAGGGGGGAGTCGGGGCGGGGAAATTGTGATTGAACTAAACCGCCGCCGCGGTTTGCCAGTCACGGGGCTGGCGTGAGGTTGCCCCTGCCTGAGAAGATTTGGTTGTCGAAGCCAACCCTCTCAGACAGGAGTACCCGAGATGGCCGAGTTGAGCGTAAGCGCGCAGCCGCGGCCATTCTGACGGCGCAGGGCGCGCGAGTGGTAGCGGTTGGACATGGATATCAACATCTATGTGGCTATGCGCAGCACTAGTGGTTGTCGTCATTGCTTTTGACGGCGAGTTCTGAATCTCTTTCGCGTCTCAGCAGCGCGGGAGGTGATTCGTGGCCGGGAAAGAGGTTTCCGTCAAGAAGTACGTGGTTCGGCTGAGCGCGCAGGAGCGGGAGAAGCTGTCGGGATTGCGGCTCGACGCTGCGTTGCAGAAGCCGGCGGGTCGAAGAGGCTACAACCAACTGAAGCGATAGAGATATGTCGCCTCGGATGATTCCGTGCCACACGTTCGATCCGATTGACATCCTAACCTTGGCGACGACTGCTTCAGAAAAATCAGCAGAATGCGAGGACGCCTCGGCGCCCGAGGCGGCCCAGGAACCGAATGCGGTTTCTCTCTGCCGTCCTCGTGGTCAGTTGTATTCGCGCGAATTTCCTTGCCGGCGCATGTCGCGCGATGCGCTGATGCGGTAAACACCGGCGCATGGCTATTGGGCCGAAAATCGCGACTGACGAGGAAAGGCTCGCATCGCTCCTCGATCGCCTTGCAGCGGTTGGCAAGGAGCGAGCGTCCATCGTCGCAAAAATCGACGCGTTGCGGGCCGCGGCTGAAACCCACGATACGCCGCGATGCGCCGATCCGGAGGCGCCTGACGCGGCAGAGCCGCGGGTGGATAACCATTCACCTCCCTATGCCAGGATAGCCCTTTTTCCGAAGCCTCTTCCGCGGTCGCGCCGACGTCTTCCCGCTTCGTTGGGAGAATTCGAAGTCAGGTCGCAGCGGCTATTCGCCCGCCTGCGCCAATGAATGGCGACGTGGGATTTGCGATAAACCAAAGTCAAATGCTCGGCCTGTCTCCATCAAGCGTTCATCGCGGTGGATGACGCGGCCATCGAGCGCCATCTGCCAGGAGCAGGGCAGGACAGTTCGCCCTACGTCATGGGCGTCTACCCGCTACTGCCCGACCACACATGCTGGTTTCTCGCGGCTGATTTCGACGAGGGAGAATGGCGCCGAGATGTCTTGGCTTATGTGGAGACCTGTCGTCGAAATCAGATCCCCGCCGCCGTCGAGCGATCCCGCTCCGGGAACGAGGCGCACGCGTGGATCTTCTTCGCAAATGCTGTGCCGGCGGCGTCCGCGAGGCGTCTCGACGCCTACCTGATTTCGCAGACCATGGAGCGCCTGCCGGACATTGGCTTTAAATCCTACGATCGATTCTTTCCGAGCCAGGATACGTTGCCATCGCGAGGCTTCGGAAACCTGATCGCCCTCCCGCTTCAGGGCAGGGCTCGATCAGTAGGCAACAGCGTTTTCGCCGACGACGCGTTCGCGCCGCATCCAGATCAGTGGGCGTTCCTGGCGGCGGTGGATACGATATCCGCTGATAGGACCGATGAACTGGTCCGCGAGGCCATCGTGTCCGGAAAATTGCTTCCGGTCCGGATTCCGCTGAACGATGACGATGAGGAGCCGTGGCTTGCGCCTCCCTCCCGTCGCCGCCCACAACCCGCTATCGAGGGACAACTTCCAGAATCGATCACGGTTGTTCGCGCCGACGAGATCTACGTTCCTCGCGAGGGCGTTCCGCCTGCCTTGCTAGCTCGTCTTCTGAGAATCGCGGCGTTCCAAAATCCAGAATTCTATGCCGCGCAGGCGATGCGTCGGCCGACGTTCGCTATTCCCCGAATAATCGCCTGCGCGGAGCTGACCTCTCGACATGTCGGACTGCCTCGCGGTTGCTTCGACGCTGTCGTCGAACTTTTCGCCTCCTTGAAGATCGCGGTCAGCCTCGAGGAGCGCCGCCTTGAGGGTCCACGAATCTCGCTATCGTTTATCGGACGACTGCGCCCGGAAAGCTGGCGCCGGAGTCGCAAAGCGAAGACGCCCCGCGGGAAGCCAGCTCTACGGGCGAGGAGCCGGCCGCAGCTTTCGATAACCGAAGTGTCTCAGCACAGCTCGCCGAGTTGGCGACGCTTGGCTTGCCAGAGCTTCGCGTGGAATGGCGCCGGCTCCTTCGCCGCGACGCGCCGAGGCTGAGTCGCGACCAGATGACGCGCATGATCGCTTGCCGCATCCAGGACAACGTCTTCGGCGGTCTGCCACAGGCCGTCGAGCGACGCCTGGCGGAGTTGGCGGGGGAATTCGAGAGCGAGGGCCACATCACGGCGCCGGCGCCGCCGAAAGTGAGGTCCGGCGCGCGCCTCGTGCGCGAGTGGCATGGCCGAACGCACACGGTGAACGTAGTGCAGGCCAAATTGCAGGCGAACGGCGTCGAACGCACCGACAGCCGGTAACAGCTTAAATGCGACTATATATCGATACGTTAGTCGGTGGCGGAGGAGGCGGGATTCGAACCCGCGATACGGTTTCCCGCATACACACTTTCCAGGCGTGCGCCTTCAGCCGCTCGGCCACCCCTCCGCGAACCGCGCGCATATCACCCGCGCAACGCCGGGCGCAAGCCCTTCAAGATTGCGCCAGCGCCTCGGCCAGCAGCCGCGCCAGGATCTTGGGGTCGCGCGGGAAGCCGGCGCGAATCCAATTCGCCTGCAACGTCTTCAGCGCCTCCCCGACGCCGCGCCCCGGCGCCATCCCGCGCGCGAGGAGGTCGGCGCCGGAAAACGGCAAGCGCGGCGGCGGCGTGTCGGCAAGGAAGCGATAGGCCGACAGCCAACGCGGGTCCGCCGTTGCCGCGCCGCTCTCGGCATGGGCGAGGCTCGCAGAGTCAAGCGAACCCGTCCGGCCGCGCTCGAATAAGAGCACGCGCAGATCGCCGGGCGGCGGCGGCGCCGTCGCGCCATGCAGGGCCTCAAGCCCGCGCGCGGCGAGGTCGAGCCGGTCGCTCTCGGCGTTCGATAGTCGCAGCCGCTCGCGCAGCCGCTCGGCGTCCTCGCGCACCGCGACCGCCAGCCCCGCCAGGCGCAGCAGCGCGTCGGGGCCGCCCGCCCGCGCCGCTTCTATAGCCGCCAGGCGCGCCAGCCGCGCCGGCCGCGCCACGCCGCCGATCAGCGGCGCCACGAGTCCCGCGCCGTCCGCTTGCGCCAGCGCCGAGGGGCCGTGGGTCGCGACCAGGATTTTCATGATTTCCGCGCGCACCCGCTCCGCCGAAAGCGACGTCAGTCCCCCCCGCTCGGCGATGGCGGCGGCAAAGCCCGCGGGATCCAGCTCGCCGTCGCCGAATCGCGCCGAAAAGCGCAGGAAGCGCAGGATGCGCAGATAATCCTCGCGAATGCGCTGGCGGGGGTCGCCGATGAAGCGCACGCGGCCCGCCGCGAGATCGGCGAGCCCGCCGACGTCGTCGCGCACCCGGCCCTCGGCGTCGAGCGACAGGGCGTTGAGGGTGAAATCGCGCCGGCGCGCGTCGGCGGCGAAATCGCGGCCGAAGCGCACCTTGGCGTGGCGGCCGTCGGTCTCCACATCCTCGCGCAGGCTCGTGGTCTCGATCGGCCGGCCGTCGAGGATCAGCGTCACCGTGCCATGCGCGAGGCCGGTCGGGACGACATCGATTCCCGCCGCCTTGGCGCGCGCCATCACGACCTCGGGCGTCGCGGTGGTGGCGAGGTCGAAATCGCCGGGCGGCAGGCCGAGCAGCAGATCGCGCACCGCGCCGCCGACGAGCCGCGCCTCCTCGCCGCCGGCGTTGAGCAGCGCCAACGCCCGCGCCAGCGCCGGCGCCTTCAGCGCGCCGAGGTTGGCGAGCCGGCCATCGACGAGCGCCAGCTTCATTCGAAGCGTCCCGGCACGATGACGCCTTGTTCGAGATGCGCCGGTAGGTAGCGGCCGTGGCCGCGCGGCGCGAACAGGTTCGCGGCCATCAGGCCGCTGGCGGCCGCCGCCAGACCCGCAATCGCCAGCCAGCTCAGCCGCCCGCGCGTCCAATGCTCGGTGGCGAGCGGAAAGCGGGCGCGCAGCAGCAGATAGACGGCGAAGGCCACGAACGGCAGCAGGAACAGCCCCACCGTTTCGAACACTGTGCGCAGCATCAGCGTTCCAGCCTTTCCCAGAGATTGCGCAACATACCGGCGGTCGCGCCCCAGATATAGCGGTCGTGATAGGGCATGGCGTAGAAGCGCCGCATCTTGCCGGCCCATTCTCGCTCGTGGATGGCGTGGTTGGCCTCGTCCATCAGGAAGGCGAGCGGCGTCTCGAAGGCGGCCTCGACCTCATCGGGATTGAGGGTCAGCGCAAAGCCCGGCTCGACCAGCGCCACCAGCGGCGCGATGCGAAAGCCGGTGCCGGTGAGATAGGGATCGAGCCAGCCGAGCGGTTCGACGAAGCGCGCTTCGAGGCCAATCTCTTCGTGCGCTTCGCGCAGCGCGGTCTCCAGCGCGGTCTCGCCGGGTTCGATCTTGCCGCCGGGAAAGGCGACCTGGCCGGAATGGGCGCGCAGGTTTGCAGCGCGCTGCGTCAGCAGCATGGTGAGGCCATCGGGGCGGGCGACGATGGGGGCGAGCACAGCGGCGCGGCGGGCCAGCGCAAGCTGCGCCGGCGGGCCGCCGTTGAGCGCGAAATCGCCGCCGCCGAGGTCGGGCGAGAGGGCCTCTGGCGGCGCCTCGGCGTCGAGTTTGGCGCGCGCCAGCGCTCGGAAGGTTTCGCGGTCGCGCGGAATCATCGGCGCCCGCCGGCGGCCGTCTCGGCCGGGCTTGTCCCGGGCATTTGTTTCGGCGGGCGGCTCGCAGAGGTCGGCGTCATGTCCCATCGCCCTTACCTCGCCTCGGCCCGGCGCGCCACGGCTCAGATCGCCGCGGCAAGCCCCGCCAAGACGATCGGCGCCGTTCACAGCCCCTCGATCTCGCGCGCCGGCCGCATCGGGAAGAACACGCCTTTAGAGCGCACGCCGAACCAGTCCTCGCCGGCATGCGGCTCGACGACGCCGAGTTCGACGAGATCGTAGAACAGCGACCGCTTGACCAGCGCCCAGAGATCGCCGCGGATGCGCACATAGGGCTTGACCCCCTCGGCGGCGCCTGCCTCGAAGCGCAGCGGATGCTCGCCGCCGGCCCAGACGAAATCCTCGACCTGGGTGCGAAAGCCGATCCGCCCGGCCTCGACGCGCATCTCCACCGCCAGGAACGGCGCGTCGTCGACGTGGATGCCGACGCGCTCGACCGGCGTCACCAGCACGTAGCGCTCGGGGTCCTTGCGCAGGATCGAGGAGAACAGCTTGACCAGCGGCAGACGGCCGATCGGCGAGCCGAGGTAATGCCACGTTCCGTCGGCGGCGATGCGCATGTCGATGTCGCCGCAGAACGGCGGGTTCCATAGATGCACAGGCGCCGGGCCGCGCTTGGCCGAGGCTTGCGCCTCGCTGAGGCCGGCCAGCGCCTGCTCCGGCGATTTCTTTCCGTTTTGCGATGATGCCGCCATATTCTCGCGTCGATTGCGCGCCAAAGCCTGCTCGACAGGCCCGCGCTATCGCCTATCTAGGGCGGGGAAGGCGAATTAGAAAACAGTTTCGCGATAATCCCGCGCGGACGCCCGCCAGGAGACACGAATGCCGGTTACCGAATTCGACGCCGCGCTTGGCCATTCGGCCGAGGCGACGCTGTCGCGAGTGAGCGCCGCGCGCGAGGGCGTCGGCGCGGTGATCTTCGGCCAGCAGAAGGTCGTCGACGAAGCGCTGGTGACGCTGCTGTCGGGCGGACACGGGCTTCTCATAGGCGTGCCGGGGCTGGCCAAGACCAAGCTCGTCGAGACGCTGGGCATCGTGCTCGGCCTCGATGCGCTGCGCATCCAGTTCACGCCCGATCTCATGCCCTCCGACATTCTCGGCGCCGAGGTGATGGAGGAGGGCCAGGACGGGCGGCGCTCGTTCCGCTTCCTGCGCGGGCCGATCTTCGCTCAACTGCTGATGGCCGACGAAATCAACCGCGCCAGCCCGCGCACCCAGTCGGCGCTGCTCCAGGCGATGCAGGAGCGCCACGTCACCATCGCCGGCGCGCGCCACGACCTGCCGCAGCCCTTCCACGTGCTGGCGACGCAGAACCCGCTGGAGCAGGAGGGCGCTTACCCGTTGCCCGAGGCGCAACTCGATCGCTTTCTGATGCAGATCGACGTCGGCTATCCCGACCGCGCCGCCGAGCGGCGGGTGCTGATCGAGACCACCGGCGTCGTCGAGACGAAGGCGAAGCCGGCGATGACCGCCGAGGATCTGATGGCGGCGCAGCGCCTTGTGCGCGCCGCGCCGATCGGCGACAACGTCGTCGAGGCGATCCTCGACCTCGTGCGCGCCGCCCGGCCCGGCGAGGGCGACGCCGAACTGACCAAGCCGATCGCCTGGGGCCCCGGACCGCGCGCCGCGCAGGCGCTGACGCTGGCCTGCCGCGCCCGCGCGCTGATCGACGGCCGCCTCGCGCCGTCGCGCGACGACGTCGTGGCGCTCGCCGAGCCGGTGCTCAAGCACCGCATGGCGCTGACCTATCCGGCGCGCGCCGAGGGCGAGACGATCCCCGCCGTGGTCGCCCGCCTCGTCGCCAAATACGTGCGGTGAACGTGGCCGCAACCGCTCACGTCGCGCCCCGAGAACAGGCGGCCGAACTCAGCCGACGCCTGCCCGACCTTGTGGTGGCGGCGCGGCGGCTCTCCCACAGTCTCATGCACGGCGTGCACGGGCGCCGGCGCGCCGGTCCCGGCGAGAATTTCTGGCAGTTCCGCCCCTTCGCCTCGGGCGAGCCGGCCAATCGCATCGACTGGCGGCGCTCGGCGCGCGGCGCGCAGGCCTTCGTGCGAGAGCGCGAATGGGAGGCGGCGCAGACGCTGTGGTTGTGGTTCGACCGCTCCGAGACGATGAATTTCCGCTCCGATCTCGCGCAGCAAACCAAGGTCGACCGCGCCGCGGTGCTGACGCTGGCGCTGGCCGATCTGGCGGTGCGCGGCGGCGAGCGGGTCGGCCTCATCGGCCTGTCGCGGCCGATCGCGGCGCGCGACGTCATCGACCGCTTCGCCGAAATGCTCGCAGCCCCCGGTCCCGAGCCCGCGCCGCTGCCGCCGGCGAGCGCCATCGCGGCGCGCGCCAAGCTGGTGCTGATCGGCGATTTTCTCTCAAACCCCGCCGAGGTCGCCGCCGCCTTCTCAGCCCTCGGCGGCGCCGGCGCCGAGGGCCATGTCGTCATGATCGCCGACCCCGTCGAGGAGATTTTCCCGTTTGAGGGCCATACGGATTTCCTCGATATGAGCGGCGCGCCGCGTTGGCGGGCGCCGCGCGCCGAGGACTTCCGCGCCCGCTACCAGGAGCGCCTTGCCGCCCAGCGCGGCGCGGTCGAGGCGGCGGCGCGCTTGCGCGGCTGGGACTTCCTGATCCATCGCACCGACGCTTCCGCCGCCAGCGCGCTGCTGACGCTGCATGCGCGGCTCGCCGAGCCGGTCGCCTGAGATGTTCGGCCTGCCGCTCGCCTTTGTCGCGCCTGCCGCCCTCGCCGCGCTCGCCGGCCTCGTTGGGCTTTACTGGCTGTTGCGGGTCACGCCGCCGCGCCCGCGCCGCCAGATCTTCCCGCCGGTGCGCCTGCTTTTGGGCCTCGCGCCGAAGCAGACGACGGCGTTCCGCACGCCGTGGCCGCTGCTGCTGCTGCGCCTCGCCATCGCCGCGCTGGTGATCCTGGCGATGGCCGGGCCGGTGTGGCGGGCGCTGAGCGCGACGGGCGCGGCCAAGGGCCCGCTGCTGATCGTGCTCGACGACGGCTGGCCGGCGGCGCCGACCTGGGAGAGTCGCATCGCGCTCGCCAGCGAGGCGGCTGAAGGCGCCGCGCGCGCCGGCCGTCCGGTGGCGCTCGCCGCGCTGTCGCGCGGCCCCGAAGAAATCGTCGCCGCTGCGGGCGAGGCGGTGCAGGCCAAGCTCGCGGCGTTGACGCCCGCCCCCTATGCGCCGCCGCGCGCGCCAGCCGAAAAGGCGGTCGCCGGCTTCCTCGCCGCCCATCCCGACGCGCAGACGTTGTGGATCGCCGACGGCCTCGATTTCGGCCAGGAACCGGCTTTCGCCCGCCTTCTCGCCAGCCATTCGGCTGAGGTCGCCGCCGATCCGCAGACGGCGCTGGCGCTGGTCGGGGCGCAGAGCCTGCCGGCGGCGCTCGACGTCTCGCTCGCCCGCGCCGGCGCTTCCGGCCGCGCCCGCGGCACGGTGCGCGCCTATGATGCGCGCGGGCGCGGCATCGGCGCGGCGGCGTTCGATTTCGGCGATAAGACGACGGCGACGGCGCGCTTCGCTTTGCCGTTGGAACTGCGCAACGACATCTCCCGGCTCGCCATCGACGGCGAGGCGGCCGCCGGCGCGGTCTGGCTGGTCGACGAGCGCGCCAAGCGCCGCCGCGTCGCCGTCGTCGCCGGCGCCGAACTGCACGAGCCGCTGCTCGCCCCGACCTATTACATCACGCGCGCGCTCGCCCCCTTCGCCGATGTGCGCGAGGCCAAGCCCGGGGCGGCCGATCCGATCGCCGATCTGCTGGCCGAGCAGCCCTCGGCGCTGGCGCTCGCCGACATGAACATCGGCCCCGGCCCCGATCACGACAAGATTGCCGCTTTCGTCGAGGCCGGCGGCGTGCTGATCCGTTTCGCCGGCGTGCGCACGGCGGCGGCCGACGACGACCTGCTGCCGGTGGCGCTGCGGCGCGGCGGTCGCACGCTCGGCGGCGCGCTATCGTGGGAGACGCCCAAGCATGTCGCCGCATTCGAGCCGCCGAGCCCGTTCGTCGGCCTCAAGGCGCCGCAGGAGGTGACGGTGTCGCGGCAGGTGCTGGCCGAGCCGACCGAGGGCCTGCCGGATAAAACCTGGGCGCGGCTCGTCGACGGCACGCCGCTGGTAACGGCGGTGCGGCGGGGCAAGGGGCTTATCGTGCTGTTTCACGTCACCGCCGACACCACCTGGTCGAACCTGCCGCTCAGCGGCTTGTTCGTCGACATGCTGAAGCGCATCGTCGCGGAGGCCAGCGCCGCCGCCCCGGCGCCGGGCGCCGGCGCGACGGTCGCCGCCAAGACGGCGGCGCCGCCGTGGCGCACGCTGGACGGCTTCGGCGCGCTCGGGGCCCCGCCGGCCTCCGCTAAGCCGCTGCCGCCGGGCTTTGCCGACGCCGCCGACGCCGAGCATCCGCCGGGCTTCTACGGGGTCGCCGAAAGCGCCTACGCCGTCAACGCGCTCGCCGACGGGGCGTCGCTGAAGGCGGCCGATTACAGCGGCCTCAAGGCGCGCCCCGGCGGCCTCAAAATCGCGCCGCCGCGCGACCTCAAGCCGTGGGCGCTGCTGCTGGCCTTCCTCGGCTTCCTCGTCGATGCGGTGGCGAGCCTCAACCTGCGCCGCTCGTCGCTGCGCTGGGGGGCCGCCGCGCCGCTGGCGCTGGCGCTGTTGTGGCTCGCCCCGGCGCCGCAAGCCCGCGCCGCCGCCATCTCCAACCTCGAAGCGGCGACGGCGACGCGCCTCGCCTATGTCGCGACCGGCGACGCCGAGGTCGACGAAACCTCGCGCCTCGGCCTCGAACAACTGACCCGCACGCTCGACCAGCGCACCTCCGCCTCGCTCGCCGAGCCGGTGGCGGTCGATCCCGCGCGCGACGAGCTTGCTTTCTATCCGCTGATCTACTGGCCGATCGCCGCCAACCGGCCGCAGCCGCCGCAGGCCGCCGTGTCTGGCATCGCCGCCTTCATGCGCAACGGCGGCACGGTGATCTTCGACACCCGCGACGCTTTGACCTCGCGCCCCGGCGAGCCGCCGAGCCCGGAGACGCTGTGGCTGCGCACGCTGTTGAAGGGCGTCGACATTCCGGTGCTGGAGCCGGTGCCGCGCGACCATGTCGTGACCAAGACCTTCTATCTGCTCAACGGCTTCGTCGGCCGCACCGAGAACGGCCAGACCTGGATCGAGGCGCTGCCGCCGATCGACCCGAAAGACCGCGTCAACCGGCCGGCGCGCGCCGGCGACAACGTCTCGCCGGTCATCATCACCTCCAATGACCTCGCCGCCGCCTGGGCGGCGCGCGAGGATGGCGCGCCGCTTTACCCGCTGATCCCCGGCGGCCCGCGCCAGCGCGAGATGGCGCTGCGTGGCGGCGTCAATCTCGTGATGTATGCGCTCACCGGCAACTACAAGGCCGATCAGGTGCACGCCCGCGACCTGTTGGAAAGGTTGTCGCGGTGAACGACTTGTCGTTGAGCCTCTCGCCGGTGTTTCCATTCTGGGCCTTCGTCGCGCTCGGCGCGGCGGCGGTCGCGGTGGTCGCGCTGACGGCTTGGACGCGCCCGCGCGCGGCGCTTTTGCGCGCCCTCGTCGCCGCCCTGCTGCTCTTCGCCATCGCCGACCCGTCGTTGACGCGCGAGGACCGCCGGCCGCTCAAGGACGTCGTCGCCGTCGTCGTCGACCACTCCGCCTCCAACCGCATCGGCGAGCGTGCCGAGCAGACCCAGGCGGCGAGGGCGGCGGTCGCCAAGCAATTGGCGGCGATGCCTAATGTCGAGGCGCATTTCGTCGACACGCCGCGCGAGGATGCCGACAACAAGGGTACGCAGCTATTCGCGGCGCTGCGCAACGCGCTCGCCGATACGCCGCCGGAGCGCGTCGGCGGCGCCATCCTCATCACCGACGGCGTCGTCCACGACATTCCCGCCAAAGCCGACGCGCTCGGCTTCCACGCCCCGCTGCACGCGCTCATCACCGGCCACGCCGGCGAGCGCGACCGGCGGCTGGAACTGGTCGAGGCCCCGCGTTACGGCATCGTCGGCAAGAAGCAGACCATCGGCGTGCGCGTGCTCGACAGCGCCGACCACGGCGAGCCGGCGACGGTGACGGTCAAGCGCGACGGCAAGACGGTCGCCAGCTATGACGCCGAGATCGGCCAGCGCCTCGACATCGCCGCGCCGATCGACCACGCCGGCGACAACATCTTCGAACTCGAAGTGGCGACGCTGCCGGGCGAATTGACCGCCGTCAACAACAAGGCGGTGGTGACGATCGACGGCGTGCGCGACAAGCTGCGCGTGCTGCTGGTTTCGGGAGAACCCCATCCGGGCGAGCGCATGTGGCGCAACCTGTTGAAATCCGACGCCAATGTCGATCTCGTGCATTTTACCATTCTGCGCCCGCCGGACAAGAGCACCGACGGCACGCCGATCAACGAACTGTCGCTGATCGCCTTTCCCGTCGCCGATCTGTTCGGCCGCAAGATCAAGGATTTCGACCTCATCATCTTCGACCGCTACTCGACGCAGGCGGTGTTGCCGGAGGTCTATCTCGAAAATATCGTGCGCTATGTCCACAACGGCGGCGCGCTGCTGCTGGCGGTGGGGCCGGAGTTCGAGACCCCGGAGGGGCTCTACAACACGCCGCTCGGCGCGATTTCGCCGGCGCGGCCGACCGGCCAGGACATCGTGCGCGCCTTCCGGCCCGAGGTCTCGCCGGACGGGGCCAAGCACCCGGTGGCGCGCGATCTCCCCGGCGCCGAGGCGAAGCCGCCGGTCTGGGGCCATTGGTTCCGCGCCATCGGCGCCAAGCTGACGGCCGGCGTCAACATCATGCAGGCGGAGCCGAATATTCCGCTGCTGGCGCTGGAGCGCGTCGGCAAGGGCCGCGTGGCGCTGCTGCTGTCGGATCAGATCTGGCTATGGTCGCGCGGCTACGACGGCGGCGGCCCGCATCTCGATCTGCTGCGGCGGCTGGCGCATTGGCTGATGAAGGAGCCGGAACTCGAAGAGGAGGCGTTGCGCGCCCGCGCCCGCGGGCAGCAGGTGACGATCGAGCGCCAGAGCCTGAAGGACGGCATCCCGCCGGTGACGTTGACCGGCCCGGACGGCGCTTCGCGCAAGTTGACGCTGACCGCCGCCGAGCCGGGCCTGAGCCGCGTCACCGTGGCGGTCGAGGATAACGGGCTTTATCGGGCTGAGGACGGCGAGCATGTCGCGCTGGTCAATGTCGGGCCCGACAATCCGCTGGAGTTCCAGGAGGTGGTCTCGACGACCGCGCATCTGGGGCCGCTCGCCGAGGCGACCGGCGGCTCGGCGCGCCGGCTTGGCGACCCCGGCGCGCTGCGCCTCGTGGCGATGCGCAACTCGCCGATCTACGCCGGCGCCGGCTATCTCGCCATCAAGCGCACCGGCGCCAGCGCGTTGATCGGCAGCTCGCGCTGGCCGCTGGCGCTCGGCTTCGGCGGCCTCGTCGTGCTGATCGGGGCGCTGGTGGGGATGTGGTTCAGCGAGAGTGGCCGCCGACTGAGGCGCAGACCGTAAGTCCGCCACGTAAACCATAAGCGCAATCAACGCCAAAACATGAACGGGGCTTAACCGTTCGGCGAGCGCTGGGCGTCAAACTGCGGCGAGGGCTTTGGTATGGGTAGCGTCATGCACGTCAGTTTCAGCGCTTTGCTCGACACCACGCGCGAGCAGCACACGATCGGCCGCATCACCGCCTATTCGCCCTGGCGCGCCGCCGACCGCGAGCTTGGCGACCTCGATCGCGAAATCGCCACCCGGGCGCTCGTTCGCGCGGCGGAGGATTACGAAGCCGACGGCGTGGTGGAAATCGCCTACGCCGTCGAGGAGTGCCGCAGCGACGGCCACGCGGCGCTGACCTTGCGCCGCATCGTCGCCAGCGGCCGCGCGGTGCGGCTGGCGCTGGCGGCCTGAGCCCGCCGGACTACTTCATCGTCGGAATGGCGAATTCCGCGCCGTCCTTGACGCCGCTCGGCCAGCGCGAGGTCACTGTCTTCGTCTTGGTGTAGAAGCGGATCGAATCCGGGCCGTGCTGGTTGAGGTCGCCGAAGCCCGAACGCTTCCAGCCGCCGAACGTGTGATAGGCGACCGGCACCGGGATCGGCACATTGACGCCGACCATGCCGACCTGCACGCGGCTGGCGAAATCGCGCGCCGCGTCGCCGTCGCGGGTGAAGATGGCGACGCCGTTGCCGAATTCGTGGTCGTTGCAAAGGCCGAGCGCCTCCTCGTATCCCTTGGCGCGCACCACCGACAGCACCGGGCCGAAGATCTCCTCCTTGTAGATGCGCATGTCCTTGGTGACGTTGTCGAACAGCGAGCCGCCCATATAGAAGCCGTTCTCGTAGCCCTGCATCTTGAAGCCGCGCCCATCGACCTTGAGCTTGGCGCCTTCTTTGACGCCGAGATCGATGTAGCCCTTGACGCGCTCAACGGCCTCAGCGGTGACCATCGGGCCGTAATCGGCGACCGGGTCGGTCGAGGGGCCGATCTTCAGGCTTTCGACGCGCGGGATCAGGCGGCGCACCAGTTCGTCGGCCGTCTTCTCGCCCACCGGCACCGCCACCGAGATCGCCATGCAACGCTCGCCGGCCGAGCCGTAGCCGGCGCCGATGAGCGCATCGACGGTTTGATCCATATCGGCGTCGGGCATGATGAGCATGTGGTTCTTGGCGCCGCCGAAGCACTGCACGCGCTTGCCGCTCGCCGTGCCGCGCGCGTAAATGTAGGCGGCGATCGGCGTCGAACCGACGAAGCCGACGGCGGAAATGTCGGGATCGTCGAGGATGGCGTCAACCGCGACCTTGTCGCCGTTGACGACATTGAGAATGCCGGCCGGCCCGCCGGCCTCGACGAACAGCTCGCCAAGCCGCATCGGCACGCCGGGGTCGCGCTCGGACGGCTTCAGGATATAGGCGTTGCCGCAGGCGATTGCCGGGCAAAGCTTCCACAGCGGGATCATGGCCGGGAAGTTGAACGGCGTGATGCCGGCGACGACGCCGAGCGGCTGGCGCAACGAATAGACGTCGATGCCGGGGCCGGCTCCATCGGTGTATTCGCCCTTCATCAGATGCGGAATGCCGAACGAGAACTCCAGCACCTCGATGCCGCGCTGAATGTCGCCGCGCGCGTCGCCAATGGTCTTGCCGTGTTCGCGCGACAGGATGTCGGCCATTTCCTCGGTGTTCTTGACGATGAGTTCGTAGAATTTCATCATCACGCGGGCGCGGCGCTGCGGGTTGGTCGCCGCCCAGGCCGGCTGCGCCGCCTTGCCGTTGGCGACCGCCGCCCGCACTTCGTCGGCGCTCGCCAGCGCGACATGCGCGCGCACCGTGCCGTCCATCGGCTGGAACACCTCGCTCGTGCGGCCGGATTTGCCGGCCACGTTCTTGCCGCCGATGAAATGTCCGTAATTGATCATTTTTCGCTCCCATGTTTGCGAATCGCCATCGCGAGCGCAGCAGAGCGAAGGCGCGAGGGGACCGCGTCCCGATAGCGGAACTTATGCGCCTTGATTTCCCGCACAACAATTCACGATTTCGCGCTTCATCCGTGCGAAACTGGGCTAAGGTAGCCGCATGGACTGGGACAACGTGCGCGTCTTCCTCGCCGTCGCCCGCGCCGGGCAGTTCGTCGCCGGGGCGCGGCGGCTGCACATCGACCACGCCACCGCCAGCCGGCGCGTCGCGGCGCTGGAGGCGGCGCTGGGCGCGAAACTGTTCGATCGCCGCACCACCGGCGCGCGCCTGACCGGCGCCGGCGAGCGCTTCCTCACCGCCGCCGAGCAGATGGAGAGCGCCTTTCTGCATGCGCAGAGCGAGGTCTCCGGCCTCGACGTCGAACTGGCGGGCGACGTGCGCATCGGCGCCCCGGACGGGTTCTCGACCTATTATCTGGCCCAGGCGCTGGGGCCGTTCATCGCCCGCAATCCCGCGCTGCGGGTGCAACTTCTGCCGTTGCCGCGCCTGACGCCGTTGGCGCGGCGCGAGGTCGATATCGTCATCGGCATCGACGAGCCCGACTCCGGCCGCTTCTTCGCCCGCAAGCTCACCGATTACACGCTCGGCCTCTACGCCAGCGCCGCCTATCTCGAAGCCCACGGGCCGCCGGGGCCGGATTTCGCCGGCCATCGGCTCATCGGCTATGTCGAGGAATACGCCTTCTCCAACGCGCTCAGCTATGTCAGCGAATTGTTCGGCGACAAGCCGACGCAGTTCGAATGCACCAGCGCGGTGACGCAGCTAGAGGCGATGCGCGCCGGCGTCGGTCTCGGCGTCGTGCATGATTTCATCGCCCGCCGCTTTGCCGATCTCAGCCGCGTGCTGCCGGAACGCGCCGCGGCGCGCGCCTATTGGATCGTCACCCACGAGGACACGCGCGGACTTGGCCGCATCCGCGCCGCGCACGATCATATCGTCGCTGCGGTGCAGCGCGACCGCGCGATTTTCTAGCCGCGCCGTAGCCTGGCCACATAAAACCCGTCGAGCCCGGACTGGCGCGGCGTGGCCGCCTGCAAATGGCAGGGCAGGGTGCGCAAGTCGCCCTGCGCCGTCACGCATTCCGTCAGGCCGCCGATTTCGTCGGCCGAAATCGGCGCCCGCGTCACCTCGGGATGCCGGCGCAGCAGCGCCGCGATCTGCGCCTCGCCTTCCTCCGGCTCCAGCGAGCAGGTGCTATAGACGATCGTGCCGCCGCGCTTGGTCAGCGTGATCGCGCGAGCGAGCAATTCGGCCTGCGTCTTGGCCAGCGCCGTGATATCGGCCTGGCGCTTGGTCCAGGCGACGTCGGGATGGCGGCGGATGGTGCCGGTGGAGGAGCAGGGGGCATCGACCAGCGCGGCGTCGAACGGCGCGGCGTCATAGGTGGCGGCGTTGGCGACGACGAGTTCGGCCTCAAGCCGCAGCCGTTCGAGATTGGCGGCGACCCGCTTCAAGCGCTGCGCCGAGCGGTCGAGGGCCGAGACGCGCGCCCCGCGCGCCGCCAATTGTGCCGTCTTGCCGCCGGGGGCGGCGCAGAGATCGAGCACGCGGTCGCCGGGCGAAATCGGCAGCAAGCGCGCCGGCAGCGCCGCGGCGGCGTCCTGCACCCACCATTGGCCCTCGCCGAAGCCATCGAGATCCGGGATCGGCGCATGGGTTTCGAGCCGCACCGAGCCCGTCGGCAGCACCGTCGCGCCGAGCCGGCGCGCCCACCCCTGCGCATCGTCTTTCACGGTGAGGTCGAGCGTCGGCTCCTGGAGATGCGCCCTGGCGATGGCGAGCAGCGTCTCTTCGCCGTAATGCGTCTTCCAGCGCGCGGCGAGCCACGGCGGCACGTCGTCGAGCGGCTCGGCGTCGCCGACGATCTCGTCCTTCGCCCGGCCGATGTTGCGCAACACCGCGTTGGCGAGCGCCACATAGGGCGCGCTCGCGGGATCGGCGCGCACGGCGCGCACCGCGAGATCGACGGCGGCGTGGTCGGAGGCCTCAAGAAACAGCACCTGCGCCGCCGCCGCGATCAGCGTCGCCTCCAGCGAGCCGGCCTTGCGCGGCATGCCTTTTTCGAGAAAGCGCGCCAGACCCTTGCGGATGGTGCCGAGCCGGCGCATCGCCACCGTGGCGATGGAGCGCGCCAGCGCGCGGTCGCGCGCATCCAGCGCCTGCGGCGCGGCATCGCCATCCAGGCCGGGGAAGCGATCGTCGAGCGGCTTCCCATAGGTCAATGCGTCGCTGATCGCTTGCGCCGCGACCCACCGGGCGACATATCCCGGCGTCGCCTCGGGGGGCGGCGGGCGCTGCGCGCCCGCATTCTTCCGCATCGCGGGACCGGTCAGCCTCAAACTCACCTCACGCCGAATCGCTGTTGCGACCGTCTTAGCACGTCCCTCTGGCGCGCGCGCCAGTATCGCCCTAAGTCTACGCCGATGAGCGAGAATCCCGCATGAGCAAAAGCCCCGACCCGCCCGAGGCTCCCGTCCAGCGTCCGCTGGCCGCCGCCGCGCGGGCGCTCGCGGAGGCGCAAGCGCGCCGCGCCGCGCCGAAGCCGCGGGCCGCGCCCGAGTTCGGCGGCCGTGGCGGCCTCGATCCCGCTCGCTATGGCGACTGGGAAGTGAAGGGCGTCGCCAGCGATTTCTGAGCCGCGCTCAGGGCACCATGACGACTTCGGCGCCGACGCTGACGCGGTCGTAGAGGTCGATCACGTCTTCGTTGTACATGCGGATGCAGCCATAGGAGGCGGCGGTGCCGACCGAAGCGCGCATCCGGCGCGTCGTGCCGTGAATGGCGACCTGATCGCGGTCGAGCGTGATGGCGCGCGCGCCCATCGGATTGTGCGGCGAACCGCCGGGGATCACCTTGTTAAGCTCCGGATGGTCGCGTTTGACCGATTCGGGCGCCGCCCACGCCGGCTCGATATATTTGCCGTCGACGCGGGCGTAACCGCGCCATTCTTTGCCGCGTTTGGCCACCGCCACCGGGTAGGCGATGGCCTCGCCGGGCTGAACGACGAAGAACAGCTTGCGCAGGTGCTGGCTGATGACGATCGTGCCGGGCGCGTAGCCGGTGGCGAATGAGGTCAAGACGCCGGCCGAGGCCGGGCCGGTCAGCATGGCTAACGCCGCGCAAGCGGCCACAATCGCTTTCGTCATTGTCGCGCCTCACTGGAATTGTGAATAAATCTAGCAAATCTCGGCCCGCGAGCGCAGCGCCGCCTTGAAATGCGGTAAACCGACACTCAATAGATGAGTATTCGGATAGAACGGATATGTTGACCAACAAGGGCAAATACGGGCTCAAGGCGATGAGCCACCTGGCGGCGATGCCTGCCGGCCGGCCGGCGCTGGTCGCCGACATCGCCGCCGCCAACGCCATCCCGAAGAAATTTCTTGACGCTATCCTCGGCGAATTGCGCACGGCCGGCTTCGTGCATTCGAAGAAGGGGCGCGGCGGCGGTTATATGTTGGCGCGCTCGCCCGATTCGATCCGTGTCGGCGAGATCGTGCGCGCGCTCGACGGCATGCTGGCGCCGATCGGCTGCGCCAGCAAAGTCTTTTACCGGCGCTGCGACGATTGCGCCGCCGACCGGCCTTGCGGCGTGCAGATCATCATGGCCAAGGCGCGCGACGCCATCGCCTCCGTGCTCGACGATTGTACGCTGGCGCAATTGCGCCAACTCGGCGCGCTGGCGTTGTGAGCGCCGCGCAGGCTGAGGAGCGGCGCGGCGACATGGCGCTCTATGTCGGGCGCAATGGCGCGCGGCTGATGGCGCGGTATGACGCGGCGCGGCTCGGCTTCTGGACGTTCTGCTGGCCGGGCCTCATCGCGCCGCAGGCGTGGTTTCTCTATCGCAAAATGTATTTGTGGGCGGCGCTGGTCTCGGCGGGCCCGCTGCTGTTCGCCTATGTCCCGGGCCTCGCCTATCTCGATTGGGGCGCCTCGCTCATCGGCGCGCTGGGGCTCAGGTTCTATTTCTCGGCGGCCGAGGCGACGATCGCCCGCATCCGCGCCGACGCCGCCGACGAGGAGGAGGCGCGGGCGCTGATCGCGCGCGCCGGCGGTGTTTCGTGGACGGGCGCCGCCGTCGGGCTCGCCTTTGCCTTTTCCGCTTTCGTGCTGTCGCTGAAGGTCGGCGAACACGCCGTTTTCGGCCTCAAATGACGCCGCTCATCGGCGCGGCGACGACGGCGGCTTCGGCGGCGCTGATCGCGCTGTTGCTGGCGCGCGGCCGTATCGCCGGCCGGCTCTATGTCGATGCGCTCGCCATCGGTCTGACGCTCGGCGCGGCGGTCGCCGTGGCGCTGGCGCCGTTCGATCTCAGAGCCAATCCGCTGCACTTTTCGGCGCAGACGATGGCGTTCCTGTTCGCCGGGCTGCCGGAGGAGGGGGTCAAGCTTGTCGGCGTCGCCGCCTTCCTGCGCCGGCATTATCTGGCGCGCCGGCGGCGCGACGTGGTGTTTGCCGCTGGCGTGCTGTCGCTCGCCTTCGCCGCCCTTGAGGACGTTTTCTACATCGGCGCCGCTGGCGCCGGCTGGACGACGCTGGCGGTCGAGCGGGCGCTGACGGCGATGCCGTTTCATGTCTTCGCGGGGCTGGCGGGCGGCTTCGTCGTGGCGAGCCTGCGGCCGGGCTGGCGCGGCGTCGGGCTCGGGGTCGCCGCCTGGATGGGCTTGGCGGCGATCCACGGCGTCTATGATTTCGCGGCGTTCGCCGGCAGTTCCAGCGCCGCGGCGCCGGCGGCGTTTCGGCGTTTCGTGGCGGCGTTCGGCTGGAGCCCGGCGGTCAGCCTGCGCGCGCTGCTCGCCGCCGGCGAGGTGGCGGCGGCGCTCGTCGGCGCCGCCGCGGTGCTGGCGCTGCGGCCCTGGGGCGAGCTTGCGCCGCCGCGGCGGCGTTTGCCCTGCCTCGCGATGTCGCGCGGCCTCGGCTGGCTCATCGGCGGCGGCCTTGCCGGCGCGGCGACGCTGGCGCTCGTCGCCGGCGCATTGACCGGCTTCATGCTGGAGTCGGCGGACCTGTTCTTCCGCGTCGCCATCCTCGCCATCTTCCCGCTGGCGCTGGGCCTGCTGTTCCTGGTCGGGCCGGCGCCGCCGGCTTCGCCGCGGTTGCGGCGCATAGGCGCCGGCATTGGCGTCGCGGCGGCGCTGGCGCTGGTTACGGCGGCGACGCTTTGGGGGCCGGCGCAATGGCGCCGGCTCGATGCGCTGCGCTTCGAGGCGCGCGCGGCGCGGCTGGCGGCGCGCGGCGATTACCCGAGCGCCGTCGAGGCCCTTGACCGTGCGCTCGCCATCGCGCCGGGCCGCATCGAGGCGCTATCGCCGCGCGCCGCCGCCGAGGCGGCAATGCACCGCTACGACGCCGCGCTCGCCGATCTCGACGCGGCGCTGCGCGTCGCGCCGCAGGCGATCCCGCTCTACGTTCAGCGCGCCGATGTCGACCGCCGCCGCAATGCGCCCGCCGCCGCCGTCGCCGATCTCGACGCGGCGCTGAAGCACCGCCCCGGCGCGCCGGAACTGCTGGCGCTGCGCGCGCAAGCCCGCCTGGAGGCCGGCGACGCCAAAGGCGCTGGCGCCGATCTCGTGCAGGCGCGCGCCAAGGCGCCGCGCGACGCGCTGGTGCGCCGCGTGTCGGCCGCCCATGACATCGACGCCGGCGATTTCGACGGCGCGCTGCGCCAACTCAACGCCGCGTTGCACGCCAACCCCGCCGATGCCGAAGCCGCCTTCCAGCGCGGCCGCGTCTGGCTCTACAAAGACGAGCCCGCCCTCGCCTTCGCCGATTTCCGCCGCGCCGACGACAAGCCGGCTTTTCTGTACCCGGCTCTGTGGGTTTTTCTCGCCGAGGCGCGGCGGCGCCGCGACGGGGCCGCCGAGCTACGCTGGCGACTGGCCGCCGCGCCCAGCGCTTGGCCGGCGCCGGTGGCGCGCCTGCTGCTCGGCGATATCGGCCTTCCGGCCGCTCGCGCAGCGGCGCGCGATGACGGCGAGCGCTGCGAGGCGGATTTCTATTTCGCCATGTCGCGGCTTGGCGTCGACGCCAGCGATGTCAACGCGGCGCGGCTCCGTGCGGCGCAGAAGGAATGTCCGACCGGCTTCATCGAATACGAGGGCGCGAAGGCGGAGCTGCGCCGCATGGCGCTGTAGGCATAGGCATCCCCGCATGCGCTTCGATCCACGACATCGCCGCCTGGCGCTCGACCCCCGCGATCCCGCCTTCTTCGCCGACCCCTATGCCGCCTATGCGCGGCTACATGCCGCCCCCGGCCCTGTGTTCTGGGAGGATTACGGCTTCTGGTGCTTTTTTGGCCATGCGGCGGTGTCGGCGCTGCTGCGCGACAAGCGCTTCGGCCGCCAGATCCTGCATGTGGCGACGCGCCAGGAACTCGGATGGCGGCCGCGCCCCGGCCATCTCGCCGATTTCGACGCCATCGAGCGCCATTCGCTGCTGGAACTGGAGCCGCCCGAGCACACGCGCCTGCGCGCCCTCGTCAATCGCGCCTTCGTCTCGCGCCAGGTCGAGCGGCTCGCCCCCGCCATCGCCGCGTTGGCCGAGCGGCTTGTTGACCGGCTCGCGCCGGGCGACGATCTCATCGCCGGCTTGGCGACGCCGCTGCCGGTCGGCGTCATCGCGGCGCTGATCGGCGCGCCGGCCGAGGATGCGGCGCGGCTGCTCGATTGGTCGCACAAGATGGTGGCGATGTATCGGTTCGCCCCGACGCGCGCCGACGAAGACGAAGCGGCCGCGGCGGCGCGGGAATTCGCGGCTTACGTGCGCGACCTCGTCCGCGAGCGCCGACGCGAGCGACGCGACGATCTCATCTGCGAATTGATCGCCGCCGAGAGCGAGCAAGGCCGGCTCAGCGAGGATGAACTGGTCAGCACGGTGATCCTGCTGCTCAACGCCGGCCACGAGGCGACGGTTCACGCCCTCGGCAACGCCGTCAAGGCGCTGCTCGAAGGCGGCGCGCGCTTCGGCGGCTCCGAGGGCGCCGTCGAAGAGTTGCTGCGCTTCGATTCGCCGCTGCACATGTTCACCCGCTACGCGCTCCGGGATGTCGAGATCGAAGGCGTGCGGCTGCGCAAGGGCGAGCGCGTCGGCCTCCTGCTCGGCGCCGCCAACCGCGACCCCGCCGTGTTCGCCGATCCGGGCCGGCTCGATCTCGCCCGCGCACCGAACCCGCATGTCGCCTTCGGCGCCGGCATCCATTTCTGCGTCGGCGCGCCGCTGGCGCGGCGCGAGATGCGCATCGCCCTTGAGGTGTTGTTTCGTCGCCTGCCGGGGCTAGAGCTCGCGGAGCCGCCGAGCTACCGCGACGCCTATCATTTCCACGGGCTGACGGCGCTCAAGGTTTGCTGGTAGCGTCCCACAGCGTCACCCCCTCGCCAGCGAGGTTGCGCGCCGCGTCGGCGACGCGGTGGCCGGCGATGACGAGGTCCGGCGCGATCTCGGCGAGCGGGATCAGCACGAAGGCGCGCCGCATGAGGTCGCGATGCGGGATCACCAGCCGCTCGTCTTGCACGCTGAGGTCGCCGTAATAGAGGATGTCGATGTCGATGACGCGCGGCCCCCAGCGCACGGTGTCGACGCGGCCGAGGTCGCGCTCCAGCCGCTTGAGGGCGTCGAGCAGGGCGAAGGGGGCAAGCTGCGTGCGGCCGACGGCGCAGGCGTTGGCGTAATCGGGCTGCGGCACGCCGCCCCAGGGCGTGGTGCGATAGAGCGAGGAGAGCTTGTCGATCCGCGCAATGCCGCGCGCCTTCAGCGCCGCGACGGCGCTGCCGATGGCCGCGGCGGGATCGCCGACATTGCCGCCGAGGCCAAGGCCGATCTCAGGCATTCTCTATCGCCTCGAACACCGTGAAAGCGGCGCGATGCGCCGCCGCGTCATGCACGCGAAACACATTGGCGCCGCGCGCCAGCGTCGTCAGATTGGCCGCCAGCGTGCCGATCAGCCGGTCGTCGACGCCGGCGCCGAGGAGCTCGCCAAACAGGCGCTTGCGCGAGACGCCGATCAGCACCGGCAGGCCGAAAGCACGCTTCAGCCGCGCCACCGCCTTCAGCGCCTGTAGATTCTGCGCCCGCGACTTGCCGAAGCCGACGCCGGGATCGACAAGGATTCGCGCGCGCGCCACGCCCGCCCGGTCGGCGAGCGCCAGCGAGCGCTCGAAGAAGCGCAGCATGTCGTCGACGATGTCGATCCCGGCATCGACGGTCTCGCGGTTGTGCATGACGACGAGCCCGGCGCCGCTCTCCGCCACCGTCTCGGCCATGCGGGGATCGCGTTGCAGCCCCCAGACGTCGTTGACGACGCTGACGCCGAGCGCCAGCGCGCGGCGCGCGGTCTCGGCCTTGTAGGTGTCGATGGAGAACGGCAACCCGAATTCCTCGACCAGCGGCCGAAGCACCGGCTCAAGCCGGCGCCATTCCTCGTCGGCGGCGACGGCGGTGTGGCCGGGCCGCGTCGATTCTGCGCCGACGTCGAGGATGTCGGCGCCGCCGTCGACGAGCGCCTTGGCCTGCGCGCGCGCCGCATCGAATTGCTGAAACTTGCCGCCGTCGGAGAACGAATCCGGCGTCAGATTGAGGATGCCCATCACCAGCGGCCGCGCCGCGAGCGCGGCGAGGAAGCCTTGAAGACGCGCCTCGCCTGCCGACACTTGCAACCCCTCCGCGCTTGCGCCCAAGACCTGGACCCAAAGGCGATATAGCCTAACGGCCGCTGGCGTCGAGGCGGTTCAGAGGACGTTGCGCGGCGTCCAGCCGGAACCGGCTGTTCCCACCAACGAGACCGAGGCGACGGTGGCGTCGTTCATGTTGTAGGCCGCCAGTACGCCGGTCGAGGCGTTGTCGAACAGGATGCTGGCTGAGAGATTGGCATTTAGGTCGGCGACGCCGAGATAGGTCCAACTGCCGCCCGGCCCGTTGAAAGAGCCGCCGCCGACCACCGCGGCGCCGTTCATGTCCCAGGTCTTGAAATTGCCGGCGGCGTTCTCGAACAGCAGGTCGGCCTTGCCATCGCCGTTGAAATCGCCGGTTCCGACCAGGCTCCAGCCCGCGCCCGGCGAGCCGATCGCAGCGGACCCGGCGTAGCCGTCCTTGGCGATGAACCAGACTTCGTAATTGCCGCTGGGATCGAGCAGGATGAGGTCCGACGTCCCGTCGCCGGTGAGGTCGGCGACGCCAGCGAGAACATCATTGGCGCCGGGATTGCCGAGCGGGCCGCCGCCGACGACTTTCGTTCCGTCGATGAGCCAGGTCGCGTAGGCGCCGGAGGCGTTGACGAATAGGAGGTCGTCGAGCCCATCGCCGTTGAAGTCGCCGATCCCCTCGAACCGCCACGTTCCGCCGGGGCCGCCAAAGACGCTGCTGCTGGTGACCTTAGAACCGTTGGTCAGCCAGATGGCGAAATTGCCATTGGTGTTGCCGAACAGGATGTCGGGCTCGCCCGTGCCGTCGAAATCGCCGGTGGCGAGCACCGTCCAGCCGGCGCCGGGGCTGGAGAAGATCTCGCCGCCCTTGATGGCGCCGAAGCGCACATTCCACGTCGCGATGTCGCCCTTGGCGTCGGTGAACAGAATCGTCGGCGTCGGCGGCGGCGGCATCGCATAGGGCGCCGTCGCGACCGTGTAGGCGGCGCCGGGATTGCCGATCCGACCGACGCTGACCAGCGCGCTGTTGGCGATGACATAGTCGTCGAGCGCATCCGTTTGCGTGTTCTGGAAGATGAGGTCGCTGCAATCGGAGACGGTGTAGGTCCCGATCGAGACCAGCTTCTCGTTGATCCCGGGGGCGGCGAGCGTCACCGTTGTGGCGATCGAGGCGCCGCCGGCCATGATCCAGGCGGCATACTGGCCGGTAGCCGGGTTCTCGAACAGGATGTCCATGCGGCCGTCGCCGTTGAAATCGCCGAACCCGACGAACACGTCGCCGGCCGGAGCCGCGCCCAGAGTGTTGCTGGTCCAGACCGTGGTTCCGTGCATCATCCAGTCGACGTAGACGCCGCTGGCGCTCTCGAACAGCAGGTCGGCGTCGCCGTCGCCGTTGATGTCGGCCTCGCCGACAAAGGTGTAGTTCGGCCCTGGATTGCCGATCGCGCCGCCGCCGACGACGCTCGAAGCTTGAATGAAGCAGAGCGTGAGATCGCCGGTGCTGTCCTCGAACAGAATGTCGGTGGAGCCGTCGTCATTGAAATCGCCGAGGCCGACGACCGACCATTTGGCGCCGGGATTGGCGAGCGTGTAGACGCCGTAGATCGAGGTTCCCGACACCGCCCAATAGGTGAGCGATCCGTCCTGGTTGCGAAACAGCAGGTCGGTTCCGCCGTCGCCGAGGAAATCGCCGCTGCCCTCATAGGTCCAGGCGGAGCCGGGATTGCCGATCGCCCCGCCGCCGGTGACGGCGGAGCCGTTGATTTGCCAAGTGGCGTAGACGCCGGCCGTCGCCGGCCCCGAATTGACCGACCGGAACAGCAGCGCCTCGGGGATGTGCGGCAGCGTGAGCGCCCAGAAATCGTAAGGAATGGTGTTGGCCGTCACCGTAATGCTGGAGACCGGCGTGTTCGGCGTGATGGCGATGATGCTGTCGGGCCAGGCGCTCCCGGCGTAGGAGGAGATCGTGATGGTTCCCGCGGCGGCGTTGATAGAGATGCCGGAAGTCGGCGCCGCGGCGCCCGGCCCAAGGATGGTGAATGTCCAGCCGGCGGTGGAGACCGGCGCGTTCTTGTAGGTCGCCGTCACCTTGTAGGTCTCGACGCCCGAATATTCGGGATAAGAGGCGCCGGGATCGACCAGCATGAAGCTCGCCCCCGCCGGGACCGGGCTCGAAAACGAATAAGCGATCTGATCGACCGCGGTGGTGTTCAACTGCCCGCTGGAACTGCCGAGCCCGACCACCGAATAGGGCCCGCCGAGGGCGATGAGGGCGGGGTCGTTCCACGACGCCGTCGCCCCGAACAGGCTTGTCATCGGCTGCAACCAGCCGAAATAGGCGGTGTAGTCGCCGCCATAGGGGATGCCGGCGACGCTGGAAATATTGTCGGTGACCCTCCCCGTCCACGAAATGGTGCTGCCGGTTCCGCCGAGCTTGCCGCTGAGCGTGTAAGCGCTTTTGTTCTTTACGCTGGTTTGTTTCGCCGTCGCCATGAGCCCGCACTTCGTTCGCCGCGAGACCGCCCCCCGTCCAGGGACGCAACTCGCGCCTCCTCGCTGCGCCCGGGAGGATGACCGAAGCTGGATCGGCATCATCCCACAGTCGGCGTCGCGGGGGCGCACGAACGCGCTGGACGCGCCGACGCGCCTGCGCTATGGGGGCGCGCTCAACTGAAAACAGCGCGCCGAAGCGCTCGTCGGTCGCCGTTGCGGCGGCGCGACGTCACGGCATGGAGATGAAATTGGATATTATCGCGACCCTTGAGGCCGAGGAAGCGGCGCGTCTCGGCGCCAATGCCAACAAAATCCCTGACTTCCAGCCCGGCGACACCGTTGTCGTCAATGTCAAGGTCACCGAAGGCGACCGTACCCGCGTACAGGCTTACGAAGGCGTCTGCATCGCCCGCAACGGCGGCGGCCTCAACGAGAGCTTCACCGTGCGCAAGATTTCTTATGGCGAGGGCGTCGAGCGCGTGTTCCCGGTGTTTTCGCCGATGATCGATTCGATCAAGGTCGTGCGACGCGGCAAGGTGCGGCGCGCCAAGCTCTATTACCTGCGCGATCGTCGCGGCAAGTCGGCGCGCATCGCCGAGCGCGTCGACAACTCGCCGGCCAAGATCGCGGCGGCCAAGGAGGCGAAGGCCAAGCAGGCGCAGGCCAAGGCTGGGGCGTCCAAGTGAGGTTGCGGCCGCCTCCGGGCGGCCGTTGCTTTTTGAGCGGCAGAGAGGGCGCAGCCGATTGTCGCGCAGAAGGCGCCCGATAGCGCGCCGATCGCAGCGGGCAAGGCCTGTTGCGGGTCCACCTGCGGCGCCTCGGGCCGGCGGCGGTTGGCGCCGCGCGCTATAAGCCAGTCAGCCGAGCAACCCGCGCCGCTGTCCCGGCGCCAGCGGATTTTCGGTGAGCGCCGTCCAATCCGGCGCGTCCGGCGCGAGGGCGCCGGTCAGCGCGCCCCACAGCCTTTGCGCTACGCCCGCCACCGCCTCGCCGATGACGACGAGGGAGGTTTCGCGCCCCCCCGGCGGCCACGCCGGCAACCGCAGCGGTGGCGCGAAGGCGTGTTGCGCGCCCTGGATCAGCCAGGGCCGGTCGGGATCGTCGGCCGTCGCCACCAGGCCCTTGACGCGCAGCAGCCGCGGCCCCGTGGCCTCGCTGAGCAGCGTCAGGAAGCGCGCGAAGGCGGCGGCCGCGATCGGCGCGGCCGAGCGAAAGACATGCGCCTCGGCGCCGCCATGCGCGGCGCGCGGGCTGTAGGCAACCAGCGGACGCGCGATCTCGGCGAGGAAGGCGGCGGCGTCGATTTCGCCAGCGTCGGAGATCGCCGCCTGTGGCGCGAGGCGGGCGAGCCGCGCGCGCAGGCTTGTGGTGGGGGCGAGGTCGGTCTTGCTGATGGCGATGCGGTCGGCGAGCCCGACCTGGCGGCGCGCCTCGCCGTGGCGTTCGAGCGTGGCGGCGCCGTTGACGGCGTCGACCAGCGTCGTGACATTGGAGAGACGAAGGCGTGTGGCGAGCGTCGCGTCGGCGAACAGCGCATGCAGGATGGGGCCGGGATCGGCGAGGCCCGAGGTCTCGACGACGATGCGCTGGAACGTCGGTTCGCTGGCGTCGCGGCGCGCCAGCAGCCGTTGCAGGCCATCGACGAAATCGCCGCGCAAGGCGCAGCACAGGCACCCCGAGGCGAGCAGCGCGACCTCGCCGTCCAGGCGCTCGTAAAGGCGATGGTCGAGCGCGGCCTCGCCGAACTCGTTGACCAGCACCAGCGTACTGCCAAACGCGGCATCGCCGAGCAGGCGGTTGAGGAAGCTTGTCTTGCCGGCGCCGAGGAAGCCGGTGACGAGATGAAGCGGGATCACGGCCCGACCGCCACCAGCTTGCCGAAGAACACCGGCGCGCTGGACGGCTTGCCGGTCGGCGAGCCGCCCTTCGGCTCGACGGTGACGGCGTACATGGCGTCGCGCACGATGGCCTTGTCGCCGGCGAGGTCGCGCTCGCCGGTCGCGGCATCGATAACGCCGAGCGACTTCGGCGCCTGCTTGGGGCCGATGATCCACAATTCGTAGGACTTGCCCGGCGGCGCCTGCGCCGCCACCGGGCGCACCGAGAACTGCAGCTTGTCGATGTCGACGGTCATCGCGAAGGCCGGCGCGTCCGGGCTCTTTTGCAGGATGGCGACGAACTGATGCGGCGGCGTCGGCCGCGCCACGACGAAGAAGGCGAGCGCGGCGGCGAGCGCCGCCGCCAGCGCGCCGGCGCCGGCGGCGGTGGCGCGCCAGCGGCGCAGGCGGGCCCGCAATTCGACGACGACGCCGGCGCCGTCGAGCCGCGCCTCGATGCGCGCGAACAGGCCGGCCGGCGGCGCCCGCTCCGGCGCGGCTTCGAGAAGCGGAGCAAGCCGCGCCTCCCAAGCGGAGATGGCGGCGTCCAGTTCCGGCTCGCGCAGGCGGCGCGCCGCGGCCTCGGCGCGTTCGGCGGCGTCCAGCGTGCCCAGCGCATATTCGGCCGCAAGGCCCTCGTCGTCGGGATCGAGACTCATGACGACAAACAATCCCTGAGCTCGGCTAGACTGCGGCGCAGCCACGTCTTCACCGTGCCGACCGGCGCCTTGTAGCGGGCCGACAGCGCCTCGCGGCTGGCGCCGCGATAATAGGCGAGCAGCACCATATCGCGCTTGTCGGCGTCGAGGCGGGCAAGGCAGCGCATCAGCGCCGCATAGGCCTCGGTGCGGTCGCGGGCGGCGAGCGGATGTTCGCTCTCCGCCGCCGGCTCGAACCCTTGGGGCATGTCCTCCAACGAGACCGGGCGGGTGCGGCGCACGATGTCGAGCGCGCGATTGCGGGCAATGGTCGCCATCCAGCCATAGGCTGAGCCCTTCGCGGCGTCGAAATCGGCGGCGCGCTCCCAGATCTTCACATAGACCTCCTGCAACGCCTCACTGGCTTCGCCGCTGGGCAGGATACGGGCGACGACGCCATAGAGTTTCGCCGAGGTGGCGCGGTACAGCGCGGCAAACGCCGGCCGGTCCTTCGCGGCGACCTTAGCCAGGAGATCGGCGAGATCGGAGGGGGCCGTCATGGATCGATCTTGACGGCGGGCGGGGTCGAACGCAACCGGCGGGGCCCGGAAATTCAGCCGTAACGCTCGATATTGTTCCATTGCGCGTCGGTGTAGCGGTCTCCGGCCGCCCAGCCGGCGGGCAGCAGCCGCGCCAACTCCTCGGCCTCGGCGCCGCTAAGCGGCTTCTCGGCGGCGCGGACGTCGGCGGCGAGATTGTCGGCATAGCGGGTGCCGGGAATCGCCAGCACCTGCTCGCCTTGCGCCAGAACCCAGGCGATCGCCAGTTCGCAGGGGTCGCGACCGAGGGATTTCGACAGCTCCAGATAGGCGTCGATGCGGGCGAGGTTGCGCTGCCAGTTGAGGCCGCGAAAACGCGGGTTGCCGCGGCGGAAATCGCTTGCCCCCAGCGCCTCGATGTCGCGCACGCGTCCGCTCAGCGCCCCGCGCGCCAGCGGCGAGAAGGCGACGAAGGCGACGCCAAGCTCGCGGCAGGCCTGCAACATTCCCAGCTCCGGCCCGCGCGTCCACAACGAATATTCCGATTGCACCGCAGCGATAGGGTGGACCGCATGGGCGCGCCGCAGCGTGTCCGGCGAGATCTCCGACAGGCCGATCGCGCCAATCTTGCCGGCTTTGACCTGGCGCGCCAGGGCGCCGACGGTCTCCTCGATCGGAAAGCGCAGGTCGAGGCGATGCACATAGTAGAGATCGACGTGGTCGACGCCGAGACGCTTCAGCGAGCCTTCTAGCGCCTCGACCAGATGGGCGGGGCTGTTGTCGATGAAGCGTTTGCCCTCGGCGTCGCGGCTGATGGCGAATTTGCTGGCGAGCGTGACCTTGGCGCGCCGCGAGCGATCTTCGGCGAAGAACTTGCCGATGCGGGTCTCGCTGACGCCGAGGCCATAGACATTTGCGGTGTCGAGGAAATTGACGCCGAGGTCGATGGCGGACGCGAGCAGGCTCAGCGCCTGCGCCTCGCTGCTTGGCCCGTAGAAGCCGGAAAGGCTCATGCAGCCGAGGCCGACGGGATGAACGGAGGTCTTGCCGAGGGCGCGCGCGATCATGGGGGCCTTGCCGAGGGAGGGGAAGCGCTGCGCAGCTATCGCTTCGCGGCGCCGGCCGCAAGGGCGGTGCGGCCCCTCGCGGGCTTGACGCGATTCGCAAGCCCCACGTCAATGCGCGCAAAGCCGCCCAGCCCGATGAAGCCGGAATCATTACCGCGCTCGGATGGTCTCATCTTCCGCTGAGTAACGTGGGGGTTGCGCAAATCATTGTAATACAAATGCTTGGCTTTGCGTTGGCGTAAAAGCAGGAGTCACGACTTTGCAGAGGATTGCTTTGTTTTATATAAAATTCACCTTTTTCCATCTAGGGATATGAAAACCTCTTGAGGTCTAAGACTCGGGTTGCGCTCATGTCGTTAAAGGACCTTACGCATGCACGAGCATGAAGCTTCGCCTTATTTCACCGAGCGGGCGCGCCAGTCCTGGCGGACGCTTGGTTACGGGGGCATGGCTTATCCGCTCCTCACCACTCTCCACGCTTCCGATCCTGTCGTGGCGCTAACGACGTCCGCCTTCGTCATCCCGACGATCTGGAACCTTGTCGCCGCCCACCGAGAGCGGCATGGCGACAAGTTGCCGGATTCGATCGCCTACGCGCCAGGGCCGGAGGACCGCCGCGAACTCGGCAATTTCACCTTCCGTTGCCTGCTCGACAGGTGGAAGGCGGAGCTTTCCTTCGAGGATCTGGTCACCGAGGCCGCCAGTTGCAGCACCGATTTCGGCCGTCGCCTGTGCGTGATTTATCTGCGCGTGCCGGCGCTGCCGCCGATCATGCGCGACTTCGTCGCCAATCTGCTGCGCGAAAATGTGCGCAGCACCGACGAAGTCGGCGTCATTTCGGAGGACGAATTCGTGGTTTGCGCGCCGCTGTTGCGCGACGCGCTCGCCACTGACATCATCCTCAGCCGGCTGGTCGAAGCGATCCGCGACGCCGACATCGCGTCTGCGACGTTGCAGGCTCATTTCGGCAAGGCCGTCCACCCCATGGACGGCTACACCGGGGGCGAGCTGATCGGCCATGCGCGCAGCGACGCAAAGGTCGCGGCCTGAGTCATCCGGCGTTATCCGCACGCCCTGACGGGCCTGCGGCGCGGATGGCTTGGCGACGAAGGCCGGCTTGGGTTTGCGGCGCGGCGGTGCTAGCTGTGGCCTCTCGCGGCAAACGACCGACTGAGAGGAAAACCGGCATGAGCGCCGATCACCACCATTCCGACGAACGCTGGCGGCACGACGGCGTCCGGGTCATCAAAGGCGACCAACTCGACGCCGGCACGGCGCAGACGCCGGGCATGTTTCGGCAGGCGGCGATCAACCATGCCCGCGTCGGGGCGCAGAAGATCTGGGCCGGAACCGTGAGCATCGCCGCCAACGCCAAGACCGGCGTGCATCACCACGGCGCGCTCGAAAGCGTCATCTACGTGGTCAAGGGCCACGCCCGCATGCGCTGGGGCGAGCGGTTGCAATTCGTCGCCGAAGCCGGGCCCGGCGATTTCATTTTCGTGCCGCCGTTCGTTCCCCATCAGGAGATCAACGCCGATCCCAGCCAGACGCTCGAATGCGTTCTGGTGCGCTCCGACAACGAGGCGGTGGTGGTCAACATCACCGACGTCGAGCCGGTGGAGAAGCCGGAAGAAGTCTACTGGGTCGATCCCATCCACCGCGCGCCTTGAAGCGGGCGGGCTGCCTATCCGCGCTTCGTCACCCGCTCGTATCTGCCGCCGAGCCCCGTCAGCACCGTATAGCCGATCGTGCCGGATTTGGCGGCGAAGGTGTCGAGCGCGGCGTTCGGCCCGAAGAACTCGGCCTTGGTGCCTGGCCCCACCGCCGAATCCGGCAGATACGTAACGTCGGCGATGCAGAGATCCATCGACAGCCGCCCGACCAGCGGGCACATGCGACCGGCGAGCCGCACCTCCGGCCCCGGCGCCGCGTCGGTGGCGCCGGCCCCGAACGGCAGGCCGTCGGCGTAGCCGGCGAGCAGCGTCGCCAGTCGCGTGCGTCGGCGCGCCGTCCAGCGGCCATTGTAGCCGCAGGTCTCGCCGGGCTCGATCCAACGCGTCTGCTGCACGGCGACCTCCAGCGTGACCACCGGCCGCATCGGGTTCTCACGCCCCGGGGTCGGGTTGCCGCCGTAGAGCGCATAGCCCGGTCGCACGACGTCGTAATGCGGCCTGGCCGGCAGAAACACGCCGGAGGAATTTGCCAGCGAGGCGGCAACGCCGGGAAACTGCACCCGCAGGCGCTCGAACGCCGCGATCTGGCTGAGGTTGACGGGATCTTCGGGGATTTCGGCGGAAACCAGATGGCTCATCAGCAGCGCCGCGCCGGCCATCTTGACCGCATCGACCTCGGCGAGGGGAAAGCCGAGCCGGTTCATGCCGGTGTCGACATGCAGCGCGAACGGCAACGCGCGGTCCCAGCGCGAAAGCTCCGCCGCGCCGCCGATCGCCGGCGCCAGCCCGGCGGCGGCGTAATCGCCGACCTCGGCCCCGGCCTCGAAGCCGTTGAGCACATAGATGCGCGCGTCCGGGCCGAGCGCGGCGCGGGCGCGCACGCCCTCGCCGGCGTGGGCGACGAAAAAGATGCGGCAGCCGGCGCGCCACAACGCCGGGGCTGCGATTTCGACGCCGACGCCATAGGCATTGGCCTTGATGACTGCGCCGCAGGCGGCCGGCGCGACCTCTCGCGCCAGCCGTCGCCAATTGTCGCAGAGCGCGTCGAGATCGATGGTCAGACGTCCGGGCGGGCTCAAATCGAAACTCTCCCTCGACGGGCGTTTGCCGCCCTGGCTTGCCTTTGCTAAACCGGGCCAAGGCGTATCAGCTTGGCGGAGCCTGGCAAATGCAGAAATTCGAAACCCTGACCGGCGTCGCGGCGCCGATGCCGATCGACAATATCGACACCGACATGATTATCCCCAAGCAGTATTTGAAGACGATCAAGCGCACCGGCCTCGGCGCCGGCCTGTTCTCGGAGATGCGTTACAACGACGACGGCTCGCCGAACCCGGATTTCGTGCTCAACAAACCCGCCTACCGTAACGCCAAAATCATCGTCGCCGGCGACAATTTCGGCTGCGGCTCGTCGCGCGAGCATGCCCCCTGGGCGCTGCTCGATTTCGGCGTCCGATGCGTGATCTCGACCGATTTCGCCGACATCTTCTACAACAACTGCTTCAAGAACGGCATTTTGCCGGTCAAGGTCAGCCCGGAAGACCTCGCCAAGCTGATGGACGACGCCGAGCGCGGCGCCAACGCGACGTTGACGGTCGACTTGGCCGCGCAAGAGATTCGCGGCCCCGACGGCGGCGTGGTGAAGTTCGAACTCGACCCGTTCCGCAAGCAATGCCTGATGGAGGGGCTCGACGACATCGGCCTGACCCTGGTCGAAGCGCCGGCGATCGGCGCTTACGAGACCAAGGCGAGAACCGCCCATCCGTGGCTCTGATGCGTTGACGCGGGCGCAAATGCGCTATATGCGAACGCCAACCAGGCTGGGCGCGTCCCGGCCTGATATGTTTTGACGCGGGAGGCCGGGCTCGGGCCGGGCTTTCGCGTAACGAGGATCGGACTTATGGCGAATACGAAGTCGGCGCAGAAGGCAGTCCGCAAGATCGAGCGGCGCACCGCCGTCAACAAGATGCGCCGCAGCCAGATGCGCACCTATGTGCGCAGGGTCGAGGCGGCGCTGGAGGCCAAGGACGCCGCCAGTGCGGCCGAGGCACTGAAGTCGGCGGCGCCGTTGCTGGCGCGCGCCGCGCAGAAGGGCATCGTCCACAAGAACGCCGCCTCGCGCAAGATTTCCCGCCTCACCAGGCGCGTGAACGCGCTCGCCGGCTGAACTGTTGTCCGATCTGCCTCCCGATCGACTCTGCATCGATCCGAAGAGCCCGCATTTCAATGAGGCCGCGCTCGTGCGCGGCGTCGGCATTCGGTTCAAGGGCAAGGATCGTTTCGACGTAGAGGAATATTGCCTGAGCGAGGGCTGGATCCGCGCTCCCGTCGGCAAGACCCGCGACCGCAAGGGCAACCTGTTGACGGTCAAGCTGAGCGGCGAGGTCGAAGCCTATTTCACCAGCCCCGCGCCTGAGCAAGCGCCCGGCGGCGGCGAGAGCTAGGGCGCATTCCTTCCGAGCAGAACCGTCACTGTTATACGGTTTCCGAGGGAAAGACTCGGAAACGACCGCGCGAACTCCTTGTAGAGGAAGGGAAGTTCGCGCGAACGGAATACGGTCTTCTGGCGAAAACCGTATTACTTCCAAGTAGAACCGTCATTGCGAGTTCCGTACCGGCCTTCGGCCGACCCGCTGGGATGAAACTGGCGGCTACTCATATGTGGTAAAATCAAGGCGTTAGTCGTTTGTTTCTTTTTTAACGAAACATACAATCCATCTTGCCATGATCGAAGGACAATCGAGAAGCCTCTGCCCGGGGCAGGCGGTAGATGGCTTCGCTTCGCTCGCCATGACGAGGCTTCGGCCCGTTCGGAGCGAGCCCTAGCATCCTGCTATGTCGGCAAATCTATAATTTGATGTAAGCTTGCAACTCTGTAACCTACAGGTCGATCTGCTTTCATAACCACGAACACGTCTACTATAAAACCTTTCTTATAAACGTTGTCGTCTTCTTCTTTTATTTCGTGTTTAATATGTTGCTCTGCTAATTCAGACCCATATATCAGCGGTAAATCAGCATCTGAAATCTCTTCGATCCGGACCCTCTCGCCCGTATGCTTGTCCACAGGGGAGTTTTTCGTATTTGTTTGAGTAAACATCATCATCACACGTTCATGTGACGTGTGAAGTTTACGCTCTAGTTGCGCCCTATGCGCTTCAATACTTTCAACCGCCGCCCGCGCTTGAACAGTGTTGAAAGCGAACGCTGCACGAATTTTTTTCTTACCGTCTTCGAAAATTGCGGCTTCTAATTTTGAAGACCCATTTGGATCATTTGCGATCGCCGCAACAGACCCTAGAAAATCTTGAAGATCAGATCTTGTGACGCCTGAATCTTTTCTTGTGACGGCTGAATCTTTTGGAATTGGCGAAAAATAAACCGATATAGTTGCACCATATATCCTTACAAATCTGATAATTACATCAGCTTGCTGCATTAATGGGATATAATCATTCAAACCAAGTAATGGAGCGAAGGGAATTAAGTCTGCTATTATCGACCCCGCCCTAATTTCTTTCACAGACATTTTAGCGTCAGGGGAAAATTGTGGATAATATTCTTTAACAAATTTACTATACTGAGACGAAATAGAAGTAAACGCCGAAACAAAATTACCGATTTCTATCGGTTCTCTCGTTTCTATTGTGACAACGATGTGCGCTTGCCCTACCATCCAACCAGCGTAACGGCTAGATCGGACAATGCCACTAAGCTTTGGCAGTACCCAACGCCCAGATGGCAACTACGCCTGAGTGCCCCACACAATCTTGTTATAGCGAAACGTCAGTCTGATGGCTTGACCGCGCGGGCGGCATCGGCCGCCGCTTCTCCTAAGATGCACTGTGACCGCAACCGACCGCAACCGCCGCGCATCAATTTACTTTCTGAAAATCGAAAATCATGCTATCCTCCATCCGTGGAGCCCGCAATGCCCGCCGCTAACCCGACCCGCCCGTTCTCCCGCCGCGATCCCGTGCATCGACCGCCGGCGCACCCGCAAACCGGCGCCGCGCCGCGCGCGCTGCCTGCCGCGCGGGACACCAAAGACCAGGCAATCCGTTGAAAAACAACGCGCGCGGCCTGTCCCCGCACGGCTGAGCCGGTCGGCCGAAGGCCGGTGCGGAGCACGCAGGCGCTTCCTACCGTCTCACCTGCGCCAGCGCGTCGTCGGCTCCCGCATCGTCACCAGTTCCTCGGCGGCGGTCGGATGCACCGGCATGGTGTCGTCGAGGTCGGCCTTGGT
>DATNDU010000077.1:0-17125 GCA_035606915.1 Roseiarcus sp. | reverse complement strand
CGAGTTGGTCTCGACATAATAGGCGAGCGGATTGTACCTGAAAATCATCGGCGTAACGCCGAATTCGGTCCGGATCAAAGCCTCCCGCAGCTTGTTGTCCTCCATCAAGGCCTGCCGCAGTCGGATGCAGAGCTCGGTTTCGAGCGTCATGTTGACCTCAAGGTCCGACGCTCCATAACTGCCGACGACGCGCCTGAACTTCCTCCTGAGGTAGGCTCGCAAGCTCTCCGAGACGCCTTCGCCGCCGAATCCAGCGTCGACGACGAAACGGCTCCAATCAATGCGGGGATCGTCAGCCAACGTCTTGAGGAATGGCGGATAGCCCATCACGACGTAGCGGAAGGTCGGTCCGAATTCATTCATGGTGTTGACAATTTTGTCTATGTTGGGGCCGGTGGATTTCAAGATGGAACTGCCGACTAGAGAGATCGCCACGTTCATTCCGGTCGCCCAAGCGCCGAGCGCGAACGCGTTCAGGATGAAGACTTGTTGCCCGCGTTCGACGCTATCTGAGCTGCATCATGCGGCTGACAATCTGCCGCTCCATCGGGCCACGCACCCAACTGGTCGGTTGCCTGCTTGAGCCCGACAACTCGTCCACCATCACGCCTCTGCGGGGATGCGGCCGCTCCAAACACGGCGCTCGACCGGATAGGCCTTCACATAACTTGTTTTGTCTATCTCCGGGATAATATCGAGCTGAGGCGTCATCGCCCTGTCGAAATGCACATCCGGCAGACCGCCGCGCGTGTCGATATACTCGCGGTATGCGGACACGAGCGCGTAGGCCTGATAGAAAGCGCGCCACGCCCGCCATACGCCGAGGCGCCAGCGCACCGCTTCCAGTCCCGGGATAAGCGCCAGGTGATAAAGGCCACCAAAGGAAATAAGGAGCAGTTCAATCCCATCGACCAGATAGACCGCTCGTAATTACCCACCCCTTGCCAAAGTGGGGAATGTCTGAATCCGTGGCGGGATGGATCGGGGTGATTTGCAGCGGCTCAGCAAGGAGCAATTGATCGAACTGGTGCTTCGGCTCCAGCGCCCCGAGAAGGACTCGCGCACGTCTTCGAAGCCGCCTTCGACTGACAAGAAGGAAACGCGGGAGAACTCCCGTCCGGGCGGGGCGAAGCCCGGCCATGAGCCGCATAAGCGGCGACTTGCGGATGAGCCGGATGAATACCGGGATCACACGCCGAGCGTTTGCGAAGCGTGCGGCGGGTTGTTCGCGGCGGGTGCGGCGCGAGATCTGATGGGCGAATACGACGAGATCGAGATCCCGCCAGTCAGGCCCTATGTCATCCGCCATCGGCGGTTCGCCTGCCGATGCGCGCATTGCGGCGTGGCGGCGAAAGGGCCGGCGCCGGCGGTAGCGACGATGACGCCGTTTGGGCCGCGCATTCATGCGCTGGCGATCTATCTCAAGAGCTTCCAGGCGCTTTCTTACGAGCGCTTGCGTGGTCTGTTCCATGATGCGTTCGGGCTTGATGTGAGCGAGGGCGCGCTGATGAACATGTTCATCCGCTCGCATGCCCGGTTCAGAAACGAGGTCGACAAGGCGAAGGCTATTCTGCGCGCCGCCAAGGTCGTGGCGAGCGACGAAACCGGCGTCCGGATCGAAGGGACGAATTCCTATCACTGGGTTTTCCATTGCAAGGACGCGGTGGTTCACCAGCCCGATTATTCCCGCGCCGCCCGCGTCGTGGACGAGATGATGAACGGGCGTGCGCCGGCGGTGTGGATTTCGGATCGCTATTCGGCCCAGCAATCGCACGGCGAGCGGCATCAGACCTGCCTGGCGCATCTGGCGCGCGACACGGCCTTCGCATTTGAGCATGGTTCGGACGATCTGCCCTTCCGGTTCAAGCTTTGGTTGGGAAGGGCGTTCGACTTAGCCAAGGACATAACCGGCTTCGCCGCCTCGACGCTGGCGAGCAAGAAGCGCGTCTTGGAGAAACAGCTCACAGCGCTATTGGCCGCGCCGACCGGTTGCGATCTGGCGCGGGAACTGCAAGCCAAAATCGGCAGGGCGCGCCACCAGCTTCTGACCTTCTGCGATTTCCCAGGCGAGGTCGACGTCACCAACAACGCCTCGGAACGAAAGCTGCGACCTTGCGTGATCCAGCGAAAGGTCACCAACGGTTATCGCGCCATGTGGGCCGCCCAGGCCGAAGCGGACGTGCGCACCACCATCGACACCTCGCGGCTCGCCAGCAGAAATCCCTTCAACGTCATCGTCGCCACCTTGGCCTAAGTCCCGCTCAAGCCGGCAGCCTCGACGCTCCCCGCGTCGGCGGTGGGTAATTACTCCGCGCAGCAGCGTAAGCGGGACACCAATTCCGGCAGAGCCGCCGGTCAGCCGCAAAGGCGCCAATCGAGTGATGAACCATAAGGGACGAAATCCCGATATCGGACAGTCCGCCTGACGCACTGCGCCTCCGAGCGCGAGAATTTGATCATAGACGCCAATGTCGCGGAATTCATCATGGCCAGCGGGACACCCGAGTTACAAGGCCGAACATATGAGAGCGCCGTCCTGGGCCGGTTCAAAGTTCGTGAAAGGCCGTGCCGATCTGGCCGTTCCACATATGGCAAAGCAGTTTCAGATCAGCGGTCAAACAACGACCATTCGCCTATCGACACTTGGCTTCATTTCCTGACGGTCTCACACTCGTCCCAATCTGGCGTTCACTATCATTTTTCTCTTCAAGGGCGCGACGTTTATCGTGGCAGTCGGATTGGCGGTAGTCGCCAACAAACGTAGCACCGTCGTAGGTCCGTAGTTCTCGCGTCGGTACCAATAATCAGGGGCACTGCGGCCGGTCGCATTTGGATCGCCGTGGGCGAAGGATCAATTAGAACCCGGTTGATTTTTATTTGATCTCCTTTGCCTCTGGCCCCGCGTCTAGTACCACGACGCCCGACCAGCTGGTCGTAACTACTGCGGCAACGCCGATAACGAAACCCATGATCGCGCCAACCGGGCCGCCGTAGATTGCGCCGCCAACCGCGAGCGCCCAGGGAACATTGTAGTGTGCGTGGAGGAAATCGGTATCCCACTGTACTAGCCCGATCACCCAGAAAAACCCTATCACGACGACGGCGAACAGCGCGCCGAGAACGAGGGCGGCGCCCGATGCCAGCAAGCCAGTCCAAATCCGGTTCAACGTTAGACGCTCGAGATCGAAATTGACGATCGAGAACACGACGAGGGCAGCTCCGACTAACCCGCCGGGGATTAGCAGACTCAGGGTCATGTCGGGCCGACTCTTCAAGCCAAAATAGACCGCCAAGACGGGGGCGGCGAGCAGACCGGCTATGACGCCGCCGCCGAGGGCCCGAGGATCAAGTGCCGAGGCAAGGGGGCCGCCACGAGGTTTGGCCCCCGTCTACCCCATCCCAGGCGAGCGCAGGCGACCGTCATGAATCAAAGCAGACACGCGGTCAACGCGGTGGCAAGCGTGGTTTCCACTAGGACCTGGCCGAACGGGACAAGCGGGTCATAGCCACCGTTTCCCTGTCGATCGATACTCGCCCAGGCAAGATAATAGGTAACTCCGATCGCCAACCCGCCGAGGAGGGAGCCGAGATAGCCACCAAGAACCCCTTTTTGCAGCGAACTGGCGAAGTGATCGCCCCAGGTGGGGGGGCCGTCGGCGTCAACATCGAAGCTGCCCTTCAATCGCGTGTAGCGCTCTGCATGCCATAAAGCAGGATGGCGAGGGACAACAAAGGCAGAATCGCAGCCGTTGCCGCCCAACTCCACGGCAATCTCGCTTGCAGTACGAGGCTGTAGGGGACGAGTGGAAGGATAAGGCCGACGAGCGCCATGGCATTGCCTGCAAAGAGTGCAAAGAGGAGAATGGAGCCGGGATTGAAGAAGTGGGCTGGTTGAGGGAGCTTTGGTCCCAAGCGATCTGCTGATTCGCCGCCTCTAGCTTTTGTCTTCGAATTATTACGCGCACGCGGCTCAGCAAATTAGTAAGCGGAAGATCGACGGCGTCGAAGTTGCGCAGCAGCGCGCCCGTAAACAAGCTGAGCCCCTTTTCGGTGCCCTGCGCCTGGGTCCCCTCTGCCGCCGCGAACGCGATGAACGTGTTTGCCTCGCCGGTCATCTCAGTGAAGCGGGAGCGGATTTCACCAATCGGCAATGCGGCCAATGCGCCGTCAGGGCCGCGCACGCCCTTGCTCTGCACCGCGGCCTCCACTCGGGCCTCGTAACGTTCCGCGCCTTCAGCGTCGACACGACAGGCGTCAAGCAAGATAATCTTAACGAAATCCTGGTTGCGCGCTCCAGAAATCCTATCGATGACCGACTGAGTGGCGAGCAGTCGGTTCTCGGCGCTCGTTGGGTCATCGAAGTCGATTGGGAACATGTAGTTCTGCCGCTGGCGGGCGCAACCATGGCCCGAATAATAGAACAGCGCGGCCTGTACCCGTGCCGCGATTTTGAGCTTCTCGGCAAAGGCGTCGACGGCGCCGTTCATCTCGTTGAAGCCGAGGTCGGGGGCGCCATCGACTTCGAAGCCGAGACCGACCAGCGCATCCCGCATGCCTTTGAAGTCAAGTGGCGGACTATCGAGCTTCCATGCCGGGCTATAGGCCCCGTTTCCGAGAACGAGCGCGAATTTGCCGGTGTGCGCGTTCATATTTTCAACTCCCATTCACGCGTCAGGGCAGTCTTTCGCCCGCGTATGCGGCCTGAGTGTCAAGCAGAGCCGGCGCATCAGCCCCGGTGCGCGCGACGAATTCTGGGACCGACGCGAACCGAAGTTCGGCGCAGATTTTCCTCCTTTTGCGACCAGGCGAGTTTAGGCTGTCGTTTCACGGGCGCCCCTCTGGGTTTTAACTCCGTGGACGATCCGGCTGTCGGCGCAACCATGGCCTCCGGCGTCAGACTCGAGCCCGGGCGCGCGAACAGCGTCTCTTTCATAGCTTCGAGCCGCGCCTTGCGCACGTCTTCAGCTGAGCGCCAAGCGAAGTAAGGCGGCAGGGGCATTGTCGCGCCAACCCGAAAATAGAGCGCGGACGGGATTAGGCTGGGTTGGGTCGTAAGAGACGTCTCGGCAAGTATGCGCCAACTGCGCTCGAACATGGGTGGCGTCGTCACCGGCGCGACAGCTTGGGATTCAGCGGCGAAGGCGAGCGCTAACGCCGCGACGTCAGGATGGTTGGCGCCAAGTGACGCCTGAAGGTTGCCGACCACTGTGTCGAAACGCGCGCGCGTCTGCGATCCGGCGTCGTCGCGCCGCAGGGAAAGCAGCAGCAGATGCGCCCCGACCAGGTGCGCCAACGCAGAGGCGTCCGGGCCAAGCAGCAAGTCGGCCAACGGTTCGCTGACGCCCGGCCGCTCGGCGCCAAGCGCGATGATCGCCTTTTGCAATGGCAGATCGTCCGCGCCGCCCCATTGGGCATTGATCCGCCGCATCAGCAAAGAACGGGCGGGCGCCGGATCGTCGTCTTGTTCGCGATCGAGAAGATAGGCTTCGAGCCGCCAGCCGCCGGCCGGCGCAATCAGCGCCTGCGACACGCGTGTCCCGTCGTTCAGCAGATATTGCAACTCATAAGGTCCGGGCGAAACTTGTGCGAGACAGATCGCCCACGCTCCATAGCATCCGATCGGCGTCCATGCTGAGAGAGATCGACGATCACGTTACCCTTGAGATCGGACAGCGTCACCCCCTGCCAAGGCCGGCGCGACGGCGCTACATCGCCTCGCGAATGATAGCGCGTCATCACGAGAATCTGCGCGCCCTCGCCAATAGCTATGTCTGGCTTATCGGCCCGCGCCGGTTCCTGGTGATATTCGTGCGTCGCGCGGGTCTGCGGCAACGGCGCGGCGGAGACGATTTGCGGAGGGCTCGGCAGCAAAGCTTCGGTTGCAAAGGCGCCCACGCCGCGGCCATCAAGCATGAGCACTTTCTTGCCAATCTGCTCACCCGAGTATTGCCGCAGCAGGTAAAGACCGCGCGGCAGTTCCATGCCCTCCGCCAGTGAATTCGTTTCTCCGACGAAGCGGAAATTGGCGTCGAAGAGCGCAAGCCAGTTGCCAATCTGGTCGGGAACGACGCGCAGCGGGTACTGTCCCGGGGCCGTAAGCACTGGTGGCCCCGCATCGCTCAACGCAAGTTCGAGCGTGCCCGTAACGAGGAATCCGTGGCGCAAATTGGCGCCCTCAGCCAGATAGAGGCCCGGCTCGAACGAAAGCTTCACCCCTGCCGCGGGGAGCGCCACATCTGTCGGTGTCGCCGAGCGCCCGAACCATAGCCGGATCGTCGTAGGCGCCCTGCCGGGCGGATGCAGGGTCACTTCGTACTGTGGGCGCTGAACGTTGCGCGATAGCATGACCCCATCGTCGAGGGCCCCGCTTTGTGGTTCCTTTGCGACGATGGGGTCTTCGGCATTCTCTTTGTTGAGCCGGCTGAATTGCGATATTCGCAGCCAATCGAATAGAGACTTCCCTGTCACGACTCCCTTTTCGTCGAGCGCCGAACCCTTAAGGCCCGCAATCAGATTGAGTGTAAAAGCGCCGCGATAGATTGCCCCGTCAATCGCCTGCTCAACCGCCCGCTGCCGGCGAGGCGCAGCGAAGATCATGCAACGGCGTGGCGAAGGCGCCAACACGGGGCCGCCTTTGGGGGCAACGGCGCCGGCGCAGCGATTTGGCCCGTGAGCCGATCCATACAACAGTCAATCCAGAGCACGTATTCACGAAAGTAGGACGCGTCGAGTAGCCAATCGATCCATGCGGTCGGTGTCACGTTGGCGTCGTTGTAAGCATTCACATGAGCGTTGCCGGTAACAAGGCATGCCTCTTGCTGACGGGGCGCGAAGCCGTGTCCGGAGCAATAAAGATAGAGCCTGTCACACGGACGGTGCGTGTGGTTGGTCAACAGCGCATCGACCCAGCGCATCGCCTCGTTAAGTTGATGCGGTGCTGGCTCGTCGTTGGGAGGAGCGCGAAACATCGTTGACGTATAAAGCTTGATGTTTTCGGGAGCAGATCGCCTCCGTTCGGACACTTCAACCAGTCTGCGACGGCCTCGGCGTCGTATACCGGCCCACGTGGCGCGTTTCTCTGCGGCTCCGGCAGTGGGCCGTGGTTGGACGGAACGCGGCAGGCGCGCGAAAACGGCATCGTCGTCGTAACTTTCAACTACCGCCTCGGCTACCTGGGCGGTCTGTTCCTCGGCGACTATGACGAAAAGCGCAGCAACCTCGGGCTTCAGGATCAGATTCTCGCGCTGCGATGGGTGCGCGACAACATCGCCGCGTTCGGCGGCGACTCGGATCTGGCCACGATCGGCGGCCATTCGGCCGGCGCGATGTCGGCGGCGGCCTTGGTCACCGCGCCCGCAGCCCGTGGACTGTTCCGCCGGGCCATCATCGAGAGCGGACATCTCGACGCGATCATCGATGTCGCAAAGGCCCGCGAGACGACTGGAATAATCCTCGAGCGCCTCGGCATCGACACCGATGGCGACGTGCTCGACCAACTCAGGCGACTGTCGACCTTTTGCATCGCCGCCGTGCAGCGCGAACTGGGGCTTTCGCGTCGCGCATTCCCGCTGGTTGGCGACAATGTCGTCCTGCCGTCCGACCCGATGACGGCCCTCGCCGAACGAAACGACGTCGACATCCTGATCGGGACGACGAGCGAGGAGGACCGATTGTTTGCGGTCACTGGCTGGGCTCCCGCGGCGGGCGGGCTCGCGGCGACGCTCGCCAGATACCTTCACGACGCGGCGGCCAGGGCTGAGGCGGAGGCGATCTACGCTCCGGTCCTCGCGCAGCGCGGCGGCGACCAGGTGGCGCTGACGCACCTGATCGCGACCGACCACAGTTGGGCCGAACCCGCAAGACGGCTTGCCGCCGTGCACTCGGCCGCCGGCGACCGCGCCTACCATTACGAGTTCAGTTGGGCGTCGTCGGCGCTCGACGGCCGGGTCGGCGCCGCCCATCTCGTCGATCTTCCGTTCTTTTTCGATAACCTCGACGCCCCCGGCGTCAGTGAGTTTCTCGGCGATGCCGGGCGCGAGGAGGCCGCGGCGCGCCTGGCGCACAATCTCGGCGCCGCGGTGGCCGGGTTCGTGCGCTCGGGCGATCCAAGCGGACCCTTCGGCGACTGGCCCGCCTTCACGCCGACCGCGCGCGCGACCCAGGTGCTGGGCGCGACGTCGGGGCTCGAGGTCGATCGGCTGGTGGGGCGGTTGGACTTTTGGCAGCGAAACCGCGGCAACTGCGTGCCTGCCCTCTCCACCCTCGGCGACGGGTGACGCCCCCGAGGGTCAACCAGCAACGTCCGGGTCGACGGCGCCGCACGCCGTCGAAGCCGGCATCCCCATCCTATCACGAAAGGAATGCCATGTTCGACACAGACCGTTCTCATCGCCGCAGTATTCGCGGCGTGCTCGTCGCCACAGCGTTGGCGGCCGCGACAGTTGCGCTGTCCGCCGCCGCGTCGGCCGCCACCCTCACCATCGCGGCCATCGCCCCCCACGGCCCTCGACCCGACTACGTCGGTCAACGGCGTCCCGGGCGTCTGGTTTCCCAACCTCGCCTACGCCGCGCTTATCTGGCGTGCGCCCGATGGCGACGATCATCAATTCTCGGTATGTCTACGTAAAGAACCTCCACTACTGGGATCCGAGCGCGCAGAAGTGGGATAAGGTCGTCATCAAGATCATCTCCGACAGCAATGCGATGTTGTCGGCCCTGAAGACCGGCCAGGTGCAGGTCGCCGAGGGCGCCGCGACCGCCGCCGCCGCCGCCGAGGCCGCCGGCCTTAAAGTCCTGAGCGCGCCGTCGGCGATGCTCGGCGTGTATATCGGCGACATCGACGGCAAGATCGTGCCGGCGCTGAAGGATGTACGAGTGCGGCAGGCGCTGAATTTCGCCATCGACCGCAAGGGCATCGTCGCCTCGCTGTACGGCAAGTACGGCAAGCCGACGACGCAGTCCGTGCCCCAAGGCATCGGCGGCTACCTGCCCAAGCTTGAGGATGTATATCCCTACGATCCAAACAAGGCCAAAGCCCTGCTCGCCGAGGCCGGCTACAAGAACCGCTTCAAGTTCACGCTCGTCGAGCAACCGGCCGTGTCGAGCGGCGATCTGCTGGCCCAGGCCATGGTGGCCAACTGGAAGGACGCAGGGATCGATGTCACGCTGAAGCCGACCGACTCATTTGCGACCTATGTGCCGCTGATGGTTTCGCAGAAATACCCGGCGACGACACTGACGTTCCAATATTCGGTGCAGTTGACCGACACGCAGCAGCTTGTCACGAAGCCGGCGCGGTATAATTACATGGGGTTCACCGACGAGAAGGCGAACGCTCTGGCTGATGCTCAACGCAAGCAGAATATCGACTCTGCGGAAGGCGTCGCCGCCGCCGAGGCGTCCGAGACCTACATGGTCGACAACGCGTTCCTCGTGCCGCTACCCGCACCAACTGTCGGGCGGCATGGCGCAGCGGGTGTCGATCGCGTGCGCGCTTGCCGGACGACCACGCGTGCTGATCGCCGATGAGCCGACGACAGCGTTCGACGTCACGATCCAGAAGGAAATCCTCGACCTGCTGCGCACGCTGAAGGCGCAGACCGGCAGGGCGATTGTGCTGATTACCCACGATCTGGGCGTGGTCGCCGACCTTTGCGACCGCGTAGCGGTGATGTACGCGGGCGAGATCGTCGAGATCGCCGACGTCGAGAGCATCTTCGACCACCCGGCGCATCCTTATACCCGTGGTCTCCTGGACTCCAACCCGATCGCGTCTAAGCGCGGGTCGCCCCTGCCCACGATCCCCGGGACGGTGCCGAGCCCGGCGAATTGGCCCGTCGGTTGCCACTTCTACGACCGCTGTCGGTTTCACGCGCCGCAATGCGCCGAGGCCCCCGTCGCGCTCCTCCCGGTCGGCGCCGCGACGTCGCACGAGGCCCGCTGCATCCGCGTCGGCGAGATCGACCTCGCCCCACGGTTGAAGGCGCGGCCCGGATGAGCGCCCCCGACGCAGTGCTCGATGTCATCGGGCTGAGCGTGACCTACTCTGGAGGTTTCAGCCGGTCGCCGGTTACTGCGGCATCCGACGTGTCGTTCACGGTCGGTCGCGGCGAGACCGTTTCGATTGTCGGCGAGTCGGGTTCCGGCAAGACGACGATCGGCTCGGCAATTCTCGGCCTCCAGCCGGTGGCGAAGGGGAGCATTCTGCTCAACGGCGCCGACATCACCCACCTGAACCGGCGCGAGCGTCGCGCGCATTCCGTGAGACCCTTCAAGCCGTTTTCCAAGACCCCTTCATCTCGCTCGATCCGACCAAGACCATCGGCGAGGCCGTCGGCGAACCGCTGTGGGTCGCACGACCGAAGTTGGCGGCTGAGGCCGCGCGTCGGCAGGTCGCCGAGGCGCTCGATCGCGTCGGCCTCGACCCCAGCGTCGCGCGGCGATTTCCCGCCGAGTTCTCGGGTGGACAGCGCCAGCGCATCGCGATCGCGCGCGCTGATCCTGAAGCCCGAGATCGTCGTTTGCGACGAGGCGGTGAGCGCTCCCGATGTCTCGGTGCAGGCGCAGGTGCTCAACCTGCTGGAGTCGTTGCAGCGCGATGAAGGGGTGAGCTACGTCTTCATTTCGCACAACATGGCGGCGGTGCGCCATATCTCCGACCGGATCGTCGCCCTCTATCGCGGCCGCGTCATGGAAGAGGGCTCGGCCGAGGACATCTGCGATCGACCCCGCCATCCCTACACACGCTCGCTGATTGCGGCGGTCCCGGCGCCCGATGTGTGGGCGCAACGCGAGCGCCGCCGCGTTCGCGGGCTCGCGGCCGCCGCAGCCCAGGTCCGCGCCACGCCCGGGACCGGCTGTCCGTTCGCTCCTCGCTGTCCCTTCGCCGCCGACATCTGCGCCGCCGGGCCGCCGCCTCTCATCGAAGTCGACGGCGGTCGAAGAATCGCCTGCGTGCGCATCGACGAAATCCCCCCGCAGATCAGCACGTTTCACTCGATGTCGCGCGAGCCCGGGACGCTCGCGATGACCCGGGCGGGTAATTGTAAGCAGAGCCAAAATGCGACGCTGCGTTGTTTGCATGCGGGGCGATTGGTTCGAGCGAGGGCCGGATTCCAATTCCGCGTGGAGGAAAATCGCAGGCGCAGGCCGGCATGGTTGAAAGGCGCTCGATGTTTGTATCGACGCTTATGGTCCGGCATCAGCATTTATCGGCTCTGTCGAGCGCAGGCGATGGCGAACAACCAACCTCCAACCAGCGCTAGCTTGACGGCGAAAGGCGCCTGCGGTCGTCACCGCGCGCATCAGCGATCGGCGTGGCGCTCTTTATCAAGCCGCGCCCAGCCTGTCATCGCGCCGAGGATGAGCCGCACAAGCGCCCGTCGACGCCTGTCTGCCGTCGGCGGCCCATCGCGAATCGCGACGCGCCATTATTGAACGGCGACGTTCTGTGTTCAACCGAGGCGCCTATAAACAATACAGGCCGTCAGGCTGTTCTGAACTTCGAACCAAGCAAAAATGGAGACGCAAGGTGGAGGACACGAGGAGGGCTGGGACGCGGCAAAAGCTGCGAGCGATCCTTTGGCGACCTGAGCGCATTCGCACGCGGGCCATTGTGGCGGTGGGAGCCCTGCTTCTGGCCAGCCTCGGCGTCGCGCCTGCCTATAGCGATAACGCGACCGACGTGCCGGCCAGCGCGCTCAAGGGCAAGAAAGTGGCGTATGTCGCCTGTTCCGACCTCAACCGCTGGTGCCGAGAATTTCGCAAGGAGATCGTCGGCGCCCTGCGAGCCAAGGGCGTGACCGTCACCGACCTTCAGGACCCCTACGATCCCGTGTTGCAAGCGCAACATCTCGAACAGGCGATCGCGCAGAAGCCTGATCTGATCGCGCTGCTGCCGACAAACGCGCGTTCGGTCGTGCCGGGGCTGCATCGCGCCAAGGCGGCCGGCATCCCGGTCATCAATCTGGTCGGCCCAATGGTCCCGGAGTCGGCGCCGTTCTACACCGCCTCGATCGAGAACAATCATTACGAGCTAGGCGAGTACGCCGCGACCAACATCGTCGAGGGGCTCAAGAAAGAGGGCCTCGACAAGGCCAACATCCTCGTCGTCACCGGCGCGCAGGTGCAGCCGGAAGTTGCCGTGCGGATGAGCGGATTCGACAAGGTGTTGGCGAAATACCCGGACTACAAAGTCGCCGAAGTGCAAGACGGCAACTGGGACCAGGGCAAGTCGGCGGAGATCGCCCGCACCGTGTTCGCCAAATACGCCGACAAGGGCGGCATCCAAGCGGCGTTCGGCATGGCCGATCACCAGGCGGCCGGCATCATCCAGGCGGCGCAGCAGGCGGGGCTTCCGGTCGGTCTCGACAAAAAGGGCCTGATCGTCACCGCCAGCAACTGCTTCGCGATCGGCATGGTCAACATCGCCAACGGCAGCCAATACGGCACCGCGACGCAGGCGCCGGAGCCGACGGCGGCGTTCGCCGTGCCGCTGATCGAGCAGGTTCTGGCTGGCAAGAAAATCTCGAAGCGCTCGCTCTACGAGGAGTCGCGGATCACGAAAGACAATCTCGACAAGTGGAAGGCCTTCTGCGGTAGCGCTTGAGAGGTCTCGGTTGGGATCGCGCGAGAAAGAGCAGGCTTGACCTTATGTCGGAAGAGAAGGCTCTTGCAGCCGAAGTGCGCGGCGTCACGAAGGCGTATGGCCCGATTGTGGCGCTGAGCGATGTGTCGTTCCGGTTGCGGCTGGGCGAAATCCACGCGCTCGTTGGCCACAACGGCGCCGGCAAGAGCACGTTCGTGAAGGTGCTCTCCGGCGTCGTTTCTCCTGACCAGGGCGAAGTCCTGGTTTATGGACAGCCGGTCGCGTTCAAGACCCCGCGCCAGGCGCAGGCGGCGGGGATCGCGGTCGTCGAACAGGAATTGAGCCTCGTGCCGGCGCTGACGGTGCTCGATAACATCCTGCTCGGCCGGGTCGATCCATTCGGCGGCCAGACGCGCTCCGCCTTCCTCGCCGGCGTGCAAGATCTGTTGGCGCAACTCGGCCTGCGCGACGTGCGCCTCAGCACTGTCGTCGAAGATCTCACTATGGCCGAGCGTCAGTTGGTCGAGATCGCGCGCGCGCTGAGCCGCGACGCCCGCATCCTGATCCTTGACGAGCCGACCGCGACGCTTGGCGAAAGCGAGATCGAGCGGGTGTTCGCCGGCGTGCGCAAACTCGCCGACAAGGGTTGCAGCGTCATCTTCGTCTCTCACCGGCTCGGCGAAGTTCTCGACCTCTGTTCGCAGGTGACGGTGTTTCGCGACGGCCGAATGATCGCCTCGCACCCGGCCGCCGAGATGACGCGCGCCGGCATCGTCGAGTTGATGCTCGGCAAAGTCTCGGAAAAGGCCGAGTCTGCGATGCGCGAAGGGGCGCGGCGCGACGGCTTGGTCGACATCGACGGGCTTACTGTGCCAGGCCAGATCAAGGATTTCTCGCTTAAGGCGAATGGCGGCGAGATCATCGCCATCGCCGGCCAGGTCGGCTCCGGCGCAAGCGAAGTGTTGCGCGCGCTCGGCGGCCTGATCCCGCAGGCGCGCGGCCGGGTGACGATTGCCGGCCAGCCGATGCGGCTCGGCGGTCCGCAGAGATCGGCGCGCGCCGGCGTGGTGTTCGCCTCCAACGACCGCAAGGGCGAGGGTCTGTTCCTGCAACAATCGGTCGCGCGCAACCTGCTCGCGGTGCGTCTGAAAGCGGTCAGTCGCTTCGGCTTCGTCAGTGGGGCCAAAGCCGCCACGCTGGCGCGCCGGCTGGCGGGGCTGATCGGCTTCGACGAGAAGCGTCTTGGCGCGGCGGTGCTCACGCTCAGCGGCGGCAACCAGCAGAAAGTATTCCTCGGGCGCTGCATCGAGAGGCAGGGCACGCAATTGCTGTTGTTTGACGAACCCACCCGCGGCGTCGACGTCGGCGGCCGCGCCGACATCCACAATCTCGTTCGCCACGCCGCCTCGACCGGCAATTGCGTCATCTTCGTCTCCTCCGAACTCGATGAAATTCTCGATCTCGCCCATACCGTGGTGACGGTGTTCGCCGGACGCATCACCCGGATCGGCCGCCGGCGCGAAATGACGGCCGCCGGCATCCTCGCCGAGATCACCTCCGGGTCGGCGGCGGGAGCCGCGCCATGAGCGAGACGATCAGTTCCGCCGCGTCGCGCGTCGCGCTGCGCGCGTCGGGGAAGCCGAAGCCCGCGACCTTCGCCATGTACGTCTTCGTCGGGCTCGTCGCGGCGCTGGTCATCGTCGGCGCCTTTACCACGCAGGGCTTTCTGACCGCCGGCAATTTCCGCGCGATTATCACTTCCGCCGCCTTCGTCGGCATCATGGCGGTCGGCGCGACGCTCATCATGCTCGGCGGCAGCCTGTTCTCGATTTCGCTCGGCCTGACGACCGCGCTGACCTCGATCATCTTCATGTACGCGCTGAGCCTCGGCATCGTCCCGGCGATGCTCGCCGCCTTGCTCGCCGGCACGCTGATCTTCATGGTTCAAGGCGCCATCATCGGCGCGATCGGCGCCAACCCGATCATCGTCACTATCGGCGCCGGCGCCATTCAGGACGGTCTCATCGGTTGGATTTCACCCGGAGACGTCGTGCCGCCGCCGGGCGTCGACATTGACTTCCTGGCGCGCACATATTTCAATCTGCCGGTTTCCGTATATGTGTTCATCGCCGTGGCGATCGTCACCGACCTGTGGGTGCGGCGCTCGCAGTTCGGGCGCGAACTCTACATGCTCGGGGAGAACCCCAGGGCGGCTCGCGCCGCGGGGCTGCCGGTCGAGCGGCTCACCATCACGGCGTTCGCCGTCTCCGGCTGCTGCGTCGCGATCGCCGCGATCCTGATCGCGGGCTTCGCCAAGAACGTGAACCTGCAAGTGCAGGGCACCTACACATTCGATGTCATCGCGGCGATCCTCGTCGGCGGCAACGCCGTCACCGGCGGACGCGGTTCAGTCGGCCGCACGGTGGTTGGCGCGCTGGTCATCGCCACCATCAGCGACATCCTGCTGTTGCTCGGCGCTAGCACCGGCATGCAGACCCTGGTTAAGGGGCTGATCGTGCTCGTCGTCGTCGTGCTGCTCCACCTCACGCAGCGCGAAGGGCGGGCGTCATGAGCATTTCTGGCGATGCGCCGGCCCGTCCGACGCCGATTTCGCGCCGCATACAGACGGTGATGCCCTACGTTCTGCTGGCCGTCATGGTCGGCGTGCTGCTGGCGTTGCCGCTGCTCACCGGGCAGTCGGCGACGGCGTTCAACGTCTATGACGCGCTTCAACTCTGGTCCGCTTATGGGCTGGTGACGCTTGGCGTTGGACTGACGATGATCGCCGGCGAGTTCGACTTCGGCGTGCTCGGCGTGTTCGCATTCTGCCCGATGATCGCGGTGAAGATCGGCGAGTACGACGCGACGCTCGGCCTTGCGCTGGCGCTCGGCTTCGCGGCGCTGATCGGCTTTTTGCAAGGCGTCATCGTCGCCAAGCTGAGGCTGCATTCGATGCCGGTGACGCTCGGATTTTACATCGCGCTGCTCGGCGCCACGATGACGATAGGCCATTCGCAAAGCGTGTCGTTTTCGAACTTCGATCTGGGAACGGCGCTCGACGCGCAGAAACTGCAAATCCTGTCTTGGCGCAGCCTGATCGCGATTGCCGCGTTCGCAGGGATCTATCTCGTCATGCGCTTTACGCCGCTCGGCCGCGACATCCGCGCCGTCGGCGGCGACCGGCGCGCCAGCCGTATGGTCGGCGTTGAGGTCGACCGGGTGTTGATCCTGGTCTTTGTCGTCTCTGCTGTCTGTTCCGCCCTCGGCGGCATCATGCAGGCCTACAGTTTCGCCACCGCCCTGTCTGACCCTGGCCAGATGCCGCTCAAATATGGCGTGACCGCCGCTATTCTGGGCGGCGTCAGTCTCGTGGGCGGCATCGGCGGCGCGCTTGGCATCGCCGTCGGCGCGCTGACCCTGAGCCTGTTGCAGGAATTGTTCTCAATCCTGGCGGCGCCGACCTGGGTATCGAATCTCATCACCGGCGTGCTGCTGGTGCTGGCGACGATCGCGGCGGCGCCGGACTTGTCGGCGCGCTGGCAGTCGCTTCGAACGCCGCGCGTGCTCCCGGCATCGCCGCCGACGCCCGCGGCGGAGTGATCGGGCGCGCGCAGCGGCGTGGGGCGGCGCTACTTCAGCCCGAAGCCGTGCGCCTGCAAGACCTCGCGCAGCACATGCCGGCCCATCAGTGAGCCGGGGCCGCGCACGCGATCCGTCGCCTGCCGGCTCCAGGCGATGTCCGACATCAGTTGGTCGAGCCGAAAAACGCGCAGCGCATCGTCGTAAGCGGCGACCTCGTCCGCCTGCGCCGGCGCATATCGCTCGCGATGTAGCACGATCGATTGCGGCAGGCGCGGCTTGATCCCCGTCGCGACTTGCGGGTCGGGATAGCCGATGGTATGCCGAACGCCACGAAGGCGCCCGGCGGCAGTCCGAGTTCGTCGGCGACTTCCTGCGGATGGTTGCGCATGGCGCCGATGTAGCAGGCGCCAAGGCCGGTCGACTCCAGCGCGATCAGGCAATTCTGCGCCGCAAACGCCGCGTCGGCGACAGCGACGAGAAAGCTCTCGGTGTAGTCGAGCCCCTCGCAGGGCTCGTTGATGTCCGCAGCGATCCCGCGCAACCGCGCGAGATCGGCGACGAACATAAGAAGCAACGGCGCCTCTGCGACATGGCGCTGGTTGGCGGCGAGCTTCGAAAGTCGGGCTTTGCGCCCGCTGTCCTCCACCGCGACGATGCTGAACGCTTGGAGATTGGACGTCGAGGGCGCCGATTGCGCCGCAGCGACAAGCAGGTCCAACACGTCGACTGGCAGCGGCTCGGCGCTGAAGCGGCGGATCGAGCGATGGTTGAGGATGGTCTCTAGCGCCGTGTTCAAGGCGAATGCCGGCGCGGGCGGGGTAGCCCCGCCGCCATAGCGCGCCGCCAATGGATTTGTCGGAACGTCAGGCGGGTGCATGAAAGGCCTTAAAAGATAGTATGATGCATTCTACGGAGGAATGGCGCGGCAGTCCACCAAAATCCTTGTCGCCTTGAAAG
>DATNDU010000076.1:0-11530 GCA_035606915.1 Roseiarcus sp. | reverse complement strand
TCGACGGTCTCATGCGCGACGCCGAGGCGGTCGAGAAAGGCGAGGAGGTCTTCGGGGCTGGCGGGCATGGCGGTCCGGACGTGTTGATCGGGAAACGCCGGACATAGCCGGCGCGGCGTCGCCGCGCCAGCGCTTCAGGTGGAATCGGCCAGCGCTTCAGCCGTAATCGGGAAGCGCGAGATCGTCGCGCACCACCGCGCCGAGCATCAGCCGGGCCATGCCGGGCAGCGCCGTCAGCCGGCTCGCCCGACTGCGCAACCACAAGCCGAACTCGGTGCGCGGCGCGAAACTGGAGGCAAAGCGCGCCGCCGCCCGCTGTTTGCCGTCGACGAAATCGCGCAATTTGCTCTCATAGGCGGCCAAGCCGCTTGCGGCGTCGCGAGCGAGTTCGCCGGCCAGCACATAAGCCTCCAGCATCGCGAGCCCCGCGCCCTCCCCGGCCATCGGCGACGGCGCCATGCCGGCGTCGCCGACGAGCGCGATGCGGCCGCGGCTCCAGCGCGGCGCGCGGACCTGGCTGACGCGGTCGTAGTAGAGATCGCTGGCGGCGTCGAGGCGGGCGAGGATCGCCTCGCTCTCCCAGCCCATGCCTGAAAAGACCGAGCGCAGCAGCGCCCTGATCTCGGCGTCGTCGGCGGGATGCGCCTCGGGCGCCAGCGCTGAGCGGAATACGAGCAGGAACAGCGTGCGATCGTCGCGCAGCGCGAAACGGGCGATCTCGCGCGAGGGCGCGCCGTGCATGACGTAGACCCATTCGTCGCGCGGGCGATAACCCTGGCAGGAAAAGGCGGCGATGCGATAGCCGAGATCGTGCTCGAAGCCGTCGCCGAAAGCGAGCCGGCGCACGCGCGAATGCACGCCGTCGGCGCCGATGAGCAGGTCGACCTTGCGCCGCGCGCCGCTCTCCAACTCAAGCTCGACGCCTGATGGCGTCTCCTCGAAGCGCGCGAGGCTGTCACCGAACAGGATCTCGACGCGGCCAGCCAGCGCGCGGAAGATTTCGGCGGCGAGATCGCTGCGCGCCAGGGTGGTGAGGCGGCCCTGGGTCAACTCCCGCATCGCCGTGACGGCGAAGCCGCCACGTGCCCGGCCGTGATCGTCAACGAGGTCGAGCCGCTCGACCTGATAGCCGCGCGCCAGCACCGCCGGAAGAATGCCCATACGCTCGGCGATCGTGTAGCCGTGGCCCCAAAAGTCCATGACATAGCCGCCGGTGCGCAAAGCCGGCGCGCGTTCGACGAGAAACGGTTCATGGCCGGCTCGCAGGAGCCAGTAGGCGAGCGTGCCGCCGGCGATCCCGGCGCCGCAGATGGCGATTTTCATCGCTTGTCTCCGGGTTTAAGACTGCAATGTGTACCATTGGTACAGACCGAAGTTTCTATGCCCGAATCGTGCTACGGGTCAAGCCATGAGCCGCCGCCTCGACAATCTCGACCCCGATCGCCAGAAGCGCCTGTTCGAAAGCGCGGCGGAGGAATTCGCCGCCCACGGCTTCGACGGCGCCTCGCTCAACCGCATCCTGGCGCAGTCGGGCATGGGCAAAAGTTCGCTTTATTATTATTTCGACGACAAGGCCGATCTGTTCGTGACGCTGATCGAGCGCACGATGGCGATCCTGTTCAAGGAAATCGGCGGCCTCGACCTCGACCGCCTCACCGCCGAAACGTTCTGGACGACGTTCGAGGCGCTTTACGCCCGCGCCGTCGTGGTCATCAACGCCAGCCCCTGGCTGGTGAAGTTCGGCGGCATGTTCTACGCGCTGCGCGGCCGGCCCGAACAGGGCTCGACGACGGGGCGGGTGTTCACGGCGACGCGCGGCTGGGTGGCGACGATCGTGGCGCGCGGGCAGGCGCTCGGCGTCATCCGCCACGATCTGCCGCAGGCGCTGCTGATTGACGCGGCGATGTCGCTGTTGGAAACGCTCGACCGCTGGAGCGTGCGCCATTGGGCCGAGCTTGACGCCGCCGCGCGCGCGGCCTTGCCGTGCGAGCATGTGTCGCTGATGCGCCGCCTGCTCTCGCCGTGACGCGGTCCTACGGCCGGGCGGCAAAATCTTTGCGTAGCCAGAGTTCCGCCGTGTAGCCCGGCTGTCGCTCGGTGGCGACGTGGGCGTAATCGGCCATCGCCGCCTGTACGCGCGGGTCGGCCCAAACCTCGGCGTGCAGCGCCGTGCCGGTGGGGCCGACCAGCAGCGCGTCGGGGCGCCGGCGCGTGATGTCGTCGACGAGATTGGCCCGGTCGCGCTTGGCGAAGGGCGCCAAGCGCGCCGCCTCGGCGGGGCGTTGCGCGCTGAGCCGAAGCACGTAGTCGGAGACGATGAGGCTGTGGGAGCGCATCGCCCACACCGCATGCAACCGCCTGACCAGCGGGAAGCCGAGCCCCTCGTCCTCGGAAATCGTTCCCAGCGTCAGATGCGGGCCGAGACCGGCGAGCAGGGCCTCAAGCTTCGGCGTCGTTGGCCGCTCGATCGTACACAGCCCGCAGGCCGCCCCCACGGCGGCGGCGAAGGCGAACGGGGCCAGACGCGGCAGCGACAGCGCCGCGCCCGCGCGCGCCGCGTCGAGCCCGAAGCCGACGGCGATGCCGACACCCACCGCAAGCCCGAGATTATGACCGAACGGCGCGGCCGCCGCCGCCGCGAGCGCCCCCGCCAGCAACGCGGCATAGCCGCGCAACGGCGCGGCTGGCAGCGCCACCGGCGCCGCGAGCGTCGCATACATCATCGCCGGCGTCGCCTGATAGACCCAGCCCTTGCCCTGCGCGAGATAGGCAAGGCCCGCGCCCGCCGCCGCAAGCAGCGCAATGGCGAACTCCGGCTCGGCCCACCGGCCCCGCGCCGCCCAAGCCGCCGTCAGGGCGATGAGCAGGAAAGTCATCGCCCCCGGCGAGGCGACGAGCGCCGCCAACGGTTCGCGCACCGCGACATAGACCTCGGCGTTGAACGGCAACTCATTGGCGATATAGGCCGGAAACAGCGGCGCCACCGCCGCGACATAGGCCAGGCCGAGCGCCGCGGCGACGTAATACTCGGGCGAGCGCAGCACCGCCCGCCAGCCCGAACGGCGAAGCTGGTAGAGCGCCAGCAGCGCCGCGATCAGCGCATAAGGCGGCTTGATCGCCGCCATCGCACCGCAGCCGAGCCCGGCGGCTGCGGCGAGCGCCACTCCCGGGGTCGCGCCGCGCGCCCGCGCCAGCGCCAGGGCGAGAAAGGGAACGCCGAACACCGCCGCCAGATGGTCGCGCTCGCAAAAGGTCTGGCCCGGCAGCAACAGCAACGCCGCCAGCGCCGCCAGCGCCAGCCCCGCCCCCGCCCCGCGCACGCCGCGCAAGATGAGCGCGCTGACGCCGATCGCCGACAAGGCGGCGGCGAAGCCGAAAGCCGAGACCACCGCCTCGGAAGGCGAGCCGAGCCGACGCGCCAACGCCACCGCCGGCCAATAGAGCCACAGCGAGGCCGGCGGGTTCAATTCGAGGAAATCGCGATAGGGCAGCGCGCCGTCAAGCCAGCGCTCGTCGCAGTGGATGAGCCAGGCGACGTCGGCCATCATGCCGAAGCTTAATTGCACCGCCGCCGCCAGCGCGACGATCCCCGCCGCCGCCAGCCACACCGGCGCCGGCGCGGCGAGGCCCCGGCGCGCGTCGAGCGCGAGGCTCACGCGGCGCGCTCGCGCGCCTCGCCCGTCGCTTGCGTCTCGAAGCCGACGGCGCGCTCGACGAAATACAGCGGGCGGCGCTTCACCTCGGCGTGGATGCGCCCGATATAGACGCCCAGCACGCCGGTCATCAGCATATTGGCGCCGCCGAGGAAGGTCGTCACGACGATGATCGAGCTCCAGCCGCGCGCCAGATTGGCGCCGGCGAGCCACATCGAAACCACCAGCAGCGCATAGGCGGCCGCCACCGAACACACCGCGACGCCGAGCCATAGCGCCGCGCGCAGCGGCGCGTCGGAGAACGAGACGACGCCGCTCGCCGCCAGCCGCAGCATCTTGGTCAGCGAGAACTTGGTTTCGCCCGCCGCGCGCGGCGGGCGATGGAACGCCACCACCGCCTGCCGAAAGCCGATCCACGAGAACATGCCGCGCAGGAACGGATCGCGCTCGGTCATGGCCAGGAAGGCGTCGAGCGCCTTGCGGTCGACGAGGCGGAAATCGCCGACGTCGCGCGGAATCTCGACCTCGCTCATGCGCCCGAGCAGGCGGTAGAACAGCTTCGACGCAAGCAGCTTGAACCGACCCTCGCCCTCGCGCGACAGCCGCTGCGCATAGACGACCTCGAAGCCCTCGCGCCATTTGGCGATCATGGCGATGACGACCTCGGGCGGGTCCTGCAAGTCGGCGTCCATCACCACCACGGCTTGGCCGCGCGCCCGCGCCATGCCGCAGGTCATCGCCACCTGCTGGCCGAAATTGCGCGACAACTTGAGGAAGCGGTAGCGCGCATCGGTGCGCGCCCGCGCCTCCAGCACGATCGGGCTCGCATCTGTGGAGCCGTCGTCGACGAAGATCACCTCGGCCGGCCCGTCGAGTTCGCCCAGCAGCGCATCGAGCCGGCGCAGCAGCACCGGCAGCACCGCCTCTTCGTTGTAGATCGGAAGCACCAGGGAATAGACGGGGTTCATCGGCAAGCCGCGTGCGAGACCAGCAGCGAGGCTAGCCGCGCAGCCTTAAGAAAGGCGTAACCCCACGTAAGGTCCGGGTTTAGGCGGCGATCGGCGCGACAGGGGCGAAGTGCTGGAGATAGCGCGCCTCGATGTCGGCGACGCGCAGCACGACGAAGACGTCGGTGGCGGCGAAGGCCTCATCGAAGACGGCCTCGGCGCCGAACCGCGCGCCGAGCCTGAGATAGCCCTTCACCAGCGGCGGCAACGCGCGCAGCACCTGCTTGAGATCGTGCGGCGCGGCGCAAGGCGCGGCGACGACGCGGGCGCGGGGGCTGGGGCTGACGCGCCATTCCGGCTCGGCGGCGCACTGGATCGCCAGCGCCGCCAGCGCCGGGCCGTGCTGGCCGGGGTCGGCGCCCGGGAAACTGGCGCAACCGAACATCACATCGACGCGATGGGCGAGCGCATAGGCCCAGACGCCGCGCCATAGCGCCTCCAACGTGCGCTTGGAGCGATAGCCCTCAGCGACGCAGGAGCGGCCGAGTTCCATGAAGTTGAGCCCGGGATGGCGCGCGATCAACTCGCCGACCGCGAACTCCGCCGCGCTGTAGAAGCCGAAATGCCGCTCCGCAACCTCGCGCCGGAGCAGCCGATAGGCGCCGACAACCTCGCCCGAGCGCTGGTCGAACGCCAACACGTGGTCGCAAACCTCGTCGAAGCGGCATATGTCGCGGCGGGCGCGGTGGCTCGCCGCGTCCGCGGCGGCGCCGCCCTCCTCGAAGAAGACGCGATACCTCAGCGCCTGTGCGGCCTCGATCTCGTGCAAGCCCAAGGCCAGCCGGACTTCCAAATCGCCAGCGCGCGCCAGCAGCTTCGGCTCACCCATATCCACGGTCCTCGTCCCCTTGCGTCTTCAGCATGGGAAACGAAAGCAATTATGACAAGCGCCGCACCGCCTCCGGCCTGGCGCGCTGCGCCAGCGCGCGCTCGATCGCCTCGGCGAGCTTGGGCGGATCGAACGGTTTGACCAGATATTCATCGACCCCCGCCTCCAGCGCCGCGCGCCGGTCTTGCGCGGTGGCGTTGGCGGTCAGCGCCACCACGGCGACCGCCGCCGTCGCGGTCTCGCGCTCGATCTCGCGGATCTCGCGCACCGCCTGGCGCCCGTCGAGCCCCGGCATCTTGATGTCCATCAGCACGAGATCGTAGCGCGCCGCCTGGCCGCGCGCCGCCGCGTCGGCCATGCGCACCGCCGCCAGCCCGTCGCTCGCCCGCGCGATGTCGAAGCCGAGCCGGCGCAACGCCTTCTGCGCGATGACGAAGTTGATGTCGTTATCCTCGGCCACAAGCGCACGCGCACGCAGCGGCGCCGGCTTGGCCGCGCCGCCCGCCGCCGCCATCGGACTTTGCGGGAACTGCTCGGCCAGCCGCTCGTAGAGCGAGCGTGCGCGCACCGGCTTGACCAGCCAGCCGTCGAAGCCGGCGAGCGCGTGGCCGCCGAAGGCGCGGCGCTCGAACGGCGAGAACAGCACCAGGCTTTTGGCGGCGCCGGCGGCGCGCGCCGCCACCGCCAGCGCATGCGTCGCCTCGCGCCCGAGCGCGCAATCGACGATGACAATGTCCGGCGCCGGCTCGGCCGCGAGCGCCGCCAACCCCGCCTCCAGCCCGTCGGCGCGGGCGATCTCCGCCCCGCCCTCGGCGAGCCGCGCCGCCAGCGCCGGCCCCTCAAACGGCGAGTTGGCGATCACCAGCGCCCGGCGCCCGGCGAGCCGCGCCTGCGCCACGGCGCGCTCGACCGGTTCGGGATCGGCGACGGCCGGCAACGGCGCTGTGAAGGAGAACACCGAGCCGCCGCCGGGGTTGTCGGCGAGCGCGATGGCGCCGCCCATCAGCGCCACCAGCCGCTTGGTGATCGCCAAGCCGAGGCCGGTGCCCTCGATCTGCCGGCTCTGGTCGCCCTGCTCGAACTCCTCGAAGATGCGTTCGCGCCCCTCGGCCGGCACGCCGGGCCCGGTATCGGCGACGCTGAAGACGAGTGTATCGCCGGGCCCGCAGGAGACCGAGACGCCGACGCCGCCGGTCTGCGTGAACTTGATGGCGTTGCCGGCCAGATTAAGCAGCGCCTGGCGCAGCCGCAGCGCGTCGCCGCGCACGAAGCGCGGCGACGCGGCGGCGATCGAGGCGGCGATTTCGAGCCCCTTGCTCTGTGCGCCCGGCGCCAGCAACTCGCACACCCCCTCGACCAGCGGCCGCAACTCGAAGGGCTCGTCGGCGAGTTCGAGCCGGCCGGCCTCGATCTTGGAGAAATCCAGAATCTGGTCGATGAGATTGGCGAGCGCCGCGCCGGAGCCGCGAATCGCTTCGACATAACTCGCCGGCTCCGGATCGAGGCCGACATCGCGCAGCAGATCGGCCATGCCGAGGATACCGGCGAGCGGCGTGCGGATCTCGTGGCTCATGGTGGCCAGGAAACGCGACTTCGCCTCGTTGGCGGCCTCGGCGCGCTCGCGTTCGGCCGCCGCCGCTTTCAGCCGCCACACTTCGTCGCGCAGCGCCTCGTTCTGCGCCTCGATGCCGCGGGTGCGCATCTCCGCGCCGTAGCGGCGACGCAGCAGTTCGAGCCCCAGCGCCAGCACCAGCGCCACTTGCGGCCCGACATGGATCGCCAGCGTCGACCAATCCGCCAGACGCGCGTCAGAGAACAAACTCAACATGGACGACACTCGTGCAACTCTGCGCCGGCGATTGGCCCCTCGCAGCATCGTCGAACCGGGTTGACATTCCCTTGCCGTCGTCGCGCCAATTGCGCGATGATTGCGGCGCCTCGCCGCCGCGGTCCCCCGGATCGGCGGCGACCGCCCCTCCCCTGGCCTCGCCAAGCCGCGACAGGCGCTCACGCCGCCGCCGCCCGCTCCGCCGCGCCTCGATAGCTCAGCGCCTCGGCGAAATGCAGCCGGCGCAGCGGGCCGCCGCCGTCGAGATCGGCGAGCGTGCGCGCCAGCTTCAGCACGCGATGATAGCCGCGCGCCGAAAGCCGCAGCCGGTCGGCGGCCTCGCGCATCAGCCCGGCGGCGGCTGCATCCGGCGCGGCAATCTCTTCAATGACGCTCGACGGCGCCGCGGCGTTGCAGCCGATGGCGTCGAGGCCGAGCTTGCGGTAGCGCTCGACCTGGAGCGCGCGCGCCGCCGCCACCCGCTCCGCGACCTCGCGCGAGCCCTCGGCCGGCGCCGGGCGCATGAGGTCGGCGGCGCTGACCGCGCCGACGTCGATGGTGAGGTCGAAACGGTCGATAAGCGGCCCCGAGAGCCGCTGCTGATAGCGCGCCGCACAAGTGGCGACCGGCCCGCGCGAACAGGAATAGCCGGGATCGTCGGCGTGGCCGCAGCGGCAGGGGTTCATCGCCGCGACGAGCTGGAAGCGCGCCGGATAGACGACGCGATGGTTGGCGCGCGCCAGCGCCACCTCGCCGGTCTCCAGCGGTTGGCGCAAGCTGTCGAGCGCCTGGGCGCTGAACTCCGGCAGTTCGTCGAGAAACAGCACGCCCTGGTGGCTGAGCGAAATCTCGCCGGGCTTGGCGTGATGGCCGCCGCCGACCAGCGCCGCCATCGAGGCGGAATGGTGCGGGGCGCGGAACGGCCGCCGGTCGGTCAGCGCGCCGCCCGGCAACATGCCGGCAATGGAATGGATCATCGACACTTCGAGCAGTTCGCGGGGCCCGAGCGGCGGCAGGATCGACGGCAGCCGTTGCGCCAGCATCGACTTGCCGGCGCCCGGCGGGCCGCTCATCAGAAGATTGTGGCCGCCGGCGGCCGCCACCTCCAGCGCCCGCTTGGCGCTCTCCTGGCCTCTGACGTCGCGCAGGTCCGGCAGATCGGTGCTCGCCGCGCGCATCGTCGGCTCCGGCCGGCTCAGCGCCTGGCTCCCGCGAAAATGATTGGCTAGCTGGATGAGCGAGCGCGGCGCCAGGATTTCCAGCTCGCTCGACGCCCACGCCGCCTCCGCTCCGCAAGCGCCGGGGCAGATGAGGCCCAGCCCGCGCGCGTTGGTGGCGATAGCCGCCGGCAGCACGCCGGCGACGGGGCTGATCGTGCCGTCGAGCGCGAGTTCGCCAACGACGGCGTAGGCGTCGAGCGCGTCGGCGGGGATGGCGCCGATCGCCGCCATCACGCCGAGCGCGATCGGCAGATCGTAATGGCTGCCCTCCTTCGGCAGGTCGGCGGGGGCGAGATTGACGGTGATGCGCTTGGCCGGCAGCGCCAACCCCGAGGCGACCAAGGCCGAGCGCACCCGCTCACGCGATTCCGCCACCGCCTTATCGGCGAGACCGACGATGTTGAAGGCGACGAGGCCGCTGGCGATATGCACCTGGACATCGACCGGCCGCGTGTCGACGCCCTCGAACGCCATCGTCGCCACGCGCGTCACCATGCCCCGCCTCCGCCCCAACGTCGGAACATTTGCAGAACATTAACCTTTTGGCAAGTCCCCTGGCGTTGCTTTTTTCAACCCCGCCGCGACAAACACGGCGGCGACGCTTTTCTCGCCGTCATGGTCCTGCGAAAGCAGCAGCGAATGGGCTGCAAAGCTTTCGCGCGCCGCGGAATCGTCAGCGAGGCGGCGCAAATGCGCGGCGAGCGCGCCGATGTCGCCGGCGCGGTAGGCGAGCGCGTTGACGCCCGGCCGCGCGATCGCGCTTGGCCCGAGCGCGCCCATGTCGTCGGCGACGATCAGCGGCAGGCCGACGATCGCCGCTTCCACCGCCACCATGCCATAGGGTTCACGCTCGGCGGGGTGGGCGAAGGCGTCGGCGGCGGCGTAAAGCGTCGGCAGCGCGTCGATATTGACGAAGCCGAGGAAGCGCGCATCGACGCCGCTCAGCCCCGCTTCGGCTTCGAGCGCCGCGCGTTGCTCGCCGTCGCCGGCGATCAGCAACGTCACCTTCAAACCGCGCGCGGCGGCGATGAGGTCGCCGATGCGCTTGCGCGGCGACAGCTTGGCCGCCGCCAGCACAACGAAATCCTGCTCGCTCAGCCCCAGCGCCGCGCGCTTCTGCGCGCGCAGCCGCGCGCGCTCGCGCCGCGCCGTCCAAAACCCCTCGTCCATCATTGCCGGCATGCGGAACATGCGCGCACGGGCAAAGCCGAGCGAGGCCAGATGCGCCTCGCCGCGGTCGCCCATCGTCAGCGCCGCGTCGTAGCGGTTCAGCAGCCGCGGCAGCACCAGACGCTTCAGGCGCCGCCGCCAGCCGGGCGGCGCGAGATCGCCGGAGGAATCGGCGACCAGCAGCGCGCGCGCGCCATGCAGCTTCGCCCACAGCAGCGCCCGTAGCAGCGTCTTCGAGCCATAGCCGTGCAGCACGACGGCGTCCGGAGAGAAGCGCGACAGCGCGGCGCCGATGCTGGGGTTGTCGACATGAAAGCCGGTGCGCTTGAAGGCGGCGGCCTCGGGCAGGAATTCGTGCGGGTAGCCGGCGGTAAGATCGGTCGCCCAGGCAAGCTCGGTGCGCATCTCGGCGTCATAGGTCTTGTCGAGCCCGACGCGGGTGGCGAACATCACGCGCAGATCGAGCCCCGGCGCGCGCGCCAGCGCCCGCCACAGCGGCGCGTAATATTGGATCGGATGCGAGACGACGACGGCGAGGCGGCTCACCCGATCGCCTCGCGCAGCAGCCGCGCGCTCGCTTGCGTCCCGCCGCTCTCCTCGACATAGGCGCGGGCGCAGGCGCGCGCGCCCTCGCGCCATTGCGCGCGCGCCTCGGCAGGCAGAGCGGCGAAAGATTCGATGGCCGCGACGAAGGCCTCCGGCGCCGCCAGCGGCAGATCCCAGCCGGCGCGTTTGGCTTCCAGCCCGCGCCACGGCGTCTGGTCGCTGATGAGTGCCGGCACGCCGCAGGAGAGCGCCTCGAAAATGGCATGGCCGAAATTCTCGCCGCCCGTCGGCGACACAAACAGGTCCGAGCGCGCATGGGCTTCGACCACCGCCTCGTTGCTCGTCGCGCCGCGCCAGACAACCTCGACATGCCGCGGCAGCGCCTCGGCGAGCGCGCGAGCTTCGGCGTAGGTCGCCGCATCCTCGGCCGGCCCGAATATTTCGAAACGAACCGGCGCGCGCACGTCCGCCAGCACCCTGAGCGCGAACGCCAGCCCCTTGATCGGCGCGATGCGGCCGACGAACACGACGCGCAAAACCTCGCCCGGCGGCGTGAACGGCGGCGACGCCAGCATTAGCCGCAGATTGGCGGCGACGACGATCTTGGCGCCCTTCGGCGCTTCGGCCGCCGTGTCCCTGGCCTCGGCCGCGCTGGTGGCGTGCCAGGTGACGCCGCGCCACAAGCCCAGCGCGCGGGCGAGGCGCAGGAACAGTTGTTTCTTGCCCGCCTTCACCTCCAGCGCGCCGACGCCGAACTCGCCGCGCGGCGACAGAATGATCGGCACGCGCCTGGTCGCGGCGATCAGCGCCGGCAGCGTGAACTCGCGGTCGTAGACGCTGTTGAGCCACAGGACGTCATGTGGCGTTTGTTTGATGAGGCTCGCCAGCCCGCGCGCGCCGAAGCGCCCGATGTCGAGATAGCGCGCCTTGGCGAAGCCGAGATCGACCCAGCCCGCCGGCGCCGAGGACACAGCCGCGCCCGGCGCCCGATCGCGCGCAACGATGCGGAACTCGAATTGCTTTTGCAATGCGGTGGCGAGCGCGATGAAGCTTTGGTTGGGGCCGCTGGCGTCGTTGCCGGGCCAGAAGCAGCCGAGCGCCACCAGTACGACAGGCCTGCCGCTCATAGCTCGATTCGCTCGGCGCGCAGGCGTTGCTTGAACGCCTCCAGTCCCTCGGCGCGAATGAGGTCGCGCGCCTCGTCGATCTTGGCGTCGATCAGCAGGAACACCCAGAAGCCGTGCAGCGTGTGAAAGGCGAAGCCGATGCGGCCATCG
>DATNDU010000072.1:0-15835 GCA_035606915.1 Roseiarcus sp. | reverse complement strand
GCTCCGGCGCCGGCGCGCGCATATTCATCGGGCGAGCGCGGCCAACACCCGCTTGCTCAAGCGGCAGGCGACGGAATAGGCGGGGTTGAACACATTGGCGACGTCGTAGCGCACCGCCTGCCCGAGAACATGGCTGGCGGCGAGCGCGTCGAGGCCATAGTCGGCGGCGAGCCACGCCATCATCTCGGAGGTCGCGTGCTGCAACGCCTGGTCGAGCGGGCGGGCGTTGCCGAGGGCGAAGATGAAATCCTGCGTCTCGCCGCGCGGCCAGCCGATCGTGCGGCCCTTCTGCACGCTGACCGTGAATTCGACCTCGAACGAGGTCTCGATGCCGGTGCCGACGATCTCGCCGTCGCCCTGGCAGAAGTGGCCGTCGCCGAGGAAGAACAGCGCGCCCGGCGCGAACACCGGGAAATAGGCGGTCGCCCCCGGCCCGAAGCGGCGATAGTCCATGTTGCCGCCATAGGGGCCGCTGGTGGCGGTGGAGATCGCCTGGCCGAGCGGCGGCGCGACGCCGAAGCAGCCGAGCATCGGCGCCAGCGGCGCCTCGAAATGGGCGAGCGCGGCCGGCGGGTCGATCAACCGGGCGACCTCGCCGTCAAGCCGCCACAGTACGCGCTCGCGCTTCGGCAGCGCGGCGACGGCGGCGGGGTCGACGACGTTCGCAGCCACGGGGCCGAAGGTCCAGCCCTCGCCGCGATTGGGAGTCATGCGGTCGATGCGCACGGCGAGGCTGTCGCCGGGCTCGGCGCCCTCGACATAGAACGGCCCGGTCATCGGGTTTGGCGGCGTGTGGCGGCGTGCGCCGGCTTTGTCGAAGCCCCAGGCGTCGACGGTCTCGGCGACGACGGCATCGCCGTCGGCGATGCGCAGCATCGGCGCGAAAGAGCCGAGCGCATTGTGGAGAATAACGGGTTCGCAAACGTGACGCGCCATGAGACGGCCCTCCCGCCGGCGAACATGCCGGCCGGCGGGCGCGGGCGCAAGCCTCAGGCGGCCTTTGGCCCCTTCGGCGACTCCAGCGCGGCCACCAGCACGCGGTTGCGCCCGGAACGCTTGGCCCGATAAAGCGCCGCGTCCGCTTCCGCCGTCAGATCGGCGAAGCTGCGCTGTGTGCTGTCGGCGCTGGCGACGCCGAACGAGGCGGTGACGATGCCGAACGCCTCGCAGCCAGCGTGAGGAATGCGCAGCCCCGCCACCGCCGTGCGCAGCCGTTCGGCGGCGCGGCGCGCCTCGTCGAGCGGCGTGCGCGGCAGCAGCAGGATGAACTCCTCGCCGCCATAGCGCCCGGCGACATCGTCCTCGGCGCCGATTTCCGTCAGCGCGCAGGCAGCGATGCGGCGTAGGCAATCATCGCCGGCCTGATGGCCGTAGAGATCGTTGAACGCCTTGAAGAGATCGACATCGTAGAGCACCACCGAGATCGGCGACACATGCGCGCTCTCGTTGGCCCACAGCTTGGAGGCGGTTTCCTCGAGCCGGCGACGATTGGCGAGGCCGGTCAGCGGGTCGTGCCGCGCCTCCTGCCCGACCTCGGCCATGCGCAAGCGCTGGCGCAGATCGAGCAGATAGGCGCGCCGCGCCTGGCGGTTGCGCTGAAACGCCGCATGCAGCGTCATCAGCACGCAGAGCGAGACGGGGATCAACCCGCCGACATAGACGCCGCTCGGCTCGCTGTGCGGTGCGCGCGCCGCGATCGCCAGCAGGGTCAGACACAACGCCGTCGTCCACAGGCAGGCCCGCGGGCTCACCGGCAGGCTGGCGTTGCAAAGGATGGCGATGACCGCGAACTGGGTGACGTAGTAGGGCGCCCCGGGCGAGGCGCTGACGAAATAGGTGACCGCGACCTGCAATGCCACCAGCATGGGAATCGCCACCCCCATGAGGTCGCGCCTGAGCGGCGTGGCCGCCGAGCGGGCGAAGGCGGCAATCAGCAGCAGCGCTGGCGTGACGAGCCCGTAATGTAGCGCTGCGGCGAACCCGAAGACATCGCGCGTCAGCGACCATTCGGCGACGAGTTGGACATTGTAGACGAGCGCGGCGGCAAGCGCGGCGCGATAGAGCGCGCGGATCTGGTCTTCGGCGGTCTCGTCCTGGAAACGCTCCTCAAGCCAGGCCGGAAGCGCGCGCGTCCGCCGGTCGATGAGCGCCTCGTCAAGCTCGCGCGACGACCCCGCCTCTCGGGTCTCGCGCCGGCGGCTTGGACGTCTGGCCAAGGTGAAAAGGCCGTTCAAAGTCACGTTCCGTCGAAATAAAAGGGGCTCGCGGCGCTAGCTTCAATGGCGCTAACTATCACGCCAATATCTGACGAATGAGTCAAAGGCGCCGTTTATGCGCGGCGTTCATCCGGCGCGGCGGTCTCGGCGGCGCGGCTCAGCCCGAAGAGGTCGCGCGTTCCGCGCCGCGCCTCGGCGATGATCGCCGACAGCAGAGACTCGGCGTCGATGGCGGCGTTGGCCGGACGCCGGCGCGCGCGGCGAAATGCTTCTGTGAGCAGGCGCGGATCCATGTCGGCGAGCGAGTAGGGGAGGTTCGGGCTCAAAGTTGTTTCCTCTGGGTTGTGGCCTAGGGGAAGGTCTATCGCCTATTCATGCAGAACTTCGCCCAAATCGCCGAGTCATTTCGACCGACGGCGTCAAGGCGGATTTAAGGAGTGCGCGCAAAGCCGCCCACAGGCGCGATTTTGCCCTAACGCTTGGGTAGAAACCTCAGAATTGTTGTTTGAACGTCCGCCGGCCCCGACAGCTAATGTTGACGGCTAGGACGCCTCGGCCAGAAGCCCGACGACGCGCCGCTCCAGCTCCAAGTCGGCGAGCGGCGTTGGATAATCGCCGGTGAAGCAATGGTCGGTGAATTGCGGCGCTTTCGCATCGCGCCCGGAATAGCCCATGGCGCGGTAGATGCCGTCGACGGAAAGGAAGGCGAGGCTGTCGGCGCCGATGAAGGCGCGCATTTCCGCCAGCGACATGCGCGCCGCCAGCAGCTTGTCGCGCTCCGGGGTGTCGATGCCGTAGAAATCCGGGTGTGCGATCGGCGGCGAGGAGATGCGGAAATGCACCTCGCGCGCCCCCGCCTCGCGCATCATCGCCACGATCTTGACGCTGGTGGTGCCGCGCACGATCGAATCGTCGATCAGCACGATGCGCTTGCCCTCGACGACGGCGCGGTTGGCGTTGTGCTTGAGCCTGACGCCGCTCTCGCGGATCGCCTGCGTCGGCTGAATGAAGGTGCGCCCGACATAATGGTTGCGGATGATGCCGAGTTCGAACGGCAAGCCGAGAGCCTGAGCATAGCCGAGAGCCGCCGGGACGCCGGAATCGGGCACCGGCACGACGACGTCGGCGAGCGCCGGCGCCTCGCGCGCCAGTTCCGCGCCCATCGCCTTGCGCGCGGCGTAGACGGAGCGGCCGTGGACGATGGAATCGGGGCGGGCGAAATAGATGTATTCGAAGATGCAGGGACGGGCGCGCTTCGGCGCGAACGGCTTCAGGCTGGCGACGCCGTTCTCGTCGATGACGACGACCTCGCCGTTCTCGACGTCGCGGACGAATTTCGCGCCGATGATGTCGAGCGCGCAGGTCTCGGAGGTCAGGATCGGGCAGCCGTCGAGTTCGCCGAGCACCAGCGGGCGGATGCCGAGGGGATCGCGGGCGCCGATCAGCTTATCGTTGGTCAGCGCCACCAAAGCATAAGCGCCCTCGATCTGCTGCAAGGCGTCGATGTAGCGCTCGACGATGCGCCGCCGGCGCGAGCGCGCCGTCAACAGCAGCACGACCTCGGTGTCGGAGGTCGACTGGCAGATCGCGCCGCCGGCGATGAGTTCGCGCCGCAGCGTCAGGCCGTTGGTGAGATTGCCGTTATGAGCCACCGCCAGGCCGCCCGCCGCCAGTTCCGCGAATAGCGGCTGCACGTTGCGCAGGATGGTGGCGCCGGTGGTGGCGTAGCGGACATGGCCGACAGCGGAGGTTCCCGGCAGCCGCTCGATGGTCGCCGCATTGGAGAAATGATCGCTGACGAGGCCGAGGCGGCGCTCGGAATGGAAGCGCGCGCCGTCGAAGGCGACGATGCCCGCCGCCTCCTGGCCGCGATGCTGCAAGGCGTGCAGGCCGAGTGCCGTCAGCGCCGCCGCCTGCGGATGGCCAAAAATGCCGAAGACGCCGCATTTCTCGCGCAGATCGTCGGCTTCTAGATCGAGGTTGCTCATGGTTTCGACAGCGTCGGCGCCGGGGCCGGCGGCGGCAGCTTCACCTTGCCGTTGATGAGCGCGTCGAGCTTGTTGCGGTCGGCGGAATCGGTCTTCAGGCTCGGCGTCGCCGAGGCGCTGCTCGGCGTTGGCGAGGGCGCGGCGGGCTTGGCCTCGTCGGCCGGCATGTCGGCGCCGCTCGGCGTCGTCTTCGACTTGATCCAGGCCTCCAGCGTCGTCGCCGCATCCTCGGGCAACATGGCGATGATGCGGTCGGCAGTGTCGGTCAGCATCGGCCGGGTCTTGGCGTCCTGCACCCATTGCGGCGCCTGCTTGTCGCCGACCAGCCAGTTGAAGATGGCGAAGGCGACCACGGCGAGCAGAAATCCGCGCGCCGCGCCGAACACGAAACCGAGCGAGCGGTCGAGGGCGCCGATCTTCGAATCGAGGATGGCGTCGGAAAGCCTGACCGTGAACAGCGAGACGACGATGAGGGTGGCGAAGAACACGATCGCCGCCGCCACCGCCTCCAACACCACCGCCTTGTGAATGTAAGGCGCAAGGTATGGCGTCACATAAGGGTAGAAGTAATAAGCCGCCGCCGCCGCGGCGATCCACGAGCCGATCGCCAGCACCTCGCGGGTGAAGCCGCGCATCAGCGACAGCACCGCGGAGACAAGAACGACACCGATCACGCCGAGATCGAGATAAGACGGCATCCAATGGCCTCGTTGGGGCGCTCGCCAGACGGCGGTTCCGCGATCGCGCGGCTTATAACGGAGGCGGATCGTTTCGTCACGTGCCGGCGCGTCGCAGCGGCGAGGCCGATATCGGGGGCGAGCGGCGGCGGATCACGGCGGCGCCGGTCACAAATACCGCCGCACCTGACGAAAATAGGCTTCATACGCCGACCCATAATGGGCTCTCATGAAAGCTTCTTCGCGCAAAACCTGACGGTTGAACAGCCACACCGCCGCGATCAGGTAGGCCAGGAGAATCCAATTCGGGAGTGTCAGGAATTGGCCCACCAATATTAAAGCAAAGGCGACGTAGATGGGATTGCGGCTGACCGCGAACGCCCCGCTGGTGATAAGTTCATCTGGCGCCTTCGCGTCGATGCCGACACGAAAACTTTGGCCTAAGGATACGATGCTCCAGAATAACAAAACCAGTCCGGCGACGCATAACAAAGCGCCAATCCACGAAATCGCCGCAGAACGGAAAAACTGCTGTGTGCTCGGCAGGGGCCAACCGAACGCGGCGGCGAATATGCAATAAAAGTAGAAAAGCGCAAACGGCAGGATGAGAAAATCCGTCTTGTCGATCTGGCCGAAGTGAAAAGCCGTCGTCCCCTTTCGCTTCATCGCGACGGCGCGGGTCAGCACCATCGCGATCATCAGGACGATTGTGAGCGCCGAAATATATTTTGGCATTGGCTACTCCACGACGGGATGAAACAGGCGTTACACCAAATTCCCGAAACTCTCGAATTTTGAGCCCCGCCGCAGTTCGCGCCTCACCCGCTCCGCCTCGCCACCCCCGCCGCCGCAATATCCGCCACCAGCGAGGCCACCGAGGCCACCGGCGTCACCCTCCCGCCGTCCTCATCCTTCGCCGCGCCCGCCGGCGCGAACGCCTTGGAAAACCCCAGCTTCGTCGCCTCCTTGAGCCGCAGCCCCGCGTGCCCCACCGCCCGCACCGCCCCCGATAGCGCGATCTCGCCGAAATAGACCGCCTCATGCGGCAAGGCGACGCCGACCAGCGACGAGATCAACGCGGCGGCGGCGGCCAGATCCGCCGCCGGCTCGCCGATGCGCAGGCCGCCAGCGACGTTGAGGTAGACATCGTGCTGGCCGAGCTTCAGCCCGCCATGCGCCTCAAGCACTGCCAGCACCATCGCCAGCCGGCTCGAATCCCAGCCCACCACCGCCCGGCGCGGCGTGCCCAGCGTCGAGGGGGCGACCAGCGCCTGAATCTCGACCAGCACCGGTCGCGCGCCCTCGACGCCGGCAAACACCGCCGCCCCCGGCGCTGCGACATCGCGGCCGGCCAGGAACAGCGCCGAGGGGTTGGCGACCTCGGCCAGCCCCGCCCCGGTCATCTCGAACACGCCGATCTCATCCGTGGCGCCGAAGCGGTTCTTGGTCGCACGCAGCACGCGGAAGGCGTGCGCGCCATCGCCCTCGAACGACATCACCGCATCGACCATGTGCTCGACGACGCGCGGGCCGGCGATCTGGCCGTCCTTGGTGACATGGCCAACCATAACAACGGCCGCGCCGCTCGCCTTAGCGTAACGGATGAGCGCCTGGCTGGCGGCGCGCACCTGGGAGACGCTGCCCGGCGCGGATTCCACCGCATCGCACCACAGGGTCTGGATCGAATCGAGGATGACGAATTTCGCCACGTCGCCGGAGGAAAGCGTGGCGACAATGTCTTCGACCAAAGTCTGCGCCGCAAGTTGCACCGGCGCGCTCGACAGACCGAGCCGGCTGGCGCGCAAGCGAATCTGCTCGGTCGATTCCTCGCCGGAGACGTAGACGACGCGGCCGCCGCGTTGCGCCAACGCGGCGCAGGCCTGAATGAGTAGCGTCGATTTGCCGATGCCGGGCTCGCCGCCGATCAGCGTCGCCGAGCCCGGCACGAAGCCGCCGCCCGCCACCCGGTCCAGTTCGGCAATGCCGGTGACGATGCGCGCCACCGGCTTCGACGAGCCCGCCAGGCTTTCGAGCGCAAACGGCCGACCGACGAGCCCCTTGCGCGCCGCGGCGCCGCCGACGCCGAGCGCTGCCGCCTCCTCGATGATGGTGTTCCACTCGCCGCAGGCCTCGCACTTGCCCGCCCAGCGCTGCGAAACCGCGCCGCAATTCTGGCAGACGTAGGAGCCGCGTTTGGCCATGAGGTCAGGCGCTCCGAATTATTGTGTTTTTCGGAAAATGTGCTAGGCTTCGTGGCCGCCGCGACGGCGGACTTGGACGCCGCCTTCCGTCATGCCCGGACTTGTCCCGGGCATCCACGCCGTTCCGTTGAACGGCCGCCGCCGCAGGGGTCGCGCTCGACAGTCGGGCAAACGTCGAACAGCGCTGTCGCGGCTTGACGCGGATGGCCGGGAGAAGCCCGGCCACGACGGCAAGCGCGGATTCGAAACCTGCGGCAGTAGAGGTGGGTGGACAGAAATTCTCGCCTAAGCCGCTGAAAAACAAAGATCGCGACCTGTCACTCCCGTTGTCGGCGAGCGAGGCTTTCACGTCGGCGGGCTGCCGTTTTGCTCCAGGACCGAACCCGCCAGATACAGCGACCCGGCGATGAGGATGCGCGGCGGCTGCGGCCAATCCTGCGCCGCAAGCTCCTCCAGCGCGGCGCCGACGCTTGGCGCGACCCGCGTGGAAAGTCCGGCGCGAGCGGCGAAGGCCGCGACCTCCTCGGCGGGGCGCGCGGCATGTGCGCCGGGGATCGGCACGGCGATCACCTCGCGCGCCAGCCCCTTGAAATGGGCGAGAAAGGCGCCGGTGTCCTTGGCCGACAGCGTGCCGCAGATCATCACCAGCGGGCGCGGCCCCGCCTCCTCGAAATCGGCCATCGCCTCGGCGAGCACCCGCCCGCCGGCCTCGTTATGGGCGCCGTCGAGCCAGACCTCGGCGTTCGCCGGGGCGCGCGAGATCAGCGGGCCGCCGCGCAGCCGTTGCAGCCGCGCCGGCCACTGCGCCTGCGCCAGGCCAAGGTCGAAGGCGCGCGCCGGCAGATCCGGCGCGACCAGCCGCAGCGCCGCAATCGCCGCCGCGGCGTTGCCATATTGGTGGCGGCCCGGCAGGCGCGGCTTCGGCAGGTCGATGAGGCCGGCTTCGTCCTCGTAGACCAGCCGGCCGTTCTCGCCGCGCACGAAATAGTCGCGCCCCTCAAGGTGACGGGGCACGCGCAGCCGGATCGCCTCGCGCTCGATCACCCGCAAGGCCGCTCCGGCCTGCGCGGCGATGACGGCAGGCGCGCCGGCCTTCAGGATGCCCGCCTTCTCGAAGGCGATCTTATCGACCGTCGCGCCGAGAAATTCGGGGTGGTCCATCGACACCGGGGTAATGACGCTCGCCGCCGGCTTGGCGATGACATTGGTGGCGTCGAAGCGCCCGCCGAGGCCGACCTCCAGCAGCAGGTAATCGGCCGGCGTCTGGCTGAACAATAGAAACGCGGCGGCGGTGGTGATCTCGAATACCGAGATCGACTGGCCGGCATTGACGCGCTCGGCATGGTCGAGCGCCGCATCGAGCCGTGCGTCGTCAACGATTTGGCCGGCGAGCCTGATGCGCTCGTTGAAGCGCACGAGATGCGGCGAAGTGTAGACATGCACGCGCTTGCCCGCCGCCTCCAGGATGGCGCGCATGAAGGCCACGGTCGAGCCCTTGCCGTTGGTGCCGGCGACATGGATCACCGGCGGCGTCGACGCCTCCGGGTGGCCGAGATCGGCGAGCAGGCGCTCGATCCGGCCGAGCGAGAGATCGACGAGGCGGGGATGCAGCGGCGCGAAGCGCTGAGTGATGGCGTCGGTCAAGGGCGGCTCAGGCGGCGGTCGCTTCGGGTGTTTTGGGCGTCTTGGTCAGCATGCGGCACAGCCGCGCCAGCGTCGCGCGCATCTCCAGCCGGGTCACCACCATGTCGACCATGCCGTGATCGCGCAGGAACTCGGCGCGCTGGAAGCCCTCGGGCAGGCGCTGGCGCACCGTCTGCTCGATGACGCGCGCGCCGGCGAAGCCGATCACCGCGCCGGGCTCGGCGATCTGGATGTCGCCGAGCATCGCATAAGAGGCGGTGACGCCGCCGGTGGTCGGGTTGGTCAGCACGACGATGTAAGGCAGCCGCGCCGCGCGCAGCCTTTGCAGCGTGACCGTGGTGCGCGCCATTTGCATCAGCGAGAACATGCCCTCCTGCATGCGCGCCCCGCCCGAGGCGGTGAAGATGACGAACGGCGCGCGCTTCTCGACCGCCAGCGTCATCGCCGCGACGATCGCCTCGCCGGCCGCCAGACCCAGCGTGCCGCCCTGGAAAGCGAAATCATGCACGGCGGTGACGATCTCCTGGCCCTCGATCTTGCCGATAGCGGCGACCACGGCGTCGGCCGAGCCGGTCTTGGCGCGGTTCTCTTTCAGCCGATCGGCGTAACGCTTGATGTCGCGGAATTTCAGCGGGTCGATCGGCACTTCCGGCGCCGGCAGCATCTCGTAGACACCCTCGTCATAGAGCGCGGCGAGGCGTGGGCGCGGCGCGATCGCCATGTGATAGCCGGAGCCCGGCACCACCATCAGATTGGCTTCGAGATCCTTGTGGAACACCAATTGCCCGCTCTCCGGACATTTGACCCACAGGTTCTCCGGCGTATCGCGCCTGAGCAGCGAACGAATCTTCGGCGGAACGACATTCGACATCCAGTTCATGGATCGCTCCTCACCGTTTGGCGCTCGCCACGCCTGCCGCCAATTCCCTGACCAGATCGGCCACCGCCGCGGCCGGGTCGCCGTCCGGCAGCGCCTTGCGCACCGCCTCAACCAAAGCGGTGCCCACCACCACGCCGTCGGCTTTTGCCGCCAGCGCCGCGGCGCTCGCAGCATCCCGCACGCCAAAGCCGACCGCGACAGGCAGATGGGTATGGCGCTTGACGCGCGCAACCGCCTGACCGACGACATCCGCGTCAGGCGCCGCCGCGCCCGTGATTCCGGCGATCGACACGTAATAGACGAAGCCCGAGGTGTTGGCGAGCACGGCGGGCAGGCGCTTGTCGTCGGTCGTCGGCGTGGCGAGGCGGATGAAGTTGAGCCCGGCTTTCAAGGCCGGCAGGCACAACTCCTCGTCCTCCTCCGGCGGCAGGTCGACGACGATCAGCCCGTCGACGCCAGCCACCTTCGCCTCGGCGAGGAATTTATCGACCCCGTGGACGTAGATCGGATTGTAATAGCCCATCAGCACGATGGGAGTCGTGTCGTCGCCTTCGCGAAAGTCGCGCACCAGTTGCAGCGTCTTGTTGAGGGTCTGCCCGCCTTTCAGCGCCCGCAGGCCCGCCGCCTGGATCGCCGGGCCGTCGGCCATCGGGTCGGTGAACGGCATGCCGATCTCGATGACGTCGGCGCCGGCCTTCGGCAGCGCCTTCACGACAGCCAGCGAACGCTGGTAATCGGGATCGCCGGCCATGACGAAAGTGACGAGCGCGGCGCGGCGGGCGTCTTTCAGGGCGGCGAAGCGGGCATCGATGCGGGTGGTCATGGCCGCCCGGTTAGCACGGGGGCGCCTTTGTGGAAACCAACGAAAATCAGTTGGACGGATCGCGCGGCCGGGATCCCCGGATTGCGCTGCGGATCATCATGATGCCGCCGAAGCTGATGGCGAAACAGATGAGCCACAGCAGCGGCAGCGGTCCGATGTCGCCGAGGCTTCCCGAGCCGAGCAATATCGCCATGAAGCCGAGCGAACAGGCGCCGGGCAACAGCAAGATGACGCCGAAGATGAAAGCGAGAACGCGCATTCCCCGAGCCGCCCGCTATTCCGCCGCCGCCCGCGCCGTCACGGCGGGCGCGAACTTCAGCACGCCGTCGTCGACGCGGCCGAAGCGCAGCAGCCGCACGTCCTTGGCGTAGTTCTGATAGACCCGCCACGGCGGGTTGGCGCCCTGTTTCGGCAGCCGCGCCGTCGCGCGCTGGATATAGCCCGACTTCAGATCGAGCACCGGCTCGGCCGTCTCGTTCGCCAGCGCCGGCGGCGTCGCCGAGGCGAGGCCGCGCTCGTGCAGGAAGTTGAGGAGCCGGCAGGCGTAGCCGGAGATGAGATCGGCCTTCAGCGTCCACGAGGAATTGGTGTAGCCGAACACCGAGACGAGGTTGGGAACGCCCTCGTACATGCAGCTCTTGTAGACGCGCCGGCGCGCGAAATCGACCGCCGCGCCGTCGACCGAGAAGCCGACGTCGCCAAGCAGGTTAAGCTCCAGCCCGGTCGCGACGACGACGATTTCGGCTTCGAGCGTCCGCCCCGATTTCGTCCTTACGCCGCCCGGCGTGAACGTCTCGACCTCGTCGGTGACCACCTTGGCGCGGCGATCACGCACGGCGTGGAAGAAATCGGCGTCGGGAACCAGACACAGCCGCTGGTCCCAGACATTGTAGCGCGGCGTGAAGTCGGCGGCGGCGGCGTCCGGCCCCAGTTCGGCGCGCGCCAGCGCGATCAAACCCTGATTCGCCTTCTGCGGATATTTGCGAAACAGCCGGTAGAAATACATCGCCTGCAAGATGTTGCGCAGCCGCATCAGTTTATAAGCGAGGCCGACGGGCAGCGCGGCGCGCAGCGTGTCGGCGAACGCGTCCTGCGACGGCCTGGCGACCATATAGGTCGGCGAGCGCTGCAACATGGTGACGCCAGCGGCGGTCTTGGCGATCTCCGGCACGATCGTCACCGCCGTCGCGCCACTGCCGATCACCAGCACGCGCTTGCCGGCGTAGTCGAGATCGGCCGGCCAGAACTGCGGCTGCACAAGGCGGCCGGCGAAATCGGCAACGCCCGGAAATGGCGGGAAATAGCCGCGGTCGTAGCAAAAATAGCCGGCGCAGATTGAAAGCAAGCGCGCCGCATAGCTCACTGTCTCGCCGCCGCGCTCAGCCTCCACCCTCCACAGCCCCTCGGCCGAGTTCCAGGAGGCCGAGACCACCTTGGTGGCGAACGTGATGTGCTTGTCGAGGCCATGCTCGGCCGCGGCGCCACGCACATAGGTGAGGATCGCGGCGCCGTCGGCGATCGCCTTCGCCTGCGTCCACGGCCGGAAGGCGTAGCCGAGCGTGAACATATCGGAATCGGAGCGCACGCCGGGATAACGGAACAGATCCCAGGTGCCGCCTGTGGCCTCGCGCGCCTCGATGATCGCAAAACGCGCCCAAGGGCAACGGCGTTGCAGATGGCAGGCCATGCCGACGCCCGACAGGCCGGCGCCGACGACCAGCACGTCAAGGACTTCGCTCATCGCGACGCCTCCAACGCCTGGTTGAGGAACGCCGCCGCCTCATCGAGCGAGCGGCGCGCCTCGGGCACGAAACCGTGCATGAATTGCCAGGCATGCGGCGCGCCGTCCCACACCTTGAGCACCGCGCGCGACCCCGCCTTCTCGGCGGCCTCGGCGAAGCGCACGGAATCGTCGCGCAGCAATTCGCTCTCGCCGACATGCAGCAGGATCGGCGGCAGGCCGGAGAGATCGCCGAGCAGCGGCGAGGCGCGGGGGTCGCGCGGGTCGGCGCCGTCGAGGTAGAAATCGGCGAGATTGGCGAGTTGATCGGTGAACATCGCGTCGCGATGGCGGTTGGCGACCCAGCTTTCGCCGCCGCCGGTCATGTCGGTAGCCGGCGAGAACAGCGCCGCCGCGGCCGGCCGCTGCGCCTCGTTCTTGGTGATGAGCGTCAAAGCGGCGGCGAGATTGCCGCCGGCGGAATCGCCGGCCACTACGGCGGGCCGGCCGGCGCGGGCGGCGAAATCGCGCCAGACGGCGAGCGCATCCTCGACCGCCGCCGGGAACGGATATTTGGGCGCCAGCCGATAATTCGGCGCGAAGACGCGAAAGCCGCGCAACGCGAAGCCGCCGGTCAGCGGCCGATGCGTGCGCGCCGAGCAGCCGACGAAGCCGCCGCCGTGCAGATAGAGCAGCGGCTTGTCGCCGCCCGCCTGCGCCCATTCGCCATCGACGCCGCCGAGCCTATCGTCGCGGAAGCGCACGCCGCGCGGCTGCGGCAAGCTGCGGCCCTCGAAAACGCGCTTCAGTCGCTCAAGATCGCGCATATCGCCGAGGCGCGCGCGCACCCTCCAGCTTATGAGGTGCGAGAACAGACGAAGGCGCAGGCTAGGCGTCAAGAAGCCTCCGCGAAAGGCCGCCGCCGGCGCCGGGAAGCCGCCGCTGCGCGAAAACGATAATGCGGTTTCCGCCGGAACCCGTATTATCGTTGGCGATCTTGGCGCCTTGCGGCGGCCCCGTCCAGCCTCAGACGGCGGGTCTGGTGAACATCTTTCGCAGGTTGCCGAACAACTCGATCTTCACCCCGGCCCGCTTCATAATCAGCGATTGCTGCAACACCGTCAGCGAATTGTTCCAGGCATAATAGATGACGAGGCCAGCCGGGAACGAGCCGAACATGAAAGTGAAAAGCACCGGCATATAGGTGAACATCATCTTCTGCGTCGGATCGGTCGGCTCCGGCTGCATCTTCATTTGCAGAAACATCGTCACGCCCATGATGAGCGGCCAGATGCCAAGATGCAGGAAAGGCCCGAGCACCGGCAATACGGTCGGGTCGAAAGGAATCAGGCCGAACAATGTGAAGATGTTGGTCGGGTCGGGCACGGAAAGGTCTTTGATCCAGCCGAAGAACGGCGCGTGGCGCATCTCCAGCGTGATGTAGAACACGCTGTAGAGCGCGTAAAACACCGGGATCTGTGGCAACATGGGCAGGCAACCGGCGACCGGGTTGACGCCTTCCTTCTTCATCAACTCCATCTGCCCCTGCTGCTGCTTCTGCTTATCGTCGGGGTACATCTCCTTCAAGGCGGCGAGTTTCGGCTGGATCAGCTTCATCCTCGCCATCGAGCGATAGCTGTAGTTGGCGAAGGGGAAGAACACCCCCTTGACGATCACGGTGACGCAAAGGATGGCGATGCCGAAATTTCCGACGTATTTGTATATATAGTGAATGAGATAGAACATCGGCTTAGTGATGAAATACAGCCGACCCCAATCGATCAGCAGGTCAAGTTTGCTGATCTTCAGATTCTTGACATAAGCATCGAGGGTCGACACTTCGAGCGCGCCGGCGAAAATATGCGTCTGTTGCGAGGCGGTGGCGCCAGGCGCCACCGTGATCGGCGCGGCGACGTAATCGGTCTGATAATCCTCGTGCGTCGGCGGCCCGGCGGCCGAGAAGCGGGCGGTGACCTGTTCGCTCTGGCCCGGAATGATCGCCGAAGCCCAATAGCGGTCGGAGAAGCCGAACCAGCCGCCGGTGCTCTTCATCGTTTTGAGCTTGTCGGGTTCCTTGTCGATGCCGGCGTAAGTGTCCTTCTGCTCCGAGCCGTCGGCGTTGGCGACGAAGCCCTCGTGTACGTAACTGGTGGTGATCTTCGGCGCGCCGCGTTGCAGGATCAGCGCATAGGGGCGCAGCGAGACCGGTTTGTCGGTTTTGTTGTTCACGTGATCGGTGACGGTGAACATGTATTTGTCGTCGATGGCGATCTGACGCGTGAAAACCAGGCCTTCGCCATTGTCGAAGGTCAGCGTCACCGGATGGTTGGGGCTGAGTTCGCCGCCGCTCGACGTCCAGCGCGTTTGCCGGTTCGGCGTCTTCACGCTCTTGTCGGCGGTGACGAAGCCGGTCTCGGCCCAATACGGCGCGGCGGAGCCGGCGGGCGAGAACAGCACGACATTCGGGCTGTTGGGGTCGATCGTCTCGCGATAATCCTTCAGGAACACATCGTCGAGTTCGCCGCCTTGGAGGTTGATCGAGCCGCCGATCCCTGGCGCATTGAGCGCCACGCGCGGGCTGGCGGCGAGCGCCTCGCCGCGCGATTTGACCGCCTCGACCGCCGCCGCGCCGGTTTGCAAGGTAGCGGCGGGGTTTGTCGCGGCGGGACCGGCCCCGGGGGCCGCCGTTTCGGCGGCCACCGGCGCATTCGCCGGATGCGGCTTCGGCGCATAGAAATAATTCCAACCGATCAGGACGATGGCTGAAAGCACGATCGCCAGGATGAGGTTGCGGGTCTCCTCGGATTTCATCGGCGTCCGTTTCGGCGTGCGTGGGCTCGGCTAAGCGCGCCGGCGATCTCGGCGACGAGCGCGTCAAACTTGATCGACAGCGCCTGCGGGCGCGCCATCAGCACGTAATCGTGGTCGGGCTTGGCGTCCAGCGGCGAGGTCCGCCGCATCGCTTCCCGAAGCCGCCGCTTGATGCGATGACGCGCAGGCGAATTGCCGGTTTTCTTGGTCACGGTGAGGCCGAAACGCGGCGCATCGGCGGCCGCGTCGGGACTGCGCGCGTTCACCTGTAACGTAAAAGCGGCGGCGTTGATCCGCTTGCCGCGGCCCGCGCGCTGGAATTCGGCCCGCCGCGTCAATCGGCCCCAGGGAGCCTCGCCGTCGGTCAAGGCTCAGGCGGAGAGTTTCTTGCGGCCGCGGCCGCGTCGGGCGTTGAGCACCTTGCGGCCGCCGACGGTGGCCATGCGGGCGCGGAACCCATGCCGGCGCTTGCGCACGATTTTGCTCGGCTGATAGGTGCGCTTCACGGTGATCTACTCCTGATCCGGCGGCTCAAAAAAGAAGCGGCGGAAACCCCGCCGCGTTGCGCGGGCTTATACGCGGGGGCGGCGCAAAGTCAACAAGCCGGCCGCTTTCAAGCTAGGCGCTTGCTGAGCGAGCGGCGCCAGCGCAGCGCGATCCGCCGGCCGAGGCCACGCCACCGCGTCGAAATCCCTCGCCCAAAATCTCTCGCCAAAGTCGGGCGCGCTCATAGCGCCTCAGCGGCTGGCGGGAAATAGGCCCGCGATCCGCCGCTCAGCGCGCCATCGCCAGCACGGCCTCGACGTTGGCGTGACGCTCCAGATGCGCGGCGAACCCGTCGAGCGTCGCCTCCACTTGGCCGTCATAGGCAAGCG
>DATNDU010000071.1:0-3996 GCA_035606915.1 Roseiarcus sp. | reverse complement strand
CCCGCTCAGGCTACTGTGGCGGAGGCTAGATCGTCGTAGATCGCGCGTTCAAACGCCCGATAGGTGGCCAGAATGGCGGGATCGGCGAATGGCAACACCTGGGCGAAGAGGACGCCGCCGACATGAGCCGAGGGGTCAATCCAGAAATATGTGTTGGCGAGACCCGCCCAACTCATGCTGCCGGCGCTGCGTCCCTCGGGCGTCGGTTCCAAGTTGAGATGGAAGCTCATCCCCCAGGCCTGCCGCAGACCGGGGAAGAAATCCGCATCGTGCGAAAGGTTTGGCATCACGGATTTCAGCACGCCGGCTGAGAGCTCGCCAATGCCGTTGTCGGCCATCATCGCCACCGTCTCGGGCTTGAGCACCCTCGCGCCGCTGCTCGCCTGGCCGCCTGCGAGCATCATCTGGATATAGGCGGCGTAATCGGCTGGCGCGCCGCAGCAGCCGCCGCCGCCCATGAAGAACTCCGGCTTTTGCGCCACTTCGTGCTCGATGCGGACGAAGGAACCGTCGGCCTGCTTCTCGTGAACGGTCGCCCGACGCCGACGTTGCGCGTCGGTTTGAACGAAATCCGTGTCGTTCATGCCGGCCGGCTCGAACAGGTGCTCTTTCAGATAATCGCGCAGCGACTGGCCGCTGATCGCCTCGATGAGCTGGCCGATCCAATCAATGCTGATGCCGTATTCCCAGCGTTCGCCGGGATCGGCGAGCAGCGGTTGATAAAGCGATCGCCGCTTGCACAGAATCAGGTCGGGAAGGTCGTTCGCGGTGAGATAGCGCAAAATGTCGGCGTTGGCCCAGTTGTACCCGAACCCCGAGGTGTGGGTGAGCAGATGCCGCGCCGTGATCGGCCGCTTCGCGGCGCGCAGCTTCGGCGTGCCGTCGGCGGCGAACCCTTCGAGCACCTGCGGCGTTGCGAGATCGGGCAGGATGGCGCCGACTGGCGAGTCGAGTTTCATGCGGCCCTGTTCGACCAATTGCATGGCGCCGGTGGCGACCAGCGCCTTGGTCATCGAGGCGTACCAGAACATCGTATCGACGGTCATCGGTTCGTCGCGGTCGACGCCCTTCGCTCCCGCCGCGCCCTGATAGATCGGGCCGCGTTCGTTGACGGCGAGCGCCACGACGCCGGGCGCGCCCCCCGAGGTCACGAGTTGTTCGAGAATGCCGTCGATGCGCTCTTTCACACCCATGCTTGTTCCGCCCTTGAGGGTTTCAGGAAAGGCCGCCGCTCAAACCCCGGCGCCGTCGGCGCTCGCACGCTTTTGGTCGAGATGCGCAAATTCGCCGGCGGCGTCCTCGAACGCTTCGCCGCCCGCCATCAGCGACAGCACCTCGACGCTGCTTTTTTCGCCGCGGCGGAAACTCGCCGCGACCCGGCCTTGGATCAACACCACGAAATGGTCGCCGACCGACATTGCGTGATGGGCATTGTGGGTGATGAAGACGATGCCGACGCCCTGGCCTTTGGCGATGTTGACGAACCGCAGCACCGTCGCCGCCTCCTTAACGCCGAGCGCGGAGGTCGGCTCGTCGAGGATCAGCACTTTGGCGCCGAAATACATGGCTCTGCCGATGGCGAGAACCTGGCGTTCGCCACCCGACAGCGTGCCGACCAGTTGATCGCCGTCGCGCACCCGGGTGATGCCGAATTTGCGGATCTGCTCGAGCGCAATCTGGTTGCAGCGTTCGGTGTCGAGCCAGCGGAACGGCGCGCGCCCTTTCTTGAGTTCTGCGCCGAGGAAGAAGTTGCGGCCGACGCTCATCAGCGGGATCGTCCCCACATCCTGGTGGACGGTCGCGATGCCGCGCGCACGCGCGTCGCGCGGGTCTGCGAATCGCGTCTCGTCGCCGTTGAGGACGATCGCCCCACTGGAGGGATGGTGGAAGCCCGACAGGATCTTGATGAGCGTCGACTTGCCGGCGCCATTGTCGCCGAGCAGACACAGCACCCGGCCCGCCGGAACGGCGATCGAGACGTCGGTGAGAGCGTGAACGCCCGAGAAATGTTTCGAGACGTTCCGTAGTTCGATGAGCGGCGTATCCGACATCCGACGAACTCCTATTTGGCGGTCATCGCGAAGCGGCGGAAATAGCTGTTGGCCAAAACCGCCGCCAACAGCAGCGCGCCGAGAAAGAGTTGCACCCAGTCCGTGCTCCAACCCGTGTAGAAGATGCCGACGTTGATGACGCCGAAGATCACGGTGCCGAGAAACACGCCGAACGCCGAGCCGTAACCGCCGCCAAGCAGGACGCCGCCGACGACGGCGACGATCGGCGCCTGGAACACATAGCCGAGCCCGGAGGTAGCGTTGCCGGAATTATATTCGATGGCTTGGATGATTCCGACCAGCGCGGCGGCCACTCCGGTCGAGACGAACAGGATAATCTTGACAAGATTGATCGGCACGCCGACGCCGCGCGCGGCGACGGGATTGCCGCCGGTCGCGTAAATCCAATTGCCGAAGGCGGTGCGCGACAAGACGACGCCGGCGAGCAGCGTCACGCCGAACCACCACAGGATCGAGATGTTGGCCAGGCCCCAGCTTGACGCGAACACGGCGTGCGCCAGCCGCGGCGCCTTTACCGAAACGGTCGTCGTGTTGGTGAGCAGCCGCGCGAAGCCGAGCGACAGTCCGCCGACGCTGAAGCTTGCGGCCAGCGTGACGATGAACGAAGGCAGGCCGGTGCGCACGGTCAACAGGCCGTTGAACACGCCGATGGCGGCGCCCATGAGCAGCGAAAGCGCGATCATCGCCCAAATCGGCGCCCCGAAGACGGTCGAGCCAATGGCGACAATGATCGAGGACGCGCCAACGACGGCCCCGACAGAGAGGTCGAACTCGCCGGCAATCATGAGGACGCCAACCGGAATAGCGATGATCCCAAGCTCCGCGGCGGTGTCGAGCCAGCCCGCGGTCCCGTCGAGGCTTATGAAACCGGCGCCATGCGTCGAAATCGCGAAGAAGGCGTAGACGAGCAGGGTGGCGACGAAGGCGCCGAATTCTGGCCGACGGGCCATCTGACGGAGCGACCATCGGCTTACCGACGAGGGCGGTCGGTTGCTTTCCGCCGTCGGTTCGGCAATCGAGGACATCGCGTTCTCCGATAAGCCGCGCGGGCGCCGCCACCCAGCTTCGTTGTGAGGTTTCACTGCTTGCCCGGGCGATGGGGCGCGTCCGGTGGGACGGACGCGCCCCCGCTCACTCCGGGCCGCCGCTCAGGAGGCGCCGCGCACGCCGGGGTATTTCTTGTTGATCGTCAAGACCTTGTCGACGTTGTCCTTAGTCAGCATCAACGGTCCCGTCGGGATCATGCCTTGCGGCAACATGCCGTATTTCGCGTACTGGAACGCCTCCAATAGCGCATAGTAGCCATCAAGATAAGGCTGAAGGTCAGCGATGAAGAGCAACTTGCCAGCGCGCAGCGCTTCGAGCGATCCCATTGACAGGCCCAACGATCCGTTGACGATCTTGCCGGTCTTGCCAAGCTGTTCGATCGCGTCAACGGAGTCGATGGCCTGAGCGGCGCCGATGGTCCAAACGGCGTCAAGCGTCGGGTCGGCGGACAACTGGCCTTTGATCGCCTGCGTCACCAGCGCCGAATTGCTCGCGTCCGAGAACTGGACCATCAGCACCTTGGACGAGCCGCCAGCCGCCTTGAACGCGTCGTTGTAGCCCGCGCAGTCGAGTTCGAGCGTGGTGTTTCCCGGCACGTGGTTGACGCAAAGGCCATGTTTGGCGCCCGCCTTGATCTCCATCTCGGCGACCGCGCGCCCGAGTTCGCGCGCGCTAAAGCCGACATAGCCGACCGCGCCGTCTTGCTTCCAGGTCGCGCCGCCGTCGTGGAAGATGATGACCGGAATGCCGCTGGCGGCGATTTCCTTGATGATCGGATCGAGCGTATCGGGGAAATAATTGCCGATCACCAGCGCGCTGGGATGACGGCTCGCCGACTGTTTGACGAGTTTGGCATAATCGGCCAGGAAATTGTTGG
>DATNDU010000055.1:0-7219 GCA_035606915.1 Roseiarcus sp. | reverse complement strand
CGCGAAGGGGGCGACGATCGCCTTCATCATGTCGTGCTGGTTGTTGCGGTTTCGATCCACGCCCCCGCGAAGGGGGCGACGAGCGCGGCGACGGCGACGGCGAGCATCGCGACGGTTTCGATCCACGCCCCCGCGAAGGGGGCGACCGAGCGAGGCTTCCAGTTCGCTGGAATCGCCGCCGTTTCGATCCACGCCCCCGCGAAGGGGGCGACCGTCAGCGTCGTGTTGATCGTGGCGATGGACGAGGTTTCGATCCACGCCCCCGCGAAGGGGGCGACGTTCAAGTTCACGTCGTTCAACATTTACGGCACGTTTCGATCCACGCCCCCGCGAAGGGGGCGACGAGCTGCATCTTCTGCGCCGAGGTCAGCGCCGCCGTTTCGATCAACGCCCCCGCGAAGGGGGCGACGCAGTTTCTGTAACCTTCTGAGGTGAAATAGGAAAGTCTGCGCTGCGCGCGGACTTGGCTGCCGGCGCTTTGCCAGGGTAGCCCGCGATGGAATGGCGGGCGATTTGTTCAGCAATGTGAAAAACTTGACGACAGCGCGAACCTGCCGGGGATTTCGGAACGTTTGGCGTTCGCGCCTCAACATACACTTGGATTTCCCGTGCATCCGCCGCCTTTTAGGCGGCGTGTCTGCACCGCGAGGCGCAAATCGGCAGTCCTGCCGAATTCCGTGCGATTGCAGTAGAGGCGCCGCATCGGAGCGTCACCTTGCGGCGCACGCAGGATCACACGATCAGCGTCCCGCCGAGGTCCGCCGCCGGCTTGGCGCCGACGTGCTCCACCCGCTGCCGCCCGTTGGCGCCGAGATGATAGAAGCGCAGGCTGTCGGTCTTCACATCGATGATCGCCTCCAGCCGCGCCTTCAGAGCCGTCCATTGCGCCGGGTCGACCTCGATTTCGAAAACGGAAAATTGCACGCGCTGGCCAAAATCCTTACAGGCCCGCGCCACACGGCGCAGCCGCCGAGGGCCATCGCCTGACGTGATGGCGACATCGTAGGTGACTAGAACCAGCATCGCGCTCCTTACTACCAAAACCAGGGCGGATAGGCGTCGAGATCGCCGCGCAAATGGCACGCCAGCATCTGCGCCTGTAGGAACGGCACCAGCCCGAGCGGCGCCTTCTCGTCGAGAAAGACGTGTTTGCGCTCTTCGCGTTTGCGTTCCTGCCAGGCGGTCAGCACCGTCTTGCGCGCGTCGTCGGACATCATCACGGCGCCGTTCTCGCGGGTCTCGAAATCGGCGGCGCGCAGTTGGCGGCGGTTGATGAGCGACAGGGCAAGCCGGTCGGCCAGAACCGGGCGTAGCTCCTCCATCAGATCGAGCGCCAGGCTTGGCCGCCCAGGACGCTCCCGGTGCAAGAAGCCGACCGCGGGGTCGAGCCCGACGGCCTCCAGCGCGCTGCGGCAATCATGGGTCAGCAGCGTGTAGAGGAAGGACAGCAGCGCGTTGACGGCGTCGAGCGGCGGGCGGCGCGAGCGGCCGCGCCAGTGCAAACCCTCGTCGGGGGTGCGGATGAGGTGGTCGAACACCGCGAAATAGGCCGCTGCCGCCTCGCCTTCGAAGCCGCGCAGTTCGTCGAGCGTGGCGGGCGCACGCGCGATCCGGTCCATCAGCCGGGCGAGACGCTCGGTTGCGATGTCGAGACTTTCGCGGTCGACAGCGGCGAGTTCGTCGCCGTGGTCGCGCGCGGCTCGCATCAGGACGGCGCGCTGGTTGGCGACTTTGCCGACCAGCAACGACCGCACGATATCCTCGGGGGTCTCGGACATGCGGTATTGCGCGCGCCGCAGCAGAACATTGCCGGAGACCGGCCCCTCGACCCGGGCCGAGAAACGGCCATTGCGCTCCAGAAACACCATCGTTATCCCGACCCCCGCACAGGCCCCGATCAGGGCCGGCGAGACGTGGATCGCGCCAAACGTGACGACCGAGGCCAGCATGTGGAAGGGTACGCGGGCGCGTTCCACCCCCTCCACCTCGGCGACGAGATTCTCGCCGTCTTTGCGCAGGGCCGCGCCTTCGGCGGTGATGTAAACGGTGTTGAGCAGCTTCTTCACGGCGGCGCAGGCTCCCCGCTCAAGGCAAGGCTGACCATCCGCGTGCGCCAATCCCGCACCTGCCGCCCGACCTGCTGGGGACGGCAGAGTTCGAGCAGCGAACAGGCGCGACAGCGGGCGACTTTCAACGTCGGCGGCGGGGTCCGCCTGCTGGCGAGGACGGCGGCGAGGTCGGCAATGGTCGTCTCGGTCAGGCGCCGGAGGTCGGCGTCGAACGGCACGGCGACACGCCGTTTGGTCTCGGCATAGTAAAGCGCGCCTGCCGGCACGGCGTGGCCCGTCATCTCCTCCAAACACAAGCCCTGCGCGCAAAGCTGCACTTCGTCGGCGCGATGCAGCTTGGGCTTGCCGCGTTTGAATTCGACGGGGAGCGCGGTCTCGACGCCCTCGGCGCGCGAGAACTCCACGAGATCGGCCACGCCTGCGATGTGCAGCCGCCGCGAGGCGAGCGCCAACGCGGTGACGCGCCTGACGCCGCGCTGCGCCCGGCCCATCGGCTTGTCGACATGGACATGCAGTACTTGGCCCTCGGCGGTGAATCGGTTCTCCGCCCAGAGCCGTTCGAGATGAATCAACGCCGCCTGCCGCAGGCAATAGACGGCGTGCTGCAACGCGGAGAGGGGAATGGGTTCGCCGAGCGGCGAGGTCTCCGGCTCGTCCATCCCCGCCCCCTCACAGTCGCTCGATGATCTCGACGCCCTCGGGCAGGCCGGCGCGATCTATGGTGACGGCATAGTCGGCGAATTTGCGGGCCGGCGGCAGATTGCTCAGGCCCTTATCGTCGAGGTCGCGCAACGCCCTGTCAACAATCCGGCCGACTTTCACGCGATCGAACAAAGCGTGCGCCGGGGCCCTGCCGAGAACGCAGCCGTGTTTGAACACGATCAGCTTGCGCGTCGCCATTTCGCCGCGCGCCGCCGAATGGTCGTGCTCGAACATGCTCTCCAACGCCTCGAACAGCAGGGCAAGGTCGGTCTCGGAAAATCCGGTGCGTCCCGCAAGGCTGGCGGAGATGAAGCCGTGGGCGCGATAGAGCCCGTAAGGCACGATGTACTTGCGGCCCATGGTGCGGTTATCGGTCCGATCGTTGCTGTCGTCCCCCGCCTGCCGCTCCGCCTTCTCTTTCTCGTTGGTGGCGGCCATGCGGGTGATGGATATCTCAACCGGCTGGATCGGTTCGACCGACTGGGCGAAGGTCAGTTGCACCGGCCCCCGCACCTGGCCGCAATTGATGCCGGTCGACATCACCGCGCCGAAGCTGCGCACGTCGAAGAAATTAGCGCACATGAAGTCTTTCAGCTTGCCGGCCTCGGCGTCGTCTTTGGGATTGAGCTTGGACTCCTTGTCCAGCTTGGCGTCGTTCGGACGCAAGGCTTTGTAGGCCTTGCGATGCTGCTCGTTGAGGATCGCGCCTTCCTGAACATAGATATGATAGCCGTCTTCGCCCGTATGGGCGATTTCGACGTAGTTGCGGATCTTGCGCTTCAGGCTGACGTCGGTGACGAGGCCGTGATTGGTCTCGGGATCGAGACGCGGCAGATTGCCGGCGTCGGGATCGCCGTTGGGGTTGCCGCGGGTCACTTCGAACAGCAGCACGAAATCATAGCGGCTGGCGAGATTGGTCATTCAGGCTGGTCCTCTGCGGCGGGGGCGTCTTGCGGTTTCGTGGTGAAAAAGGCATTGCGCTGGTGATAATAACCGAGGCCGAACAGTGCCTGCTGCTCGGCGCCGAGGGCGGCGGGAAAGGGCTCTTCGGACGGGCTCATCAGGTCCATGATGGCGCCGACCCGCTTTTCCAGATTGACCTTTCGACCGGGCGACGCCTTGCCGACCTTGGCGAGGTGGTTGGCCGAGCCACGCTCCAGCAGCGCGAAGACTTTGCGTGGCTGAGCGGAGGCGGAGGCGTAAAACTTGTCCTTCACGGTCGCATTGACTTTGGCGCCCAGCGCCGCCGACTGAATGTGCTCGTAGACGGCAAACAGCCGGCCGAGAAGATAGCCCTTGTCCCGGTTGTCGGAGTCGAGCGCCACGGGGGCATCCTTCCTGTTGAGATTGCGGATGAGAACGGCTTTCAGCATGCTGACGCGCAGAGCGGAGACGTCGCCGTCCGCTCTTATCCGCATGAGAATGGTGGCGAGCAGCGTCTGCGGATAATGCGTTCCGGTGAGGATCGAGCGCAGCCATTCGCCCGCCAGATTGGGCGGCACATTCTCGCGCTTGCCCAGCACGGCGGTTTCGGCGAGGTATTTCCACAGCGCAGGCTGCGCATCGCGCGGCGGCGGCGCGATGCGCATATCGTCGCAATAGCGCCGATAGTTGGTCGCGATCGCTCCGAAATCATCTTCGAGATAAAATCGGATCGACAGGCGAGCCGCGTTGGGGGCGAGCGCGAGGACGTGGAAAGGGACGTTCTGTTCGAGCGCGGGATTGATCTCGGCGAGTGGCTTGCCTTGCCGGATCGCGTCGAGCTTGGCGGCGATCTTGGCGGCTTCGCTGGCCTCGTTGACGGCGGCCTGCGTGGCGGACGGATCGACCCAGGCTAAAAACAATGCCTCGGCTTCGGCGGATACAGTGGCGTCCGAGGCGTCGGCCCAAAACACCGTCGAAGCGTCGCCGATCTGGATGCGGTGGCCGCTGTCGCGCTCCAGGAAACGGTTGAGCGCGGTCGTGTAGGCGAAGGCGGCGGCCTCTGAGATCGGCGCATTGTCACCCTGCTCGTGGCCGTAGGAGGTAAAGGCGTCGAGATTGAACGAAACGATGGAGGCGCCGGAGGACTGCGCTCCCCAAACGCCTTTCACCGCCGGGTGCAGCCGGGCGACCGGCCCCGCCTCGCCGCTGACAAGGCATATGGCGCTGTTGCGGTCGCCTTCGGCGGCGAGCCTTTGCCAGAGGCTGCGCGCGGCGGGGCGGTCCTGTAGCGTGCGCCACGTCCTGCGGTCGGGTTCATAGGTGAAGGCGACGTTCTGGTCCTTCATGTCGTCGGGCCAGACGGGGGCGATGAATTGGTCCGGCGTCCAGCGCGTCAGGAAGGCGCCAAGCGCGGCGAGGCCGGGGTCGGTGGCGTCGGCCAGTGCATCGAGGTGGCGCTTCACGAACGCGGCGTGCTCGTCAGCGGTGCGCTTGCCCTCGGCCGCCGTGACGCCGAGCACATAGGCGGTCTTGTCCCAGAGGAAGTTCGGTGAGATTCCAGACGCGCGCTTTGCCCCTTGAGGCACTACCATTTGCGGCGCCGTCTTCTTTCGGCCTTCGCCCTCGCGCAGATCAATCACATGCGCGACGGCGCCGCCGGCGTCGAGCGATATCAGGAAGCCGACCTTTTCCGCCGAATAGCCGTAAGGCGGCGCGTCAGGCAGCCGTTCATAGGCTTTGGCCAACGCCGCAAGAATGCTCATCGGCGGATCTCCGGCGAGGTCGGCGCGGGCACGCGGAGGACACCCTGTTCGAGCCGGGCGCGGAAGAACAGCGACGGGCGTCCCGGCGCCTGATGGTCGATGTCGTAGAGCATGAAGCCGAGGTCGCGGTCCTCAGCGATGGCCTGGGCAAGCGGCGCATCGTGGGCGATCGGCTCGAAGCGGGCGCCGAACTCGCGTGTACCGAGGCACGGTTGGTGGAAGCATTGGCCGCGCGCGGCTCGGCGGTTGAACGTGTCGAGGTGCTTGCCCGCATTGTCGTCCGGCCCCGCCTTCGACGTCAGGACGAAATGCGCCTCGATGACATAGGCGACGTCGGTCAGGATCGTCGCGGCGCGCTGCTGCCGATCCTCATCGACGAGAATCTGCAGCCCTTCGAGACTGCCCCGGTTCATCGCCGTCTTGATCTTGCCGGCGGGCGCCTTGTGGCCGACCTCGTTGCGGCGCAGCGTGTGAAACCGGATCGGCTTCAGCACGTGGATGGCGTCGATCACCCAGACAATGGCCGGCTTCCAGTGGATCGCCTCCAGAATGCCGCGCGCCGCCGAGGGCGTCATCACATCATAGGAGACGCGCTCCACCTTCATTTCCGGGCGCGTGAAACAGGCCCGTTCACCGGAAACCTTCAATCGGACGCCTTGGGGCATGCATACCCTCCCTGCTTAATTGATGGACGTCTCCAGGCCCAGATATTCCGCATCTTCCCACATCAAACCGATCTCCTTCGAGTAGAGATGTTTCGAACGAAGCACGGCAAACTGGTCTGCACGCAGCTCCGGCGCCGCGAAAAACACATGCCCGCAATCGATGAGTCTCTGTCGCGCTTTCGGCGGCGCCGGCACAACATGTGTTTGCAGTTCGCGCGCCAACGCGCCAGACGATATTTCCGCGACCGACAACTTGCGCACAAGTGCTTCGACATCGCCGCCGGGCGGCACGATCACCGGCAGCATGCCGCTCTCGATCATGCGGAACGCCGCCGCCGCCGTGCGGTAGGCAAAATCGGTGCTCACGCCGCTCAGCTTGAATTTGTCCAAGATGGCCTTGCCGTCGAGCCCTTTGCCGAGCCGCCAATAAACCTCGCCGAAATAATCCGCGATCGCCGCCGGAGACAGCAGATCTCTGTGTTTGGCGGCGATGCGGGCGCTATCGCCGATCAGGCCTTTGATCTCGTTCGGAGGCGGATAGTCCGGCGCCTTGAAGATGGTCACCGGGCTGGCGTCCGAATCGCGCAAACCCTCGCGGTTGCAGCGTCCCGCCGCCTGCGCGATCTGATCGAGCCCGGCCTCGGCGCGCCAGACACGCGGAAAATCGACATCGACGCCGGCCTCGATCAGCGATGTCGCGATCACCCGGCACGGCGCCCCCGCCTTCAACCGCTCGCGAACCTCGGCCAGAATGTCGCGGCGATCAGATGCGTGCTGGCGAGTGGTCAGGTGAACGAGGCCCGCCAGCCCCGCCGACTTCGCTTCAAGATAAAGCTCCAGCGCGTGGCGCCGGCTGTTGACGATGACGAGGCCCTGCGGCTTCGCCGCCAGCGCCGACGTCAGCGCGCTGTTGGTCCAATCGCCGGCGTGGTGCAGCGTGATGCGCTTGAGTTCACGCGCCAGCCGTTCCGGATCGGGCGCCAGTTCGCGCCTCGCCAACGGCAAGGCCAGGGGAGACGGCGCTGCAAAATGGCGCGCGTCCAGCGCGGGCTGCGTCGCCGTGCAGAGCACAATGGTGCAGCCGTAGCCGCGCACC
>DATNDU010000051.1:0-14541 GCA_035606915.1 Roseiarcus sp. | reverse complement strand
CGACCGCCTATGTGCGCGCCGGGGGGTTCTTCGAAAACTTCCTTTACGGCTTGCACGTCGCCCAGGGCGGCGCGCTGCCCGTCTACTACAACCCGACGAGCCGGAAATCGACCATGTTCGCGACCGACGACATCGGCGTCGAGGTCGCAACGCTTTTGAGCGGGCCGGCGTGGTCGGGGCATCGGGTCATCGAACTCGGTTCGATGGTGAGCGCGGATGAAGTCGCCGCCCAATTGGGTGAAGTCATGAAGCTCGACGTTAAAGCCTTTGCCGTGCCGCGCGCCGGGTGGCCGGCGGCATTTGAGCAACTCGGCATTCCGAAGGGCCAGACCGGAGCGGCCGAAGCGATGTTTGAGGCCGTCAACGCGGGATGGATGGACCTCGGGGTCGAGGGCGCGGAGCACGTCGCCGGCGCGACGTCCGCCCGCGATGTCTTCTCGGCGGCCCGGAAAGCCACCGCGGCTTAGGCCCGCGCAGCGGAGATCGGCCGGCCGCCCCATCGGGCCGCCATGCTGGGCCTCCGCGGCGCCCTCATCAGACAAGGATGGACAAATGTCTAAGATTTCCTGGGCTCAGGTCTCGGCCTTGGCGCTTGCCGCCTTCTTCGTTGCGGGATCGCTCAGCAACATCATCGCCCCGCCCTCGATCTACGACGAATATCTGCGCTGGGGATACCCGAGCTGGTTCCATTTCGTGACCGGAACGCTGGAACTCACAACCGCCGTTTTGCTGGCGCGGGCGCAGACGCGGCTGTGGGGTTCGGCGCTCGGCTGCGCGGTGATGTTGGCGGCGCTCGCGACCGTGACGCTCCACGGCCAATACGGGCACGGGGCGGCGCCGCTTGTCGCGGCCGTGTTGACGCTCGTCGTCGGCTGGATCGCTTGGCGGAAGCGGCTTTCCAGCTCGGAACGACTGGCGCCGGTCGCCGTTCAAGACGGTGTTTGACGGACAAGCCCTCACCCATCCTTCGGCCGGAACGCCAGCCCCCGCACCACCGCCGCGCGGCCGAACTTCTCGCGCAGCGCGTCGATGGCCTTTTCGCGCGCCTTCTCCTTCGCGCGGTCGCCCTCGACGAGATCGGCGGCGTCGGCTTCCGCGGCCGGGCGCAAATCGCTCGCGCCAACGCCGATCAGCCGGTAGCGCTGGCCGGCGGGCTGCTCGGCGAGCACGGCGCGGGCGGCCTCGAACAGGCGCGGCGCGAGCTGCGTCGGCGCCAAGGCGCGGGCGCGGGTGCGCAGCTTGAAATCCGGCAACCGCAGCTTCAGCGTCACGCCGCCGGCGGCAAGCTCGGCTTGGCGCAGGCGGCGCGCCACTTTCTCGCACAGGCCGAGCAACACCGCCTCCAGTTGGTCGCGCGCGGCGACGTCGTCAAGGAACGTCGTCTCGGCGGAAATGCTCTTGGTCTCGCGGTTCGGCGACACCTTGCGCTCATCGACGCCGCGTGCCAGCCGCCATAGCCGGCGCCCGTCCTCGCCGAGCCGCGCCAGGGCCTGCACTTCGTCGATGCGTTGCAAATCGCCGATCTTGGTGAAACCGAGCCGCTCCAGCCGCTGTCGCGTCGCCTCGCCGACGCCCCACAGCCGCGTCACCGGCAAGGGCGCGAGCAGCGCCTGCGCCTCTGCGCGCGAAATGACGGAAAACCCGCGCGGCTTATCGAGATCGGAGGCGAATTTCGCCAGGAACTTGCAATAACTGAGGCCGATCGACACGGTGACGCCGATCTCGCGCTCGACCTTCAGCGCAAAGCGCGCCAGCGCCGGCGCCAGCGCCATCCCCAAGGCCGCCTCGCAGCCAGAAAGGTCGAGGAAGGCCTCGTCGATCGACAGCGGCTCGACCAGCGGCGTCAGGCCCAGCATGAGCGCCCGGATCTGTCGCGAGACATCGGAATATTTAACCATATCAGGATACAAAACGACCGCGTGGGGGCAGAGCTTGAGCGCACGGGCCATCGGCATCGCCGAGCGTACGCCGTAGGTGCGGGCGATGTAGCAGGCGGTCGAGACGACGCCGCGCTTGACGCCGCCGCCAATAATCAGCGGCTGGTCGGCGAGATCCGGCCGCTCGCGCTTCTCCACCGAAGCGTAAAAGGCATCGCAATCGACATGGGCGACGCGCAGCGTCGGGTCGGCGGCCGTCAACCGCGGCGAACCGCAGCGGGGGCAGCGCCCGACTGCCGGGCTCGCGGCGAGGCAATCGCGGCAGAAGCCGCTCAAGCTGGCCCCTCCAACGCTCGCCGCGCCGCGACGATGCGCTCGGGGGGCGTGCCTTGGTCGGCGGCGAAGGCGATCAGCAGCGGCTCGTCGCCGGCGATATAATCGAGCACGGCGGCGAGAAAGCCGGGATCGGCGGCGGCAGCGCGCAGATTGTGCGGCCCGAGCCCGCAGAGGTCGAGAAAACGCGACAACCGGTCTGGCTCGCTGGCCAGGAAAGAGAGCGCGGCGACCGCGAGATCGGCGCCATCTTGGCGAGAGATCAAGCTGTTGGCGCCGCGCCGCCCCTGGAAAAGCCCATTCTCCATTTCTAAATTTCTCTCGTTTATTCTCAACGCCGCCGGGAACGCGAGCGTCGGCCCAGGTTCGGCACGGATCAATCTATGAGCAAGACCGTTCTCATCGTAGAGGACAATGAGCTGAACATGAAGCTCTTCAACGATCTGTTGGAGACGCGCGGCTGTCGCATTGTCCAGACACGCAACGGCGTCGAGGCGGTGCGCCTCGCGCGCGAGCACAAGCCCGATCTCATCCTCATGGATATCCAGCTTCCCGAGGTTTCCGGCCTCGAAGTGACGCAATGGTTAAAGGATGATGAATCGTTGCGCTCGATTCCCATCATTGCCGTTACCGCATTCGCAATGAAAGGGGACGAAGAGAAGATCTTGCAGGGCGGCTGCGAGGCCTACCTGTCGAAGCCGATCTCCGTCGCAAAATTCTTCGAAACGGTCGACCAGTTCCTCGGAGCCCCCAAGCGATGACCGCCCGCGTCCTCATCGTCGACGACAATCCCGCCAATCGCAAACTACTCGAAGTCAGGCTTACTTCGGAGTATTTTGAAGTATTGACGGCCTCGAACGGCATGGATGCGATCGCCATGTGCGAGAAGGCGATGTGCGACATCGTGCTGCTCGACGTGATGATGCCGGAGATGGACGGTTTCGAGGTGTGCCGGCGGCTGAAGTGCCACATCGCTACCGCCCATCTGCCGATCGTCATGGTTACCGCGCTCGACCAGCCGGCCGACCGCGTGCGCGGCCTCGAAGCCGGGGCCGACGACTTCCTCACCAAGCCGATCGACGAGATGCAGCTCACCGCGCGCGTGCGCTCGCTGGCGCGGCTGAAGGCGACGATCGACGAATTGCGCAACCGCGCGCAGACGACGGTGGCGCTCGGCATGATCGCCCCCTTCGCCAGCCCCAGTTCCGAAGACGGCCGGCGCGGGCGGCTGCTGATCGTCGACGACCGCAAGAATTCGGCCGAGCGCCTGTCGCTGGCGCTGACCCCGCATCACGCTGTCTCCACCGAAGCCAACGCCCAGGAGGCGATGTTCAAGGCGGCGGAGGACAATGTCGATGTCCTCATTATCAGCCTCGGCCTCGCGGGCTATGATTCGCTGCGGCTGTGCAGCCAGTTGCGGGCGCTGGAGCGCACGCGCAACCTGCCGATCCTGCTTGTCGCCGATGTCGAGGATCGCGCCCGGGTGCTGCGCGGGCTTGAACTCGGCATCAACGACTGGCTGAGCCGGCCTGTCGATCGCAACGAACTGTTGGCGCGCGTGCGCACGCAACTGCGCCAGAAGCGCTACGCCGATTCGCTGCGCGAGAAGGTGCAGCAGTCGATTGAGCTGGCGTTGTTCGATCCGCTGACCGGCCTCAACAACCGCCGCTTCCTGGAGAACCACCTGTCGACCATGATCGAGAACGCACGCATGCGGCGCGTGCCGCTAACGCTGATGATCCTCGACATCGACCACTTCAAGAACGTCAACGACACCTATGGCCACGATTGCGGCGACGAGGTGCTGAAGGGTTTCGCCGACCGGCTGCGCGGCATCATTCGCGGCGGCGATCTGCTGTGCCGGCTCGGCGGCGAGGAATTCGTCATCGTCATGCCCGGCGTCAACGCGCAGGCGGCCTCGCGCATCGCCGAGCGCGCGCGTCAGGCGATCGAGCAGGAAGCCTTCCTGATGGCCGCCACCGGCCAGCCGATCCCGATCACCGCCTCGATCGGGCTGGCCGAGCGGCGCGAGGACACCAACCCGCATGAGCTTTACCGTCGCGCCGATCAGGCGCTCTATCGCTCCAAATCGGAAGGGCGCAACCGGGTGACGGCGGACGCGGCTTGAGGGGGCAGGCGCCGCTTAGGATTTCCTTCGACCCGTTGCGGAAATTGCGGGCGCCCGCTCGAATTTTCGCTTAGTCCGCATAAAATCCGCCCCAGACTTTTCGGCCAAAAATTAGGGCTTTCGAGCCATGGGGGCAGCTAGCGGCGCGCAAGCAAAGAGCCCTGGCGATCAATCACGTTATGCTCTTTGGCTTACGACTTACATGCTTGTGCTCGCCTGCGAGCCACACGCTTGCGGCTGCAAGCATCGCCTCGACGCCGACGCGCAAGGTCGGATTTATCACAGGCGCGAATTCCGGCGCGTGATTGACCGGTAGTTCGTTAAGTCTGCCGGCTTTTTCGGCCTTGGCGTAGGTCGCCGGGTCGATGCCGCCGACCACCCAAAACACCGCTGGCGCCCCCCATGCGGCGCCGAACAAGTTGAAGTCCTCGCTAGCGGAGAATGGCGCCGCAATCTCCTGCATGCGCTCGGCGCCGAATCGCGCCGCCAGGGCGGTGGCGACTTTGCGGGTTGCCGCTTCGTCGTTGCGCGTCAAAGGCCAAGCGCCCAGCACCGTGTATTCCGGGGGCTTCGGCGCGCCGGAGGCGGCGGCTTCCGCGTCCAGGATGCGCCTGATGGCCGACAGCACGCGCTCGCGCACCTGGTCCTTGAAAGTGCGGACATTGAGCCGGAGCAGCGCCTGATCCGGGATGACGTTGTCGCTGTTGCCGGCCTGCATCGTGCCGACCGAGAGTACGGCGTTGTCCGTCATGGCGACTTCGCGCGAGACCACTGTTTGCAAGCGCATCACCGCGGAAGCGGCCATAACGACGGGATCGATGCTCTTCTCCGGCATCGAGCCGTGGGCGCCGCGGCCGAACAACTTCACCTCCCAACTATCCCCGGCCGAGAGCATCGTGCCCAAGCGATAGCCGATCTGGCCGGCGCTAAGTGGCATCACGTGCTGAGCTAGCGTCACGTCCGGCTTCGGGAATCGCTTGACCATGCCATCGCCGATCATGGCGTGGGCGCCTTCGGCGGTCTCCTCGCCGGGCTGGAACACGACCATCACCGTCCCGCGCCATTTGTCGCGGTTTTCGGCCAGGATACGCGACGCGCCCATCATCCAGGTCACGTGCATGTCGTGCCCGCAGGCGTGCGCGATCGAGGTGGTTCCGCCAAAACGGCCGGCGCCCGACTTGTCACTGGCGTAAGGCAGTCCCGTCCTTTCCTCTATCGGTAGCGCGTCCATATCGGCGCGCAGCAGCACGGTCGCGCCGTCGCCGTTGCGCAGGAGTCCGACCACACCCGTGCCGCCGATGCCTGCCGTGACCTCATACCCCTGCTTTTTCAACCACTCGGCGGCAATGCCGGCGGTGCGGTGCTCCTGCATGGACAATTCGGGGTTGGCGTGGAGGTCCTTGTAGATTTCCTCCAGTTTGGCCAACAGGTCGGACGAGGGTTCAGGCAGGGCCGGCATGGATGCTTCCTCTCAGTCAGTTTGTCCAATCGGTTCTTCAGGGGATGTCACGCGATCGCAGCGGAACGTGCCTGATTTCGGTCGGATCAGCGTCATGATCTCCCGGCTGAGGCGCAAGGCCGCGTCCGTGGGCAGGGCGCCAGGATGTTCGATAAGCGCCAGGAGTTGGAGCACGTGGGCGCGCCGCGCCAGGTCGTCGCCGCTTCCTGAGTCAGGCTCGCACAACAGGCACATCAGCCTGCCCTCCACCGAGAACCTTTCGGCGGAATGTTCTCATGATTGTCGCCGGCGCGATCCCGTGTTGGCGCGGATAGGCTGCGCTCAAGAGGAACCGATGCGGCAAATCCCTTCATCCGTTCCCGCCTTCGTCTGCGCGCCAGTGAGCGACGGGAACCCGCCAGCCTCGATAGATAGCCATCATGCGCAGGAAGATGCAGACGGCGGCGCCAAGGAGCATTGGATAGAGCGGTTGTGCGTCGAACGTTTGCCCGATGCAGACAATCCCCGCTGCGGCGAGCGCAGCCACCGCGTAGAGGTCGGAGCGAAGGACGCCAGGAATATCGCCCGCCAGGATATCGCGCATGATCCCTCCACCGATCCCGGACACCATGCCGAGCACGGCAGCCATCACCGGGTCGATGCCATAGTGAAGCGCTTTCTGCGCGCCCGTAACCGCGAACACGGCGAGACCGATGGCGTCGAAGAACAGCACGCTATTTTTTTGCGCCTGCACGAACGGGTAGAAATAGAAGGTCAGCAGACCGCCAAAGATCGCGACAGCTAAGGTATGCCAGCTTGCTATCGCGGCCGGCGGCGCCGCTCCGATCATAAGATCGCGCACTATGCCGCCTGTCGCCGCGACCACGAACGACAACACCAGCACGCCGAACAAATCGAACCTTTTCTGGACGCCGAGCAGGCCGCCGCTCAAGGCGAACACGAAAGAGCCCACTCCATCGAGCACCGTCATCACCTCAGGTGGGGGCTGAAGCATCGGTTATCTCGCGTCGAGGGGGCCCGGCGGTTGTGGGGCAATCTGTGGCCGCGCCTACGACCGGACGTCAGTGTGGAATACCGTAGCATATTTCCATTTTTGCACGGTGTGTCTGCGAACTGACTGTTTCCTGATCCCGTACAAAAATCAATGATTCTGCGCCAATAGCCAACGCCAACACGTTCAGCGCATTTGGCGGTGCGGAAATCAGGCGCCAAAAGACCAGCAACCCCGCGCTTTCGCCAACGCAGGGCGCGGCGCCGGGCGTCGGGCCTGAAGCCTATCCTCGCTCCCGCTCATACCTTGCCCGCGTCTCGGCGTTGGGCGGGTAGAGGCCGGGCAGCGCCGCGCCCTTGGCGATTTCGGCCAGAATCCACGTCTCCAGCCGCTCCTGTTCGAGCCCGGCCGCTGCGATCTCGTCGACGAGCGCGGCCGGCGCCACGACCGCGCCGTCGGCGTCGGCGACGATGATGTCGCCGGGGAAGATCGCCACGCCGCCGCAGCCGATCGGCTGGCCCCAGCCGGTGAAGATGAGGCCGGCGACCGAGGGCGGGGCGGCGTAGCCCTGCGCCCAGACCGGCAGGCCGGTGGCGCGCACGCCGGCGATGTCGCGCACCGCGCCGTCCGTCACCAGACCGCTGAGGCCGCGCTTCACCATGCGCGCGCACAGGATGTCGCCAAAGATGCCGGCGTCGGTGACGCCCATCGCATTGGCGACGACGACCGCGCCCGGCGGCGCGGCTTCCAGGGCGGCGCGCGTCGAGGTCGGCGAGGCCCAGGCCGCGGGCACGGCGAGATCCTCGCGGGCGGGGATGAAATTGAGCGTGAAGGCCGGCCCGACGACGCGCCGCCCGGTCTCGTCAAGCGGCCGCGCGCCGCGGATGAAGACGTTGCGCAGGCCTTTCTTCAGCAAAACCGTGGTCAGGGTCGGCGTGGAGACCCGCTCCAGGGCGGCGAGGCTATCGGGCAAGCGCTGTACTCCGGGCAATGGCGCACAGACTTAACGCGAAACCGCCGGCGTGCGAAGCCGCTCAGAGCCGGTCGCGCCAGGTCGAGACGAGCGCGGCGCCGCCGTCGCGCGGGCGCCGCCACGGGTCGAGCCAGCCAAGGCCGGCGATCGTGCCTTTGACCGGCCGGTATTCGCAGCCGACATAGCCGCTATAACCGATCGCTTCGAGGCGACTGAGCACCATGTAATCGTTGACTTCGCCCGTGCCGGGCTCGCCGCGCCCGGGGGTGGCGGCGATCTGCACGTGGCCGATGATCGGCTTCAACTCGGCGAGGCTCGCCGTGACGTCGCCGTGCAGGATCTGGCGATGGTAGATGTCATATTGCAGCTTCAGCCGCGGCAGGCCGAGATCGGCGATGACGCCGGCGGCGAGGCCGAAATCGGCGAGGAAATAGCCGGGGTTGTCGCGCCGGTTGAGCGGTTCGATCAGCACCTCGAAGCCGTCCAGGCGTTCGACGGCGAAGCGCAGCGATTCGCGATAGGCGCGCTGCGCCTCGGGGTCGGCGGGATCGGCGACGCCGGCCAGGATATGCACAGCCTTGGCATTGAGGTGCTCGGCGAAAATCATCGCCTGGGCGATCGAGGCGCGGAACTCGGCGGCGCGGTGGGGCAGGGCGGCCAGCCCACGGTCGCCGCCGGCGAAATCGCCGGGCGAGGCGTTGAACAGCACGAGGGTCTGACGCGCGCTTTCCAACTGCCGCAAGATCGCCTCGGGCGGCTGACCTTCCGCGAACTGGAACTCGACGGCCTGGAAGCCCTGGTCGGCCGCCACCGAGAAGCGGTCGAGGAAATCCCATTCCGTGAACATAGTCGATAGGTTGGCGGCGAATTGCAACATTGGCGCAGGCCCGCTCCCGGTGTTCGACTCGTGTGTTCGCTAATCAACATAATGGCAGAAATTATTGAACAAAGGCGCCTGTTCACCGCGCGTCCGGCTCAGCGGCGTCGGCGGGGTCGGCGCCGCTCGAACGGTGCGGCTTCTTCGGCCGCGCCCGGCGCGGCGCCGGCGACCACGGCCGGTCTTCGAGCGCGCTGCGATCGGCGACGACCCGAAACGCGGCTCCATCCCAATTCAGGCCGACGGCGCCGGTCTCGGCAAGACGGCGCTCGTCGAACAGGCGCTTGGGCTTGCAGGTGGCGGGCGCGGTCAGCGGCGAGACGACGATATCGGCGCGGGCGCAATCCTCCTCGAAGGCGGCGCGGTCGGTGACCAGGCTCAAGGACATGCCCTCGGGCAGATCGCCGACGCAGCCGTAACGGTCGCAGGACGGGTCGGCGATGCGCGCGGCGCGGGGATCGCGATCATCGCCATCGGCGGCCAGCCATTGCTCGGCGGCGAAGCCGTTGTAACGTTTGCCGAGCAGCAGCAGCCGACCATAAGCGTCGCGCAGCGCCACTTCGTCGCCGGAGGACGGCACGATGACGTCGTAGCGCGGGCCGGTGACGGCGCCGGCGAGGCCGACAGCGAGGAAGGCGAGGCCAGTCAGGCGCATCAGCCAGGTGCGCCAGATGACGGCGCTCGCCACCGCCAGGCTCAGGAATGGCAGGGCCCAGGGCGAAAAGGCGCGCACATGCAGCGTCGAGCCCGGCGCGGCGGCAATCAGCCGGGCCGCGAACAGAATGAACTTCACCCCGAGACCGACAAACAGCCAGACGAAGCGGTCGAGGCCGAGCGGATACAGCACTGTCCCCAACAGCGCGCCGGGCACGGCGAACAACTCAATGATTCCGAGCGTCAGCGGATTGCCGATCAACACATAGGGGCTGATGTCGTGGAAGTGATAGGCCATGAACGAGGCGGTGGCGCTGGTGGCGCAGAGCGTCGCCAACAACACGCCACGCAGCTTCGCCGCGACCCGCCACAGCGGCGAGGCGGCGGGCTTGGCGCCCCGCTCGGGCAGGAACGGATCGGGGCTGACCACGTCGAGCCGCGCCTCCATCACCGCCACCAAAGCGGCGACGGCGGCGAACGAGAGCTGGAAGCTGACGCCCATCGCCGCCTCCGGCTGGATCGCCACCACCGCGAGGATGGCGAGCGCCAGATTGCGCATGGTCAGCGCGCGGCGGTCGAGCACTACGGCGCCGAGCACGATCAGCGTCATGATAAGCGCCCGCTCGGCCCCGACGCGCGAGCCGGTGGCGAGATCGTAAAACAGCGAGCCGGTCATCGCTACAACGGCTGCGACCTTCTTGATCGGGAAGCTCAACGCCAGCATCGGCGACAGCGCCAGCAGCCGGCGCGCGACGACGAAAAAGATGCCGGCGACCAGCGTCATCTGCACGCCGGAAATGGTGATGATGTGGAAAATGCCGGCCTCGCGGATGAGGTCTCTGGCGTCGCTGGAGAGGAAATCGCGCTTGCCGGTCACCATCGCGGCGGCGATGGCGCCGGGGTCGCCGCCGATGATGGCGTTGACGCGCAGCGCCAGCCGATTGCGGGCGCGGTCGATGGCGGCGAAGAAACGCTGCGAGGCGGTGGCGTCGGCGGTCGGCGCCGTCAGTCGCACCGCCCCCAATGCCGAGCCGACGGCGCCGATGCCCTGGAAATAGGCGTCGCGGGCGAAATTATAGCCGCCCGGCAGCACCGCGCCCGAAGGCGGCAACAGCCGGGCCTTGGTCTCGACGAAATCGCCGGCGGCGATGTCGGGCGTCCGGCGGCTGGTCAACCGCACTCGGCGCGGGATTAAGGCTTGCGGCAGGTGGTCGGCGTCGACGACGCGCAGGACGAAGCGCGCGCCGCTGGTGCGGAAATCGACCTCCTCGACATAGCCCTGCAGGGTGGCGATGCGCACGCGGTCGAGCATCGGCGTGCGCACGCGGGCGGTGCGCAGGCCCATCGCCAGGAAGCCGAAGCTAAGCGCCGCAAGGCCGATCCACAGGCCGCGCGCGACGGGGCGATGGCGCGAAAACCAGGCCAGAAACGCCGCTGCGGCGATGATGACGACCGGCAGCCACAGCGCCGGCTCCTGATCGGCGCCGAGGTTGAGGGCGACGCCGCCGACGGCGGCGATCGGAATCCACAGAAAGAACCGCCGCTCCTCGCTCTCGCGGGCGATCGCGGCGGCGAAGCGGTCGCGCCACGCTGGCGCCGAGGCCGCAGCGCCAACCCAGCCGCCAACGGCGCCTGCGGAGGCTTGCGAGGGCATCGACATGCCGTAGAATTACATAAAGTTACGATGCTAAGTAAAGCAAGTTGTGAGGACTTGCCTTCGCCGCGCTCGCGCTTGCCGACGTCGGCGGCGTCGGCAAGGTTGCGTGTTTCATCGCAGCAGCGGCATGGATTTCGATGGCGCGACGGCCTGGGCGACGCGCGGGCGAGCCGCCCGATATCGACACATGAGTTTTTCTTGCTCCGATGGCGCGCCAACCCTAACATGCCAGGCGAGCGTTCAGGGAGGGTGCGATGTATTACGGCGACATCGAGGGGACGGGATTCGTTTCCTACGACAGGCGATTTGGCCAGCTCTACGCCGGCCATGTGCGCATCGAGCGGCTGTGGAGCGGGGGGCGCTGGTGCGAGGGGCCGGCGTGGTTTGCGGCCGGTCGCTATCTCGTCTGGTCCGACATCCCCAACAACCGCATGATGCGGCTGGTCGAGCCGAGCCATGAGGTCTCGGTGTTCCGCGAGCGCTCGAACAATTCCAACGGCAACACGGTCGACAACCAGGGCCGGCTGGTCACCTGCGAGCATCTGACGCGCCGCGTCACCTTAACCCATTGGGACGGCCGCGTCATTGTCCTCGCCGATCGCTATCAGGGCAAGCGGCTGAACTCGCCCAACGACGTCGTCGTCAAATCCGACGGCTCGATCTGGTTCACCGATCCCACCTATGGCGTCGACGGCGATTACGAGGGCGACAAGCAGGCGCCGGAGGTCGGCGGCTGTTACGTCTATCGCCTCGATGCGCGCACGCGCGACGTGACCGCCGTCGTCACCGATATGGTGCGGCCCAATGGCTTGGCGTTCTCGCCCGACGAGAGCCTGCTCTATGTCGTCGACACCGGAGCCACGCACCAGCAGGACGGGCCGCGTCATATCCGCCGCTTCAAGGTCAGCGCCGACGGCGCGACGCTCTCCGGCGGCGAGGTGTTCGCCGAAAGCACGTCGGGGCTGTTCGACGGTTTCCGTGTCGATACCGAGGGGCGGCTGTGGACCAGCGCCGGCGACGGCGTGCACGTCTATGATGCGGACGGCACGCTGCTCGGCAAGTTCCTCATTCCCGAGATGGTCGCCAACGTCACGTTTGGCGGCACGAAGCGCAACCGCCTTTACATCTGCGGCACGACGTCGATCTATTCGCTGTTCACGCTCGCGAAAGGCTCGACGCGCGGCTGAAGTCAGCTCGCCGGGACGCTGAGCACCGGCCAGCGCGCATCGTCGAGCACGCGCGCGCTGACGCTGTTGCGGAACGCGGCCAGCAGGCCGCGTTTGCCAGCCGTCGGCATGACGATGAGATCGGCGCGCCACTGCCACGCCGCATCGAGGATGGCCTCGGCGACCGGCCCGTGCGCCAGCGTCAGCGCGATCTCCTTAGGGCAATCCGGCGGCGCGGCGTCGCCGACATGCAGCAGCCGCATCTCGATGGGCGCGCCGAGCGCCTCGAACAGCGCCCGCGCCCGCGCGATCGCGCCGGCGGCGGGGATGCGGCCGTCGATCGGGATCAACACCCGCGCCAGGCGAATCGCGCCGCTCTGCGCGTCGACGAAGCCGCGCTGCCCCTCGCGCAGGAACAGGATCATCGTATCGGCCTGCCGCAGCGCCCGCCGGCTGACCGAGCCGGCGAACCAGTAGCTCAAGCCGGAATGGGCATGCGTCGTCAACACCGCGAGTTCGACCGGGTGACTGGCGAAATGTTCGATGACGCCCTCGGTGACGCTACGCGCCGGCACATCGAGGCAGGCGGCGGAGAAACCGAGGCGGGGTTGCATATCGACGAAGCGCTCGTCGGGTCTGAGCCGCCCCCAGCGCACCAGGAGATCGGCGACGGGGGCGAGGCCGTTGCGGGTCGGCCCGGCGTCATCGGCGTCGCGGATGTGCAGCAACGACAGGCGGGCGTGAGTTTTCAGCGCCAACGCGACGGCGTGCATCAGCGCGCAGGCGCCGCCGGGGCTGAAATCGGTCGGGTGCAGCATGGCCGGTCCGAGCGGCGTGGCATGCGCGGTGGGGAAGGCGCTAACGACGGTCATCGGCTCGCGGGTTCATCGGGCGGCCCTGCGCCCGCGCGGCCAACCCTGTCGAGGAAAGCCGGTGCGGGGCTTGCGTGAGCGCATTCCCTATGGCGGGGAAATGCTCTAATCGGCTCGGCCCATGAGCGAGCGTTTCTTCATCACTACGGCCATCCCCTACGCCAACGGCGCGCCGCATATCGGCCACGCCTACGAGCGCGTCGCCACCGACGCCATCCAGCGCTTCATGCGGCTCGACGGACGTGAGGTTTTGTTCGTCACCGGCATGGACGAGCATGGACTTAAGGTGCAGCAGGCCGCCGCGCGCACTGGCGTCACCCCGCAGGCGTTCGTCGACGGCATCGCTGCCGAGTTCGAGGCGATGGGCGAATTGCTCGACGCGCGCGCCGACGACATTGTGCGCACCACGCAAGCCCGCCACTATCGCTCGGTGCAGGCAATCTGGGAGCGCATGGCCGCCAACGGCGACATCTATCTATCTAAATATGCAGGCTGGTATTCGGTGCGCGATGAGGCCTATTTCGAGGAGAGCGAGCTAAGCAACGGCCCCGGCGGCACAAAGCTCGCCCCCTCTGGCGCGCCGGCGACCTGGGTCGAGGAGGAAAGTTATTTCTTCCGCCTCTCGGCCTACGCCGACAAGCTGATCGCCCATTACGAGGCGAACTCGGATTTCATCACGCCGGAACAGTACCGCAACGAGATCGTCGCCTTCGTCAAGCGCGGCCTCAACGATCTGTCGATCAGCCGCACCACCTTCGCCTGGGGCGTGCCGGTCCCCGGCGACGCCAAACATGTGATGTATGTTTGGGTCGACGCGCTGACCAACTACATCACCGCCACCGGCTTTCCCGACGCGACCGCGCCGCGCGCGGGCTTCTGGCCGGCGCACGCGCACGTCATCGGCAAGGACATCACGCGCTTTCACGCCATCTACTGGCCGGCCTTCCTGATGTCGGCGGGCCTGCCGTTGCCTAAACAGATCGTCGTGCATGGCTTTCTGTTCAACCGCGGCGAGAAGATGTCGAAGTCGGTCGGCAATGTCGTCAGCCCCGCCGACCTCGTGGTCAATTATGGCCTCGATCCCGTGCGCTATTTCCTCCTGCGCGAGACCCCGTGGGGCCAGGACGGCAATTATTCGCACGAATTGATCGTCAACCGCATGAACGCCGATCTCGCCAACGATCTCGGCAATCTCGCGCAGCGTTCGCTGACCATCGTCGCCCGCAACGGCGCCGCCGTGCCGACGCCCGACGCGGCGGCGATGACATCCGCCGATGCCGAGATGCTGGCCGCCGCCGACGCCGCGCTCGACATCGCGCGCGGGCACATGCGCGCCTTCCAACTGCATCTCTATATCGGCGCGGTTATGGAGCTGATCGGCGCCGCCAACCGCTATTTCGCCAATGCCGAACCCTGGCGACTCGCCAAGACCGATCCCACGCGCATGCGCGTGGTGCTCTATGTGACGCTGGAGACTTTGCGGATCGCGGCGATCCTGTTGCAGCCGGTGACGCCCTCGTCGATGGGCAAGCTGCTCGGCCTGCTGGCGGTTCC
>DATNDU010000007.1:0-27055 GCA_035606915.1 Roseiarcus sp. | reverse complement strand
CGATCGGCCGAGGCCATCGCCGTCGCGCGCGGGTCGGCGATGGCCTCGGCCGATCGGCTCGAAATCGTCGTGCAGGGACGGGGCGGCCACGGCGCCATGCCGCACCTGGCCCGCGACCCCATCGTCGCCGCCGCCGCAATCGTGCTGAGCCTTCAGACCATCGTCTCGCGCGTCATCGACCCGCTGGAGCCGGCGGTCATTTCCATCACCTCCATCCACGCCGGCCAGGCTTTCAACGTCATCCCCGACACCGTCGAAATGCGTGGCACCTTCCGCACCCTGTCGGATGAGACGGCGGAAAAGATCAAGGTGGAGATCGCTCGCATCTGCGCCGGCGTCGCCGCCGCGCATGACATGACCGTCGAGATCAAGCCGTCGCCGACCCTGCCCTATCCGACCACCGTCAACCATCCCAAAGAGACCGACATCGCGGTCGCGGCGCTGAAGGCAGTGGCGGGGGCCGAGAATGTGCTCGACAACATCAAGCCGGTGATGGGCTCCGAGGATTTCGCCTTCATGCTGAAGCGCGTGCCCGGCGCCTATATTTTCATGGGCAACGGCGACACCGCGCCCGTGCATCACCCGGCCTATGACTTCAACGACGAGGCCATTCCCTACGGCGTCTCGTACTGGAGCGAACTGGCGCGCCGCGTGCTTCCGGCCGAGTGAAGTCGACAAAAGGGGGGACGGGGCATGACGGCAGCGACGATAGGCGCGCAGCTTGCGCCAGAGCGGCGCGTGAGCGCCAGCGTCGTGGCGGCGACAGTGGCCGGCAACGCGCTCGAATTCTACGATTTTCTCTGCTTTGCGTTCTTCGCCCCCTATATCGCCGGCGCGTTCTTCCCGGCCGGCGACGATTTCGCCAATCTGTTGAAGACGCTTGCGGTGTTTTGGTCGGGATTCCTGTTCCGGCCGATCGGCGGCGTCGTCATCGGCGCCTTCGCCGACCGCGCCGGCCGGCGTCCGGCGATGCTGCTGACGATCGCGCTCATCACCATCGGCACGATGGGGCTGGCGCTCGTGCCGTCCTACGCCAGCATCGGCGCCGCCGCGCCGGTGCTGCTCGTCATCTGCCGCATCATCCAGGGGTTTGCGCTCGGCGGCGAGGTCGGGCCGGCGAGCGTGTTTCTCATCGAGGCCGCGCCGCCACACAAGCGCGGCTTTTACGTGAGCTGGCAGATCGCCAGCCAGGGGCTGGCGGTGATGGCGGGCGGCGGCGTCGGCGTGGCGCTGTCGGCGGCTCTGAGCCCCCAGCAGCTCGCCGATTGGGGCTGGCGCGTGCCATTCCTGCTCTGCCTGGCGCTGATCCCGCTCGCCGCCTATCTGCGCGGCGAGATGCCGGAGACCCTTGGCCATCGCCCGCCCGCGACGGCGACGGCCCGGGGCCTCAAGGATAACGCCGGCTATATCACGCTCGGCGTGCTGCTCATCATCGGCGGCACGGTCTCGACCTATGTCGGCAATTACATGTCGACCTACGCCATCACGACGCTGAAGCTGCCGGCGACGCTGAGCCTATCGGCGACGCTGATCGGCGGCGCGTCGATCTTCGTGTTCGCGCTGCTGGGTGGCTGGCTCGGCGACCGCTTCGGCCGCAAGGCGCTGGTGCTGTGGCCGCGCTTGGCGCTGCTGGTGCTGATCGTCCCGCTGTTCAAATGGCTCACGGTGGCGCCGAGCGCGACGACGCTGTGGCTGGCGACGATCGCCACCGCCGGGCTCACTGCCTTGTCGGCCGGCATCGGCCTGGCCATCCTGCCGGAGTTGCTGCCCAAGAGCGCGCGGGCGACGGGGTTTGCGGTCTCCTACGCCATCGGGGTGTCGATTTTCGGCGGCTCGACGCAATTCGTCGTCGCCTGGTTGATCCACGCGACCGGAAATCCGGTCGCGCCGGCCTGGTACGTCGTGGTGACGAGCCTCGTCACCATTGGCGCGCTGTTCGCCTTGCCGGAGACGCGCGACCGCGCCATCGACTGAGGCGCCAGCTTTACCGCGCCCCCGGCTTTGCGTTACGCGGAGCGACGTCCCCCGGAGCCGCCGATTTGACCGACCGCATTCTCATCGCCCTCGTCCTCGCGCTGATCGGCGTCGGCGCCCTGTTCGCGCTCTGGCCGGGGCTCGATCTCGGCGTCACCGGCCTCGTCTACGACCACGGCGGGCTCTGGGGCGCGAGCGCCGTCGTCGGCGACGCCCGCGATGTTCTGCGCCTGGCGCCGTTCTGGCTGCTCGGCCTGCTGGCGGCGCTGTGGCTCGCGAGGCGCTGGCTGTGGCCGGGGCTGCCGGCGCCCTCCGGCGCGGCGATGATCTTCCTCATCGCCAGCCTGATCCTCGGCGCCGGGGCCATCGTCAATCTCGGCCTGAAGGACCATTCGCACCGGCCGCGGCCGGTGCATGTGACGGAATTCGGCGGCAACGAGGCGTTCCGCCCCTGGTACCGCTTCGACGGGGCCTGCCGGCGCAACTGCTCCTTCGCCTCCGGCGAGGCGGCGTCCGGCTTCTGGGTGCTCGCCCCCGCCCTAATCGCCCCGCCGCCTTTCCGCGCTGTCGCGGTTGCGGCGGCGATCCTCTACGGCGCCGCCACCGGCGCGCTGCGCGTGCTGATGGGCGGCCATTTCCTGTCCGACGTGCTGGTCGGCGGTCTGATCTCGTGTCTGGTGGTGCTGGCGCTGTGGCGGCTCTACGAGAAGCGGCGGCTTTAGGCGCGCAACGATGCCGCCAACGCCGCAGGATCGCGCTGCGGCAGGCCGCAGACCTGGCCGCGACAGAGCATCGCCGCAGGCGCTTGCGGCGGCGCCGGCCGGCCGCCGGGCACGCCCTGCGGCCACAGCGCGCGATCGAGCGGCCATACCGCGAGCGCGGGATCGGCGGCGCGGCGGGCGGTGTCGGCGAGCGCCGCCGCGTGGGGATCGGCGCGGTCGCCCTCGACGACGACGCAGCCGCCGCGAGTCAGGAAATCCCAGGCCGACAACAGCAGCGGCGATTGCGTCAGCGCGCGCGGATCGCCGCCGGCGAAGGCGGCGATCAGCCGCTCCGCCGCCTCGCGCCATTCGGCGGCGTCGGTCAGGTGATAGAGCCGCGCTAGAGCCTGCGCCATCAGCCCGACGCCGCAGGGCGTCGCGCCGTCCTCGGCGATGCGCGCCCGCACCGCCGGCGCGTCCTCGGCATCGTCGGCGGTCAGGTAGAGCCCGCCATCCGGCGCGCCGAAACGCTTGAGCGCGGCGCGCGTCTCGCGCTCGGCCAGCGCCAGATAGCGCGGTTCGCCCGTCGCCTCGAACAACGCCAGCGCCGCCCCGGCGAAACTCGCGCTATCGTCGAGCAGGCCGGCGACGCCGATGCGGCCCTCGCGCCAGGAATGGACGAGCCGTCCCTGCGCGTCGCGCAGCCGGGCGTCGAGAAAATCAAACGCCGCGCGCGCCGCCTCCAGCATCGCCGGCGTCTCGAACACAGCGGCCGCGCGGGCGAGCGCGGCGATCGTCAGGCTGTTCCAATCGACGAGAACCTTGTCGTCGAGGCCGGGGCGCGGCCGGCCCTCGCGTAGCGCGAACAGCCGGGCGCGCGCCGAGGCCAGCGCCGCCTCCAACGCGGCATCGGCTGGCTTCGTCATCCGCAGCACGTTGCGGCCTTCCCAGTTGCCGCCGGCGCGCACGTCATAGGCGGCCTTGAAGGGCGCCGCCTCGGGGCCGAGCGCCGCGTCGATCTCCTGAGCGGTCCAGACGTAGAACAGCCCCTCCTCGCCGGCCTGGTCGGCGTCGAGCGAGGCGGCGAAGGCCCCGCCCACCCGCATCTCCCGGATCAGCCAGGCGAAGGTGTCGCGAGCGCGCGCTGCGTAGATGGCCGATGGCGCCTCGGCGTGCGCGAAGGCCAGCAGTTCGAGGATTTGCGCATTGTCGTAGAGCATTTTCTCGAAATGCGGCACATGCCATTCGGCATCGACGGAATAGCGCGCGAAGCCGCCGCCGAGGTGATCGTAGATTCCCCCGGCGCACAGCGCATCGAGCAGGCCGCGCACGGCGTCGCGGAACGCCAAGTCACGGCGGCGGAAATATTCGTTCCAGAAGAAGCGGAAGATCGGCGCGTTGGGGAATTTCGGCGCGCGGCCGATGCCGGCGTTGACGGGATCGAGCAGGCCGAACAACGCTTCGCCAACCCCATCCAGTCGCTCGCCAGTGAGCGCGCCCGGCCCGCGCGGCGCGGCGATCTCGGCCAGATGGGCGGTGATCGAGGCGCCGTTCTGCATGATTCCGGCGCGCTTCGTGCGCCAGGCGTTGGCGACAGACGCCAGCACCTGCGGGAACGACGGCCGGCCGAAGCGTGGCGTCGGCGGCCAGTAGGTGCCGCCGAAGAACGGCGCGCCGTCGGGGGTGAGGAACATCGTCAGCGGCCAACCGCCCTGCTCGCCCATCGCGTGCAGCGCGCCCATATAGTGCTGGTCGACGTCCGGGCGCTCCTCGCGATCGACCTTCACGCAGACGAAATCGCGGTTCATCTCAGCCGCGATCTGCTCGTCCTCGAAGCATTCGTGCGCCATCACATGGCACCAGTGGCAGGCGGCGTAGCCGATGGAGATCAGCACCGGAACGTCGCGCGCCCGCGCCTCCTCGAACGCTTCGCGGCCCCACAGCCGCCACGCGACGGGATTGCCGGCATGTTGCAGCAGATATGGCGAGGTGCTGGCGCTGAGGCGATTGTGGCGTTCGATCATGCGAAACCTTATAGCCGCCGCAGGGTGCGGCCAAGCATGCGGCGGCGCAAAGTCGCAGACTCGTGATCGTGAGGCCGGCTATGAAGACGACACCCGATGGTCTGCCGTTATTGGCCTTCGCCGATGCCGGCGCCTTCTCGCATTGGCTCGCCGAACACGGGGACGCGAAAGGCGCATGGCTCCAATTCGCCAAGACGGGCGGCGCTGCGGGGCTAAGCAAGGCGCAAGCCATCGACTGCGCCCTGTGTCAGGGCTGGATAGATGGCCAGATCAGGAGCCTTGATGGCCGCCATTTTCTCACCCGCTTCACGCCGCGCCAGCCGAAAAGCCGGTGGTTGGCGAAAAACGTCGCGCGGGCCGAGGCGCTGAGGACGCAAGGCCGCATGCAGCCGCGCGGCCACGTCGAGATCGAGGCGGCGAAAGCGGACGGCCGCTGGACGGCGGCCTACCCTTCCGCCTCACGCGCCGAAACGCCGCCCGATTTCATCGCCGCGCTGGCGGACAACGCCGAGGCGAAGTTGGCCTTCGTGGCGCTCGACGCGGCCAATCGCTACGCGATCCTTTACCGCCTCCATCACGCCAAACCAGATGCGCGCCCCGGCCGCATCGCCCAATTTGTCGACATGCTGTCGCGGGGCGAAAACGTTCATCCGCCACGCGCGGCAAGTCAGCGCGGCGCCTCGAACGAAACGAGGCGTCGGTTGTCCGGGAAGGCGACGCCGTCGTAAACGGCGCGCATGGCCAGCGACGCGCCGAGCCTCGGCAGGTCGACCGCCGCGGCCGCCCATTCACCAACTCGCAGCGATCCTGCTGGCGCTCCGCCCAGGCGAAGAACTCATCCACCGTCGAGGCGCGCTCCTGAGGTTTGGCCATCCGAGGGTCTCCCGATGCGCTGATCCTAGCGCCAATCGACGCCGCCGTCTCCGTTCGCCGCCGCGATGGCGAACATGATCTTATCGACGCCGGCGTTGCTGATCTCGATGGTCGCCGAGCCGGCGCCGAGCGGGAAGCGCGCCGACTTGCGCACGCCGGGACAATCGAATTGGCTGGAGAAGGCGCTCGACTTCACCAACTTGCCATCCTCAGCAACGTCGACCCAGGCGCCGGCGGAAAGCGTGATCTGATAGAGGCCGGGGGCAAGCTTGGGCGCGCTAAGGACGGCGGCGAAGCTGTCGGGCTTCGGTGCGCGCTCGGGCGCGACCGGCAGTTTCACGTCCTTCGCCAGCGTCACGACGTAGCCGGCGCCGGGCTCGGCCTGCCCGCCGATCGCCGCTCACAAGGCCAAGGAGTCCTGGGGCAAGACTTCGCCCGCCGAGCGCGCGAAAGTGCTTAACAGAATCGCCGACCGCATGGAGGCCAGGGCCGAATTGCCGGCGCTGGTCGAGACGCTCGACAATGGCAAGCCAAAGGCAATCAAGCAAGGCCACCCGCTCGACATGTCGACGATGATCGGCGCGCAAGCCTCCACCGATCAGTTGGAGAAGGTCCTCTCCTATTTCGACATCGGCCGCCAGGAGGGCGTGCAGGTGCTGGCCGGCGGCAAGCGCGCCCATCTGCAAGGGCAACTGGCGAACGGCTATTATATCGAGCCGACTATTTTCGCCGGTCACAACAAGATGCGCGTCTTCCAGGAGGAAATTTTCGGGCCGGTGGTGTCGGTGGCGAAATTCAAGGACGACGCCGAGGCGCCGTCGATCGCCAACGATACGCTCTACGGCCTCGGCGCCGGCGTGTGGACCCGCAATGGCGCGCGCACTTACCGCTTCGGCCGCGAGATCCAGGCCGGGCGCCTGTGGACCAACGGCTACCACGCCTACCCCGCCCATGCGGCGTTCGGCGGCTACGAGCAATCGGACATCGGCCGCGAAACGCATAAGACGATGCTCGATCATTTTCAGCAGACGAAAAACCTGTTGGTCAGCTATTCGCCGAAGACGCTGGGCTTCTTCTGAGTTTGGTTGAAAGAAAGCGGGCGCGGGCCTGTCGGCGCGCGCCCGCTCCGGCTTTTTCGGAGGAGACGATGGTCGCCAGAGTGCTTGTCACCGAACCCGCCGCCGCCGGATGATTGCACGGCTGAAGGCAATGCATGGCCCGCTGATGTTCCACCAGTCCGGCGGCTGATGCGACGGCCCGGCGCCGATGGGCTTTCCGGCAGGTGAATTCAAGGTCGGCGGGCAGGATGTTCTGATCGGCGAGATCGAGGCTCACAAGTTCTATATCGGGGCGGCGCAGTTCGAATATTGGCGCCACACCCAGCTCATCATCGACATCGTGCCCGGCCGCGGCGCCGACTTCTCGCTGGAGGCGCCGGAAGGCGTGCGCTTCCTCACCCGCAGCCGCGTTTTCACCGATGAGGAAGTCGAGGCGCTGAACGCCGCCGGGGAGCCGCCGCGTGGCGGCGCTGCTAGCCCTTCGCGACTTCGTCCTTGATGGTGATTCCGAAATCTCTGTCGCTATGAAGCCGATGGAGATCAATCGTGGCCGGGAACGAGGTAGGCGTCAATACATACGCGACGCAGAGGAGCGCGAGAAGTGAGTCTGCTGGAAAAGAAGGACGTCGGCCCCGGTCCCGCCGAGGACGAAAAGACCCTCGACGCTCGAATGACCGAGATCGCCGCGGCCCGCTCCGCCAGTCCAGCGTTGCGCCACCCAACCCGCAGCGCCATCCGGGGGGCGCGCTCATGCTGCATCGACAACTAGGCGCAGCCCCTGGACAAGCGCTGACGCCCTCCCTATAAGCCGCGACATCGACGCGCCCCGGCGCGCTGGCCCAGGTAGCTCAGTTGGTAGAGCATGCGACTGAAAATCGCAGTGTCGGTGGTTCGATTCCGCCCCTGGGCACCATTACAGCTTTTCATCGTTGAACGTACCGGTACAGAAAGCCAACAATTTCAAAACCATGGGCTGGAAAACGTACTCATAGCGGTACATGGTGGCACATTGCTTCGTCCCTTTTTGTGGGTATGATTCTGGGTAGATCCCGGTACCCACAAAAGTGATATCCACATGGCGCTCACTTTCTTCGACATCAAAGCGGCCAACCCGAGGGAGAAGCCGTTCAAGCTGTCCGACGGCGACGGCCTCTACCTTCTCGTCCGGCCCAGCGGCCATAAACTCTAGCGCTTCCGCTACCGATTCGCCGGCATCGACAAGATGCTCGCCATAGGTCCCTTCCCGGCGATCTCGCCCGCCGCCGCGCGCGAGAAGCGTGACTAGGCCAAGACAAGCCTGACCGAGGGCATTGACCCCTCCGTGCAAAAGAAACTCGATCGCATCGCCGCCCGAGACCGCGGCCCGCAACACGTTCGGCCTTGCGCTCGCCAAGGCGATGCCGATCGCCAATGCGGCCAGGCGGTTGGGCGGGCACGACACGCGGCTGTGGGCGGATCGTCGAACACTACGTCTGGCGCGCGGTGAAGGCGCCGGATTTGTCTGATGTGCGGCGCGTCGCCGCCGACGAGACCTCGGAGCGGCGCGGTCATGATTACATCAGTCCGCTCGTCGACATGGCGCGGCGCAAGGTGGTCTGCGTCGCCGAAGGCAAAGACGCCGCGACGGTGAAGGAATTCGCGCAATTTCTGCAGGCGTATGGCGGCAAGCGCGAGGCCGTCGCCGACGCCAGCATCAAGGCGAATTTCGCCAACGCGGAAATCACCTTCGATAAGTTTCACGTCATCAAACTCGCCAACGAGGCGGTCGACGAAGTGCGGCGTCAGGAGGCGCGCAACAATCATCAGATCAGGGGGCGGCGCTACATTTTCCTGAAGAACGTCAATCGGCTGAGCCCCGAGGAAAAGCAGACGCTATCTGAATTGGAGGTGCTGAACTTGGACACCGCCCAGGCGATGCAGATCCGAATGAACCTGCAACAGTTGTTCACCATGGACAGCAAAACAGCTCGGCGTTTCCTCGACCGCTGGAACGCCTGGGTTCAGGTCCGCGATCTCGGCCCAATGAAACGCTTGGCCAAGGCAATCATGGGCAATGCCGACGGCATTCTGCAATCCATCCAGATTGGCCTGTCGAATGGCGTCCTCGAAGCCATCAACGGCAATGTCCAGCCCGCAAAGCGAAAGGCCAAAGGCTACCGATCCAAGCGAAACCTCAAAGCCATCGCCTTCCTCATCGCCGGCGATGTCCTCGCCAGATCACCCATTTGGAACAGCGAGGAGCCGAAGAAGCTGGCGCGCGCGACCAGTTCTCGGCGTCGACCAGCAGCCTCCATACCACTTAAGCGCGCGCCTTCACGTCGATGTCATTGAGCGCATAGATGGCCGACGTTTTGGGATCGTGCTTCTCGGGCCAACTCACGCGGTCGCCGATCGCTTACTGCTCCTTCTTGAACAAATCCTGGAAGATGAGCGGGCCCCAAGTGCGGCCGCGTGCATGCACCAGCGCGCCACCCTCGTTGAGCTTTCCCAGCTTGACGGGTGCGAACCCGAGTTGTTTGGCCAAGGCCGCCACGGGAGCGATCGCGTCCTCGTCGTCACTCGACAGAAAGATGACCCGGCGGCCGCCCTCGACGATAGGATCGGCAGCCAGGATGGCCGCACTCAGGTGATTGAAGCCCTTCACGAATTTAGCGTCGGTGAACGCCTTCGCGACGAAGGCGGACGACGGGAGACCGTCCAGCTTTTCAGGGGGAACTCCAAACCCGTTCATCGCGTCGATGACCGTCTTTCCTTTCCAGCTCGGCAGGGCCTTCGCAACCTCGCGATGCTCCCCGAACGGGACCGCCAAGATGATTGTGTCGACATCGAGTGCATCCCGCAGCGACTTGGCGACAACCGTGGGTCCAATCGCCCGAGCCTGCAGCGCCAGCGCCTCGGGCGGCCGGCGGCTGGCGACGGCCACGTCGATGTTTTTACGCGCGAAGGCGTGGGCGAGGGCCTGGCCTACCGCACCGAATCCTACAATCGCATAGCTCATAATGCTTCTCCGATCCGTGTTGACATTGATTGCCCTGCCTTCAACGGCGCTGGGTTATCCCCTTGGGCGTCCCGCCGTGAACGACTTCCGCGCGGCCGGGCCGACCGTTCAGCGCGGAAGTCATTCCACTATGGACACGCTAGTTCCCGCCGAACAGCCACATCCGGCGATCCGACGCGAATTCAGATGGCCGAGAAGCCGCCGTCGACTGCCAAGTCCACCCCATTCACGAAGCTCGACTCGTCTGAAGCAAGAAACACCGCGGCCGCCGCAATTTCCTCAGGACGGCCCATCGTTCCCCGCGGGATCAGAGATTCGAACATCCGCTTCGCCTCCTCGGTGAGAACTTGATCCTGCATCGGCGTGGCGATAGGCCCCGGGCTCAACACGTTCACGCGAATATTCCTGCCCCTCAGTTCGTTGAGCCAAGTACGCGCGAATGAGCGCAACGCCGCCTTGCTTGCCGCATACACGCCGTAACCAGGAAACCCTTTCACCGAAGCAACTGACCCGGTCATGAAGATCGACCCGCCATCGTTGAACAGCGGCAACGCCTTCTGAACCGTAAATAGCGTGCCGCGCGTGTTCAGGCCGAAGGCCGCATCGAAGTGCTGCTCCGTAACCTCGCCCAGTGTGACGGCTTCGCCCGTGCCAGCGCTTACGTACAGGACGTCTATCTTGCCCTTTTCCCGCTTGACTGTAGCGAACAGGCGGTCGAGGTCGTCGAGATTGGCCGCGTCGCCGCGCACGCCGGTCACGTTCCGGCCAATCAGCTTGACGGCCTCGTCGAGCGCCTCCTGTCTCCGGCCCGTGATAAACACATAGGCGCCTTCTTCAACGAACCGCTTGGCGCTCGCCAGCGCCATGCCGCTCGATCCACCCGTGATGACTGCAACCTTACCTTCAAGCCTTCCCATGACTTTCTCCTTTAGTCGTGTCGGACAGCGTCTGTGTTTCGGAGCCGCGCCAGATGGCGATGAGGACGGGAATGTCCTTGGCGGCGAAGAAGCGGGGCGGGGCGCCTACCGGCCCCGAGCCTATGACGGCGTAATCATGTCGATCTCCATATCGACCGTCGCTGGGAACCGGCCGCCATCAGACGTTGCTGATGCCGCCGTCGACAACCATGTCGGAGCCCGTCATGAACGAGCTCTCGTCCGACGCGAGGAAGAGGGCGGCATTGGCGAGTTCCTCGGGCCGAGCCAGTCTCAGCATGGGTGTGTAGTTGGCGTAAGTCTCGCGGATCGCGGCAGCCTCTTCGGGCGTCGTCGCCTGGGAATCGAGCATCGGCGTGTCAACGACGCCCGGGCTTAGCGTGTTCGCGCGGATTCCGCTGTCCTTGAACTCGGCCGCCCAGGTCCGGGCGTATGAACGCAGCGCCGCCTTGGTGGCCGCGTAGGTCGAGTGGTTCGCCAAGCCCATGTAATGCATGGCCGAGGCCACAAGGATGATCGATCCCCCGCGACCCATCATCGGCAGCAGCTTCTGCACGAGGAACAGGGGTGCTTTGGCGTTCAGGCTGAACGTGCGATCGTAGTGGTCTTCCGTGATTTCGCGCAGCGGCTCCTGCTCGACCAGCGCGGCGCTGGAGACGACAACGTCCACCTTGCCAGTGGCGCTCCGGACGGCGGCGGCGACGCGGTCGAGGTCGTCAAGCCTGGTCGCATCCGCCTGAATGGCGGTGACGCCGGCGCCGATGAGCTTCACCGCCTCGTCGAGCGCGTCCCGGCGCCGGCCGAAGATAAACACGTGCGCGCCTTCCTTTGCGAACCGCTGGGCGATGGCGAGCCCGATGCCGCTGCTTCCGCCGCTGATGACGGCGAACTTGCCCTCCAGTTTCGACATGATGCTTCCTTGAGTTCTCGTCCCCGGCTCGTCCGGGGACGCTCTTGAGAACCCGGAAATAGGCCCGCCTGCGGCAGGCGTTCAGTGCGGAAGCGCGCACATCGGCGGTGCAAAATCGAACCAGACGAGCTAATGACCTTAGCCACGGCATGCGGCGTCCGCGGTTCGTGAGTATGGAAGTGAGCGGCGCCCCATGCGCCAAAGCCGTCGCCCCACATGTCAGCGGATGAGACGCTATTCGATGCTGTTGGACACGGGTTTTGGGAGGCGCGCCCCGCGGCGCCGGATGGCGCCATGATCGACTGGGATGACGTTCGCCACTTTCTTGCTGTCGCGCGCGGAGGCTCGGTGCGGGCTGCCGCCGAGCACCTCGGGGTGAATCACTCCACCGTGCTGCGACGCATCGCTCAGCTCGAGGAACGCCTTGGGGCGCACATGTTCGAAAAGCTGCCTTCGGGCTACCGCCTGACGGCTGCGGGCGAGGAGGTCCTCGAGTTCGCGGAGCAGATGGAAGCGTCGTCGCACCTGCTGGAGACGCGCGTCTTCGGGCGCGACCAGAGCGTGCGCGGGCTTCTGCGGGTGACGCTGGCGCCGACCCTCGCGACACGCCTGCTCATGCCGGACTTCGCCGATTTCGCGCGTCTGCATCCCGACATCGAGATGGAAGTCGTGTCGTCCGGCGGGCTGGCAAATCTGACCAACCGAGAGGCCGACGTCGCGATCCGCGTCGTCTACGACCGCAAAACCCTGCCGCTCAATCTTTACGGCCTTACGGGACCGGAGCTGTTCGGCAGCGTCTACATGTCTTGCGATCGGCTAGCCGCGTGGCGTGCGGGCGCGCCTGATCCCATCCGGTGGATCGTCATTAGCACTGATGGGATTCCGGATTGGACCAGCGAGGGTGAGGTTCGCACCACGGGGGTTCCATTCAGGATTACGGATGCCGAGGCGCAGATCGTTGCTGTGCGGCAAGGGCTCGGGATCACGGCGCTGCCGTGCTTCGTCGGAGATGCCGACCCGCTACTGGCGAGGGCGCCGGGCGCCGGCCTGCACATATACGGAACGCTCTGGATTCTCACGCAAGGCGAGACACGCAAGACGAAGCGCGTGCGGCTGTTCACTGAGTTCGTATCCCGCAGGCTCGCGGCCTACGCGCCGCTTCTCGCGGGACTGTCCTCATCGCGTGACTGACGCGCGGCAGGTCGGGATGGACTCTGGTTGTAGACAGCCTCGTGACGGATTTTATGGGAACAGCCGCTACGGCTCGGTCGGCGGCCGTCAGAATGAGATCGACCGATTGATGCCGATAGCCGCTGAAACCGAACGAATAGCGACCGTCGCCTAACTGCCAAGCCGTTACGGCGCGCCCGAGACTGTTGAGGCCGCGCCTTCCGGTCAATGAGGCGTGTGCGCTCGGCGCCGCCCCTGCGGGCTTCGGAAGGCGCCGGAGATTTGGGATTTCGCCTTCATCAACCCCAACTCTCAAATCATGCCGTCGTCGGGTAGAAACCCCCATTGCGCCCCATCTCGTTCTCCAAGGCTAACTCGCTTTTGCGTGCATTGAGCGCGACGAGCCGCGCTTAATACAAACTGACGTAGCGCACGACTTACACTTTTGCGCGAGCGGACATCGAATCCAAGCACCCAACCGCTTATTAAAACAACCGTCGTCGGCGAATGCGAATGGAGACACATCATGCGGTCCGTATCCGATCTGCTTCCCGGGCGCCTGCTGCGCGAGGCGGGACCGCCCGAGGTCGTGCAGGCTTTCCGGGGCGTCCAGATTGACGACGCCGTTCTGGCGAAGGTGGTGTCGGCGGATGCGCCGCTGCTGGTGCTCTATGAGGGAACTCTGCATGGCGAGGGGCCCGTATGGCAGACCCGGCATGACCGGCTTGTCTGGTCGGACGTTCCCAACAGGCGATTGCTCGGCTGGCGCGCCGATGGTCATGTCGAGGTTTTGATCGATGGAACGTGGTTCATGAACGGCAACGCTGTCGAGGCGGACGGGACGCTGGTCCATTGCGAGCATGGGCGGCGATGCATCAGCAGAGGCGGAGATTATGATCGTCAGCCCGAGCCCATCGTGACTCATTACGAAGGCAATCGCATCAACTCGCCGAACGACGTCGCGGTGGCGCCCGACGGGACGATCTGGTTTACCGATCCGACCTTCGGCATCATCATGCCCAACCAGGGCGCTCTGGCCAAGCCGGAACTCGACCATCGCAGCGTCTATCGCTTCCACCCACGGACTGGCGATCTGAAGCGGATGGCGGATTTCGAGCAGCCCAACGGTCTCGCCTTCACCGCCGATGGCGCAACCCTGTATGTCTCCGACACGTCGCTATCGCTGGGCGAGGTCCCCGGCCATGACGCCGGCGCCAAGCACGAGATCGTCGCCTTCGACGTCGCCGAAAACGGCGCGCTCTCCAACCGGCGCTTCTTCTGCCACGCCGACCATGGCTATCCCGACGGATTCGCGGTCGATGCGCGTGGCTGGGTGTGGACAAGCGCAGCCGACGGCGTCCACATCTGGTCGGCGGATCAGCGCAGGCTCGGCTTTGTGCCGACGCCCGCCGTCGCCTCGAACTGTACTTTCGGCGGCGCCGCCGGTCGCCGCTTGTTCATCGCCGCCACCAACTATCTGCTGGCGATCGATCTCATCGGCTGAGCTGATGAAGGTGTCCGTCGGGATCGCGAATCAGCGCTTCGCCATCCGACTGCCAGACAACGCGCGTGGCGGCGATGTCGTTGACGGCCAAAGGCGCCAGTGGACGGCGCACCGGGCCGTGATAGTCGAGCAACTCAATATGGGGCGGCATTTGCAAGGGGTTCATTGGTACCACATTAACCTCGACGTCGTCGAGCCCGTCGAGCGCCACCTGCGCCGGGCCTTGATTGAAGGTCGCATTTCCCTCGCTCAGCCCATGATGGGCATAGAAGCGGCGGCTGGCCGCAACGTTGCTGACCGAGATGGCGCTGTGGTCGATCCCCATGACGCCCGCGCCGTTCCAACCGGGATTGGCGTCCGCCGGGAATTGCAGGAACTCAAGCGGATGGCCCTCGGGATCGCGGAATTTGACCGCGGTCACCCCGCCGGAGGATTTGGGCAACGTTACCGGGCGCTCGCGGCTGATCGGCGTTGCGCCGGCGTCGCGCGCTCGCAGCCATGCGGCCGCCGCATCGTCGGTGACGAGTGCGAGGTGTTGAAAGATAAGATCGCTGGCCGACGCGTCCGTCGGATACGGCCGACCCGGCGGCTCGAAGCCGTCGAGATCGACGCAACTGGCGCCGAGCGACATCGTGATACGCGACCCGAAACCCGAAACGCCGAGCAACTCCAATTCCGTTGGCGGAATGGCCTTCGTCCCGCCACTTTCGAAACCGATCGCTCGGTAAAACGCGGCCAACGCGCGAGGCTGGACGCTGACAAGCCGAAACCCAACGATTGCGCGCAACCTCATTTCAGATGACACGGGCTGCGCTTCGGATCGACATGCAGTTGGACGGTCATCAAGCAGCAGGGTTGGTCGCCGATGGTCCCGGACCTGTGACCCTTTCTTCCGCCGGTTTCGGTGCAGCCTTGGTCTTCGCCAAACGAGAACTCGCCCGGCCCCTGTTCGATGCGTACACCGTCCATGCTCTCGATCCACCAACGCCCGGACAACACGATGATCCACTGCGGCGCCGGATTCTCATGCCAGTCGCCCACCCACCCAACCGGTTGCACGGTGAAGACAACGGTCGCTTCGCCGCGCTCCATCTTGTCGTCCCACTGCGGATCGGCGGCGCCCACCGACTTGAGTTCGTAATGGGTGAGCACGCATTGCGCCTGATGACTGACGCCATCGGCATCGACATAGAGATGCGAATAGGGGACGCTGGGCTTCGGCCCCGCATCGCTGGCTCGATCAATCATTGGAACACTCCGTAGGGATGGCTGGAAGCAAGCGGGGAGTGCAGGAAGGGCGCGAGCCCGGCGCCATCGGCGCCGACAACAATCAGCAAGAACCCGGCCCCGAGCGACAGATTCTTCAGGAAGTCCCAAAACAGCGAACGGCCCTTGCCATCCGGGTTGGCCCAGAAATCGCCCTGCGCCCAGAATTGCTTATAGAGCACCGCCGTCACCAAGCAGTAGCCGGCAATAATGAAAGCGCTCGCCCGATCGGCGATGCCGGTGACGACGCCAAGCGTGCAGACGATCTCAACGAACAGGCCTATCAGGATCATGACGATGGCGATCGGGCGCGGCTTGAATATTTCCTGCGCCTGCTTGACGGCGTGGTTGAAGCCGACAATCTTGTCGAGCGCGCTGAACGGTAGGAACAGCAGCACCAGGCCGTAGCGCACGACAAGAGCGACGATGGCTGCCGTCGTCATAGCCGCTCCTTGATGATGTCAGCAACGCGTAGTGCGTTGGCGATGATTGTCAGCGTCGGGTTCACCGCGCCGATCGAGGGGAAGAAGCTCGCGTCGGTGACGTAGAGATTATCGAGTTCATGGGCGCGGCAATCGAGGTTCAACACCGATGTCGCGGGATCGACGCCGAACCGACATGTGCCCGCCTGGTGCGCGGTGCCGGCGAGCGGAATGTCCTTGCCGAGATAGAGCGAGCGGTCGAGCAGCACGGCCGGCCAACCAATCTCAGACAGCGTCTCCTTCAGTTTGCGCTTCAAATGCTTGAGCGCCTCCGGGTTGGTCGGAACCAAATCGAGATGGACCTTGCCGTCCTTGTAATAGACGCGGTTGTCCGGCCGCGGCAGGTCTTCCGCCTGCAACCAAAAATCCATCGAATGGCGTGCGATCTCGTCGAAGGGCATGTCGGGGAGCCATTCGAGCCAGGCGGGCAGCGCCTCGCCCTTGATTTGATCCGCATGACTGATCGCACACATTTGAATTAAGCCCAGAGGATATTCCCAATCGTTGCCACCAAAATAGAAATCACTAAACGCCAGGGTCTTCTGAAACACAGTGTTATTGACATCCCGCATCACCGCCATAACAATACTCATTTCGTGACGCATATAATTGCGCCCCACCTGATCGGAGCCGTTGGCGAGGCCGTTGCGATGTTGGTCGTTCGCCGATCGCAGCAAGAGCAACGCGGAGGACAGCGCACCACAAGCGACAACCACCGTGTCGGCCGAATAGGCCTCCTGCGCGCCGTTGCGCTCAACATAAACGGCATTGACCCGCCGACCGCTCGGATCGGTCCCGAGCTTCGACACGTAGGCGTTGGTCATCAGCGTCACATTGTCGTATTTGGCCAGCATCGGATCAATACACATCACCTGCGCGTCCGCCTTGCCGTTGAGAAGGCAGGGGAAGCCGTCGAACGCCGTACAGCGCATGCAGATGCTGGTTGGCGTGGCGAAGCCGTCCTCCTTTTGATCGAGCAGAATGCCGAGCGGCAGATGGAACGGTTTGAGACCGATGCCGGTCAGCTTGTCGGACAGTTCAGCCACTTTGGGTTCGTGTTTCACCGCGGGATAGGGATAGGGTTTGGCGGCTGGTGGTTCGGTCGGATCCTCGCCGCGCGCGCCGTGGACGTGAAACAGAGCTTCCGCGGCATCGTAATAGCGAGCGAAATCCTGGTATTTCAGCGGCCAGGCGGGTGAAACGCCGCCAGCATGGTTTATCTCGTCGAAATCTCGCTCGCGCAGCCGAAACAGCGCGGCGCCGTACACCTTGGAATTGCCGCCGACATAATAATGAAGTTGCGGTCTGAAGTCGCCTCCCTCGATGTCGATCCAAGTCTCGGCGGCCTGATATTTGCCATCGACAAAGACGGCGCGCGCGCTCCAGTTGTCCTCCTCGCGTCGCAGATAATCGCCGCGTTCGAGGATCAGGATGCGCTTTCCGGAGCCAGCCAGTGAGTGCGACAGAGAAGCGCCACCAGGGCCGCTTCCAATAACGATGACATCGTAATGCTGGGTCAATCGGCTCTCCGGCGGACGGTGTGGAACCTTTGCGTATGCCATGCATATAACGGCGAACTCGATCGGATGTTTCCGCCAGCAGCGCCGTTCGGCAATCGCTCTTGAACTACACCCGCCGCCGTTCGTTTAAAAGCTAATATGCGGGAGACGATATGGCGAATGTGATGGTGTTCACGGGCGCGACTGCTGGTCATGACCAGCGCCGATCCGCTACATCATCCTTGCTCGCAAGTTGAGCAGGACGACAAGCGATCCCAAGACCATAAGGATCACAATCAGTGCTGAGAACAGGATGAGCTGAAGTTCTTCTCGCGACGCCTTGCCGAGGCTGATGTGCAAGAAAAAGCGGAAGTGGACCACCATCTGCGCCAGCGCCAATCCGAGCACGATGGCGAGCGTCGTCGCGGAACCAAGGGTTGGCCAGTACACGATCGCGAACGCCGCGCCCGTGAGCGCCAACGCGAGGACATAGCCAATCACGTAGGTATGGATGTCGGCGTGTTTGCTGTCAGTCGGTCCGCTCATCGGATCAATCCCTGGAGATAGACGACCGAGAAGATCGCAATCCACACGATATCGAGAAAGTGCCAAAACAAGCCAAGACGTAGGATGTTGATTCTGACGCGAGCATCCGGCCCGAATGTCAGCAACTGAACCATCATCACCACGATCCATATGCAGCCAAGGAAGACATGCAGTCCGTGCAGAGGCACGAGCGCGAAGAACGACGAGAGATAGCCGCTGCGGGTTGGATAGGCGCCATTGCCGAACATAATCGCGAAATCGTGCAGTTCCATGCCAAGGAAGGCCAGCCCGAGACCCAGAGTCACCCCCATCCAGCCCAGCAACTGCGTGCGCGACGCTTTGTGCTTAAGCGCTACTGAGGCCATGCCGAAGGTGAAGCTGCTGCTAAGCAGGATCAGCGTTTCGAAGAAGGCGGGAAGGATCTTGTAGACGCTCGCCGGCGTCGGCCCGCCAACAGTGGCCGGCAACATAGCGCCGTAGGTGGCGAAGAGCAGCGCGAACAGCACCGCGTCACTCATCAGGAAGACCCAGAAGCCGAACACTGCTCCGCCCGCCTGCTCGTGCGTGCGCTCATCGGCGCCGCCGAGATTGAGGCCGGGGTGTCTCATCTCGCTGGCGCTCATGCGGAAGCCTCGGCCAAACCTTGGTTGGCGGATGTAGTCTCAATCTCGCGCGGGATGGCTTTGGCCTCGGCGACAGCGCGCAACCAACTTCGCTCGACGCGCTCGACCTCAGCCGCCGGAATGGTTCGTCGGACATCGCGCACGAAACTGCGTGCGATCACGGTGGCGACGATGGTGACGACGCCGAGGGTCGCCAACCACCACATATGCCAAACCAGGCCAAACGCCGCCGCCGCGCCGACGATGCCGATCACCGGGCCGGTCCTACTGTTCTTGGGTAGTTCGATATCTTCGTAGCGCGCGGGCGGCGCATAGGGATCGCCGTCACGCTTTTCGCCGTAGAACGCATCGCGGCTGGCGACGTGCGGAATCACGGCGAAATTGTATTCCGGCGGCGGCGCCGAGACCGACCATTCGAGGCCGCGCCCGTCCCACGGGTCGCCTGTGGCGACACGATTGTCATCGCGGTCACGGACGCTGACCCACAGTTGAACCAACAAAGCGCCCAGCGCCGCCAGCAGGATCAGTGCGCCTGCGCCGGCGATGTATAGCCACGGTCGAAACGCCGGATCGAACATTCCTTGAGTTCGTCGCGAAACGCCGGCGAAGCCAAGTACGTAGAGCGGCATGAAGGCGAGATAGAAGCCGACCAACCAGCACGCAAACGAGACGCGCCCCCATTTCTCGCTGAGCCGGAAGCCGAACGCCTTCGGGAACCAATAATGATAGCCCGCGAGCAACCCGTAGAGCACGCCGGGGATGATGACATTGTGGAAGTGCGCCACCAGAAACAAGGTGTTGTGAACGAGATAATCGAGCGGCGGAAAGGCCAGGATGATGCCGCTCAGACCTCCGAGCATGAATGTGATCATGAAGGCGAGCGAATAGAGCATCGGCACGGTGAAGCGCACCTCGCCGCGGAACATCGTCCAGATCCAATCATAGATCTTGACGCCGGTGGGCACGCCGATCGCCATGGTTGCGATGCCGAACACAGCGTTGATGTTGGGGCTCTGGCCCATCGTGAAGAAGTGGTGGACCCAAACCGTGAACGACAGAATGGCGATCGCCATCGTCGCCAGCACCAGCGACGTGTAGCCACAGAGGCGCTTCGTTGAGAAGGTCGAGACGACTTCCGAATAGACGCCGAACGCCGGCAGAATGAGGATATAGACCTCCGGGTGGCCAAACAACCAGAACAGGTTGACGTAGTTCATCATATTGCCGCCGAGGTCATTGGTGAAGAAATGAAACCCCAGATAGCGATCTAGCGCGAGCAGCGCGGTTGCAACGGTCAGCGGCGGCATCGCGAAGACCATCATGATCGAGGTGCACAGGGCGGTCCAGACGAACATTGGCATCCGCATCAGCGTCATGCCGGGACAGCGCATCTTGTATATGGTGACGGCGAAATTCAGCCCGGTAAGCGTCGACCCGACGGAGCCCAGCGACACGGCCCAGATCCAGTAGTCGACGCCAACGCCGGGGCTGAAGGCAAGCTCGGTATAGGGGGGATAGCCGGTCCAGCCACCAGTCGAGAAGCGGCCGACGACGAGAGAGACCATCATCAGACCCGCCGCGCCGCCGGTGAGCCACAGGCTGATCGAATTGAGCAGCGGGAAGGCAACGTCGCGGGCGCCGATTTGAAGCGGCATCACAAAGTTGATGGCGCCGGTCAGAAACGGCATCGCCATGAAGAAGATCATGATCGAGCCATGAGTGCTGAACAGTTGCGCGAAGTGATCCGGCGCGATGAAGCCGGCGGAGTTGATCGCCGAGGCCTGCTGCATCCGCATCAGCACCGCCTCGATCAAGGCTCGGCTGAGCATGACCAGCGCGAGCGCAATATACATGATGCCGATCTTTTTGTGATCGAGGCTGGTTAGCCACTCGCTCCAGAGGTAGCGCCACTTGCCGAGCCACGAGATCAGCGCAATCGCCAACACGGCGCCAACAATGACAATCAGTGCGGCGCCGGCGCCGATAAGCTCGCTGGCGGTGGGATTTTCCCAGGCGCGGACAAACGGCAGCGAATGCCATTGGAAGCGGCCGAGCACCGCCGGCCAGACGTCCGGGTTCATCGCCGCGGCTCCTGAGATTTGGTGAGAATTTGCTTGAACAGGTTCGGCGAAGTCGACGAAAAGAAAATCGGTTGCGGCGGCGAAGACTGTTGGAATAGCTGCACAAGCGCCTCGCTGTCGAGCGGATGAGAAGACGCTTTTACCCGCGCCAGCCAGCCGTCGAAGTCGGCGGTCGGAAGTGCGATCACCTTGAATTTCTGGTTCTGGAATCCCTCTCCGTTGAACTGCGTGTTCTCGCCGAGGAAAGCACCCTGCCGAGACGCAGCAAGGTTGAGTTGCGTGGTCATTCCCGCCATCGCGTATATCTGACCCGCGAGTTGCGGGATCAGCAACGATTGCATCACCGTGCCGCTGGTCAGGCTGATGTGGATCGGCCGGCCGACGGGAATCGCCAGTTCATTCACCGCCGCGACATGCTGTTTTGGGTAAATGAACAGCCATTTCCAATCGAACCCGACTGCCTGAACCTCAAGCGCGGGTTGGTCGGAGGCGAGGGCGCGATAGGGATCGAGCGAATGCGTATAGCGCCACAACACGAAGCCGAGGCCGATGACGATGCCAATTGGCGGGATCCAGATAAAGCCTTCGAGCGTCCAGGAAAACGTCCACTTCGGCTTGTACGCGTGGTGCTTGTTCGACAGCCGATAGTGCCAGGCGATGAGCGGCGTCAGCAGCAGCACCGGCGCGGCGACAAATAGCAGGACAATCCCTACGATCACATAGAGACGCCATTGGCTCTCGGCAATCGGGCCGGCATGGTTCACCACGCCGAGCTTGAGCGCAGCGCATCCGCTGAGCAAAAAGATAGCGGTCGTCGCAATCAAAAGCGGCAAAGCGCGCGAAATCTTCATCCGCCGGCTCGCCGATGGCCGTAGCGCTCGTCGCCCAAAAGGACCGCCAGACAGGCGTCGCTGTCGAAGCAGGTCTTGGCGACGGACGCCCACCTTCGGCCGTCGCCGATGATCGCATACTCGTGCATCGTCGATGTCACCGAGCGCCCCTCCTTGCAGCGCGCGGTCCGATCCGGCCCACCGAATCGTCGCTCGCTTTTACTGGCGATCGTTGCGCCGCCACGGCTTCAGATAGCCACAATCCTAAACGCCAAAGCGTGGAACGCCAAAAGCGCCTCTGGGTTCCCTCGAAATTTGGGCGAGGGCGACGGAGATCACATGCGCCGTGAACGGGCTCGCGGCGCGCGGGCTTTTCGGCGCCCTCTATTTGCTAAGCGACTTCGGGCCGCTGACGAACAAGCTGCCGCGAACATAAAAGCGCAGCAGCCGGTGCGCATCCTTCGAAATGCCGATCCTGACGCTCGCGCCAATTTCGCCGGGCTCGCCGACGCCATGCGCCAGCCACAGCGGGCCCCGCTGGCACAGGTCGATCCCATCGAGCGAGCGATCGATGCGCAACGCGGCGGCCAACCGTCCGGGGCCACGCGCCAAATCCTGCAAGCGTTCGACGCCGCGATTCAACCGCATGATCGGCACGCCCTGACGCGGCTCCAACGCCCTGATCAGCACGCCGGCGCCGATTCCCTCCGCCTCGCTCGACACATTCAACATGTATGAGACGCCGTAGGCGAGGTAAACATAGGCGCGCCCAGGTTGATGAAACAGAGAGCGATTGCGCGCTGTCCTGCCCCGGTAGGCGTGCCCGGCGGCGTCGCCGACGATGTAGGCCTCGGTCTCGACGATACGGCCGCTGGCGACGCCTTCGGGCAATTCGCGCACCACAAGCTTGCCGATCAGATAGCGCGCCAGCGAGGCCGTATCGACCGGCAACTCCGCGCGCGCCAGCGGCGCGGCGCCGTGGCTATCGCGGTCAGCCTTCAAGACGCCGGCTCGGCGCGTTGGGGGCGAGGCGATCGCCGAAATGCCGGGGCTCGCACGCCGCCTTCCATCGCGCAACTCCATGGTGCTCACGACACAAGACCGCCGCCCGCAACCGCCTTGACAGATCGATCAGCCGCTTAGGCCGCTCTCGTCGGCGAGGACCGCCGCGAGACCCTCGCGATAGGTCGGATAGCGCGGCGTCCAGCCGAGCGCGCGCAACTTGGCGTTACGGACGCGGCGGTTCTCCTGATAGAAGCTCGCAGCCATGCCCGTCAGCCCGGCGCTCGCAATGGGCTCCTCGGGCGGCGGCGCGACGCCCAGCAAGGCGGCGGCATAAGCGATCATATCCTGGGGCGCCGAAGGGGCGCCGTCGACGACATTATAGACCGCGCCGGGCCGCCCCGCCGCCGCCACCGTCTCGACGGCGGCAGCGATGTCATCGACATGGATGCGGTTGAACGCCTGCCCCGGCTTCACCAACCGCCGCGCCGTCCCGTCGCGCAGCCGGTCGAAGGCGTTGCGGCCGGGGCCATAAATGCCGCCAAGCCGCAGGATGTCGACGGCGACGCCCGCCTCGCGCCCCAACGCCCGCCAAGCGCCTTCCGCATCGACGCGCGCCCGCGCCCGCGGCGTCATCGCCTTCGTCGGGCTGTCTTCGTCCACCCAGGCGCCGCCGGAGTCGCCATAGACGCCGACGGTCGAGAGATAGACGATGCGGGCGAGCCGGCCGGCGCGCAGCGCCGACGCGTGCGCGCGCAGCGTCGGGTCGCCCTCGGCGTCGGGCGGAATCGAAACCAGCGCGATCTCGGCTTCGGCCAGCGCCCGCTGAAGCTCGGCATCGTCGAACAGATAGGCGTCGACGCCCCGGCGCCGCCACGCCGCGCTCGCCGCCGGATCGCGCACGGTTGCCGCCGCCGCGCCGAACCGCCCACGAGCGATGACGCGGGAGGCGCTGTAGCCGAGGCCGAAGGCGAACAGCCTCATGGCGCAACGCCGGGCGCGATCTCCGCCCCCTCCCATGCCGTGCCGCGCCCGTCGCCGGCAACCAGCACAACCACCGTCGCCCCTGCCGCCACCCGCTCGCCCGCCGCCGCGCGCACGGCGGCGCCGGCGCCCTGCGGACAGGCCTCGAAACTCGCCTCGCGGCGGCCGAGATCGCGTAACGACTCGGCGACCCCGCCATCGGCGACGACGTGATCGGCGGCTTGCAGCGCCCGCACCGCGCGCAGCGTCAAGTCCTCCGGGCGGCCGGCGCCGGTCCCGACGACGATGAGCCGCCCCGGCCGCGTCGCCCGCGACAGCGCCGCGAAATCCGCCTCGTGCGGGCTGCGGTCGAGGCTAGCGAAGGCGCGGTCGGCGAAATCGAGCCAGATGGCGCGCCGGCGCGCCTGGTCGAAGCCGGCGAGCCGCGGCCGCCAGGCGCGCGCCGCCTCCGCCCAAGCGCGCAGCGAATCCGGCAACATCGCCTCGATGCGCGCCCGCACCGCCTGCGCGAACACCGGCGCCGCGCCGTCGGTGGAGACGGCGACGACGAGCGGCGAGCGCTCGACGATCGAGCCGAACGAGAAATCGCAAAATTTCGGCCGGTCGATAACGTTGACAAGGGCGCCGACGGCGCGCGCGGCGGCGCGGAAGCGCGCCGCCTGGGTTTCGTCCTCAGCCTCCAGCACCGCAATCAGCGCCGCGTCGAGGTCCGCCGCCTGCCATGCCCGGGGCGTGATCGAGAGCCCGAGCCGAGCGGTGACGCCGCGCAGCCGCTCACCCGGCGTGGGAGCGAAAATGCTTAAGCGCGCCCCGGCGGCGGCGAGCAGTTCCGCCTTCCAGGCGGCCGCCTCGCCGCCGCCGACGAGCACCGCTTTGGCCCCGGCGAGACGCAGGAAAACCGGAAGATTGGCGAGCCTGTTCATATGCGCGGCGTTCGTTTCCTACAGAAAAACCCCGAGAGAACTGCTTAACGGGGAAAAAAGCTTTAGAGGCGAGACTGGGCGCCGGCATGACACAGGTCCATGGCCTGCGTCCCGGCAAAGGGTAGGTCGTGTGATCAATATTGTGCAACCGACGAGTCACGGCGATCTTCACGCCGCGCAATCGCTCGGTGTCATCCTCGGCGTGCGCGGCGCGCAGGCGCGCGTCGCCATCCCGGTGGGCGAGGCGCGCGCCACCGTCGGCGATTTCGTGCGCATCTACGCCGGCTCGCGCCGGCTCATAGGCATGATTACGCAGGTGGAGAGCCAGGGCGCCATCGGCGCGACTTTGCCCGACACCGCCATCGCCAGCGTCGACGTGATGGGCGAGATCGCCCAGGACCAAAATGGGCGCGACCGTTTCCGGCGCGGCGTCTCCGCCTATCCCGCGATCGGCGACGCCGCCGGCCTCGCCACGCGCCAGGATCTGCGGCTTACCTACGAGGGCGACGCCGATAGCGCGACGATCGGCGTGCTGCATCACGACGACGCCATCCCGGCGCGAATCTCGATCAGCGACATGCTCAACAAGCATTTCGCGGTGCTGGGCTCGACCGGCGTCGGCAAATCCAGCGGCGTCGCCGTCATCCTCAACGCGGTCATCGACACCGCCCCCAACGTGCGCATTTTCCTGCTCGACGGACACAACGAGTTCGCCCGTTGTTTCGGCGCGCACGCCAACGTCGTCAATCCGCAGAACCTCAAGCTGCCGTTCTGGCTGTTTAATTTCGAGGAATTGGTCGACGTCGTCTATGGCGGCCGGCCGGCGGTCGAGGAGGAGCTGGAAATCCTCGCCGAGCACATTCCGATCGCCAAGGGCATGTATCTGGCGCAGCGCGCCTCGCAATCGGATCGCTTCGGCCTGCGCAAGATCGACCCGCGCCGCGCCGGCTTCACCGTGGACACGCCGGTCCCCTATCTACTCGCCGATCTCGTCAATCTCATCGACGAGCGCATGGGCAAGCTCGAAAACCGGGCGACGCGCATGCACTGCCACCGCCTGATCGCCCGCCTCGAAGCGCTGCGCAGCGACCCCCGCTACGGTTTCATGTTCGAGAACGCCAATGTCGGCGGCGACACGATGGCGGAAATCCTCACCCACCTGTTCCGCCTGGAGCCGGACGGCCAGCCGATCACCGTCATGCAGCTTGCCGGCCTGCCGACCGAGGTGACGGACGCCGTCGTCTGCGTTGTGGCGCGTATGGCGTTTGATTTCGGGCTGTGGAGCGATGGGGCGGCGCCGCTGCTGTTCGTCTGCGAGGAGGCGCATCGCTATGCGCCGGCCGACCGCAACGCCGGCTTCGCGCCGACGCGACGCGCGCTCATGCGCATCGCCAAGGAAGGCCGCAAATACGGCGTCTATCTCGGCCTCGTCACCCAGCGCCCCGGCGAGCTCGATCCGACCATCATCTCGCAGTGCAACACGCTATTCGCGATGCGCTTGGCGAATGATCGCGACCAGGAGTTGCTGCGCTCGGCGGTGACCGACGCGGTCGCCAACCTGCTCGATTTCATCCCTTCGCTCGGCACGCGCGAGGTCGTGGCGTTCGGCGAAGGGCTGCCGCTGCCGACGCGACTGCGTTTCAGCGAATTGCCGGCCGATCGGCTGCCGCGCAGCGAGACCTTCCGGCTGGAAGATTGGGACGAGGCGGCCGGCGCGCAGCACGGCTTCGTGCGCCGGGTGGTGGAGCGCTGGCGCGGCGCTGCCGGCGGCGGCCGGCTGGTCGAAGAAGCCGCGCCCGAGCCCCCCGCCGCGGCCCCGAAACCGGCCCCGGTGGACCTCCATTCGGCGACGGCGCGGCTCGAACAATTGCGCGCCCAGATCCTCAAGCGCGGCCCCGGCGCCTCGTGAGTGCGCGCGAGACGGCGCTGAAGGCGGCCGCCTTCGACGCCTCGGGAGCCGGACTCGAAGTGCGCGCCGCCGACGGCGCGCCGGTGCTCGCCAATGCCGCCAGCGGCGCCGGCGCCGGTCCGCTGCCGGGCGAGGGGCGCTGCGAACGTCTGCTGGAAGGGCGCGCCAAACTCGTCGAGCAGCGCGGCTTCCGCTTCGACGACCGCGACTATTGGGTTGTCGCCAGCGTCGATATCGACGCCCAGCGGCGCCTGCAGGACGACCTGTTTGCACGCGCCTATTTCGACGCTTCGACCGGCCTGCCCAACCGCGAGCTTTGCGACCGCGCCATCGCCGATCTCATCGCGTCGCGCGGCGACCGCGCGCCGTTCGCCGTCGTCATCATAGAAATCGACAGGTTTCCTCAACTCGTCGCCTTCCACGGCGCCGAGGCCGGCGAGGCGCTGGCGGCCCGCATTGGCGAGCGGCTGGCGAGCGAAGCGACGCCCGGCGACCTGGTGTCGCGCGTCGCGCCGGACGGGTTTTGCATCGTCATCGCCGATCCCGGCCCCCCGCACGCCGCGCTCGCCGCCTGCCGGCGCCTCGCCGACCGCGCCAGCGAGCCCTGCCTGGTCGAGGGGGTGGAGATTTTCGCCTCCGCCAGCGCCGGGGCCAGCTTCTGGCCGGCAGCCGACGCCGCGCCTGAGGGCTTGCGGCGCAAGGCGCGGGCGGCGGCGCGCTCGGCGCGGCGCGGCGGCGGCGGAGCGCTGCTGTTCGAGGCCGA
>DATNDU010000046.1:0-2092 GCA_035606915.1 Roseiarcus sp. | reverse complement strand
AGCGTCTTTCTTGAAGCCCATGTCGGCACCTTCACGCCGAAGGGAAGCTTCCGCGCGGCGATCGAGCAGCTCGATCACCTGGCGGCGACCGGGATCACAGCGCTCGAGCTGATGCCGGTGGCGGACTTTCCCGGCCGCTGGAATTGGGGTTATGACGGCGTGCTGCTCTACGCGCCCGATGCCGCCTACGGCCGCCCCGACGATCTCAAGGCGCTCGTCGACGCCGCCCACGCGCGCGGGTTGATGGTGTTTCTCGACGTCGTCTACAACCACTTCGGCCCGGAAGGGAATTATCTCCACCGCATCGCGCCCAAGTTCTTTTCGCAGGAGCATCATACGCCCTGGGGCGCCGCGATCGACTATCGGGTGCCGGAAGTGCGCGCCTTCGCGATCGAAAACGCCCTGCATTGGCTGCGGCATTATCGGTTCGACGGGCTGCGGCTTGACGCGGTGCACGCCATTGTGGAACCGGGCGAGCCGCATATCCTGGCCGACCTCGCCGCTGCTGTGGACCGCTTCGCCAAAGCCAGCCGCCGCACTATCCATCTGGTGCTGGAGAACGACGACAACGCGGCCCGTTGGCTCGCGCCGGCCGGCGGCTATCGCGCGCAATGGAATGACGATTATCACCACGCCTGGCATGTGCTGCTGACGCACGAACAGTCCGGCTACTACCGCGATTACCAAAACGCGCCCGCGCAGGTAGCGCGCAGCCTTGCGCAAGGCTTCTCGTATCAAGGCGAGCCCTCGGCGCATCGCGAAGGCCGGCGACGCGGCGAGCCGAGCGCGCATTTGCCGCGCGCGGATTTCGTCAACTTCCTGCAAAACCACGACCAGATCGGCAACCGGCCGATGGGCGAGCGCCTGGCGGTGCTGGCCCCGCCAGAAGCGCTCGCCGCCGCGCGCACGCTGTTGCTGTTGCAGCCCGGCCCGCCGTTGCTGTTCATGGGCGAGGAGTGGGGCGCGACCGAGCCGTTCCCGTTTTTCTGCGATTTTGCCGGCGAGCTGGCCGAGGCGGTGCGCCAAGGGCGGCGGCGGGAATTCGCGCACGCCTATGCCGCGCACGGTGGCGAAATCCCCGATCCGCTGGAGCAGGAGACGCGCGATGCCGCCGTGCTCGATTGGAACGCGCTCGATGACCCCGGCCATGCGCGGCAATTGGCCCTGACGCGCGCCTTATTGACGGTGCGACAGCAACGGATTGCACCGCTCTTGGCCGCCATGACCGAGCCCGGCGTCGTCGCGTTCGACCATGGCATCTTGCACGGACGTTGGAATTCCGGCCCGGCGGCATTGCTGCTGCTCGCCAATTTATCGGCGGCGACGCAGGCGCGGCCGAATGATTTGAGTTGGGGCGATCCGATCTGGGGCGGCACGCCACCGGCGACACTGCCGCCTTGGTCGGTCTATGCTGCGATCGGAGCGGCGCCATGATCCCCGCCGCGCCGCGCGCGACCTACCGGCTGCAACTCACCAAGGATTTCGGCTTCGACGACGCCGCCGCGCTCGCGCCCTATCTCAAAGATCTCGGCATCAGCCACCTCTACGCCTCGCCTTTCCTGAAGGCCAGGCCGGGCTCGACGCACGGCTACGACATCGTCGATCACGACCGGCTCAACCCCGAACTCGGCGGCGAAGAGGGCTTCGCGCGGCTGTCGGCGGCGCTCAAGCAAAACGAGCTGGGTCTCATTCTCGATTTCGTGCCCAACCACATGGGCGTCGGCCATGCCGACAACGCCTGGTGGCTCGACGTGCTGGAGTGGGGCCAGAAGTCGCCTTACGCCATGGCATTCGATATCGATTGGGAGGCGCTGCCCTATCGCCGTCACCCAGGCGTGCTGATCCCGGTCCTCGGGCGGTCTTACGGCGAAGCCTTGCAGAGCGGCGAGATCGACTTGCGCTACGACGCGGCGGACGGCAGCTTTGCCGTCTGGTACTTCGACCACAAGCTGCCGATCAATCCGCAGCGCTACGATGAGATGCTTCGCACCATCGTGACGGCGGCGGGCGCGCATGACGACCCGGCAGGACACGCGTTGATCGCGCTGGCGGACCGTTATCGCGACCCGAACGCGCCCTCCTATCGCGCAGC
>DATNDU010000031.1:0-83667 GCA_035606915.1 Roseiarcus sp. | reverse complement strand
CCTCCGTCATCGGGGATGCGCTGAAGCTCGCCAAGGTCCGGCCGCTTGTGATCGACTACGACGACCCCGAATATGCCCGCCCCGGCGAGCGGCTGGGGCGCCTCGACTACGAGGCGCTGATCGCCGAGGGCGACGAGGCCTACGAGCGCGCCGCGCCCACCGACGAGTGGGACGCCATTTCGCTCAACTACACCTCCGGCACCACCGGCGATCCCAAGGGCGTCGTCTACCACCATCGCGGCGCCAACCTGCTGGCGCTCGGCAATGTCGTCACCGCCGACATGGGCCGCCATCCCGTCTATCTGTGGACGCTGCCGATGTTCCATTGCAACGGCTGGTGCTTCCCGTGGTCGATCAGCGTCAAGGCCGGCGTGCATGTCTGCCTGCGCCAGGTGCGCGCGCAGGCGATTTACGACGCCATCGCCGAGCATGGCGTCACCCATTTGTGCGGCGCGCCGATCGTCATGCAGGTGCTGCTCAACGCCAACCAGGCCGAGCGGCGGCCGCTGCCGCATGTGGTGAGTTTCTTCACCGCCGCCGCGCCGCCGCCCGCCGCCGTGCTTGCCGCCATGCGCGAAGCCGGCTTCGAGGTGACGCATCTCTACGGCCTCACCGAAACCTATGGCCCGGCGGTGGTCAACGACTGGCAGGAGGAATGGAGCGCGCTGCCGGGCGCTGAGCAGGCGGCGCTGAAATCGCGCCAGGGCGTGCGCTACCACGCGCTCGAAGATCTCGACGTGATGGACCCGAAAACAATGGTCGCCGTGCCTGCCGATGGCGTGACGATGGGCGAAGTGATGTTTCGCGGCAATGTCGTCATGAAGGGTTACCTGAAAAATAAGAAGTCGACCGACGCCGCCTTCGCCGGCGGTTGGTTTCATTCCGGCGATCTCGGCGTCAAGCATCCCGACGGCTACGTGCAATTGCGCGACCGCTCGAAGGACATCATCATTTCCGGCGGCGAAAACATCTCCTCAATCGAGGTCGAGGACGCGTTGTTCCAGCATCCGGCGGTGGCGCTGGCGGCGGTGGTGGCGCGCCCGGACGAGAAATGGGGCGAGACGCCGTGCGCGTTTGTCGAACTTCGGCCGGGGGCGTCGGCGACTTCCGAGGCGTTGATCGCGTGGTGCCAGGGGCGGCTCGCCCGCTACAAATGCCCGCGCACGATCGTGTTCGCCGAGATCCCGAAGACGAGCACCGGCAAGGTGCAGAAATACGCGCTGCGCGAGCGGGCGCGGGGGCTGGGAAGCGCATAGGCATTGCCGGCGCCGCCTCCCGCCAGCTTTGCTGCGTTGAGAGATGCCGGCTCTGTCGGCTGGCGCCGCGGCGTAAAAACAGCTCTGTCGCCGCGCAGATCGCGCCAGAGGCTCTTTTGATCGAAGCCGCGCGCGTCGAGACCAAACAACAACGCCGGGACGTGTCGCATGAGGCGCGCGACGGTTTTTCCGGTACAGCCATATTATACCGCCCCGTGCGGGAATGCGCTATAGGAGAGAAATGCGGCATAGCTGCGGGCGTCGCGTTGGCGACGCGACAATCTTCCCCGCCGCTGGGCCGCGTCGCCTGATAAAAAAAGCCTACGTCCGCCGCCCCGACCAGGGCCGGTCGAGTTGATTCCCGTCACCCGCACGCCCTTCGGTCGATGCAATCAATCTCGCCTCGCTCGCTCGATCGAGAATTCATCGCCGGGCGGAGTTGGAATTGTATTTGCGCGCCCGAGCCGCGTTGAGGCCGCCGAGCGCGCGAAGCGAATTTGGGGGATCGTCTCGGATTGCCCATCGCCCGCCTCGAAGATAAATCGCGCCAGGCGCCTCCCGGGCAGCCGCTCGTCAACCGAGGGTGGAGGCGGATACCCCGTCTCTCGCTCGATTGTGCGCAAATTGGCTATGCGAAACGCTTCAGCTCAAAGCGAGACTCAACGCCAAGAGTCTAGCTTGCCCAGCGGCGCATATCCCGCTCAAACTCGCTGTTCTCACTTAAGTCCGACGGGCAGCTAGCGACCGGTTTGACATTAGCACGCGGATTTGCTCCAAATCCGTCTGCGGGTGTCCGCCGAGGCATGCAAAAGCGCCAAATCGGCGCCAAAGAAAATGAATGAAGCGGCCAACCCTTTGAAGTAGACTAAAGTCCCGGTAGCTCAGCTGGATAGAGCACAGGTTTCCTAAACCTGGGGTCAGGGGTTCAACTCCCTTCCGGGACGCCATTTTCCTGGGCACATTTCCTAAAGGATAACATTAGCTTCGGCGCCAAGTGACTATATCCATTTGAGAGTCCTAACTGAAGATAGAGCGGAAAACCGTGGCTTTTTCGATGAAGGCTTGGATGTTGTCCATTTCGACGACCTTGGAGACGACCTTGGTGCGCCGACGAAATCTCGCGACATGCCACATCTCGTCGAGCGTGACGACCACCACGTCAGCCTTGGTCGACGGTTCGGGAAGTTTGCGCGCTTCGTCGCGGACCCAGTTCAACACCGCTACGTCGCTGACGCCGAGAAGACGAGCGATGGAGCCAAAACTGACGTTGCCCATGGCGTAGAGAAGCAAGGCCAGCGCCTTCATCGCCGCCGGCTTTCCGCGCGGCGGCGTCATGGTGAAATTGTAGCCGCAGAAAAGGCATCGATAGCGCTGAAAGCCTCGAACATTACCATTCTTCACATAATCCGTGGCACCGCAGCGTTTGCAACAAATCTCGCTCATGGCAGGCGCCTTTCGCGTTCCCTGCCAAGGGCTTGCCGTCAAAATGGTTAAATCTATCTTAACTTAGGGCTCTCATTTGAGCTTGCCTCCCGGAAAGTGTCTCCAAGTCGATAGACTATGCGGCGGCGGCACGCTGTCGGGCAAGCCATTTCCTTTCGTAGATCATGAGGCTGAGATAGCCCAGGGTCGAGTACAGGCGGGTATGGTTGTAGCGGTAGACGCACTCGTTCTTCAGCGAAGCGAACAGGCTCTCGGCGACCGCGTTGTCCCAGCAATCGCCCTTGCGGTTCATTGACGCGCGCATGGCGAACGCGCGAAAGCACCAGGCTCGGCTTAGAGCCTGACTCGAAATTAGGCGTGGGCGGTTTTGGGCCTCGCCAGTGTTCGCATGATGAGGAAGGCGAGCGCCAACTGCAACCAAGCGAGCGCCGCCGCCGTGATCTGGCGCTCGATGGGCAGTCCGAGCGTATCGACAGCGAGGTGACGCTTGACCTTCTTGCCCGCGTCGAAACCTCGCGGACCGCCTGCTTCTGTCGGGGGCGTCCGCGAGCCGGGCCGGGAGGGAATATTTCAAGGCTCGATGGCGCGGGCGCGATCCTCATCGGAGACGCTGGCTGGCGGCAACTCGGCCGATATCCGCTTAAGGAATCGCCTGTGCCGGCCATCCGGCGCGAAGGAAGCTGCCAGCATGTGATCGCCGATGATGACGAAGGCGTCCAACGTGGTATGGCCTACAGGGTTTTCGGACACTCGATCCGCATCAGATCTCCCTATTGCGAGGCCTCGCCGCAACCGGCGCAATCCTGACGTCCGAGGGGCGGACATGATACTGGGCTCGAAACAGATTGCTGAAATGCGATGAACTGTTGAAGCCCATCGAATAGGCAATCTCCGTGATCGATTTGTCTGCATGCTGCGGCGAGGCCAGCAAATTGTGGCATCGTCCCAAACGTCGCAGCCGCAACCAGTCCGACACCGTCATGTCCAACTGACGGAACAGGTAGTGAAGATAGCGCAACGATATTCCGCTTTGCTTGGCGATCGTCGCCGGTGACAAATTGGGATCGCCGAGATTGGCCTCGATGTAGGCCTTCACGGATTGCAGGCGCGCGTGCTGCACGCTCCTTTCGGCCGCCGCCTGCCGATCCGGCTCGGCGATCAACGCCAGCGCCAGAATATCCATGAATTGCTCGCCGAGCTTGACTCTTGAAGCCGCGTCGACGCTGACGCCCTCTTTGGCGAGCGTCGCGCAAAATTCCGCCGCCACGCGGCCGAGTCCGCGATGCAGGTCGAAATGCTTCAGCATCGGCGGCCGTCCGGTCTCGAATCGACGATCGAAATCCGCGCGCGGCAGTTCGATCCAGAATTGCCGCGACATCACTTCGCAATGCAATTCGTAGGGCTCGTTGGCGTAATACAAAGACCCTCGCCCCGGCCGCAGGACGAACGACGATCCGGCCTGGCGGATGTCGACGGCGCCGAGATGTTCGATGCCGATATAGTAGCAATCCTTGTCGAAGCGGCCGATATGACGATGGCGCCGGGAGATGATTTGCGGTGAAATGAGCGTGTCGGTGATGGTCACGCCGCCAAAGCGCGCCTCCTGCACGAATCCGACGTATTCCTTGTCGGACTCGGTCTCGCAATCGACTTGCAGGTAGATTTCGCAGATCGCGTCACGCCACGCCCGCCTGCCGGTCCCGGCGGGCATGGCCCTGGTATCGAAAACGACGTCCATGTCTCCCTCCCTTACCGCCGTCCCGACTGGCTTGGGCCTGACGCAAGCGCCTCGCTGGGCGTTACGAACCGGGCGCAGAGCGGCAAAGCCCGGCTCTGGACCTCGGGCCTATCGGAGCGTAACTTTGCGCTTTGGAAAAGCAAGCTGGATTTCAGCGACATAGATCGCGGGCGGGCCTCCACAGCGGCCGATTTTTGCGCTGACGTGCAAAGCCTTGCGCTACGGCGCAAGCGGAAAGCGAAATAGCCCGAGATAGTTGCGCCCCGAAAGGGGTCGGCGGCAGATCGGCCCCGGCGTTCTCAAGATAGCGACAATCCCGCGACATGATGCTCGGACGAATAAAGGGTGCGCAGGTCAGTCAAGAGAAGATCGTGCTCTTGACGGCGATCGTGCTTTTTTGTGTGTTCTCTTTGTTCTTGAAGGGTTTTTTGAGCTCCGGCAACCTGCTGACGCTGGTGCGCGGCGTCTCCGTTCTAGGAATCCTCGGCGTCGGCATGGCGATGGTCGTGATCGGCCGCGGCATCGATCTGACGATCGTCGCCACTTACGCGATGTCGGCGGCGTGGACGTTCCATCTGGCGACGCTCGGCGTCGCCATCGCGCCGGCCTTGGCGCTCGGCTTCGTGCTCGCGCTCGCCATCGGCGTGACCAATGGCGTGTTGATCGCCTACGCCGAGATTCCGGCTTTGTTCGCGACGCTGGGGATGGCGGCGTTCGTCTACGGGTTCGTCCGCTTCGCGCTGGTGCCGCTCTATGTCGTCTATATGCCGGCGAGTGCCAACGGCATCGCCTGGATCGGCGGCGGCTTTGTCGGCGACGTGCCGACGCCGATCCTGTTTTTCGCGCTGATCGCGTTGCTGGGCTTCGCGTTCCTGCGTTTCACCAAGGCGGGCCGCTTCATCTATGCGATCGGCGACAATTTCGCCGCGGCGCGCAATTCCGGCGCGCCGGTGCGCGGCGTCATCGTGCTGCAATACGCGCTTTCCGGATGCATCGCCTATGTCGCGGGAATGATTACCGCGACGTCGGTCTCCAGCATGAACACCAACGTCGCCAATTCGTCGCTGATCTATGACGTGATCCTGGTGGTGGTGCTCGGCGGCATCGGCCTCTCGGGCGGGCGCGGCGGCATACGCAATGTGCTGGTCGGCACGCTGTTGATCGGCATTCTGCTCAACGGCATGACCATCATGGACATCCAGTACACGCTACAGAACGTGATCCGCAGTCTGATCCTTCTGGCCGCGATCGTGCTCGATAGCCTCGTCAATCCACGCGACGAGCAGACCGAGCAACAGGGCGACATCTAGAGCGCCCGCAATAACAGGGAGTGGAAACAATGCGGGATCGTCACATTGCGACCGCCATCGGGCTGTTGGCGCTCACCTTCTCCGCATCAGGGCGCGCCGCCACATGCGAGAGCCTAAAATCGGCTGATATCGCCGATACGACAATTGTCAGCGCCGTCGCCGTCGCCGCCGGCGACCTGACGACTGACGACAAGGTGACGCGAAAGAACATGCCGGCGTTTTGCCGTGTCGTCGCCTCGATCAAGGACGCGCCCGACTCCGACGTTCGCCTCGAATTGTGGTTGCCTGACCAGGGCTGGAAAGGCGTTTTCCACCTCAACGGCAACGGCGGCTACGCGGGAATCCTCAACTACAATTATGGCGCGATGGAAGCCGCGCTTAAGCGCGGCTATGCCTCCGCCGAGACCGACCTCGGGACGGCGCCGGCGACGCCGCTCGACGGCGACGCGCTTGTCGGGCATCCGCAAAAGTGGAAAGACTTCGGCCTGTTGGGCACCCACGAGGCGACGCTCGCCGGCAAGCGGATCGCCGAAGCGTTTTACGGCGCAAACCCCAAACGTTCCTATTACACAGGCTGCTCGACAGGCGGTCAGCAAGGGTTGATTGAGGCCGAATATTACCCGCAAGACTTCGACGGCATTCTCGCCGGCGCGCCGGTCATCAACCGCACCTGGGGCCACGCGGTCGCCGTGACGACTTATCAGGCGGCCAATCTGACGCCCGAACACAAGCTTTCCACAGCCAAGCTCGCATTGCTCACCAAATCAGCCGTAGCCGCCTGCGGCGGCAAGGAGAACGGGCTCAAGTCCGACCCGTTCATCGCCGCGCCGTTGGCCTGCGATTTCGACCCCGCGGCGCTGACCTGCAAAGGCGCCGCCGCTGACGATTGTCTGACGCCGAAAGAGGTGGAGACCGCAAAGGCGATCTATCTCGGCCCCGCCGACGACAACGGCAAGCCGCTGTACTACGGCGAATTGCCTGGCAGCGAGTCGGGCTTCTTCAATTGGGGATTTCTTGAGGCGCCCGGCAACGCCCCGGGAGAACCGGCGTTTGATGGTCTCTTCAAGTGGGTGTTCGGCCCCAACTGGGATTGGCGCGCCTTCCACGTCGGGCCCGACATGGTCAAGGTCGACGCCGCCCTCGGGGCGGCGCTCAACGGCGCCGTGACCGGCGACATCAGCAAGTTCCGCGATCGCGGCGGCAAGATCATCCTGTTCCAGGGCTGGGCGGACCCGATCGTTCCTGTCGAGCAAACCATCAAGTTCTACAACGGCCTGGTGAGCGAGTTCGGCGGCCAGGCGAAGACGGAGGCGTTCGCGCGGCTGTTCATGGTTCCCGGCATGGGCCACTGCGGTTTCGGCACGGGCCCGAACCGGTTCGACTCCGCCGCTTACGGCGGCCTGCAACCGCCAGCCTCGGACCCCCAGCACGATATTTTCGCCGCGCTCTCGCATTGGGTCGAGGACGGTGTTGCGCCGGCTCAAGTCATCGCGACGAAATTCGTCGATGGCGACGCCTCGAAGGGAATCGCCATGCAGCGGCCGCTCTGCCCCTATCCGCAGCGCGCTTGGTACAAGGGCGAGGGCGACGCCAATTCCGCCGCCAATTTCGTCTGCGCCGTCGCCAGGAAGTGAAATGCAAAACGGGCTCGCCGCAGACTTCAAAACCGCGCGGCGATCGCGCAACAAGGCGCCCCTCGTAACGCCATAAACTCAAAAGGGAGTAGGAAATATGCGAACCAAACATATCGCCACGTTTTTCGGGCTGGCGGTCTCGCTGACCGGTCTGGCCGCTCACGCCGCGGGCATCGACGACCCCCGGCGCGGCGACTATTTCAAGGACTTCGCCGGCAAGACCATCGCCTTCGTGCCGGTGACTATGGGCATCGACCTCACCGACGGTTGGGCGTCAGTCATGAAAGAGCAGGCCAAGCGCCTGCATATGAAGTTCGAAATTCGCGATCCACATTTCAGCGCCGACGCCGGCGCGCAGGCGATCACAGCGCTGATCGCCGAGAAGCCGGACGTGCTGGTGGTCCACAATCCCGACGTCAGCTCCTACGCGCGTCTGCTCAAGCGCGCCGAGCAGGCGGGCATTCACGTTATCCAGATCAACATGCGCTCCAACTATAATTCCGATGTCTATGTCGGCGCCGACTGGATCGGCATCGGCGAGGCGGAAGCGAACGCGGTCATGGAAAAGTGCGGCCCGGGCACCAGCCAGAAGGTCGCCATCCTCCAGGGCCAACCGACCTCGGGCTCCGACAGCGGCATGATGAAAGGCGCCGACAACGTCTTCTCCAAACATCCCGAGATCAAGGTGGTGGCCAATCTTGCCGGCGAATGGGACGCCACCAAGGCGCACTCGATTATTTCGACCGTCATCCAGCAGCACCCCGATCTCTGCGGCGTCGTTGGATTCTGGGACGTCATGGATCTCGGCGCGGCGGCGGCGATCAAGGAATCCGGCAAGCCGATTACACTCGTCACCTCGGGCGGCGGCGAGCAGATGGCTTGCAACAATGTCGAGAAAGGCGTGTTCTACAAGGAGGTCGCCTATCAGGTGATGCAGCAGGGCCGCGATCTCAACGACATGATCGCCACCGTGTTGGAGACCGGGTTGCCGGCCGGAAAACTCAAGGCGGTGATCTACAGCCCGCAGGTCATCATCTCCAAGGAGACGCTGCGCCCTGGGCTTTGCTGGAGCGCCGCCGCGCTTAAGAAGTAATCGCAACGCCAAAGCGGCAAGCGCGCCGAGCCTCACAGCTCGGCGCGCTTATGTTCGGAATGGAATGAAACATGACGACGGGCGAGTGGGCGACCAGACTGCGCTATCGGTATGTGCCCGATCATGTCATTGGCGAACTGCTCGGCCGCCGCTGGGTCGACAATGTCATTCCCATCGTTCTGCTTGTCGCGCTGACGACCTATCTGAGCGCGACCATTCCGCATTTCCTCTCGGCCGGCAATCTCTCCGACACCTCGCGCCAGATCGGCGAATTCGGGTTGATCGTCATCGGCATGACGATCGTGATGGTCGGCGGCGGCATCGATTTGAGCGTCGGCTCGATTTTCGCGCTTGCCAACTTCACGACGCTCGCCTTGATTAATGTCGCGCGCTGGCCGGTGGCGGCGGCGGTGGGCGCGACGCTGGCCGTCGGCGCCCTCGTCGGCCTCGTCAACGGATTGCTGATCGGTTATCTCAAGTTGCGCGCCTTCCTGACCACCCTGGTCATGCTGACGCTCATTCGCGCCATCGTCGAGTTTCTGCTCGGCATCTATTCGGTGCGGATCGCGTCGAGCGACGTCGATGCTCCCGTCTTGGACTTCCTCGGCATCGGCTCCGTGCTCGGCGCGCCGGTCAGTCTGGTGGCGCTGGTTGTGGTGGCGCTGGCGGCGCAGGTTATTCTGACGCGGCTGCGCGTCGGTTGGCGGATCATGGCGGTCGGCGGATCGCGGCGGGCGGCCCACAACGCCGGCATCCCGGTGCGGGCGATCGTCTGTCTCACCTACGTCGTTTCCGGTTTGCTGACGGCGCTTGCCGGCGTGCTCTATGCGGCGCGGCTCTCGGGGGCCGGTCCCGACACCGGGCTGGGTCTCGAACTCAACGTGATCACGGCGGCGCTGCTTGGCGGCAACAGCATCGGCGGCGGTCGCGGCTCGGTCGGCAAGGCGTTGATGGGGGCGATCATCGTCTCGCTGCTGACCAACGGCCTCGTCCGGCTTGGCCTGCAAAACGGCGCGTCGTCGATGGTGATTGGATTGGTGCTGCTGTGCGCCATCGGCATCGACGTCCGATGGAGCAAATGGCGGCATCGGCTGCACGCGAAAGTCTATGTCTCGCCGGCGTTTCTGGCGCTGCCGCCGGCGCCGGTTTTCGTCGCCGGCTCGGCCTCGCCCTACGCCATCAACGACCGGCTACGCGATGTCGAGACCATCGGCCGCGGCGAAGTCGACGGGCCGGAAGACGTCATTCTCGACGCCGACGGCCATCTCTATTGCGGCGTTCGACATGGGGAAATCGTGCGCTTTCTCGCCCCCGACTACGTCAAGCGCGAGGTTTACGCTCATGTCGGCGGGCGGCCGCTTGGGCTTTCCTTCGATCAGGACGGCGGCCTCGTCGTCTGCATCGCCGGTATGGGCCTTTATCGCGTCGACAAGGACCGCAACGTGCGGAAGCTGAGCGCCGAGACCAACCGCTCGCCGTTCTCGATCATCGACGATTCGCGGATGCGCCTGACCGACGATCTCGACATCGGGCCGGACGGCAAAGTCTATTTCAGCGAGGCGACCATCCGCTACGGCTTCGAGGAGTGGGTGGTCGACGCGCTGGAAGGACGCGGCAACGGCCGCATCATCCGCTACGACCCGGCAACCAAAACGACGCGCACGATTTTGCGCAATCTATTATTCGCCAACGGCGTATGCGTCGCACACGACAACAAATCGCTGCTATTCGCCGAAACCTGGGGTTGCCGCGTCAGCCGCTACTGGCTCGAAGGTGCGAAGGCGGGGACCGTCGAGCGGGTGATCTCCGACCTTCCCGGCTATCCCGACAACATCAATCGCGGATCGGGCGGAACCTATTGGGCGGCGCTCGCCGGCACGCGGACGCCGAGCTACGACCTCGCCATGACCATGCCGGCGTTTCGCCGCCGCATGGCGCGCCGGGTCGCCGGCGACGAATGGCTGTTTCCCAACGTCAATGTCGGTTGCGTCGTGCATTTCGACGCCGACGGCAAGGTGCTGGAGACGCTGTGGGACGCCGGCGGCGACAACCACCCCGCCATCACCTCGATGCGCGAGCATCGCGGCTACCTCTATCTCGGCGGCGTCACCAATAATCGCATCGGACGCATCAAGCTCGCGGGCGCCGATCCCAACTGGTCGGGACTGGCGTCCTACCGCGGGGCGGCGCGATGATAGCGCTGACCAAGGCCCTAGATCGCTGGTTCGGCCGCGGCGAGTTCTCGATCACCGTGCCGCCGCTGGACGGGGCGTTCCGCGCCAATGATGCGCTGGAAGCCGCCGGCGTCGTGCTTGAGGTGGGCGCGCCCGACGGGCTGGCGGTCACCTCGCGCGGCTTGCTGGCGTCCTGCGGGCGGAAGCTGATCGGCATCAATGACCCCGCCGCCCCGGCGGCGTCCTTTGACGCCGAGATCGGCGCCGTGGCCGGCCTGCCGGACGGCGGCGCGGCGGTCGGCCTCGTCGATGGGCGCATTGTGTTCCTGGGCGGTCAGCATGACGGCCGCACCATCGCGGCGCATGCCGAAATCCGCTGCATCACCGCGCTGGCGCCAGCCGCGGACGGCGCGCTGATCGTCGCCAACGGCTCCGCAACTTATGCGGCGGCCGATTGGCAGCGCGATCTGATGGCCAAGCGTGCCTCGGGCTCTGTTTGGCGCCTGGCGCCCGATAGCGGCGCGTGGAGCCGCATTTCAGGCCCTCTGGCCTTTCCCTATGGCCTCATCGACGAGGGCGGCGCCATTGTCGTCAGCGAAAGCTGGCGCTGCGCCCTGACGCGCATTTCCCCCGGCGGGCGCGTGCGTCCGCAAACCGTGGTGGAGGCGCTACCCGCCTATCCGAGCCGGCTGTCGCGCGGCGCCGACGACGCCATCTGGTTGGCGCTGTTCGCCCCGCGCAGCCAACTCGTCGAGTTCGTATTGAGCGAACGCCGCTTTCGCGAGCGCATGATGGCGGAGATTGATCCGGCGTTTTGGGTCGCCCCCTGCCTGCGCTCGGGCCAATCGGCGCTCGAACCGATCCAGCAAGGCGGCGTCAAGCAGCTCGGGGTCTTGAAACCGTGGTCGCCGAGCCGATCCTACGGGCTCATCGCGCGCCTCGACGGCAGCTATCGCCCAACGGCCTCGCTCCACAGTCGCGCCCACGGCCATCGCCACGGCGTCACCTCGTGTCTGGAGTTCGAGGGCCGCCTCTATTTCACCGCCAAGGGCGACGGCGTCGTCGCCGCTTTGGCCGACAACGGAGCGACGCAGTGAACCGCTCGCCGCAAGCCCTGCCGCCGCTGTTGGAGATGAAGGGCGTCGGCAAGCAATATCGCGGCGTCGCTGCGCTCAAGGACATCGACTTCGATCTCAGGCGCGGCGAGGTGCACGCCATTCTCGGCGAGAACGGCGCCGGCAAATCGACGCTGGTCAAGATACTCTCCGGCGCGGTGACGCCGACACAGGGAGAAATCCGCATCGAAGGCCAAAAGGTGCAGATCGCCGGCCCCGCTTTGGCGCGCCGCTACGGCATCGCCATGGTCTATCAGGAGACCAGCCTCGTCCCCAGCATGACGGTGGCGCAAAATCTCTATCTCGGCGACGAAAAGTTCTTCAACCGTCTGCGCGGAACTTATATCGACGCGCAGCAATTCCTGCAATCGCTCAACTTTCCGGTCGAGCCGACAGCGACGGTGCAATCGCTCGGCACCGCCAAGCGGCAGATGGTCGAGATCGCCCGCGCCGTGCGCCTGAAAGCGAAAGTCATCATTTTCGACGAACCGACGGCAACGCTGACGCCGGAAGAAAAGCATCATCTGTTTGCGTTGATCGACCGGCTGCGCCGCGATCAGGTTTCGATCATCTTCATCAGTCACGCGCTCGAAGAGGCGCTGGAGATCTCGGATCGGATCACCATCCTGCGCGACGGGGCGCACGTCGTCACCGACGAGGCAAAAGCGTTTTCGCGCGAAACCATCATCCGCCACATGGTCGGGCGAGCGTTGAGCGACGACCTCTATGGCCGCGCCGGCGCGCGCCGCGCCCCGCGACCGGCCGGGGCCAAGCGGCTCAGCGTGCAGAATCTGTCGATGCAAAATCTGGTGCGCAATACCTCGTTCTCGGTGTTTGCGGGTCAAGTGACGGGAATATTCGGGCTTGTCGGCTCAGGCCGCACCGAGACGGCCAGGATCATCGCCGGGGTCGCCAAGCGCGATTCCTTTCACGGCGGCGACGTGCGCATCGACGGCCGCCCGGTGCGCTATCGCACGCCGCGATCGGCGGTCGGCGACGGCGTCGTCTATGTCACCGAGGATCGCAAGGGCGATGGGTTTTTCGAGACCATGTCGGTCGCCGACAACGTCTATATCGGAAAAATCTCCAGCCGTTCCTCGCGTGGCCCGTTCGCCAGTCGCGGCGAAAGCCGCGAACTCGCGGCGCGCTGGACCAAGACTCTCAACATCCGCGCGCTGAACAGCGATTCGCGGGTGATCGAACTCTCGGGCGGCAATCAACAGAAGGTGGTGATCGCCAAGGGGTTGGTGCAAAGTCCGCGCTTAGTGATCTTCGACGAGCCGACGCGCGGCGTCGATGTCGGCGCGATCGCGGAAATCCATCAACTGATTGGCGGGCTCGCCGACGACGGCCTCGCCGTGGTCGTCATATCGTCCTATCTGCCGGAGATCTTGAACCTTTCCGATCGTGTGCTGGTGGCGCGGCAAGGCCGCATCGTCGAAGAGCTTTCGCCGGACCAGGCGACCCCGGAAGCCGTCATGTTCGCCGCTGTCTACTGAGGCGGGGCGCCCGACAAAGGCGCGAACGGGCTCGCCTGAAGACGTGCGAGCCCAACGAACGGCGGACATCGGATCTCCCCCGCCGGCGAGAGCTGGCGGAGTGTCCTGGCGTGCGCTTGCATTGGCGCGAAATCGCGCCATCCCAAGGCTACATTTGCTATCGCTGCCGCTCCATCGCAAATTGGACGCGCAGCAGGAATGCGGAAAGGCTTGAGCTTGCCCCAAGAAAAGAAGCCCCGGCAAAAGAAGGCGACCAACTCGGAACGGCGCGTGGAAATGATGGAGCAGATCATCGACGCCGCCGAGTTCCTATTTTCCAAGCACGGGTTTTACGGAGTCACGCTGAGGGACGTGGCGACGCGCATCGGCGTGCATCACACGCTGATAAACTACTATTTCGAAGACAAAAAGGCGCTGTTCGACGCGGCATTCGCCCGCCGCGCGGTGGTGACCAGCGAGCGTCGCATGAAAGTGCTCAGCGAATACGACGAGGCGACGAAAGGCAAGCCCTCGGTTGAGGGGGCTTTTCGCGCCTTTCTCGATACCGATCTCGATCTTTACATTCAAGGCGAACAAGGCTGGCAGAACTACGGCGCCATGACGGCGCAGGTCGCCAATACGCCCGAGTGGGGCGCCGAAATGATGGACCAGCATTTCGATCCGGTGGTGCTGCGCCTGATCGAACTGCTCAAGAAGGCGCTTCCCGATTGCGCCGAGGCGGACCTGTTTTGGGGCTATCACTTCGTCACCGGAGCGCTGATGCTCACCCTGGCGCGCACCGGGCGCATCGACAGGCTTTCCGGCGGCCTGTGCAAATCCGACGACTTTGCCGCGGTTAAGGAGCGCATGGCGCCATTCATGACGGCCGGGCTACTGGCGATCTGTCAGTGCCGAAAGACCGAGCCAAAGATCTGAATGGGTCTTGCGAAGAAGCGTGCTTTGGGTCTACATAACTCACTCACTCGTTAGTGAACATATGTCGCGCGCGAGTACAACGAACGTAGGGAGCCAACAGCAGCAAAGGAGGACGACCGACGCGGATCGCCGCCGAACCGCGACACAGCGCTCGGTTCGAAACGAGACCGCGCGGCGAATGGGAATTGCGCAAAAAACGGGAGGAACCGACGCCAATCAAGCATTGATGGCATTCGTTCGCGCAGCGGACGATCCGACCCAACAAAAAGGAGGAAACCGGTGAATAAAGCCCTTGTTTCGACGGCGCTTGCTCTGTCCATGCTCGCCGTTGCCGCCGTTCCGGCGGCGGCCGCGGGAACCATCAAGATCGGCTATGTCGATCCGCTCTCGGGCGGGGCGGCCAGCATTGGCCAGATCGGCCTCAACCAGCTCAAATTCATCGCCGACGAGGTCAACGCCAAGGGCGGCGTGATGGGCGATAAAATCGAAATCATTCCCTACGACAACAAGGTAAATCCGCAGGTCAGTCTGGTCCAGGTGCAAAAGGCCATCGACGATGGCGTGCGCATTATCGTCCAGGGCAACGGCTCCTCGGTGGCGGCGGCGATTGAGGACTTCGTCACCAAGTTCAACGAGCGCAATCCCGGCAAGGAGGTGATCTACCTCAATTACGCCGCCATTGACCCGATCCTCACCAACGCGAAGTGCAGCTACTGGCACTTCGCCTGGGACGCCAGCGTCGACATCAAGATGGAGGCGCTGACCAATTTCATCAAGCCGCGCAAGGACATCAAAAAGGTCTATCTGATCGATCAAGACTACTCGTTCGGTCACTCGGTGGCCGACGACGCAGTGCGCTTGTTGAAGGCGGCGCGCCCCGACATCCAAATCGTCGGCAACGAGTTCCACCCTTTGGTCAAGGTCACCGACTTTTCGCCCTATATCGCCAAGATCAAGGCGTCGGGAGCCGACACCGTCATCACCGGCAACTGGGGCCAGGACTTTGCGTTGTTGATAAAGGCGGCGGGCGACGCGGGGCTGAAAGCCAATTGGTACACATTCTATGCCGGCGGCGCCGGCGGCCCGACGGCGATCAAGCAGGCGAACCTGCCCGATCATGTCTTCCAGATCACCGAGGGCTTCAACAACCTCCCCTATAAGCCGGCGCAAGCGACCGCGAGCGCCTATATCGCCAAATATGAATCGGACCCGGTGTTCTATCCCCGCATGTTCAACCTGACGGGAATGCTGTTCGAGGCGATCACGCAGGCGAAGTCGGATGATCCCGTGAAGATCGCGCCCAAGCTCGAAGGCATGAAATACGCCACTTTCAGCAGCGGTCAGGAAGGCTTCATGCGCAAGGAAGACCATCAGTTCTTCCAACCGCTCTACATCTCTGATTTCGGCCCGCTCAACGCCCGCCAACCGTTCGACGAGGAGCACACCGGCTGGGGCTGGAAGCTGTCGGCGAGCATCCCGCTCGCCGACACCATCGTTCCCACCACTTGCAAAATGAAGCGTCCGCAATAGTGTAGGCGGGGCTGCGGCGGCGCGAGCGTCCTCCGCCGCGGCCCTAGCGGCGCGACATTCAATCGGAAATTCCCGGAACGGTGGGTGCGATGAGCCGTGACTGAGATCATATTCATCTCGACGCTGAACGGCGTCCTCTACGGTATGCTGTTGTTCCTGATGGCCAGTGGCCTGACCGTCATTTTCAGCATGATGGGCGTGCTCAATTTCGCCCACGCCAGCTTCTACATGCTGGGCGCCTTCTTCGGCTTCGAGATCAGCCGGCGTCTTGGCTTCTGGGCCGGCTTGGCGATCGCGCCGCTGTTGGTGGGCGGCATCGGCGTGGCGGTGGAGCGTTACGGGCTGCGGCGGGTGCATCGGCACGGCCACGCCGCTGAACTGCTGTTCACGTTCGGCCTCGCCTTCGTCATCGAGGAACTGGTCGGCATGGTGTGGGGCAAGTTGCCGGTGAACTACCAAACGCCGCGCGCGCTCGATTTCCCTGCCTTCACTGCGTTTTCGATCGACTATCCCGCCTACAAGATTTTCGAACTGGCGATCGCCGCCGCGATCTTCGTCGCGCTGCTGGCGGCGGTGAAGCGGACGCGCATCGGATTGATCGTTCAGGCGGCGCTCAGCCATCCTGAAATGGTCGGCATGCTCGGCCACAATGTCGACCGCATCTTCATGCTGGTGTTCGGCGTCGGCACGGCGCTGGCGGCGGTCGCCGGCGTCATCGCCGGCCCGGCGCTGGTCACTCAATCGAACATGGCGGCGCAGTTGGGGCCGATCCTGTTCGTGGTGGTGGTGGTGGGCGGTCTGGGATCGTTGGGCGGCGCCTTCGTCGCCTCGTTGCTGATCGGGCTCGTGCAAACTTTCGCCATCGCCTCCAACGCCTCGCTTGCTGGGGCGTTCGGCCATTTGGCGGCGGCCAGCGCGCTGAGGGACTTTTTCGGCGACATCTGGACGATAACCGTGGCGCAGATCGGCCCCATTCTTCCTTACCTGCTGCTGGTGCTGATCCTGATCTTCAGACCGCGCGGATTGATGGGGACACGCGAGACGTGAGCGCCGCCGGGCCCGGGGTCAGTGCTGCGCCATTGGGCCGCGGCAGCGGCTTTTTCGCCAGCTATGGCGTCTGGATCGCGGCCATTGTGGTGCTCGCGGCGCTGCCACACCTTTTCAGTTCGGGGCTGGCGCTGACCACCTTGTGCCTGATGGGGACGGCGATCATCTTCGCTCTGTCTTACAACATGCTGCTCGGACAGACCGGCCTGCTGTCGTTCGGGCACGCCGTCTTCTTCGGGCTTGGCGGCTTCCTCACCGCGCATATGATGAACGTGGTCGAAAGCCACAACGCGCCGTTGCCGCTGATGGTGTTTCCGCTCGTCGGCGGCGCCGCCGGCCTGGTGTTCGGCATTATATTCGGCGCCGTGTCGACCCGGCGCGCCGGCACCGCTTTCGCCATGATAACGCTCGGCGTCGGCGAGTTGGTGTCTTCGAGTGCGCTGATCCTGCGCCACTTCTTTGGCGGCGAGGAGGGCGTGACGACCGACCGCACCGACCTGATCCATCTGTTCGGCGTCACCTTCGGGCCGCAGATCCAGGTCTATTATCTCATCGCCGCCTGGTGCCTGGCGTCGACGGCGGCGATGTACGCGCTGACCCAAACCCCCTTCGGCCGCATCTGCAACGCCGTGCGCGACAACCCGGAGCGCGCCCGCTTCATCGGCTACAACACGCAGGCGGTCCGCTTTCTCGCCTTCAGTCTGTCGGGCCTGTTCGCCGGCGTCGCCGGCGGGCTGGCGGCGATCAACTTCGAGATCGTAAACTCGGCGCAGATGGGGGCGGCCGAGTCGGGAACCGTCATTCTGATGACCTACATCGGCGGCGTCGGCGATTTCGCCGGCCCGATCATCGGCGCGATCCTTGTCACCTATCTCCAGACCGTGATGAGCGGCATCACCGACGCCTGGCAACTTTACTTCGGCCTGCTGTTTATCGGCATGGTGATGTTCGCGCCCGAAGGCATCGCCGGGCTGCTGGTTAAACAGCGGCTGTTGCTGCGGTCGCGCCGGTTGCATCGGGTCGCGCCCTATTACGCCCTGGCGTTGCTGCCGGGGCTTGTCGCGCTCGCCGGGGTGAGCCTGGTCATCGAGATGACCAACCAGCTCACTGTCCACGCCGCGGACGGGCCTGACATGACGTTCTTCCACGTTGCCTTCAAGGCCGACGCGCCGCTGCCCTGGTTGATAGCGGCCATCTTGCTGGCGGGCGGGGTTTGGCTGTTTCTGCGCGCCGCGCGCCTGGCGGGCGATGCCTACGACGAGGCGGCGGCGGCAGCGCGGGGAGCGACGACGTGACGGCATCCACCCCCGACCCCGCTCTTGAACTTGCCGGGCTGCGCAAACGGTTCGGCGCCACGGAGATCATCCGCGGCGTCGATCTGGCGGTGCGCAGCGGCGAACGCCACGCGGTGATCGGCCCGAATGGCGCCGGCAAGTCGACCCTGTTCCACCTCATCAGCGGTCGCTACCGGCCGAGCGGCGGCGCCATCCGCCTGCGCGGCAAGGACATCGCCGGCATGGCGCCGCAACTCATCAACCGCCGCGGCCTGTCGCGCAGCTTCCAGATCACCAACATTTTCCCGCGGCTCAGCGTGTGGGAGAACGTGCGCTGCGCCACGCTGTGGGCGATGGGCTACAAATATTCGTTCTGGCGCAACATCGAGCGCCTCGCCGACGTTCGCCAGCGCACCGAACAGATCCTGACCGAGATCAATCTGCTCGACCGCTGGCGAACGCCGGCCGGGGTGCTCACCTACGGCGAACAACGGGCGCTTGAGATCGGCCTCACCATCGCCGGCAACGCCGACATTCTGCTGCTGGACGAACCGACGGCGGGAATGAGCCGCGCCGAAACCGAACGCGTCGTGTCGCTGATCCGCCGGGTCAGCGAAAACAGGACGCTGCTGATGATCGAACACGACATGGGGGTCGTCTTCGACCTCGCCGATCGCATCTCCGTTTTGGTCTACGGCGAGATCATCGCCTCGGGCGCGCCCGATAGCATCAAGTCGAACCCGGCGGTGCAACAAGCCTATCTCGGGACTGAGGCCGCGTGATGCTGGAAGTGCGCGACCTGCACGCCTTTTACGGCAAGAGCCACATCCTCCAGGGCGTCAACCTAACCGTTGGGGCCAATGAGATCGTCAGCATTCTCGGGCGCAACGGCGTCGGCCGCTCGACGACGCTGAAGGCGATCATGGGCAATCCAGCGCCGCGTGGCGAGGTGGTGTTCAAGAACCGCTCGATCGCCGGCCTCAAGCCCTACGAGATCGCTCGCCTCGGCATCGGCTATGTGCCCGAGGATCGCGCCATCTTCCCGGCGACGACCGTGGCGCAGAACCTGCTGCTAGGCATCAAACCCGGCCAGAAGGGCGGACGCTGGAGCCTTGACGAGACCTGGCGCCTGTTCCCGCAGTTGCGCGCTCGCGCCGCCGCGCCCGGCGCCGCCCTCTCGGGCGGCGAGCAGCAGATGTTGACCATTTGCCGCACGCTGATGGGCGACCCCGACCTGATCATGATCGACGAACCGGCTGAGGGCCTGGCGCCGCAGATGGTCGAGCGCATTGGCGAACTGCTGCAAGAGATCGCCAAGCGCGGCATTTCAATCCTGCTGGTCGAGCAGCGCCTGGTCATCGCCTTGCGCATCTCCCGCCGCGTCTACGTAATGGGGCACGGCCGCATGGTGTTTGAAGGCACGCCGGCCGAGTTGATGGCCAACACCGAGATCCGCCGCGAGTGGCTCGAAGTCTGAGCCGGCTTCGCGCATGTCCGATGTTCGCAGCGGGCAGCGACAGTCTCGGGTCAGTGCGTCGCTGAGGCTATCGGGCCAGACGCCGAACAACTGAGCGAACGCGCAGGCTGCGGGCCGTTCGACGGTCAGCGAAAGCAGATGGAAGTCGGCTGGCTGAAAACCGAGTTGGCTCGTGTGCGAAGGGAGCGCCACTCGCCTCAAAAAAAGCGACGGCGCATTTCGCCGATACGTACAGGCGAGATACGCCTTCATCGAGCGACTTGCGCCGCGCCGAGATGTTCGAGGCCGGTTCCGCCCCGCCCCCTCGCCTTTTGCACTGCAATAACCTATAGCCTGCGGCGCCAACGGAAGGAGTCCGCCATGTCGCTCAAAACCCGCCGCGCTCTCGTCACGGGGTCGACCAGCGGCATCGGCCTCGCCATCGCACGCGGGCTCGCCGCGCAAGGCGCCGACGTCGTCATCAACGGCTTCGGCGAAGCGGCGACGATCGAGCGGGAGCGTGCGGCGATCGCCTCCGAGTTCGGCGTCAAGGCGCTGCACGACGGCGCCGATATGTCGAAGCCCGACGAAATCGCCACCATGGTCAAACGCGCCGAGCAGGCGCTCGGCGGCGTCGACATCCTCGTCAACAATGCCGGCATCCAGTTCGTCTCGGCCATAGAGGATTTCCCCATCGAGAAGTGGAACGCCATCCTCGCCATCAACCTGTCGTCGGCCTTCCACACCATGCGCGCCGCCATTCCCGGCATGAAGGCGCGCAAGTGGGGGCGCATCGTCAACACGGCGAGCGCCCACAGCCTCGTCGCCTCGCCGTTCAAATCGGCCTATGTCGCGGCCAAGCATGGCCTGGCCGGCCTCACCAAGACGGCGGCGCTGGAACTCGCCACTTTCGGGGTCACGGCCAATTGCGTGTCGCCCGGCTATGTGTGGACGCCGCTGGTGGCGGGCCAGGTCGCCGATACGATGAAGGTGCGCGGCCTGACGCGCGAACAGGTCGTCAACGACGTGATGCTGGCGGCGCAGCCGACCAAGCAATTCGTCACCGTCGAGGAGGTCGCCGCGCTCGTCTGCTACCTCTGCTCGGACGCGGCGCAGCAGATCACCGGCGCGAATATGTCGATCGACGGCGGCTGGACGGCGGCGTGAAGCGGGTCAATCTGGCGCTGCAAGGCGGCGGCGCGCACGGCGCCTTCGCCTGGGGGGCGCTCGACGCCATCCTGGAGGACGAGCGGCTGGAGATCGCCGGCGTCAGTGGCGCCAGTTCCGGCGCCATGAACGCGGTGGTGATGGCGGCGGGGCTCGCCGAAGGGCGCGAGCAGGCGCGGGCGAAGCTGACGAAATTCTGGCGCGCACTGGCGCTGGAGAGTGGGCCCGGCGCGACGATCCCGGTCGTCGACGCCTGGGCATCGATGTGGAGGGTGATGTTTGCGCCGGCCTCGGTGGCGGACGCCGCTGCGCAGGCGAGTACGCCTTACGCCTTCAATCCCTTCAACATCAATCCGCTGCGCGACACCCTGGCGGCGCTGGTGGATTTCGAGAAACTGCGCCAAGGCGACGGGCCAAAACTGTTCGTCGCCGCCACCAACGTGCGCACCGGCATGGGGACCATTTTCCGCCGCGACGTACTCACCCCCGAGCACGTCATTGCTTCGGCGACGCTGCCGCATCTGTTCCAGGCCGCTGTCATCGACGGCGAGCCTTATTGGGATGGCGGCTATTCCGGCAATCCGCCGCTGTGGCCGTTGTTTTACGAGACCGACTGCCGCGACGCGATCATCGTGCAGATCAATCCGATCACGCGCAAAGACACACCGCAGACGCCGGACGCGATCAGCAATCGCATCGACGAGATCACGTTCAACGCCAGCCTGCTGGCGGAACTGCGCGCCGCCGATTTCGTCGCCCGGCTGGTCCGCGAGGGCGTGCTGAACAGCCCCCGCTACCGGCTGGAGCGCCTGCACCGCATCGGCGGCCACGGCAAGCTGGAGGATTATCCGCCAAGCTCCAAATTCGACATCTCGTGGCGCTTCCTCCAGCAATTGCGCGATCTCGGCCGCGACAGCGCCAAGCTATGGCTGGAGCAGAACTACGCCGCGATCGGCGAGCGCTCGACGCTCGACATCGCGGCGACGCTGCAAAAACCGGCGACGGACTGAGAGCCGGGTCAGGCGCGCCCGGGTCTCAAAACCACCGCGCCAAGCACGGCGAGGCCGAAGGCCGCGCCCATCGCCAAACCTGCGAGAAAAATCAGCATAGCCATGACCGGCTCCGCGTCGCCGCACATTTCACGCTCGCAATATAGAGAAGAATTTTATTTTCACAACAAGAAGGTAATATGCATTTATATACTATATTATCATGTATGAATGACCTATCGCTGTTCCGAGGGGCCGCCCTTCGAAACCACCGGTTCTGTTGAGGAAAAGCGGGCCTTAGCCTCTAGGCGGCGACCCCTTCACGCGTCGAGCCGCGAAAGGGAAAACCCGTCGCGTCACAGCCGCTTCTCGAAAAACACCTGCGCATAGGGATCATCGTTGAAGCGCTCGATTTCCACCCAGTCGCCGCGCCGGTAGAGCGCCGCCGCCTCGGGCAACGCGCGGTTGGTGTCGAGCCGCAGCACCGCGATCCCCAACGCCCGCGCCCGCGCCTCGGTCGCCGCCATCAGCCGGCGCGCCAGCCCCTGGCCGCGCGCCAGCGGCGAAACCCACAAGCGCTTGATCTCGCCGACCTCGCCGCCATTGCCCTTCAGCCCGACGCAGCCAAGCGGCAGGCCATCGACGTCAGCGACCAGGAACGCCCCGCGCGGCGCGATCATGTCGGCGGCATCGGGATCGCGCGAGCGCGAAACCTCGAAGCCGCCCGGGAAACGCTGCGCCAATTCCGCATAATATTGCGCCAGAGCATGATGCGCCGCCGGCGCTCGCGGGTCGATCTCCGCGATCGACGCGGCGCCGAGCGCCGCCACGATGAGGTCCATCGCCGCCAGCAGCCGCTCGGCGTCGGGAGCGCGGGCGAGCGCCGCCTCGGCGCGCGCGTCGGACAGCGCCTCGTAGGCCGCAAACTCCGCCGCGCCGGCTGCGGTCAGCCGGGCGACGCGGCGGCGCGCGTCGTCTGCGTCCGGCGCCGTCTCGATCAGGCCCTCGTCCTCCAGAGCCCGCAACAGCCGGCTCATCTGCCCGGAATCGAGCTTGAACGCGTCCCTGACCTCGCCGACCTCGCCACGGCCGCTGCCGATCGCATTGAGCACGCGCGCCGCGCCGAGCGGCCGGCCACGGCCGAGAAACGAGGCGTCGAGCGCCCCGACCTCGACGGTGACGGCGCGCGCGAAACGGCGGAAGCGGGAGACGGGGTTGAGCGGCATAATGCCTGACTTTAGTCAGGCATATCTCGCCGTCAAGCGCCGGCCTCCATTTGCCGTCGCAGCTTCACCGCCGCGTCGGCGGCGTCGATCTCGACATCGGCCCAGCGCAGCCTCTGCCCGGCGGCGACCGCGTGGCGCAGCTTCACGCCATGCGCGAGGCCAATTGGCAGCGCGCCTTCGCGGAGCGAGCGCGCCGCCGGAATCAGCTTGCCCCAGACGGTGAAGCCGCCCTCGCCGTCGAGCGTCTCGCCAGCTTGCAGCGCGCGCTTGGCCACCGCCACGGCATCGCCCGAAAAGGCCCGCGCCTGCCCTGTCGCCTCGCCGCGCAAGGCGGCGCTGGCGACGCTGATTCCAAGCTCCAGGCCGATGAGATGGAACGGTTTGTAGGTCGCGGCGTAGCGGCCGCTGGCGTCGCATTTGAGCCCGTAATCGGCGAAGCAGCGGCGCACATAATCGTCGGCCGCGGCGATCACGACATAGACGCCCCAGCGCAGATCGCGGGCGACCGGGCGGCCGTCGCGCTCCAGCGACGAGACCACCTCCACCACGCCACGCCCGCCCTCGGCGCGGGGCTTCAGCACCTCAGCGAGATCGTCGACCCCGCAGGGCGGGAAGCCGAGGCCGTCGTCGGGCGGCAAGAGTGCGCAGGCGTTGGCGACCGCCGCCATCTCGATCGCCGATTTCGTGCCGTCGAGAAACGAGTTGAACATGCGGGCGTTGAAATCGCCGGAGGCGACCTGTTCGGCCGAAAAGCCGTAATGGCCCCACACCGTCTGCGGCGTCGAGGCGTGATAAGCGGGCAGGTATTTCGTGCCCTTGCCGGCGGCGACGACCTCGAAGCCGGCGCTGCGCGCCCAATCGACGAGTTCGGCGATCAGCGCCGGCTGGTCGCCATAGGCGAGCGAGTAGACGAGCCCCGCCGCCCGCGCCCGCGCCGCCAGCACCGGGCCGGCGAGCGCGTCGGCCTCGACATTGACCATCACGACATGGCGGCCGTGATCGAGCGCCAGCGCGGCGTGACGAAGGCCGGCGCCGGGATCGCCGGTCGCCTCGACCAGCACGTCGAGCCCGTCGGCGCGGATCAGCGCCTGCGCGTCGTCGCCAATGTAGGTCGCGCCGCTCGCGGCGGCCTCGGCGAAACTGCGCGCGGCATAGGCCTCGGGCGGCCAGCCGACGCGGGCGAGCGCGGCGCGCGCCTTGGCGGGCGCGAGATCGGCGATGCCCAGCACCTGTAGGCCCGGCGTGCGGCGCGCCTGCGCCAAAAACATCGAGCCGAACTTGCCGGCGCCGATGAGGCCGACGCGCACCGGCCGGCCGGCTTCGGCGCGCGCCCGCAACTGATCGTAGAGCGACAAGCTTTTCCTCCTCTGCGCCGAGCTTAGCGCCGCGCCAGCCATTCCGGCAATTCGGCCAGCGCGGCGAGTCGGGCGAAACGCGGTTCGCCCTGCGGCGTCTCGGCGCGTTCGTGCGCCCATTCGACCTCATGCGGGATATGCACGGCGAAAGCCCCGGCGGCGAGCGCCGGCCAGACGTCCGAGCGCAGCGAATTGCCGGCCATCACCGCGCTCCGCGGCGCCGCGCCGTAGCGCGCGAAGATGCGGGCGTAAGTCGCCGCCGTCTTTTCGCTGACGATCTCGACGCCATCGAAATGCTCGCCGAGACCGGAGGCGGCGAGCTTGGATTCCTGGTGGAACAGATCGCCCTTGGTCACCAGCACCAGCCGCCCGCGCGCCGCCAGCCGCGGCAGCGTCTCCTTGACGCTCGGCAGCAGCGCGATCGGATGGCGCATGAGATCGCGGCCGATGTCGAGCAACTGCTTGACGATCGCCGCCGGCAAAGCCTCGCCGGCAATCTCCAGCGCCGTCTCCATCATCGACAGCGTGAAGCCCTTCACGCCGTAACCATAGATGTGCAGGTTGCGGTCCTCGGCCTCGCACAGGCGGGTCTCGATATCGCGGCGATCGGCGAACGGCGCCAGCAACTCGCAATAGCGGCGCGCGGCGTCCTGGAAGAAGCTTTCGTGGCCCCAAAGCGTGTCGTCGGCGTCGAGGCAGATGAGGTCGATGGGCAAGGCTCGGGTCCGTGAAAGCGGCGCACACGATCAGAATACGCCCGCCGGCGCAACGCGCCATAGCCAATGCGCGAGAGGCGCCCGTCTCGGTGAAAACCCTGTCAGAAATCGAGCCTCAGCCCGCCGGTCGCCGCCAAGCCGGAGATTTTGGGCCCGAAGGCCCAGGCGCCCTGGCCGAAGCCCGAAAACCCCGAATGCGCCAGCGTCGCCGACGCCCCGAACCCGACCTCGGCGAATTCTCCAAGGTCGGTCGGCGTGATCGTCGGCCCCTGCGGCACGGCGATCGTCGCCCCGCTCAGCCATTCCCGCCACATCGAGGCCATCGCAAACGGGCGCCAGGCGAGCCCGCCGGCGGCGAAATCGCCGCCGATCTTCAGCCCCGCGTGGCCGAGCGTGAGTCGCGCCAGGCCGAAGGAGAGATCGCCGACATTGGTCGGCTCGTCATTGATGGCGAGGCGGCTCAGACTGACGCCGGCCAAGGGCTCGACATAGAGCGCGCCGGCGGGGATGCGGTAGCTCGCCTCAGCTGCATAGCTCATGCCGGCGGCGCGCTGGCTCTGGCCGAACACGGCGAGCGGCGCGTTGGTGAATTGCATGTTTACGATGGTGTAGCGCGCCTCGACGCGCCCGGTGAAGCCGAGACCGCTCAAGGCGGCGTAGGCGCCGACGAATGGGATATGGATCGCCGCCGAGGCGCCGGACCCCGCCGCATCCGTCACCCGCCCCGCCGCCGCGCCAGCTTCCGCGCCGAGGCGCAGGCTGAGGCCGGAATTCTGGATATTGTGCAGGCCGTATTCGACGCCGATGGCGCCGCCGGCGAGGCCGGTGGAGAGCCGCGTCGCGTCGAACGCCGGGCCACTGCCGGCGTGGTTGGCGCCCGACAGCGTCAACGAGGCGCCGAAGCCGCGCGACCACACCGCGCCGGCGCCGAGATTGGGCGTCGCGTCGGCTGGAGCGGGCTCGAAATCGGCCGGCGGCGGCGCCAGCGCCTCGGCGAAGGCGGTCGCGGCGGCGACCGCGACCTGCGAGGCGGTGACGCCGAGGCCGGGATTGATCGTCTGCACGACGCTGAGCCCGGTCGGGGCCGAATATTGGTAGAGCGGCCCGCTCGCCGCCGCCAGCGCCGCCTTGGCCGCCTCGGTCAATGCAACCGGCGCATCCGAAAGGCTCAGCGAGCCCCAATAGGCGCCGGTGGCGTTGACGAGATTGCCGGCGAGATCGAGCCTGGCGGCGCCGAGCGCGGCGCCCTTGGCGGAAAGGAAGTTCGACGCGCCCGTCGAAAGATCGACCGGCAGGGTGATGACGCCGCTGACGGTCGAGCCCGGCGCGATCGTCAGCCGCGCGCCGCTCGCCGCGCCGTCGCCGACGACGAGCTTGCCGGTGATGGAGATCGGGCCGGAGATCGCCCCCGTCGCCTCGACCAGTCCGGCGTCGGCGAGGCCGCCGGCGATGACGCCGGTGGTCGTCAGCTTGCCGGCGCGGACGACCGCGCCGCCGCTGACGACGCCGGCATTGTTGACCGCGCCGCCGTTGATGATGAGGCCGTTCTCGACCGTACCCGAGGCGTTGACCGCCATCTCGCCGCTGTTGGTCGCGCCGCCCGCGAGGTCGCCGTTGATCGTCGCCTGGCCGCTGCTGAAAAACGCGCCCTTGACGACGCCAGCGGCGTTCTCGGTGAACTGCCCCCAATTGCCGAGGCCGCCGCCGATAAATCCGTTGTTTGCCAGCGACGCCTTGGCGCCCACCGTCGTCGCGCCGGCGATGGCGCCGTTGTTGACCGCGACGCCGCCGACGAAGGCGGCGGCGCCGTGGATGGCGCCGTTGTTGGTGGTCTGGCCGCCGCTCTGCTTGACGGCGCCGTTGACGACCCCGTCGTTGACGAAGGCGCCGGAATTGGCCACCGGGCCGTCGATCGTGCCGGCGTTCGCCAGGCTCGCGGCGTTGGCAACGCGGCCGGTGATCGCGCCGGCGGAATTGACGATCAGGGAACCCGCCGCGATCGTGGCGCCGCCCTTGACCGCGCCGTTGACGGTGAAGCTGGCTTGCGACCCGGCCACCGTGACGCCGCCTTTAACGAGGTCGTTGTCGGTGAAGGCGCCGGCGCTGACGCTGGCGCCGCCGGCGATCACGCCATTGTTGACCGCCGAGCCGCTGGTCAACGTCAGGCCGCCGCTGACGACGCCGCCGGAATTGTTGACGAAGGCGCCGCTCTCGGTCACCCCGCCGGCGATGGCGCCGCTGTTGGTGGTCGAGCCAGTGTCGGTCAGGCCGCCGGCGAGCGTGCCGGCGGCGTTGTTGACCAACAGCGAGCCATTGACCGTCTTGCCCTCGATCGCCCCGGAATTGGTCGCCTGGCCGTTGTTGACGAGGTCGCCCGTCACCTTGCCCTCGTTGGCGAAAACGCCGGCGGCATTGTTGACCGAGGCGGCGGTCCCGGAATTGTCGATGTCGCCGCCGGCGTTGTCGAGGGCGCCGTTCCACTGACCCTGGTTGACAACCTCGGCGCCGGGGATGTTGGCGCCGGCGGCGACGGCGCCGCTCCAAGTCGCGCCGGCTGAGTTGCGGATGACGCCGCCGTTGCCGACGACCGCGCCGCTTGCCGCGCCCTGATTGAGGATCGAGGCGCCGGCGGGGTTGCTTACCGTCGCGTAAGCGTGCGCTCCCGTCCACACCGTCGCGCCGCTGTTGTCATAAGCGTCGGCAGGGCCGGCGAAGATCGGCATGTCGCCGACATAGCCGCTGTCAGCGCGCGCCGGCGCGGCGGCGGCGAGCGCAACGGCGAGACCGGAAGCCGCGACGAGGCGCGACTGGTGGCGCGACCATTGCGCCATTCCAGGCCTATTCTGTGCCACTCGCATAAGAACTACGCCGCACGCTACGTCACGCAGGAAACCCAACGTTGGGTTAGCCCGAAAAGGTTAACCATCGTCTTCGAATTCGATTTGCCGCCAACAAGGTTCTTTTGTGCGCCCGATGCATCCTTTTGGCGCCTCGCCATGTTTACGTAAGCGGGCCAAGCTTTGCGGCGCTTCATTCGCGACATTTATGCGGGCAGGGGCCGGTGATGCTGCTGGGCGAAATCGTCGACCGGGCGATGCACTACACAGACCGGATCATCCTGGAGATGCCGACCTATCGCGAGGCGGCGATCGGGGGCTTGCGCCGGCTGGGGCACAGTCTGGCGCAGAAATCGCCGGATCACCCGGCAATCCGCAAGCTTTTCGATTATCTCGACGCGCTGAGCGCAAGCGCTTGCTAGCCCGCGCGAGGATCTCTCGCTGGGCACTTACGCAGCGGCGGCGCCTGCTATAAGGTCGCCGCCATACGTCACAGAACGGGCGAACAGAGGGCGGGAAACCCATGTCAGGGCTGGGGAACGGACACTCGATTCGAAAGCGCAAATTCAAAGCGCGCGGCGGCGCCGAACTCGCGTTCAGCGAACTCGGCTTCGGGGCTGCGCCGCTGGGCAATCTCTATCGGCCGATGACCGAGAAGGAGGCCCGCGCCACGCTCGACATGGCCTGGAGCCAGGGGGCCCGCTACTACGATACGGCGCCGCTTTATGGCCTTGGCCTGTCGGAGACGCGCATCAATGGCTTCCTGCGCGCCAAGCCGCGCGATTCCTTCGTCCTGTCGACCAAGGTCGGCCGCCTTCTGAAAGTGTGTCCGCCGGCCGAGAAGTCGCGGCCGAACGCCTTCTTCGAGACGCCTTCGCGCAAGGAAGTGTTCGATTATTCGCGCGACGGCGTGCTGCGCTCGCTCGAATTCTCGCTGGAGCGGCTCGGCGTCGACCACATCGACGTCGTCTACGCCCATGACGTCGACGTGTTCACGCACGGCAGCGCCGAGGCCGCCGACATAGCGATCCGCGAATTCATGAGCGGCGGCTATCGCGCGCTCGCCGAATTGCGCGAGCAGGGCGTAATCAAGGCCTTCGGCGCCGGAATCAACGAATGGCAGATCGCCGAGCGGCTGGCGCGCGAGGGCGATTTCGACGTCTTCCTGCTCGCCGGCCGCTACACGCTGCTGGAGCAGGAGGCGCTGACCAGCTTCCTGCCGCTTTGCATCGAAAAGCAAATCGGCGTGGTGATCGGCGGCCCCTTCAACTCCGGCATCCTCGCCACCGGGCCGAAGCCCGGCGCGTTCTACAACTATGCGCCGGCGCCGAAGGAGATTCTCGATCGCGTGCGCGCCATCGAAACGGTGTGCAAGGCGCATGGGGCAAAGCTGGCGGAGGCGGCGCTGCGCTTTCCGCTCAGCCATCCCGCCATCGTCAGCATCATCCCGGGCGGCCAGCGCGCCAGCGAGGTTCGCCGCAACGCCGAGATGCTGCAAGCCAAGCTTCCCGCCGCGCTGTGGCGCGACCTCAAGGCGCAGGGATTGCTGCGCGCCGATGCGCCGACGCCGCGCTAAACTTCAGGACCGCCAACCATGCTGAAGCATATCAACCCGATTCTCAGCCCCGACCTCCTGCACGCGCTGCGCCAGATGGGCCACGGCGACGAGATCGCCATCGTCGACGCCAATTTTCCCGCCTATTCCCAAGGGCCGCGCGTGGTGCGGCTCGACGGCATCGACGCCACGCGGGCGCTCGACGCCATCCTCAGCGTCTTGCCGCTCGATGAGTTCACCCCCGAGGCGTGCTGGCGCATGCAGGTGGTCGGCGCGCCGGACGAGGAGATGCCGGTGTTCGCTGAATTCCGCGACATCATCGCCAGGCGCGAGGGCGCGCATTTCACGCTCGCCTCGCTCGAACGCTACGCCTTTTACGCCCGGACGGCGAAATGCTTCGCGGTGGTGGCGACCTCGGAGCGGCGGCTTTATGGAAATATTATCCTAAAGATGGGAATCGTTAAGGCGCCGACAGCCGGCGGCGGAGCGTCAGCATAGATTTTGGGTCACTCTCGCAAGGAATGTGCCCTCCGGCCTTGAGTGCGGCGCACCAGAAGGTTAGGTAGCGTCGATGTCCAGGGGGATGCTTTGATCGTCATCACGGGGATGCGAGCGGAGGCGAGAATCGCATCTGCGCCGGGCGTCAAGGTGTTTGCTTGCGGCGGCAACGTCGGCTTGCGCGCGGCCGCCATTCGTCACGCCGTCTGCTCCGGCGCCCCGGCGATCGTCAGTTTCGGCATCGCCGGCGGCCTGCTGGCGCATATGAATCCGGGCCATTGGATCGTCGCCACCGGCGTCTCAGCCGGCGCACAGCACATCGAGACCGATGCCGCCTGGACGGCGCGGCTGGTCGAGCGGCTGCCGCAGGCAGAGGTCGGCGACATCGTCAGCGTCGCCGCGCCGGTGCGCCGCCCGCATCAGAAGCGCCATCTCCAGGCCTCGACCGGCGCCTGCGGCGTCGATATGGAATCCTTTCAGGCCGCCACGCTGGCGCACGAATTGGGCGTGCCGTTCGCGGCCGTACGCGTCGTCGCCGACCCGCTGGAGCGCGAATTGCCGGCCGCCGTCCACTCCGGCCTGCAAAGCGACGGCTCCGTCGCGATGAGCGCCGTACTCAGTTCGCTCGCCCGCGAGCCCGGCCAGATGGGCGCGCTGGCGCGGGTGACGGTCGATGCTTTCGTCGCCTTCCGCGCGCTGCTCGCCGGGCGCGACAAACTCGGACCGCGATTCGCCTCGCTTACCTGCCCGACGGTGGTGGCGAGCCGCGCGCGCGCTGAGGCCGCGACGGCGCCGCACGCCGGCGCGCCGCAGGCCGCCTAAGCCCGCCATGGGCGATCCGCAGCGCCTGGCCGAAGCTTGCGCCGCGGCGATGTGGGAGACCGATCACGCTTCCGCGGGGCTCGGCATGCGCATCCTCGCCATCGCCCCCGGCGAGGCGCGGCTGGAGATGATCGTGCGGCCGGAGATGGCCAACGGCCACGGCATGTGCCACGGCGGCTTCGTCTTCACCTTGGCCGATTCGGCCTTCGCCTTCGCCTGCAACAGCCGCAACCAGCGCATGGTCGCCTCCCAGGGGGCGATCACCTTCATCGCGCCGGCGCATGTCGGCGACACATTGACGGCTGAGGCGCGCGAGGTGCACCTTCGCGGCCGCGGCGGCATCTACGACGTTTCGGTCAGCAACCAGACGGGCGAGCGGATCGCCGAATTTCGCGGCCACAGCCGCGCCATACCTGGGTCGGCGCTTGCGCCAACCTGAGCGCCAGGGAGGAAAGCTTGGAAGATCTCGCGCCTCGGCCGGGCGATCTCGAACCGATCGAGACCGCGTCGCGCGACGAATTGGCCGGGTTGCAGCTTGAACGGCTGCGCTGGTCGCTCGCCCACGCCTACGACAACTCGCCCGTCTATCGCGCCAAGTTCGACGCCGCCGGTGTGCGCCCCGCCGATCTCAAGCGGCTGGAGGATCTCGGCAAGTTCCCGTTCACGGTGAAGAGCGATCTGCGCGACGCCTATCCGTTCGGCATGTTTGCGGCGCCGCGCGAGAAGATCGTGCGCCTGCACGCCTCCTCCGGCACCACCGGCAAGCCGACGGTGGTCGGCTATACGCAGCGCGACATCGACACCTGGAGCGATCTCGTCGCGCGCTCGATCCGCGCCTCCGGCGGGCGGGCCGGCGACATCGTGCATATCGCCTATGGCTACGGCTTGTTCACCGGCGGCCTCGGGGCGCATTACGGCGCCGAGCGGCTCGGCTGCACCGTCGTCCCGGTCTCCGGCGGCATGACGGAGCGGCAGGTGCGGCTGATCGCCGATTTCCGCCCGCGCGTCATCATGGTGACGCCGTCCTACATGCTGTCGATCCTCGACGAATTCCGCCGTCAGGGCGTCGATCCGCGCGCCAGCTCTTTGGCCGTTGGCGTCTTCGGGGCCGAGCCGTGGACCAACGCCATGCGGGCCGAGATCGAGCAGGCTTTCGACATGCACGCCATCGACATCTACGGCCTCAGCGAAGTCATGGGCCCCGGCGTCGCCAACGAGTGCGTGGAGAGCAAGGACGGCCTGCATATCTGGGAGGATCATTTCTATCCCGAGATCGTCGACCCCGAGACCGGCCGCGTGCTGCCCGACGGCGAGCAGGGCGAACTGGTGTTCACCACCCTGACAAAGGAGGGTCTGCCGATGATCCGCTACCGCACGCGCGATCTGACCCGGCTACTGCCGGGCACGGCGCGCACGATGCGGCGGATGGAGAAGATCACCGGCCGCAGCGACGACATGATGATCCTGCGCGGCGTCAACGTATTCCCGACGCAGATCGAGGAACAGGCTTTGCGGGTGAACGGCCTCAGCCCGCATTTCCAGATCGAACTGACGCGGCAGGGGCGGCTGGACGAGATGACGGTGCGCGTCGAGGCCGCGCCCGGCGGCGTCGACCGCGCGGCGGCGGCGCGCCAGCTTCAGCATCACATCAAGAGCGTGGTCGGCGTCTCGGCGCGGGTCGACGTCTGCGACCCCGGCGCGCTGCCTCGCTCGGAGGGCAAGGCGAAGCGGGTGGTTGATAAGCGGCCGCAGCGGTAGCAGGGCGGGGCAGACGGTTGGAATGCCTCTCGCGGCGCTGGCGCCCGCCGCGATCGTTGGATTGCTCAGGGTCGCGAAATCCCGATTGAGGCGCTTGCTGGGCCACAATTGTATGTTCCGATCGATATCGCTGGCGATTTCGGAGGCGATGATATGGACATTCGGGCGGCGTTGGAGGCCCACTGGGCAGCGTCTGACGCAAACGACTTCGAGTTGGAACACCAGATCTATCGAGAGGACGCGCTGCTCGAATATCCGCAATCGGGCGAGCGCATCAGAGGGCGGCGCAACATCCAGGCCTCGCGGGTCGCGCAACCGAATTCCAAGCGTTTCACCGTGCGGCGCATCGTCGGCGTGGGCGACCTGTGGATCACGGAATTTACTCTGACGTATGACGGGCGGCCGTCCTATTCGATCAGCGTCATGGAGTTCCTGGATGGCAAGGTGGCCCGGGAAACGCAATATTTCGCCGATCCGTTTGAGCCCGGGAGTTCGCGGGCGCAATGGGTTGAGCGAATGGGATGAGATCGGCGCCGCAGCGCCGCAGGCCTGTGTCAGATCGTGGGGAAGCGCGGGTTGAGGGCGCGGTTCGTCACTTTGCAACGGAGCGCCGCGATGACCAGGCAGAGCAACGAGCCGCTCAACTCGGCGCGCCACACTCGTTCGACCAAAGCCGGAAGGCGATGATCGACCAGTTCGAAAAACGGGGCGACATCTTTGTCGCGCGCGTCGCCGGGCGCGCGAGCGCAGGAGATGGAGGCAAAAATGACGGCTCGTTTGCTTTCGGTCAACGTCGGTCTGCCGCGAGACATTGGATGGCGGGGCAAAACCGTGCATACGGCGGTATGGAAAGCTGCGGTTCAAGGCCCGCAATGGGTGCGCCGGCTCAACATCGATGGCGATGGGCAGGGGGATCTTGCTGGGCACGGCGGCGAGCAGCGGGCGGTTTTGGTCTACCAAATAGGGTCCTATCGATTTTGGCAAAGCGAGTTGAAGCGAGACGATTTCAGCTATGGACAGTTCGGCGAGAACTTTACGGTCGAGGGCTTGCCGGACAGCGAGGTGTGCATTGGCGACCATTACCGGATCGGCGCCGCGCTGTTCGAAGTGACCCAACCGCGCGTCACCTGCTACCGGGTGGGCATCCGCATGAACGAGCCGCAGATGGCGGCGCTGCTGGTGGCGCGCGGCAGGCCCGGGTTCTATCTCCGGGTTCTCGAAGAAGGCCAAGTCGAAGCCGGCGATGAAATCGTCCAGGTCGGGATCGGCCCCGAGCGGATGACCGTCTCAGAAACCGATGCATTGCTGTACTTGCCCGGCCGTTCCCGCAAGCAGCTAGAGCGCGCGTTGCGCATCCCGGCGCTGAGCGTCGGCTGGCGCGGCTCCTTTCAAGAGTTGCTGTCGCAAGAGCACGGTGGCGCAGCGGCGCCGGCGACATCGCCGGCTTGGCCGGGGTTTCGCAGCGTGCGCGTGTCACATAAGAATTGCGAGAGCAACAGCGTGACGTCTCTGGTGCTTGAGGCCGCGGACGGGCTTGCCTTGAGCGCGGCTCTGCCTGGCCAGCACCTCGTCGTGCGGTTGGGTTTGGCGCCCGGCGCGCCGACGCTGCTGCGCAGCTATTCGTTGTCGGGTGAACCCGGCGCCGGTCGCTACCGCATCAGTGTCAAACGGGAGCCGCATGGCGTCGCCAGCGCTTACATCGACGACAAAGTGCAGATTGGCGACGTGCTGGAGATCAGCGCGCCACGAGGCGATTTCACCCTTCAGCCGGGCGATGCGCCCTTGGTGCTGCTGAGTGCGGGGGTAGGCGCGACGCCTGTCGTGGCGATGCTGCGCGCATTGGCGGCCGAAGCGTCACCGCGAGAGGTGTGGTGGCTATATGGAGCCCGCAGCGGCCGCGAGCATCCTTTCGCCGAGGAAGTGCGCGGCCTGCTCAAAGCATTGTCGCGGGGCCACAGTTACATATGCTACAGCGCCCCCGGCCCGCAGGATCGGCCAGGCGTGGATTTCGACGCCTCTCGACGCTTGGACATTCGGGCGCTGCGGGAACTGGGAGCGCCGCGCGACGCCGATTTCTTCATCTGCGGGCCATCCGGGTTTATCAGCGACATGACCGCCGGCCTTGCGGCCTGGGGCGTCTCGGCAGGTCGCATCCACACCGAGTTGTTCGGGCCGGGCCCATCGATCACGCCGGGGATCGCAGCGTCTGCGCCGCGGACGCCGCACCTGCCGGCCGCGGCGCCCGGCTCGGGGCCGCGGGTTTCATTTGTTCGCAGCGGCCTTGACGTGCGTTGGGGATCAACGTTTCAGAGCCTGCTCGAACTGGCCGAAGCCTGCGACATCCCGACGAGATGGGCTTGCCGCACAGGGGTCTGCCATACCTGCGAGGCCGGGCTTATCGCTGGGAAGGTCGTCTACCGCACCCGCCCCCTGCTGCCGCCGGCGACCGGCAATGTGCTGGTCTGCTGTGCGCAGCCTGAAGGCGACGTCGACATCGACCTTTAATGATAGCGTCCTGGCGGCCCGCGATAGGCGATCCCCTGGCGGCAATCCGCCTCGATCGCGATGGGTTTCAGCGTTGTGATGAGCGGGATTTTTCACCACCGCAGGAGGTCTCTCATGATCGGCGCCCACGATGCCCTTATTATTGGCGCCGGCCAAGCCGGGCCGCCTTTGGCGCAGCGATTCACCGCAGCCGGGATGTCGGTAGGTTTGGTGGAGCGCAAGCTCTTCGGCGGCACCTGCGTCAACACCGGCTGCATCCCCACCAAAACGCTGATCGCCAGCGCCGCTGTCGCGCATCTGGCGCGCCGAGCGGCGGAATTCGGCGTCAACGCCGGGGGCGAAATCGCCGTGGACATGAAGGCGGTAAAGGCGCGCCAGGATTCGATCTCGACGCAATCGCGAGTGGGTGTCGAGTCCTGGCTTGAGCATATGGAGCGCTGCACCGTCTACCGCGGCCATGCGCGTTTTGTCTCGGACCACGAGGTGCAGGTGGGCGAAGACCGCATTACCGCGCCGCGTATCTTCATCAATGTTGGCGGCCGCGCGCTGGTTCCGGATCTGCCGGGACTCGACAGCGTCTCGGTTTTGACCAACTCGACGATCCTCGATCTCGACCAGAGGCCGCAACATCTCATCATCGTCGGCGGCAGCTACATCGGTTTGGAGTTCGCCCAAATGTATCGCCGCTTCGGCGCGCAGGTGACGGTGATAGAGAAGTCGCCACGACTGATCGCCCACGAGGACGAAGATATCTCGGCTGCGGTGAGGGCGATCCTTGAAGCCGAAGGCGTCGCCGTGCGCGTCGATGCGCAGTGCATTCGGTTCGAAGCGCGCGGCTCCGACATCGCCGTCGGCCTCGATTGCGGGTCTGGCGCGCCGATAGTCGTCGGCTCGCACGTATTGCTGGCGATCGGACGTCGGCCCAACACCGACGATCTCGGGCTCGACAAGGCCGGAATTAAAACCGATGCCCGCGGCTACATCACCGTTGACGACGAGCTGCGCACCAGCGCCGCCGGGATTTGGGCGCTTGGCGATTGCAACGGGCGCGGCGCCTTCACCCACACCTCCTACAATGACTTCGAGATTGTTGCGGCAAACCTGCTCGATGGCGAACAGCGACGGGTGAGCGATCGGATCCCGGCCTATGCGCTATACGTCGATCCGCCGCTCGGTCGCGTCGGCATGAGCCAAGCTCAAGCCCGCGCTTCCGGACGCCCGCTGCTCGTCGGTCGGCGCCCGATGACTCGCGTCGGTCGCGCCGTCGAAAAGGGCGAAACGCAAGGATTCATGATGGCGATCGCCGACGCCGAGACCTATCAGATCCTCGGCGCGGCCATTCTCGGCGTCGGCGGCGACGAGGCTATACACGGCCTCCTCGACGCCATGAACGCCCGCATCCCCTATACCGTTCTACAGCGCGCGGTTCCCATTCACCCGACCGTATCGGAACTCATCCCAACGCTCCTGAGTGAGATGAAGCCGATAGCAGCGGAGGCTTGAACGGCGCTTGCTGCCCTATCTGGCTGCCTTCGCCGCCGCCAATCAAACTCCATTTGAGCTTGTTCGCGCCAAACCCATCTTCAATGAAAATGGCGCCGTGCCTCACGGTCGCCGCTGGCGCGCCTTCGCGATCGCCTCCTCGATGTCGGGCCAGGGCGGGCGGCCCGGCGCAAAGCGGGCGCGGACATAGCGGGCCAACCGCGTCAACTGGCGATCGTCGAGCGCCGTGGCGAAGGCGGGCATCGAGCCGATGCCGTGCTGGCCGCCCTCGATCAGCAGGTTGACGAAATTGGTTGGAGACGCGGCGAGGACTTTCGTCGAAAACCCCAGCGCCGGCCCGGCGTTGACCAGCGCCGCCATGCTCCGGGTCTCATGACAGACGGCGCAGGCTCCCTCGTAGAGACGCGCCACGGGCGAGATCGCGGGGTTGGCCGCTCTGCCGGTCCGTTGTTCGATCTCGGCGACGCGCGCATCGGCTTGCCCCGCCGCCAGCGGCGGGCTCAGCGAGGCAAGATAAATCGCCATGGCGCCGATGTCGGCGTCCGGCAGTTCGCGCAAGTTCGCCGCCACCGGCGCCATCGGCCCCGACGCCGCGCCGTGATATTTCGAAGCGCCGGTCTTCAGATAGCTGTAAAATGCCGCCTCGCTCCACGGGATCGGGCCGACCGAGGCGGCGGTCAGGGCCGGCGCGTCCCAGCCCTCGGCCTCGCCGCCGGCGAGATAGGCGGCGCCGGCGCGCTCGGCGCCGAAAAGGTTGCGTGGCGAATGGCAGGCGCCGCAATGGCCGAGGCCATCGACGAGATAGCGCCCGCGGTTCCACGCCGCCGATTGCGCAGGGTCCGACGCGAACTCGCGCTGCCGGTTGAACAGCAGGTTCCAACCGGCCATCAACGGCCGCAGGTTGAAGGGGAAGGTCAGGCGGCTGGGGGCGTTGCGCTTTCGGACCGCCGGCTGCGACATCAGATAAGCGTAAAGCGCCTGAAGGTCGGCGTCGCTGACGACAGCGAAACTCGGATAGGGGAAGGCCGGGTAGAGGTGACGGCCGTCGCGATGAATGCCGGCGCGCATCGCCCGCTCGAACGCCGGATAGGACCAGCCGCCGATGCCGGTCTCGACGTCGGGCGTGATGTTGGTCGTCATCACCGTGCCGAACGGCGTCGCCAGGGCGAGCCCGCCGACGTAGGGCGCGCCGTTTTCGGCGGTATGGCAATCCTGGCAAGCCCCGAGCGCCGCGAGTTGGCGGCCGTGCTCGATTGTCGCCGCCGACCAGGTTGACGCATCGGGGCGCGCGATCGGCGCCAGCGACGGCGCGAACGCGAACGAGACGGCGGCGAAGGTTGCAGCGCCCGCGATCGCCGCGCCGAGCCCGCTCCATCGCGATGCGCGCTTGGGTCCTTGGCGTTGCGGCGTCTCTCTCGCCAAGGGTGCGCCGCCGAGCCCGGCGAGCACGCGTTCTGGCGTCAGCGGCAATTGCCGGAAGCGCACGCCGGTCGCATCGAACACCGCATTGGCGATCGCCGCCGCGCTCGGCGTCGAAGCCGATTCGCCGGCGCCCAGCGGCGGCTCGCCCTGCCGGTCAACCAGCAACACGTCGATGTCAGGCAATTCCGGAAACGTCAGGATCGGGTAGGAGCCCCAATCGCGACTGGCGACCGCCGTGGTTTCGGAAAACGCCACTTCCTCACGCAGCACCCGGCTCGTCGATTGCAACACGTTGCCGTGGATCTGGTGGGTCACGCCGGCCGGGTTGACCACCATGCCGGTGTCCTGGCCGACAACGACGCGACTGAGCGTGACCTCGCCGGTGGCGCGGTTAACCGCAACGTCCGCGACCCAAGCGCACCAGGCGGCGCCGACGCCGGGCCAATTGCCGTGCACATAGCGCGCCTGCGCGAAGCCGCGACCGCGCAGGATGTCGCCCTCCGCAACGCCGCGCGGCGTGCTGCGCGGCGCCCATGCCGCGCGCTCGGCGGTGGCGCGCACGAGGCGCGCCGCGCGCTCGTCGTTGAGGTGGCGCAGGCGGAAGGCGACGGGATCGACGCCGGCGGCATTGGCGAGTTCGTCGATGTAACTCTCATGCGCGAACACGTTGGGCATCGCCGAGACGCCGCGCAGCCAGGAGGCGCGCATGATCGGCGCCATGTCGTAGGCCGTCAGCCGCATGTTCTCGTAGGCATAGGAGGGCGCGGCGGTGCGGTCGCCCATCTTCAGCGCCGCCGCCGTATTCGATACCCGCCCGGTCAGCAACAGCGCCAGCGTTGGCGCGTCGTTGGAGGGATACCAGGTATGGAAATCATAGGCTTGCAGCGAACCGCCGGGCCCGAGGCCACCCTTGATGTCGATGAGTTGGGCGGCGCCTTTGGGCTCCCACAAATGCTCTTGCTCGCGCGTCAACTGCACCCGCACCGGCGCGCCGACCGCTTTGGAGAGCAGCACCGCGTCGGCGGCGACGTCGTCGGCGCAATTGCGGCCATAGCAACCCGCCGCCTCGTGGCGAATGACCGCGATGCGCTCCAACGCCAGACCCGTCAGAAGCGCCAGGTCTTTCTGTAAGCGGTGCGGATTCTGGCTGCCGGTCCAGACGGTGAGGCCCGCCTCGCTGAAGTCGGCGACGGCGCAGGACGGCCCAATCGAGCCATGCATCTGGTAAGGCCAGACGTAAGTCCGATCCAGCCGTCGCTCGACCTCGCCAAGGGCGCTGTCGACGTCGCCCTCGTCGGCGAGCACGCGCGCCGTCGCGGGATGGGCGCGAACGGCCTGCGCGAGATCGGAGAGATCGGGCGGCTGGAATTCGCGCCATTTGGTCTTGAGTTTCAGCGCCGCTTCCGCCGCCTGTTCCTCGCGCTCGGCGACGACGCCGATGAAATCGCCCTCGACGACCACGGCGCGCACGCCGGGGAGATCGGCGAGCGAGCTTCTGTCGACGGAGATCAGGCTGTGGCCGACGAAATCGCCGGCGTCCATCCCGGAATAGGGCGGCCGCACCACCCGGCCGTGCAACATGCCGGGCACGCGCACGTCGTGGACATAAACAAAGCGCCCCTCGACCTTAGCCGGGATGTCGACGCGGGCGACGGGAGTCCCGATCAGCTTGTGGCGTTCAACGGGCTTGAACTCGGCCTCGCGCGCCAACGGCAGCAGAATGCGTTCATTGGCGAGGATCGCGCTCAGTTCGATGGCGCTCCCGTCGGCACGCGACAGCACGCCGGCTTCGAGCGTGAGATCCGCCATTTCGCATTGCACGGCGCTGGCGGCGCGCGCCAGCAATTCGCGGCGGATCTGGGTGGCGCCGATGCGCATCGCTCGCGAAGTGACCTGAATGGTCTCGCTGGCGATCGTCGGGCCCTGGTCCGGCGTGTCGTCGGTGTCGCCAAGCCCCATCTCGACCGCCTCGAATGGGAAATCGAGTTCCTCCGCCACCATCTGCGCCAACGCGGTGGCGATCCGGGTGCCAAGATCGACATGGCCGCTGAATGCGAAGACGCGCCCTTCCGCCGTGAGGCAGACGTGCAGATCGAGGCTGTCCTCGGGAGCGTCGGTTTCGAGCGCCCCGTTGCGCCGCTCGACGACGCCGATGACGCCGCCGCGCTTGAGCAACGCCCGCCGCGACGGGCGAAAGGCGGGGGGCTCGCTCATGACGCAGCGGCGTCGGCGCGGGCGAGTTCGGCCGCCAGCATGACGCCGCGCACGATCTCGACATGCGCGCCGCAGCGGCAGAGATTGTAGCGCAGCGCCTCGCGCACTTGCGTCTCGCTCGGCTGCGGGCAGACTGCCAGGAAAGCTTTGGCGGTCATAATCATTCCGGCGATGCAATAGCCGCATTGCGCCGCCTGGGCGCTGACGAAGGCGCGCTGGAGCGGGTCGCCCCCGGCGGCGGTCAAGCCTTCCAGGGTGACGATTTCGCGCCCCTCGGCAAGGCGAACGGGCAAGGCGCAACTGCGCGCCGCGACGCCGTCGATCAACACCGTGCAGGCCCCACATTCGCCGAGGCCGCAGCCGAATTTCGGGCTGTTGAGCGCAAGGTCGTTGCGCAGGAAATGAAGCAGCGGGACCTGCGGCTCCCCTTCGACGCTATAGGTTGCGCCGTTCACGCGCAGCGACAAACGCTTCGCCGTTCTCACCCCCAGGCCCCCGCAACTGCGGGGCGCTCGATCGAGGACAGGGTCACGAGGCTCCGCTTCATTTGTATGCGAACGAATTAGCAGGAAGATTTCGCGCCGCGCAAGCGCGATTACGCCGCCTAGCGCAGGCCGAGGGCTGAGATCAGCGCCAGGCTGATCGCGCCGAGGGCCAGCAGGGACGCCACCACGACGACCGTCACCCGCGCGCCCGCCCTGGCCACCGATCTGGCGTCGACGCCGACGCCCAGCGCCGCCATCGCCATTATGGTCAGCACGCTGGCGGCGGTCGCCGCCGCGGCAAGAACCGACGGCGCCAGCCATCCCGTCGAGCGCAGGCCAATCATGGCCAGAAAGCCAAGAATGAACGGCGGCGCCAATTGCGACAGGCGAACCTTGTCCTGAGACGCCGAGGCTTGCGCGCCGCCGAGCAGCGCCAGCAGAAACAGCACCGGCCCCAGCATCAGCACGCGCCCAAGCTTCACCAAGGCGCCGATCTGCACGCTGATCGCGCCGGCCGAGGCGGTCGCCGCGAGCACCTGCGGAACGGCGTAGACGGTCAGGCCGGCAAGAACCCCGTATTGCACCTGGCTCAGATGCAGGAATTGGCCAGCGAACGGCAGCGCCAACACCACAATAACGCCGAGCACCGCGGTAAAGGCGATGGAGGCGGCGATATCGTCGCTGTCGGCGCGGATCACCGGCGCGGCGGCGGCGATGGCGGAATTGCCGCAAATCGAATTTCCGCAGGCAATCAACACCGAAAGCTTGTGCGGCAGGCCGAAGCCGCGGCCAATGCCGTAGCTGATGGCGATGGCGGCGCAGACGGTGAAGGCGATGCCGACGAGCAAGGCCGGCCCCGCCGCGAAAAGCGTGGTGGCGCTGACCGAAAGGCCGAGCAGCACGATGGCGATCTCCAACAGCGTCTTGGCGGTAAACGCCACGCCGGCGCCGAACCGCGCCGGCGGCGTCCACGCCGTCCTGACGCCGGCGCCGATGACGATGGCGAGCACCAGCGTCTCCAGCCACGCCTTGCCGAAAAGGCGCGTCTCCAGCGCCTCGGCTGCGTAAGCTATCGCCGCGACGGCAGCGCAAAGCGCGAGCCCCGGGAGAAATTTTCGACAAGCGGCGGGCGAGTAGGGCATGGGGACCTCTTGCCGCTTGACGTATTCCCCCGCGCATGTTCAATCCATTCGAACGTATCGTCCATTTTGTTCGATTTTATCGCGATGACCTTGGAGCAATTGCGCGTCTTCGTCGCTGTCGCCGAACGTCAGCACCTGACGGAGGGCGCCAAGGCGGTCCACCTCTCGCCCTCGGCGGCGACCGCCGCCATTCAGGCGCTGGAGGGCCGGCATGGCGTCAAACTGTTCCATCGCGTCGCTCGGCGGTTGGAGCTCAGCGAAATCGGCCGGGACTTTCTTCCGCAGGCCCAAGCGGTGCTGCGCGCCGCCGCAGCGGCGCAGATCGCCTTGCAGGAACTCGGAGGGCTCACGCGCGGCCGCCTCGCCCTCGCCGCCAGCCAGACGCTCGCCAGCCATTGGCTGCCGCCGCTGCTGATGCAATTCGCCGCCGCGCATGAGGGCGTCGCTTTGAGCCTGGTGGAAGGCAACACCGCCAGCGTCGCCGCCGCCGTGCTCGCCGGCGACGTCGAACTCGGCTGCATCGAGGGCGAAATCGACGAGGCCGGGCTCGCTGTGACGCCGCTTGCCGACGATCGGCTGGTCATTGTCGGCGCGCCGCAGCATCCGTTGTCGCGTCGCAGCGAGGTGGCGGCGAGCGAACTTGAGGCGTCGCATTGGGTGATGCGCGAGCCCGGCTCCGGCACGCGCGCCGTGTTCGAAGCCGCGCTGCGCGCGGCGGGGCTGAAACCCGAGGGCCTCTCGGTGAAATTGACTTTGCCGACCAACGAGGCGGCCTGCGCGGCGGTGGCGCGCAGCCAATGTCTGACGGTGGTTTCGGAACTCGTCGCCCTGCCCTATCTCCAATCGGGGCGTCTGCGCCGCATCGGCTACGCGCTGCCGCCGCGCCGCTTCGCGCTCATCCGCCACAAAGAGCGCTTCCGCAGCAAAGCGGCGCTGGCGTTCGAGGCGTTGTTGCTTGCCGAGGCGAAGCAGATGGCGAGACGGCGCAGCTTGCCGGACTACGAGATCTAGCCGGCTTGGCGACGATCGCGCGAAATTGCGGCGGCCATGATCTTCGCCGTCTCGTCGAAATGGCGCCAGAGTTCGGGATCGATGGGGTTGGGGGCGCCGAAGTAGCCGTCCGGCGTCAGGGCGCGCGCCTCCGCGCCGCCCTTGCGCCAGCGCGGCAGGTCGGCGGTGGTCAGCGCCGTCGGCGGCAGTTCGCGCAACGCCTCGAAATCCACCGTGTGCGGGAAATGGCGCACCATCGCCACCGTTTCGTACTCGTCGGCGTGGACGCCGAAGACGCCGGTCAGGCGGGAGGCTTCGAGCCCCGGCGTCGGCGTCCAAGGCGCCCAGATCGGCTCCTGCCCGGTCATGCCGAGGCGCGCGAACATGCGCCACCGGAAGGGAGTGTAGAGCCAGCGCACGCCCACGCCATGCTGGCCGAGCAGCACGTCGCGGATCATCTCGTTATGGGCGAGATCGCCGTGATGGCTGATAATCAAGACCTCGCCGAAGCCGAGCCCGACGAGCGAGCCGATCACGTCTTCGAGCAGCATCGCGGCGGTCTGCGGCCGCACGCGAAAACTGCCGACGAAATCGGCGAGCACGCCGTTGACGCCCCAATAGAACGGCGGCGCGACCAGCGCCTCGCGGCCGGCGGCGCCGGCGTAGCCGGCGGTCAAGCGCGACAGCGCGAGGGCGATGAAGGCGTCCGTGCCGATCGGCAAGTGCGGCCCGTGCGCCTCCATCACGCCGACGGGCAGAATGGCGACGGTGCCGTCATCTCGGCCATGCCGTCTTGGTTGAGGACGTCGCGCATCGGAGAACTCGCCGGGATCGAAGGCGAAGATCGCGGCGGGCTTGGCCTCGATCGCCCGTTGCAGCACCGCGCCATATTCCATCGACGCCAGCGGCGTGCGGTCGGCGCCGAGCACTTTGCCGCCGGCGCTGGTGAATCCCTTGGCGAACCAGGTCTCGGCGTCGATCCCCGGCGCATAGTCGGAGGCGATCGTATGGGCGGTCTTGATGCCGTTCTTCGCCGCCCATTGGCCGAGCGCATAGGTCACCTGCGACATCGTCATCGAAATGCGGGTGAAATACGGCGATTTCGCCGTGATGATCGAGGTCGCGGCGTTGATGGTGATCGCCGGCCGCCTGGCCTCGGTGAGCAGGCTCGCCGCCGACATCGCGTTGGGCGTGAAGCTGTAGCCGACGATGAGATCGGCGTGGTCGCGCAGGATCAACTCCTGCGTCAACCGCCGCGAAAGACCGCCGGAACTGGGGCCGCGGTCGTCGCGCACCACGAGGTCGACCGTCTTGCCGGCGGCCGTGACGCCGTTCGTTTGCTGGCAGAGCTGCATGCCGGTCTCGTAATGCTTGCCCTGGTCGGCGAAGGCGCCCGACAGCGGCAACACCACGCCGACCGTCACCTTGCCGGCGGCGAAGGCGGCGGGCGCAAAGGCCGAGCCGCGCAGCGCGGCGGCGAGCCCAGGACGTGACGGCGTTACATAGAATTGGGCATCATCGAAATAGCTCCTTGGCTGGCGCGGGGGATGACGTCATGGCGCGGCCTCGGCGGGGCGCAGCACTTCGTCGATCATCTCATCGGTAGTCATGACGTCGCCGAAGCTATGAAACACCGTCGAGAAGCCGATGTTGCGATCCTCCTCGTAGCGCGCCGCGTTGGCGTCCGAGATCATCGCCCCGCGATAGTCGAGCATCATCGCGTCGCGCGCCGAGGTCTCGCAGCAGAAATTGGTCAACATGCCGGTGATGATGACGTTGCGCACGCCGCGCGCCGCAAGCTGCTTGGGCAAGTCGGACTTGCCGGGCAGGAAGGCGCTGAAGCGCGACTTGTTGGCGACGACGTCGCCGTCGCGAACGTCGAGATCGTCGCGCAGCCGCTGCCCCGGCGCGCCCTCGGTCAGGTTGTCGCGATGGCGCGCCGCGTTCTCGGGGGCGAAGAAATAGTCGTGGTAGATCGGCCACAAGCTGCGCCCGCCCTCGCCGGCCACCATTTTCACCCAGTCGACGACGCCGCCGCGCGCACGCACCGCCGCGGCGAGGCGGTTGATGTGGGGATGATGGCGAGCGCCGGCGGCACGTCGCGCACGCCGCCGAGTTGCTGATGACCCGCCTGCGCGCCGCCGCAAGCCGAAACTCTCAATCGCTCACTTCGCTCAGCCGCACATATTGCTCGGCGATGACGCGCTGCGCCGCCGGCGAACCGTGCAGATATTCGAGCTCGGCCATCTGTAGCTCGCGCTGAAACGGCGTGTGCTCGTCAAACCGATGCAGCAGGCTGGTGAGCGCGACGGAGAAGCGGATCGTTTTCCACACCCGGTCGATGCAATCGGCGCTGTAGCGGTCGAGCCCGGCGCGTGATCCCTGGCGATAGAAGGCGACCAGCCCGCGCGCCAGCGTGCGCACGTCGCCGACCGCCATGTTGAGGCCCTTGGCGCCCGCTGGCGGCACGATGTGACAGGCGTCGCCCGCCAGAAACAACCGGCCATATTGCATGGGATCGGCGATATAGGCGCGCAGCCGCGCCATGTCGCGCTGGAAGATTTCGCCTTCCTGGATTTGCTGGGCCTGCGTGTCGGCCATGCGCGCGTGCAACTCGTCCCAGAACTGGCGATCCGACCAGTTTTCCGGTGCATCGGACGCCGCCACTTGCAGATAGAGCCGCGACACTTTGGTTGAGCGCCGGCTGCACAAGGCAAAGCCGCGATCATGGTTGGCGTAGGTCATGTCCGGGATCGGCGCCGCGCGCGCCAACACGCCGAGCCACACGAAATCATAGGCCTTGACAAAGGAATGAACGGTTTCTTGCGGCGGCGCCTGACGGCAGGCGCCGTGAAAACCGTCGCAACCAGCGATGAAGTCGCATTCGAGAACTTGCGTCACGCCATCCTTGCGGAAGTGCAGCCGCGGGCGCGGCCCCTCGATCTCGTCGAGCCGCTCCACCGAGGCCCCGAACAGCAGCGGACGGTCTTCGGCGAGCCGCGCGGCGACGAGATCCTTCACCACCTCCTGCTGGCCGTAGATCATAACATGGCGGCCGGTGAGCCCCGGCAGATCAAGGCGGATCTCCTTGCCCCGGAAGCGAATGTTGAGGCCTTCGTCGACCATGCCCTCGGCGAGCATTCGGGCGCCGAGGCCGATATTGTTCATCGTGTCGATGATCCCGGCCTCAAGCACGCCGGCGCGCACGCGGTCCTCGACATGAGCGCGGCTCTGCGCTTCGAGGATGACGCTGTCGACGCCCTGCCTGGCCAGCAGGTGGGACAGGAACAATCCGGCGGGCCCGGCGCCGACGATTCCGACCTGCGTGCGCATGCTCAGCCTCCGAACCCCTCGACCGCTGTTGCGTAGTCTCGCCCGGTCGCCGATAACCAGCGAAAATTGCCGATGGCGCATTCGAATTTGGTTATCTCCGGTCCTTTGCGAAGGGCGGGCGGGCCGGTGGCGCGGGGCGGCGGGCGCGCTCGACGGCGCCCGCCGGCGCCCGCCGGCGCACGCGCCTCGCGCTAACCGCAATCGCCAAGCCGCAGGAGGTCGACGCGATCGTCGCGCCCGCCTGCGAGCGTTTCACTCGCAAACCGTATGCGGTGATATAAACGCCGGGCATGCGTGACCTCGAATCGCCGTCCAAGTTTGAGGCCCGTCGCCGGCGGGGGCGGGCGGCTTTTGCGGTTGCGGAAGCTGCGAAGTGACCTCGGCGCCCGCCTGGACGCCCGGCCGCTCCTGGCGGCGCGTGGCGCTCGCCATCGGTCCGGGCCTTGTCGTCATGCTCGCCGACACGGACGCCGGCAGCGTCGTCACGGCGGCGCAGAGCGGGGCCGAATGGGGCTATCGCTTGCTGCCGCTGCAATTCGCGATGATCCCGCTACTGTTCGTGATTCAGGAACTGACGGTTCGCCTCGCCTTCGGCACCGGGCGCGGCTTTGCGGAGCTGGTGCAGCGGCGCTACGGGCGCAGCGTCGCCGTCGCCGTTCTCGTCACACTCGCTGCGAGTTGCTTCGGCGCCCTCGTCACCCAGCTTTCGGCGCTTGGCGGATTGGCGCAGGCGCTCGGCGCCCCCGTCGCGCCCACGGTGACGGCGAGCGTGCTGTTCTTCATCTCGGTCGCCGGCTTCGGCGCCTATGGGCGGGTGGAGCGCGTTGCGATCGCGCTCGGCCTGTTCGAACTCGCTTTTGTCGCCGTGGCCTGGCGAGCGGGGCCGAAGGCCGCCGACGTCGCACGGCAGATGTTCGACGCTCCGCTGCGCGACACCCGCTATCTCTATCTGCTGGCCGCCAATATAGGCACGACGTTCCTGCCGTGGGCGGCGTTCTATCAGCAATCGGCGATCCTCGACAAAGCGCTGACGCCGCAACGATTGCGCGAGGCGCGGCTTGAAACCCTGGGCGGCGCGATCCTGTGCCAACTCATTACGGCGGCCATTCTCGTGGCCGGGGCGGCGACCGCCGGACATGGCGTCGGCGGCGGCGGCTTCGCCGACATTGGCGCGCTCGCCAGAACCTTTGGCCAGGCGCTGGAAACCCGCGTCGGAACCATCGTTTTCGCGCTCGGCCTATGCGGCTCGGCGATGGTGGCCGCCATGGTGGCGGGCCTGACGGTCGGCTGGAGCTTCAGCGAAGTCTTCGCGGTCCGTCCCAAGCCCGGCGCCTCGCCGCGCACGGCGCCGGGCTTTTTCCTCGCCTATGTCGTCATGACGCTCGCCGCGGGGGCCTTCGTCGTCTCCGGCGCCAATCCGGTGACGATCTCGATCGCCGCCGGCGCCGTCAACGCCGTGCTGCTGCCGGTGACGTTGGCGCTGCTCTATGGGCTGGCGCGTACGCAACTGAATGGCGCGCTGGCGATGTCGCCGCGCTATGCGCGGGGGCTGGCGGCGGCCTTCGCGATCCTTTCCGTCATCTCCGTTTACGCGGGCCTGCGCGGGCTCATCGGATAGACCGGCACAGCGCGTCGCGGGCCTTCGCCACAGGCGATTGCGGCGCGCGGACGAGGTCCTTGGCGATGCGCCCGGCGGCGGCGATGAGCTTGCAGCGGCGCCCTGTTTCGGGTTGGATCGCTTTGCGATGGTGATCTAAAGCGGGTCGACCGATCTACGATGATCCGCCGGCCTGGCTCTTTAGAGGAATGCTCGAATGGACAACGAAGTCCTGGTCGACAAGGCTCGCCGCCTCTATGTCGCGCTCGCCGATGGCGACCGCGCCGCACTCGACGATTTGTTGCATGCAAATTTCGTCGGCCGCCTCGCCGAGGGCATGCCGTTCGGCGTCGGCGGCACGCATGAGGGGCCGCAGGCGATGCGTCGCGACGGTTGGGGGGCGATCGCGCGCCACTTCGAGGCGCGCGCCGAGCCCGAGCAATTCATCGCGCTCTCCGAGGATCAATTGCTCGTCACCGGACGGTATCGTGGCGAGGGCAAGCGAGGCGGCGCGGCGCTCGACGCGGAGTTCGCGCATCTGCTGGTCTTCGAGGGCGAGCGTATTCGCGCCTTGACGCAATACACCGACACCGGCCGCTGGCGCGACGCGGCAAGCCGGCTCAGCGCCGTGACGCTGGAGATCGCGCAAGGCGTCGCGACGCTCAGGCTCGATCGCCCCCGCAACGCCAACGCCATCGACCCGGACATGGCGTCGGATTTGCTGGAGGCAGCGACGCAAATCGCGGAGACGCCAGGAATCCGGGCCGTGCTCATCGCCGGCAGCGGCGCCCATTTTTCCGTCGGCGGCGATATCGCGGTGTTTGTGAAACAACCGCGCGCGGAACTCCCGAAGCTGCTCAGGCGCATGATTGACAGCTATCATCTCGCCATCGAGCGCCTGACGGCGATCGACGCGCCAGTTGTGGCGGCGGTGCGCGGCGCGGTGGGCGGCGGCGCGATGGGGCTGCTCTACGCCGCCGACATCGTCGTCGCCGCCGACGATGCGCGTTTCGCGCTCGGCTACGGCGCGCTCGGCCTGACCTGCGACGGCGGCAGCACGTATTTCCTGCCGCGCCTGATCGGGCTGCGGCGCACGCAGGAATTGTTTCTGCTCAATCGCCGGCTGACGGCGCCGGAGGCGCTGGAATATGGTTTGGTGTCGCGGCTGGCGCCGAGCGACAAGGTCGAGCAGGAGGCCGCCGAGATCGCCGTCAAGCTCGCCGCCGGCCCGACGCGCGCCTATGGCGGCATCAGGAGCCTGCTGAAGCGGTCGCTATCCTCGGAGATGTCGGCACAGTTGGCGGCGGAGAAAGAGTCTCTGGTCGCCGCCAGCGAAAGCGACGATGCGCGGGAGGGCATCGCCGCGTTCATCGAGAAGCGGCCAGCGCGGTTTCAGGGCAAATAGCCGCGCGCCGCCGCGCAGCACGATTCCGCATTCGCTATTGCAAATCCGACCCGTCGGTCTATTAATCGAGGCGTTATTCCGCGGGCCGCAAACCCGCTGCGGCCTGGACGCTTGCCTTGTTCGAATTCGCCGAACCCGCCATCCGCGACGAGAGCCTGATCCTCATCAGGGCGCAGATTCGCCGATTTGTCGATGAGCGCATCGTGCGGCAGGCGCAAGCGTGGGAGCAAGCGGGCGAGATCCCGCGCCAACTGTTCCGCGAGCTTGGCGGTCTCGGCTTGCTCGGCATGCGTCATCCCGTCGAATATGGCGGCGGCGGGCTCGGCGCGCTGTCTTCCGTTATTCTCGCCGAGGAGCTTTCGCGCTCCTCGTTCGGCGGCGTGGCGAGCGCGCTGACCGTCCATTCCGACATGTCGATTTCCCACATCGCCCATCGCGGCACGGCCGAGCAAAAGGCGCGCTATCTGCCGCCGGCTTGCGCCGGTGAAAAGGTCGGCGCGATCTGCGTCACCGAGCCCGACGCCGGCTCCGACGTCGCCGGACTGAAGACGCGCGCGACGCGCACCGACAGCGGCTGGTTGATAAACGGTTGCAAGACCTACATCACCAACGGCGCGCTCGGCGATATCTATATCGTCGCCGCGCGCACCGACCCGCAGGCTTCGGGCGCGCGCGGCATCTCGCTGTTCATCGTCGAGCGCGGCGCCGAGGGCTTTTCGATCTCGGACAAGCTTTCCAAGCATGGTTGGCGCAGTTCCGACACCGCGACGTTGTACTTCCAGGACGTGCGCGTGCCGCATCAGGCCCTGCTCGGCGAGGAGGGGCGCGGCTTCTATTATATCGTCAGTACGTTCCAGAACGAGCGCCTCGTCGTCGGCGGCCTGGTCAGCGGCGCCAGCGCCAAGGCGATCGATTCGACGCTCGATTATCTGCGCCAGCGCAAGGCCTTCGGCAAGACGCTGTGGGAGCAACCGGTGGTGCGCAACAAACTGGCGTGGATGGCCGCCAAGGCGGCGTCCGTGCGCGCTTTGACCTATCAATGCGCTCAGATGATTGACGAGGGCCAGGATGGGGTGCGCGAACTGTCGATGTTGAAGGCGCTCGCCGGCGAGACCTTGCAGGAGATCGTCCACACCTGCCTGCAACTTCACGGCGGCGTCGGCTATATGGTTGGCACGCCGATCGAGCGCATGGCGCGCGACGCGCGCATTCTCACCATCGGCGGCGGCGCCACCGAGGTGATGCTGGAGGAAGTCGCCAAGCGCATGTGAGACGATCAGTCGGCTTGCTGGCGATTGACATAGTCCGTCCAGTCGGACTATTTATTGGCCGCAGATTCCGCGGCCCACAGCGCCGGACGGATCGAGGAAACGCGGGTCTGCTTCAGGGGTGGCCATGCCGATGACAGACACATCCGGCCCTTCCGTGCTCAGCGCCAGCGGGCCCGTTCTGGCCGATCTGCACACCGACGGCGTCGCCCATGTGCGGCTCAACCGGCCCGACAGCGCCAACGGCCTCAATATCGAGCTGCTGGCTGAACTTCAGCGCGTCATCATGGGGCTGCATGGCGAGGATCGCGTGCGCGCAGTGCTGCTGACCGGGGAAGGCCAGAATTTCTGCGCCGGCGGCGACATCCACACTTTTCTCGCCAAGGGTGAGGCGCTGCCGGCCTATATTCGCGTCGCCACCGCGCATCTGCGGCTGGTGGCGACGGGCCTGATCCGCCTTAAGGCGCCGGTGGTGACGGCGGTGCAGGGCTATGCGGCCGGCGGCGGCGGCATGGGGCTGGTCTGCGCCTCGGATTTCGTTGTCGCGGCGAGTTCGGCGAAATTCATCGCCGGGGCGACGCGGGTGGCGATGGTCCCCGACGCCGGCGTCAGCGTGACGCTGACGCAACTCGTCGGCCTGCGGCGGGCGATGGAGATCCTGATGCTGAACCCGGTGATCGACGCCGCCAAGGCGCTGGAGATCGGCCTCATCACGCGCGTCGTCGCCGACGGTTCGCTGCTCGATGAAGCGTGGAGTCTGGCGCGCACGCTGGCCGCCGGCGCGCCGGCGGCGCTCGCCAACACCAAGCGTCTGCTGTGGAACGGCCTCGGCCAAGGCGTCGAGGCGGCGATGCCGGAGGAGAACCAGGCGCAGGAGGTTCTGTCGGCAACCCGTGACGCACACGAAGGCCTGGCGGCGGTGATCGAAAAGCGCAAGCCGAGGTTCACGGGGCGCTGATGGCCGGCGTCAAGGGACGGCGAGCGCTGATCGCCGGCGGCGCCAGCGGCATCGGCGCCGCAAGCGCGGCGCGGCTCGCCGCCCTGGGCGCCGAGGTGGTGATCGCCGACATCGACGCGCTCCAAGGCGAGCGCACGGCGCGCGAGATCGGCGCCACGTTTCTCGCCGTCGATCTCACCGACTACGACGCGGCGGCGCGCACGCTGGCGGGGCCGTTCGACATTCTCGTCAACAGCGCCGGCGCCGATCAGCACGCCTTCTTCACCCATTCGACGCCGCAGGATTGGCGCCGCCTGCTGGCGCTCAACCTCGACGCGGCGCTCAACGCCACGCATGTGCTGCTGCCGGCGATGCAGAGGGCGGGCTACGGCCGCGTCGTCAATATCGCCTCCGAGGCCGGCCGGCTCGGCTCGAACGGCGGCGCCGTCTATGCGGCGGCGAAAGGCGGCGTCATCGCCTTCACGCGCTCGATCGCGCGCGAGAACGGGCGCATGGGCGTCACCGCCAATGTCGTGGCCCCGGGTCCGGTCGATACGCCGATGCTGCGCCGCGCCGTCGCCAACGGCGGCGAAAAGCTGATGGCGGCGATGGCCTCGGCGACCCTGCTCGGGCGCATCGGCCAGCCGGAGGAGATCGCCGCGGCGGTGGCCTTCCTCGCCAGTGAGGAGGCCGGCTTCATTACCGGCGAGGTGCTCGGCGTCTCCGGCGGCATGGGGTGCGGAGCGTGAGCGAGGCGCCGATCGGGCGCGTTATCGCGCGCGTGCGCGGCGTCTATGGGCGCTGGCGCCGCGATACGCCGGTGGCGCAAATGCGCGCCGATTGGGACGAATTGTTCGCGAGCCCAGTCGCAGCGGAGGTCGAGCCCACCGTCGTCGGCGGCGTCGCGTGCCAGTGGGTGCGCCCCGCCGGCGCGCGGCGCGACGCCGCTATCGTCTATCTGCACGGCGGCGGCTTTCGCATGGGCTCGCTTATCTCGCATCGCGAGATCATGGCGCGGCTCGGGGCGGAAGCCCGCGCACAGGTTCTCGGCGTCGATTACCGTCTGGCGCCGGAGCATCCGCTGCCGGCGGCGCTCGATGACACGCTCGCCGTCGTCGAAGGCTTGGAGCGGACCGGCTTCACGCGCCTCGCGTTAGCCGGCGATTCCGCCGGCGGCGCGCTGGCGCTCGGCGCGATGATCGCACGCCTCCAGCAGGGCGGGCGAGCGCCGGCGGCGGCCTATCTGATGTCGGCGTGGACGGACCTCACCGCTTCGGGCGAAAGCTACGCCACGCGTTCGCACCTCGATCCCATCCATCGGCGGGCGATGATTCTGGCTGTCGCCCGCGCCGCGCTTGGCGCGAACGCGGCGGCCGACGATCCGCTGCTGTCGCCGCTGTTCGCTGAGCCCGAGACCCTCCGCCACCTGCCGCCGACGCTGATGCAGGTCGGCGAGCGGGAGACGCTGGTCAGCGATTCCGAGGTTTTCGCCGCCCGCGCGCGCGCCGCCGGCGCGCCCGTGCATTGCGAGATCTGGCCCGGCATGATCCACGTCTTCCAGCAGTTCCCGCACGATCTGCCGCAAGCGCGGCAAGCGGTGGCGGTCGGGGCGCGGTTTCTGGCAGCCCATCTCGAAGGTGCGGAGAAATTATGATCGGAATCACCGGCTTCGGCGCCTACGTGCCCCGCCTGCGGCTGCCGCGCCAGGTCGCAGCCCAAGCCAACGCCTGGTACGCGCCGCAATTCGGCGGCCGGAAGGGCGCGCGCGCCTTCGCCAATTGGGATGAGGACAGCGTGACGATGGCGGTCGCCGCCGCGCGCGATTGTCTGGGGCCGGCCGAGGATCGCTCGCATGTGCGCGCGGTCCTGCTCGCCACCGACACGCCGCCTTTCGCCGAGCGCCTCAACGCCGCCATCGTCGCCGGCGCGCTGACGCTCGACGACGACATCGAGGCCGCCGATCTCGGCGGAACCCCGCGCGTCGCGCTGACGGCGCTGACACAGGCCGTCGCCCGCGCCACCGCGTTTCCCGGCGAGGTGCTGGTGCTCGCCGCCGACCGGCGCAAGGCGCGGCCCGGCAGCGCGCAGGAACTGGAATACGGCGACGGCGCCGCCGCCGCACTCGTCGGACGCGACAAGGTGTTGGCGCAGTTCCTGGGCTCGGCGACGCTGTCGGTGGATTTCGTCGACCATTTCCGCGCCAGCGGCGAAAGCATCGACTATCAATGGGAGGAGCGCTGGATTCGCGACGAGGGCGTCAGCAAGCTCGTGCCGAGGGTCGTCGCCGGCGCGCTGCGCCAGGCAGGGATCGCGGCCGAGCAGGTCGATCACCTGCTGTTTCCAACCTCATTCGCACGCATGGACGCGCAAGTCGCCAAAGCCTGCGGCATCCACGACGAGGCGGTCGCCGCCTCGCTGATCGACCGCATCGGCGATTGCGGCGCCGCGCATGGGCTCATCATGCTCGCCGATGGGCTGGAGCGCGCCAAGCCCGGTCAGATCATCGTGCTCGCCGCCTTCGGCAGCGGCGCGCAGGCGATCGTGCTGCGCGCGACGCCGCTGGTGGAGAGCTTCCGGCCTACGCGCGGCGTGCGCGCCTGGATCGCCCGTGGCAAGGAGGAGCCCAACTATACGCGCTTCCTGTCGTTCGGCGGCCAGTTGTCGCTTGAGCGCGGCATGCGCGGCGAGCAGGACCGCAAGACCGCGCTGAGCACCGCCTGGCGCCATCGCAACGCCCTGCTTGGCCTCGTCGCCGGCAAATGCCGCGTCACCGGCAGCGTGCATTTTCCGCCCTCGCGCCTGTCCTACGATCCGCAGGGGCCGCTGCAAGACACGCAAGAGCCCTATAAGCTCGCCGACCGGCCGGCGCGGGTGTTGAGCTGGTCGGCGGAATATCTCTCCTATCATCCCTCGCCGCCGCATCATTACGGCCAGATCGACTTCGAGGGCGGCGGGCGCATCCTGATGGACTTCACCGATCTCGACGTTGGCGAGGTCGATTCCGGCACGCCGATGGAGATGGTGTTTCGTATCAAAGACATCGACACGGCGCGCAACTACACGCGCTATTTTTGGAAGGCGACGCCCGCGCGCGGCGCTTAGGAGGAGACAAAGCATGGCGAGCGGCGTCAAGGACAAGGTCGCAATCCTCGGCATGGGATGCAGCCGCTTCGGCGAGCGCTGGGACGCCAGCCCCGAGGATCTGATGCTGGAGGCCTATAACGAGGCGATGCAGGACGCCGGCATAACGCCAGACCAACTCGACGCGGCGTGGTTTTCCACGCACATGGACGACGTCGGCACGGGGCGAGGCGGCACGCCGATGAGCATCGCGCTCAGGCTGCCCAACATCGGCGTGACGCGGGTCGAGAATTTCTGCGCCGGCGGCTCGGAAGCGATCCGCGCCGCCGTCTACGCCGTGGCGGCGGGGGCCTGCGACATCGCCATCGCGCTCGGCGTCGAGAAGCTGAAGGACACCGGCTACGGCGGCCTGCCGGTGGCGACGGTGGGAACCTATATCCCGCAATGGCACCCGAACGCGGTGGCGCCGGCCAACTTCGCCCAGGTCGCCGCCGCCTACCGCTACAAACACGGCCTCGATGCGCAGACGCTGAAGCGGGCGCTGGCGCATGTCTCGGTCAAGAGCCACGCCAACGGCGCCAAGAATCCGAAGGCGCATTTGCGCAAAGCCATCACCGAGGCGCAATGCCTGAGCGCGCCGACCATCGCCGCGCCGTTGGGTCTGTTCGATTGCTGCGGCGTCTCCGACGGCGCCGCCGCCGTGATCGTGACGACGCCGGAGATCGCGCGCGGCCTCGGCAAACGCGATCCCGTCACCTTCAAGGCGCTGCAAGTCGCCTGCTCCAACGGTTGGGAGATGCAGGGCAACGGCTGGGATGGCAGCTATTTCCACACCACCCGCATCGCCGCCAAGCGCGCCTACGCCGAGGCCGGCGTCGCTCGCCCACGCGACGAGATCAGCCTGACCGAGGTGCATGATTGCTTCTCGATCACCGAACTGGTGACGATGGAGGACCTGTTCCTGTCCGACGAAGGCGGCGCGGTTGGCGATGTCCTCGACGGCGCTTTCGACGCCGAAGGTCGTCTTCCCTGCCAGATCGACGGCGGCCTGAAATGTTTTGGCCACCCGATCGGCGCCAGCGGCATCCGCATGCTGTATGAGATCTATCTGCAACTCAACGGCCGCGCCGGCGCGCGCCAACTGAGCGATCCTCGGCTCGGCCTCGTCCACAACCTCGGCGGCCAGCCTTCGCAGAACGTCTGCGCAATTTCCATCGTCGGCCGCGAGGGCGTCTGATGGAGGCGCATAGATACGACGCCGTAGTGATAGGCGCCGGCGCCGGCGGCATGACGGCCGCCGCCCGCCTGGCGGCGGCGGGACGCAAGACGCTCATCATCGAGCGCCTGGGAAGGCTCGGCGGCCGCGCGTCGAGTGAAGTGATCGACGGCCACATCGTCAATATCGGCGCCATCGCCATCGAGCGCGGCGGTGTGTTCGAGGAGACTTTCGAGTTGCTCGGCGTGCCGCTCGACCTGCGCGAACCGAATCCGGCGACGGTGTTCTATATCGACGGCAAGATCATCAACGCCGGCAAGGGCGGCTGGGGCCTGCTGCTCGGCGCCTTCACCAGACAAGCGGCGAAGATCGGCGCGAAATTCGCCGACGCGCGCACCGGCGATCTGCCGGAGGGGAAGCTTTCAACCGCTGAATGGCTGTCGAACACGACATCGAACGCCACCGTTCACGCAATCTTCCGCAACCTGTGCGCGGCGATCTTCGCCGCCAACGCCGACGAATTGCCGGCGCGCGCCTTTCTCACCTATTTCGCCGTCAAGGGCGCGTTCAAGCGCTTCGGCTTCTGCCCGCGCGGCACGATCGGCATCTGGAACGACCTCGGCGACGGCATCAGGCGCGCCGGCGGCGACATCTGGCTCAACGCGACGGCGACGGCGCTGCATAGCGAAGGCAATCGCATCACGGCGTTGGACATCGAGCGCGACGGCGCCGTCTCCCGCGTCGCCGCCAACGTCGTCATCTCCAACATCGGCCCCGCGGCGACCGCGGCGCTGCCCGGCGGCGAGGCGTTCGGCGCGGGCTATATCGAGGATGTCAAAGCGAAGTCGCGGCCATCGGCCAACATCGTCATCAATTTCGCCACCCGCGAGCGCCTCATCGACGCGCCGGGCCTGGTGACCTTCGGCCGCACGCAGCGGCTGTGCAACATGGGCGAACTCACGGCGACCTGTCCCGAACTCGCCCCGCCAGGTTGGCGCCAATATGTCGCCTACGCCGTGCCGAAGCCGGCGCTCGGCGATTTCGACGAGAAGACAGAGGTCGAGGCCTCGCTCGCCGATCTGCGTTCGCTGTTCCCCGGCTTCGTTGACGCGAAAATGCTGTCGGTGCGGGTCATGCGCGGCGAGTGGCCGGCGCAGCGCGCCTGCGCCGGCTTCGATCTGCCGCAGGATACGCCGCTCGCCAATCTCTGGCACGTCGGCGACGCCGTGAAAGACTATGGCGACGGCGGAACCCAGGCCTGCGCCTTCACCGCGCGCGAGGCGGTGCGCAAAGCGCTGGCGAGCCTCGAAGCGTCGCGCTAACGCATTCCGCGATACGTTGGAATCGCTGGCTCGTCGCGGCCCCGCGCTTCCCTCTCCCCGTTCTTCACGGGGAGAGGGTGAGGGGCGCCTCCGCGATAGCGACGGGCTAGACGCTTGAGCGATCGGCGACGCGAAACAGAATGCGCTCGCCTTCAGCCACCGTCTCCAACTCGCCGCGGCGCACCAAACGGTTGGCGTGCGCCAGCGTCTCGGCGAACGCAAAGCCCATCTGATGCGGGTCCAAGGCGCGGCGAAACAGCAGCGGCACGAGATCGGCGACCGAGCGGTCGGCGTCGCGGCAGGCCTCGAGGACGAGGCCGCAGCGCATCTCGTGATGGGCGATCAATTCCTGCGAGCGCTGCCGCAAGCCATAAAACGGCCGCATGTGGCCGGGCAGCACCAGCACATCGGCGGGAAGCTCGTTGAGCAGCAACCGCAAGCTGCGCAGATAATGGCCGAGCGGATCGCCGTCGGGCTCGCCCGCCCAGACCGCGACATTGGGCGAGATGCGCTCCAGCACCTGATCGGCGGCGATCAGCAGCTTGGCGGAATCGCAATACAGCATCACCTGTTCGGCGACATGGCCATCGCCGGTGACGACCCGGTAGGTCGCCCCGCCCAGCGTCAGCGCATCGCCCATCAACAGCCTGCGGTACGTCTCGGGCAGCGGCTCGACCTGACGCAGATATTCGTGCCCCTGCGTGCTGACGATGCGCGCCGCCGCCTCATCCATACCGTGACTCTTGTAGAAGTTGCGGTTGCTCGCGGATTCGAAGGCGCGCGGATCGAGCGAGATGACGCGGCAGCTCATGTAGCTTGAAAGGCTGGTCAGCAACGGCGCCTGGAAACGCGCGCACAGCCAGCCGGCGAGCCCGATGTGATCGGGATGAAAATGGGTGACGAGAATTTTCGCGATTTTCATGCCGCGCAGGGGGCCGTCGAAATAAGCCTCCCAGGCCGCCCGCGCCTGCGCAGTCGAAATGCCGGCGTCGACGATCACCCAGCCGTCGCCATCCTCGATGAGATAGACGTTGACGTGATCGAGTTGATAGGGAAGCGGCAGCCGCAGCCACAACAGGCCCGGGCGCACCTCGACGACCTCGCCGATGCGCGGCGGCTCGGCAAACGGGAACCGCAACCCCGACGCGACCGACACGGCACGCTCGTCTGACATGGCTTGGGCTCCGTTGTTGCGCCCCGGCGGGATACGCCGACAGGCGCATGGGGCGCAACAATGCGGTGCGGGCGAAGTCGAATTCAACTGCGCGCCGCGGGCCTTGATCTTCGACAGCGATCGTCCGAATAATGAGACTCACGGGACGGTTTATGTCAACCCGGCTTCCCCGGCGCCGGCCGCAGGGCGAACGAAAACGGGAAAGCCTCATGCCGCGGGTCCGCGCAGACGATTACGACGCGAAATATCACGCCATTCTCGACAGCGCCGCCATGCTGTTCGCCAAGGTCGGCTTCCCCAGCGCCAAGCTACAGGACGTGGCGAGGCTGTGCGGCGCCACCAAGTCGATGCTGTATCACTATTTCCCGACCAAAGACGACCTCTTGCTGGCCTTGCTGCGCGAGCATCTCGAACAACTCATCGCCGAGATGGAGACCGCCTTGGCCGAGACCGCCGCGCCGGAGCAGCGCTTCCAGCGCTTCGTCGAGGTGTTCGTCACCAAATCCGCGCAATCGCGCCAGCGTCACGTCAGCGCCATGAACGACGTCAAGTTCCTGCCGGCGGAGAAACAGGCGCCGATCCTCAAGCTTGAGCGTCAGGTCGCCGACCGGCTCGGGGCGCTGTTGCGCGAGATGACGCCGGGGCTGCCGGACGAGGTCTATGCGCCCTATACGATGCTGCTGGTGGGCATGCTGAACTGGACCGACCTCTGGTACAAGCCGTCGGGCAAGATCAAGCCGCAGCAACTGTGCGAGCGCATTTCGCGGCTGTTTCTTAGCGGCTTCCTGGCCGAGAAGCCGCAGCCGCGCGACCGGCTGAAGCCGCTCAGCCGCGATTGACAGCCATCGGGACTCCATTTATAGACCGACCGTCCGGTTTTATAAAGGACGGCTCGCAACGGCGGCGGCCGCAGACTGTCCCGCCGGCAGGAGAGACGCGGATAGAGAGAGGCGGGGATGGAGAGTAGCGAACGCAGCCGCTGGGACCAGCTCATCCAACCCGGCCTGGTGCATGGATCGCTCTATCGCGACGAGGCGATCTACGGCCAAGAAATCGAACGCATCTGGTTTGCGACCTGGGTCTATGTCGGCCACGAGAGCGAAGTTCCAAGGCTCAACGATTTTGTCGCCAAGTCGATCGGGCCGATGCCGGTGCTGATGGTGCGCAACCGCCACGGCGCCATCGATCTCCTGCTCAATCGCTGTCCGCATCGCGGCAATGCGGTGTGCGCGCAAGAAAAAGGCAATCGCGCCTCGTTCACCTGCCCCTACCATTCCTGGACTTTCGCCAACGATGGCGCGCTGATGAACTACGCCTTCCCGGACGGCTACGACGGCGCCGACAAGACGAAGCTCGGCCTCGCTAAGCCGCCGCGGGTGGCGAGCTATCGCGGCTTCGTCTTCGCCTCGATGGCGCCCGACGGGCCGACGCTGATCGAGCATCTGGGCGGCGCCATCCGCACGCTCGATCAGGCCTGCGAGAACGCTCCGAGCGGCGAACTCGATCTCTGCGCCGGCTTCCTGCATCACCGCACCAAAGCGAACTGGAAGTTCATTCTCGAAAACGAATGCGACGGCTATCATCCGGGCTTCGTGCATTCCTCGATCTTCTCGGTCTCCGACAGCGCCATCGGCTCGCTCTACGGCGGCGAGGCTATCGCCATCAGCCGCAGTTTCGGCAATGGCCACACCGAGATCGACCCACGGCCGGAGTTCCGCCGCCGCAACCAGCCGATGAGCTGGTTCGGCGCCACGGCCGAGAGGCTGCCGGGCTATGTCGCGGCGATGAACGCCGCTTATGGCGATCAGCGAGCCCGCCAGATCATGATCGACGGCATGCCGCATGTCATGATCTTCCCCAATCTGTTCATCGCCGAGATTCAGATCTTCGTCATCCAGCCGGTCTCGGTGAACGAATCGATCCAGCACGTCACGGCGATCCAGTTCAAGGATTCGCCCGAGATCAACCGCCGCTTCCGTCAGCAGACGATGGGCTCGGTGGGACCAGCCGGCTTCCTGCTCGCCGACGACACCGAGATGTATGAGCGCAATCAGCGCGGGCTTGAGATCAGGGCGCCGGAATATCTGTACCTCAAGCGTGGCGAGCACAGAGAGCGGCGCGACGAGGACGGTTATCTGATCGGCCATTCGACCGACGATATGCCGTCGCGCGAAATCTGGCGCCACTACCGCTCGCTGATGGAGACGCGCTGACATGAACGCTTCGAGCGAGCCCGACATTCTCAAGCAATGGACGGGCCGAGGCTCGGCCGAAGTGGCGGCGTTCGGCCACGAGCTTTATCACGAGGTCGCGCAGTTTCTCTATCGCGAGGCGCGGCTTCAGGACACCCATGAATACGACGCCTGGGAGGCGCTGTGGACCGACGACGGCCTCTATTGGGCGCCCGCCAATGGCCAGGACACCGATCCCGAGCGCGAAATGTCGCTGATCTACGACAACCGCTCGCGCATCGCGCTGCGCATCCGCCAATTGAAGACCGGCCGCCGCCATTCGCAGGCGCCGCCCTCGCAGCTCGCCCGCATCATCGGCAATATCGAGCTTCTGCAATCCGCCAGCGCCGACATCGCCGTCGCCTGCAATGCCCAGATCTTCGAGACCAACCTGCGCGGCGACACGATGTGGGCGGCGCGTTGCCTCTACCGGCTGCGCCGGATCGGCGGCGAGCTGAAAATGGCCTACAAGAAAGTGGCGCTCGTCAACAACAATAAGGCGATCTACACGATCTCCTTCCTTGTCTGACGGCGCGCCGTCTTCGCCGGCGCTTGGGCCTGGGCCTGCTGGGCCTGCGGGTTGACGAAGCCGCCGACGAAAGCGTCGAGCGTCATGTCGGCATAGGCCTCGGGCGTCACCGCGCCTTGGGGATCATACCACGCGTAGGTATAGTTGAGCGCGCCGAGCAGCATCATGCCATAGGCCTTGCGCCGCGCCGGCGTCATGCGTTGCTGCGCATCGAGCCGCGACAGCGCGGCGACGAAGAGGTCGACGATCTCGCGCTGCTTGCCGGCGATGCGCGCGCGGGCGGCCTCGTCGAGCTGATTGGCCTCGTTCAAGAGCGTGATCTGTTCGGCCTGGTTTTGCGAGTTCAGCAGCATAAGGCGGCGCACCAGGGCACGCAGGTTGTCGAGCGCGTCGGCTCGCCGCGAGGCGATCGCGCTGAGCTCGCCGAGCACGGTCTCAAGATGGGTTTCAAGAATGGCGAGCAGTATCTGCTCCTTCGATTCGAAATAATGATAGAGCGCGCCGCGCGAGGAATTGCAGGCCTCGGCGAGGTCGACGATCGAGGTGTTGGGGTAGCCCTTGGCGGCGAACAGCCGCGCCGCCGACTTGAGGATGCCGTCGCGGATCTCGGGATAAGACTTCGACTGGGTTCTCGCCATCGGCGCACGCGCGCTCCTTTGCTCAACCGGCGATCCCCGGCACGACCGCAACCGGCCGAATCACCCGCCGCCCCTTATGCGATTACGCCCGGGGTCGGCTCAAGGGCGCCGGGGCGGCGAAATCTTTCATCAACGACGCCCGCCCTGCTTGACCTATCGCATAATCGCGCAATAATAAACCGACCCGTCGGATTTTATATCACGGCGTCGAGCTAGGCGATGCGCCGGCTCCAGGGAGGACGAAATGGACCTTCAGCTCACCGAGGGCTTGCATCGTCAGCTGCGCAGCGCGGCCGCCGCCGAGGCGACGGTGTTCGGCGAGCGCCGCCAGACCTGGCGCGAGCTCGCGGATCGCTCCGGCCGCCTCGCCTCAGTGCTGCACGGCGTTGGCATGGCGGCCAACGATCGCGTCGCCATGCTGGCGCTCAACTCCGACCGCTATCTCGAATACATGCTCGGCGTCTGGGGCGGCGGCGGCGCGTTGAATCCCGTCAACACGCGCTGGAGCCCGGCCGAGGTCGCCTTCTCGCTCGACGATTGCGACACCCGCATCCTGCTCGCCGACGATCATTTCGCGCCGATGCTGCCGGAGCTTCGCGCCCGCAGCCGCTCGCTCGGCGCCATCCTCTATCTCGGCGACGGCGAGGCGCCGGAAGGGACGCTGCACGCCGGCCGGCTGATGCGGGAGGCGACGCCCGCCCCGGACGCGCGCCGCGGCGGCGAGGATCTCGCGGGCGTGTTCTACACCGGCGGCACCACCGGCTTTCCCAAAGGCGTCATGCTGAGCCACAACGCGCTCGCCGGCAACGCCCTCTGCAATCTGCTCGACGTCAACTACGATGCCGATGAGGTCATCCTGGCGGTCGCGCCGATGTTCCATCAGGCGGGCATGTGCATCGTCATCCGCGCGCTGGTGCGCGGTTGCAAGACCGTGTTCGTCGAGGCCTTCGATCCCGCCAAGGTGTTGGAGGCGATCGCGCGCGAGGGCGCGACGTTCACGCTGATGGTGCCGACCATGCTTCAACGCCTGATCGAGCATCCGGACTTCGCCGCCTACGACACGACCAGCCTGCGCAAGATTATCTACGGCGCTTCGCCGATCAACGAGAGCCTGCTCAATCGGCTGCTGGAAGCGCTGCCGAAGGCGGCGTTCCATCAAGGCTACGGCATGACCGAGACCGGCGGCCCCTACACCCTGCTGCCGGCGCCATGCCATCGCTCCGCCGACCCCCGCGACCGCGCCCGCCTGCGCTCGGCGGGGCGGCCGATGTGGGGCATCGACATGCGCATCGCCGACCCCGACGGCGTCGAAGTCCCGCCACGAACCGTCGGCGAGATCGTGGCGCGCGGCGTCGGCGTCATGCAGGGCTACTGGAACCGCGACAAGGAGACGCGCGACGCCTTCCGCGACGGCTGGCTGCGCTCCGGCGACATGGGCTTCGTCGACGAGGACGGCTACCTGTTCATCGTCGACCGCCTGAAGGACATGATCGTCTCCGGCGGCGAGAACGTCTATTCCGCCGAGGTCGAGAACGCGCTGGCGCGCCATCCCGCCATCGCCAGTTGCGCGGTCATCGGCGTTCCCAGCGAGCGCTGGGGCGAGCAGGTGCATGCCGTCGTCGTGCTGCGCGCCGGCGCCGAGACCGACATCGAGGCGCTGCGCGAGCATTGTCGCGGTTTCATCGCCAGCTACAAATGCCCGGTCAGCGTCGAGTTCCGCGACGCCCTGCCGATCTCGGCCGCCGGCAAGCTGTTGAAGCACGTGCTGCGCGCCCCCTACTGGGAAGGCAAGGGCCGCAACGTCGGCTGAATCAGCCGGGCTCCCGTAGCCGCTGGCGATGCGCCGCCTGCTTGGCGCGGTTGCCGCAGAGCGCCATGCTGCACCAGCGCCGCCGATGGCCGCGCGTGTGATCGGCGAACAGAAGTGTGCAGACCGGCCCCTCGCAGGCCTTTACGTTCGAGAAATCCTCTGTGCAGACGAATTGCGCCAGCGCCTCGGCGATCGGCGACAGCAGCGCCTCGGGGCGGCGCCAGCGGCGGATCGTCTCAAGCCGCAGCGGCGGTCCGTCGGGCGATGACGCGATCCGGCGATAATATTCCTCGCGGCTGAGCAGCAGATTGAGCGGCTCTAAATCCGGCAGCGCCTGTTCCGTCAGGGGCGCCCCCATGCGCGCGCGCACAAAACCTCGGAACCATTCGCGCAAGGCTCTCGCCTGATCCGCCACCCGGTCGAGTTCGCCGGGCGGCGCCTGCGCCCGGATGGTCTCCAGCGTGGCGTCGGGCGCCAGCCGCGCTTGCGCCAGCCAGCGCAACAGACCCTCCCCGTCGCCGATCCAGTCGACGGGCGCGTCGGCCGGCGTGGCGATCGAATTGAGGAAGTCCAGCGCCGGCGCGTCGCCGACGAAGATCGCCGGGAGATATCGCGTCATCGCGCTGCGGTTCCGCGGCCGCCGGATGTCGGCCAACACTCGTTCGTGATCATGGTTTCGTCATAACCCTTCTAACCCACGCACCGATAGTAACCCTATTGATGCGGTTTGACCAGTTACGACGGGAGCCGCGCTCGCCTCGGTTAGTCTCGCAAGAAGGAATTTCGCCATGACCTCTGTCAGCTATCGCGCCGTCGACATCGACGGCTTCAAGATCTTCTACCGTCAAGCCGGCGCCGCCGAGGCCCCTAAGCTGTTGCTGCTGCATGGCTTCCCGAGCGCCGGGCATATGTTCCGCGACCTGATCCCACTTCTCGCCGACCGCTTCCACATTGTCGCGCCGGATCTGCCGGGCTTTGGCCAATCCGACATGCCCGGGCCCGGCTTCACGTTCGACCGGATGGCTGAGATGATCGACCGCTTCACCGAGGCCGTCGGCTTCGACCGCTACGCGCTCTATGTCTTCGACTACGGCGCGCCGACCGGGTTCCGGCTCGCCCTCAAGCATCCCGAGCGGATCGCCGCGATTATCTCGCAAAACGGCAACGCCTATACGGAGGGGCTGAGTGAGGGCTGGAGCCCCATCCAGGCCTACTGGCGCGAGCCCAGCGCCGCCAACCGCGCCGCCTTGCGCGCCTTCCTCAAGCCGGAAACGACGATGTGGCAATACACCCACGGCGTTCCCGACCCGACGCTGGTGTCGCCGGACGGCTACTCGCTCGACAATTTCTACCTCGCCCGGCCCGGCGAGGAGGACTTGCAGCTCGATTTGATGGGCGACTACCAGAGCAATGTCGCGCTTTATCCCGCCTTCCAGGCTTACTTCCGCCAGCACAAGCCGCCGTTGCTGGCCGTCTGGGGCAAGAACGATCCGTTCTTCCTGCCCCCCGGCGCCGAGGCGTTCAAGCGCGACATCCCGGGGGCGTTGGTGCGCTTGCTTGATACCGGCCATTTCGCGTTGGAGACTCATGCGGCCGAGATCGCGACTGAAATTCGCGACTTCCTCCCCCGTTAATAAGGAAAACGCCCATGTCGAACTCGGTCGCCATCGTCACCGGCGCCAGCCAGGGCATCGGTCAGGCCACGGCCATAAGGCTGGCGCGCAATTTCCCGTCGCTGGCCCTGGTGGCGCGCAACCGCGCGCATCTGGAAGAGACGGCCGAAGCCGTCAGGGCGGCCGGCGCCGAGGCGCTGGTCGTCGACGCGGACATGGGGCGGCCGGAGGCCGCGCAAGCCGTGATCGATCGGGCGCTGGCCGCGTTCGGCCGCATCGACGCGCTGCTCAATATCGCCGGCGCGGTCCCCCAGATCGACCTGTTCGAAATGACCGACGAACAGTGGGAGAGCGGCTTGGCGCTGAAGCTGCACGGCGCGCGCCGGCTGACGCTGGCGGCGTGGCCGGCGCTGAAAGCGGCCAGAGGCGCGGTGGTGCTGATGTCGGGCAATTCGGCGCAATTCCCGAAGGCGGCCTATGCGGCGGTCGGCGTCATCAACGCGGCGATCGTCGCTTTGGCGAAGGCGTTCTCCGACCGCGGCATCGCCGACGGCGTGCAGGTCAACAGCGTGCTGCCGGGGCCGGTGATGACCGGGCGCCGGAGGTCCTATCTCCAGCACTGGGCGCCCCTGCACGAGATGACGGTCGAAGAGGCGACGGCGAATTTCCCCAAGGAAGCCGGCATCGCCCGCTATGGCGAGCCGGAGGAAATCGCGGAGTTGATGGCGTTTCTGGTGTCGCCGGGCGCGCGATGGATGACCGGCTCGGCGCTGCGCATGGACGGCGGCGAGGTCAAATCGATCTGAGCGGACGCCTCACCCCCGCGCGCCGTAGCGCTGGCGCAGGAACTCCACGCGCTCGACATCGCGGCGGATGTGACAGATCAGCCGGCGCTCGTAGAGCGAGCCGATGAGGCCGTTCTCGATCAGCGGCAGGTCCGCGCATTCAAGCTCGCGCAAGCCCCGCCACGCCTGTCCGGCGGCGCGTAGCGCCCGCGCGACCCCGTCCGCGACCACGGGATTGACCCCCGACCGCTCGCCGAGCCCCGCCAGCACCGAGTGCTCGGCCGCCTCGACCTCGCCATCGGCGCGCACAACGGACTCGCCGAGGCAGACGACGAAATTGGCCGCCTCGGGCGCGCAGGCGCCGTAGGGGTGGGCGCGACTCGGCGCCAACACCGGCGCGGGCGCCGGCGGCTTCGGCGCGGCGGCCTTGGGCGCGGCGGGCGCGGGCTTCGGCGGCGGCGGCGGCTTGTGCTGCGGCGCGTGGGGGTCGCGATAGACGGGCTCGAACATGTCGGGCGCGATCTGCCGCACCTCCTCGGCGCGGGCGGCGCCGGCGAGCGCCGCGCCTAGGGCGAGGACGGCCGCGGCTCGCCGGATTTGTAAGTGGCGAGGAACTTGTCGCTCACCGTGTGGCGCAAAGCGTTGAAGAAGCGCCCGCAACCCGCCGCGTGGCGCCAGCGCTCGGCGTGGACGCCCTTCGGGTTGTCGCGGAAATAAAGAAAGTCCGTCCATTCCTCGTCAGTCGCGGTCTGCGGAGAGCGCACCAGATGCGCCTGGCCGCCATATTTGAATTCGACCTCAGGTCGCTCCATTTCGCAATAGGGGCAGCGGATCAACAGCATGGTATTTGCCCCTCAATGCGCGACGGCGGCGGCGGTCGCCTCGTTGACCAGCGCCCCGGTGCGGAAACGCTCGATCGTGAACGGCGCGGCGATGGCGTTGGGTTCGCCGGTGGCGACGAGATCGGCGAACACATGGCCGGAGCCCGGCGTCGCCTTGAAGCCGCCAGTGCCCCAGCCGCAATTGACGAACAGCCCCGGCACGGAAGTCTTCGACAGGATCGGCGAGCGGTCGGGCGTGGTGTCGACGATGCCGCCCCAGTTGCGCAGCATCTTCAGCCGCGAGGTGATCGGGAACATCTCGACGATAGCCTCCAGCGTCGAGACGGCGACATGCGGTCCGCCGGTCTGGCTATAGGAGATATAACCGTCGGTGCCGGCGCCGATAACGAGTTCGCCCTTGTCGGATTGCGACATATAGGCGTGCACGGCGTTGGACATCACGACGCAGGGCATCACCGGCTTCAGCGGCTCCGACACCAGCGCCTGCAACGGGAAGGATTCCAGCGGCATGCGCAGGCCCGCCATCGCCATCACGACGCTGGTGTGGCCGGCGGTGACGACGCCGATTTTGCGCGCCGCGATCGGCCCCTTGCTGGTCTCGACGCCGGCGACCGCGCCGCTGGCGTCGCGCCGGATCGCCTTGACCTCGCAATTCTGGATGATGTCCACCCCGCGCGCGCTAGCCCCCCGCGCATAGCCCCAGGCGACAGCGTCGTGACGGGCGGTGCCGCCGTGCGTTGCAGGGCCGCGCCGCGCACGGGGTAGCGGATGCCGGGGTCGATGTTGAGGATCGGGCAGAACGCCTGCGCCTGCGCCGCCGTCAGCCATTCGTTGGGAATGCCGGCGAGCCGATTGGCGTGGACATGACGGCGGAACGCCTGTTCGTCGTGCAGGCTGTGCGCCAGCAGCATGACGCCGCGCGGCGAGAACATGACGTTGTAGTTGAGTTCCTTCGACAGCCCCGGCCATAGCTTGTGGGCGTGGCCATAGATGCCCTCGGAGGCCGGCCATAGATAGTTCGAGCGCACGATGGTCGTGTTGCGGCCGGTGTTGCCGCCGCCGAGCCAGCCCTTCTCCAGCACGGCGATGTTGGTTATGCCGTGCTCCTTGGCCATGTAATAGGCGGTGGCGAGGCCGTGGCCGCCAGCGCCGATGATGATGACGTCATAGGCCGGCTTCGGCTCGGCCGAACGCCACTGCTCCGGCCAATCCCGGTGGCCGCGCAAGGCTTGGGCGGCGAGGCTGGCTAGCGAGAACTTCAACGGGGCTCCCCTCCACGATCGAGGCGGTTATGTCGGGCGGCGACGACGGCGTCAAAGCCTTCTAGCGGCTCGGCGGCGCCGACGCGCGCGCAATCCTTCACTGACCGGCCCGATTCAGGTGATGGCAAAGCGAAAATAGCGCTTGGCGCGGGCGGGCGCGGCGGCCAATATCGAACGCCGCGACGGCGAGGGTTCAAGGGATCGCACATGGACGGGGGCCGAAGCGAATTCACGCGACCGGCGTCGCTGGCGCTGATGGCCATCGCCGCCGTCGGCTGGCTGGTGGCGCTGTATTTCTGGCAGGAGGGCGTCGGCCTGCGCGCCGACGCGCAGGAAACGCAGCACCGCGCCGAGGTCGCCCGTCAGGGTCTCGTCGGCGAGTTGCAGGCGTTGCAACAGGCTGTCGGCTCCGCCACAGATCTGCGCCGACGCCTCGACCAGGGCCGCAAGGCGCTCGACGACGCGGTGGCGCAGCGCACCGGCGTGCAGACGCAACTCGCCGACCTCACCCACCAGGTCGACGAGACCGAGCTGTCGCTCGCCTCCGAGAGCGACGAACTCGATTCGAAGACCGCGCTGCTCAAGGACACCAACGCCAATCTGAAGACGGCGCAGGAGGAGCTTGGCGACCTCGTGGCGCAGAAGACTGCCGTCGCCAGCGCGTTGCAGAAAGCGCAAGCCGTGCTCGCCGACGCCCGCGCGCGGGCGGACGCGGCCGACGCGTCGGCAGTGGCCGCCAAAACCGCCGAGGCCGATTCGCGCGCCAAGGTCGAGGCGCTCGCCAAGGCCGCCGACGAGGCGCAAAATCGGCTCGCCGCGATCGTCGCCGCGATCAAAGCCAACGAGAGCAAGGCCAAGAGCGCGCCGGCGCCAGACAACAGCGCGCCGGCGTCAGACAACAGCGCGCCGGCGCCCACCCCGTCGCCGACGCCCTGAAGGCGCGTGGACCCGCTGGTCTGCCCCGATCCCCTGGCCGAGCGCCGTTACGCCTACGCCCGCGCCGCCGCGGCCGAGGGCGACGCGCGCACGGCGGGCGAATTGCTGGAGCAGGCGCTCGAATTGGCCCCCGGTTGGGCGCCGGCGTGGTTCGCGCTGGGGGCGGCGCGCGAGCAACTCGGCGAGCTTCCCGGCGCCTGCGCCGCCTACGCCGCCGCGCTCAACGCCGACCCCCGGGACCGCCTGGGCGCCGGCCCGCGGCTCGCCCAACTTGAAAACCGCCGCGTCGAGGCGCTGCCGCCCGCCTATGTGGCGCGGCTGTTCGACGATTACGCGCCGCGCTTCGAGCGCCATCTCACCCGGTCGCTCGGTTATTGCGGGCCGGAGGTCATCCTCGCCGCGCTCGATAGCGTCGCGCCGGGGCGGCGCTTCGCACGGGCGCTCGATCTCGGCTGCGGCTCGGGGCTGGCGGGGCGCGCCCTGCGGCCCAGGGTCGAACGGCTCATCGGCGTCGATATCTCCGCCGGCATGATCGCGCAGGCGCGGGCAACGGGGATTTACGACGAACTGGAAGTCGGCGACCTCGCGGCGTTTTTGGACGGCCGCAGCGGCGTGGATTTGGCGGTCGCCGCCGACGCTTTCGTTTATCTCGGCGACCTGACGCCGGTTTTCGCGGCGGCGGCGAAGGCGCTCGCGCCGTCGGGCCTGCTGGTGTTCACGATCGAGAGCGGCGAGGCGTCGTTCGCGCTGGGGCCGGCGATGCGCTTTCGCCATTCGGACGCCCACGTGCGCGAGGCGGCGCAGGCCGCCGGCCTGGAGATCGCGCATTTTGTCGCCGCCTCGGTCCGCAGCGAAGCGGGCGCCGGAGCGCCGGGGCGGGTGGCGGCGCTGGCGAAGACGGGGCGCTAGTCCCCTCTCTCCGAGCGCCGCGCCGCCCCGCGCACCCGCGCGGCGCGGCGCACCCTGACCTTCTCGCGCCGCCCGCGGCGCAGGATCGCCGCGTTGAGTTCGCCGCCGAAGACGAAAATCGCCGCGATCACGTAAAGGAATACCAGCGTAATCATCACCGAGGCGAGCCCGGCGTAGGTCGATACGTAATTGCGCGCGAACTCGCTGAGATAGAGGCCGAACGCTTCGCCGAAGCCGACGCTGCCGACGAAGGTGAGGATCACCCCCGGCGCCACGTCGAGGAAGCGCAGCTTCACCGCCGGCAGCCACAGATGCGCCACCAGCAGCGTCACGCACAACACCACGGTGGCGATCCCGAGTCTGACGATGGTCACCAATTGCTGCAACGGCGCCAACTGCGGGGCGAAATCGATCACCTGCGCCCAGATCAACGGCCCCAGCACGACCAGAAAGGCGAGCGCCAGCAGCCCGAACGAGGCCACCATCATGAACAGGATCGATTGCAGCCTGAGCAGCCACCACGGCCGGTGGTCGAGCGCGTCATAGGCGCGGTTGAGCCCGGTGCGCAAAGCCTCGACGCCGCTCGACGAGAAGTACAACGCCAGCACCGCGCCGATGGTCAGCAGCCCGCCGCGCGGTTGCGTCAGAACGCTGTGCACCTCGCCGGCGATCGGCCCCGCCACGACTTTCGGCCAGGCCTCGAAGATCAGCCGCGTCGCCTCGCTGGCGAGATCGGAGGCGCCAAGAAAGCCAGCCAGCGCGGTAATGAAGATGAGGAACGGAAACATCGAGGTCAGCATCGACAGCGCAATGTGACTGGCGATCGGCCAGCCATCGTCGACGAGGAAGCCGCCGATCGCATCGAACACCACGCCCGCCGCCGCCTTCATCCTCAGCCCTTCCCGCGCCGCGGCGAAACGCTCCTATATTGACAGAAATGCGGATTGCGTCATCGGCTTTCAAGCCGCATGTTGCGGCGCCGCAATAGGATCAGGGAGCGCCACCCGTGGATTTGGACGACCTCGTCGCCGGGGCGCAAGAGGCGCTGGAGACGCTACTGGCGCGCGCCACCGCCGCGACGCGGGCGCGCGTCAGCCGCGACGGAAGGCTCGATGCGGCGTTGATCGAGGCCGAACAGCACGCGGCGCACGGCCTCGCCTGGCTGGCGACCTACGCGCAGGCCGTCCGCGAGCTTGCCGCCTACGCCCAGCGCATGCGCGCCGAAGGCCGCTTCGGCGAGACCGAGGCGTTGCTGACCCGCGTCGGCCTCGGCGAATATCTCGCGCAAGCCTTCGGCGGCCTACCGATGAACCAAAGCGAGTTCGTGCGGCCGGCCGATTTCGGCCTCGACGAGGCGATCGTCGCGCGGTTGCGCGAGGGTTCGGTCGCCGAACTGATCGCCAGCGGTTCGACGCCGGCCAACCGGGCGCGCCTTGCCGCCCTCATCGAGCGCGCGCCGCCGGGCCCGCTCGGCGACCCCGGCCTCGACGACACCTTGGAAGCGATGCGCGCCGAAATGCGCCGTTTCGCCGATGCCGAGGTGATCCCGCACGCGCAAGGCTGGCACCGCACCAACAGCTACATCCCGCTGGCGGTGATCCAGGGTCTCGCCGACATGGGGGTGTTCGGCCTGACCATCCCCGAGGCGCACGGCGGCCTCGGCCTGGGCAAGGTGGCGATGTGCGTCGTCTCCGAGGAACTGTCGCGCGGCTATATCGGCGTCGGCTCGCTCGGCACGCGCTCGGAGATCGCCGCCGAACTCATCCTCGTCGGCGGCACAGACGCGCAGAAGGCCAAGTATCTGCCGAAGATCGCCAGCGGCGAGATGCTGCCGACCGCCGTGTTCACCGAGCCCAACACCGGCTCCGATCTGGCCTCGCTGCGCACGCGCGCCACCCGCGACGGCGAGGTCTACAGGGTGACGGGCAATAAGACCTGGATCACCCATCCCGTGCGCGCCGACTTGATGACGCTGCTGGTGCGCACCAACCCGGACGAAAGGGGCTACAAGGGCCTGTCGATGCTGCTCGCCGAGAAGCCGCGCGGCTCCGACGCCGAGCCGTTCCCGGCCAAGGGCATGTCGGGCGGCGAGATCGAGGTCATCGGCTATCGCGGCATGAAGGAATACGAGATCGCTTTCGACGGCTTCGCGGTCCCCGCCGGGCAGTTGCTTGGCGGCGTCGAGGGCCAGGGCTTCAAGCAGCTTATGGAGACCTTCGAGAGCGCGCGCATTCAGACCGCGGCGCGCGCGGTCGGCGTGGCGCAGAGCGCGTTCGAACTGGGGCTGCGCTACGCCAAGGAGCGCGTGCAGTTCGGCAAACCGCTAATCAAGTTCCCGCGCGTCGCCGACAAGCTGGCGATGATGGCGGTCGAGATCCACATCGCGCGCCAGATCACCTATTTCGCCGGCCGCGCCAAGGACGAGGGCCGGCGCTGCGACCTGGAGGCCGGCATGGCCAAGCTGCTGGCGGCGCGCGTCGCCTGGGCGGCGGCCGACAACGCGCTCCAGATCCACGGCGGCAACGGTTTCGCGCTGGAATATCCGATCTCGCGCGTGCTGTGCGATGCGCGGATATTGAACATCTTCGAGGGCGCGGCGGAGATTCAGGCGCAGGTGATCGCGAGAAGGCTGCTGGAGGGCGGCAACTGAAGTCCGGTTGCCCGCCCGCGCGCCGCGTGCCAACCTCGCGCGCGGGAGGCCTTCATGCTCGACATGCCGCCGCTGCAATTCGCCGATCTGCCGGGCCTGCGCATGGGCTATTACGAGGCCGGGCCGCAGACCGACCCGACGCCTCTCGTCTTGCTGCACGGCTGGCCGGAACTCGCCTTCTCCTGGCGCCATCAGATCAAGGCGTTCGCTGCGGCCGGCCGCCGCGTCATCGCTCCCGACCAGCGCGGCTACGGCGCCACGCCGGGGCCGGCGGCGGTCGAAGCCTATGACCTCGACCATCTCACCGGCGACATCGCGCATCTGCTCGATCATCTGAAGATCGACAAAGCGATCATCGTCGGCCACGATTGGGGCGGCATCGTCGGCTGGGGCTTTCCGCTGCGCCACCCGACCCGCGCCGCCGGCGTCGTCGGCCTCAACACGCCGCATCTGCCGCGCAGCCCCGTCGACCCGATCGCGATCCTGCGCAAGCGCTTCGGCGACAGCATGTATATCGTGCGCTTCCAGGACCCGGCGCGCGAGTCCGACCGCATCTTCGCCGACAATATCGAGAAGCTGTTCGACTTCATGCTGAGAAAACCACCGCCAGCGCGCACCGGCGGCGGTCCGATCAACCTGGATTTCCCCTCCATCGTCGCCGCCTACGATGCGGCGCGCGACGCGCGGCCGTCGATCGCCACGGCGCAAGAAAAGGCCGTGTTCATCGACGCCTTCCGCCGCAGCGGTTTCACCGGCGGCATCAACTGGTATCGCAATTTCACCCGCAACTGGGAGCGCTCGGCCGACCTCGATTTCGCGATTCGCGTCCCCTGCCTGATGATCGCAGCCGAACTCGACGCCGTGCTGCCGCCGGCGATGTCGCAAGGCATGGAGCAACTCGTTCCCGACCTGGAGCGCCATCTCGTCAACGGCAGCGGCCACTGGACGCAGCAGGAATACCCCGACGAGGTCAGCCGCACGATCCTCGACTGGCGCGCCCGCCACTTTGCCTAATTTTGGGAACTCCGCCTTTCGCCCTTGCGTTGACGAGTCCAGTCTATTGCGTTCGGGGGTTTGCGTGGCCGAGAGCATCCGCACTTTCTGGAAGGGTTATCTTCGGCTGGCGCTGGTCGCCATTCCGGTGCGGCTGGTGGCGGCCGAGCGCGCCGAGGCGACGCCGCGTTTCCATCAGATCGACCGTCAATCCAAACAGCGCATCCGCTATCTCAAAGTAGGCGCGGGCGACCGCAAAGTCGCCAACGAGGACATCGTCATGGGCTACGAGGTCGAGCCCGGCAATTACGTGCTGCTCGAAAAAGACGAACTCGACGCCGTGCGGCTGGAGACCCGCCATACCATAGAACTGACGCAGTTCGTCGACGCCTGCGACATCGATCCCGTCTATTTCGAGCGCCCCTATTACATCCTGCCCGACGGCGACGTCGCCGAGGAGGGCTATACGGTCATCCACGACGCCTTGCGCAAGGCGCGTAAGGTCGGCGTCGGGCAACTCACCCTGCGCGGTCGCGAAAATCTCGTCGCGCTCTACGCCGGCGGCGCCGGCCTGGTGCTCGACACCTTGCGCTACGATAGCGAAATCCGCGACGCCGACGAGGTGTTCTCATCGCTCGGCCGCCAGAAGCCGCGCGCCGACATGCTCGACATGGCGGCGCAGCTCATCGAGAGCCGCAGCCAGCCTTTCAATCCGTCGGAATTCAAGAACCATTACGCCGAGGCGCTGCGCGACCTCGTCAAGCGCAAGGCAGCCAGCGGCGGCTCCGTGCCGGTTGAAAGCGAGACGGCGCCGGGGGCGAAGGTGATCGACTTCATGGAGGCGCTGAGGCGTTCGCTCGCGCCGGCCGGCGCTGCGCCGAAGCGCCAAACCGAGAAGTCCAGACGCAAGACGCCGTCGAAGCCGGCCCGATCGAAGACCGCCAAGCCCGCATCCAAGCGCAAGGCTGGCTGAAGTGCGCGCCGAGGCAGCGCCAACCTCGCTCAACGCCTATCGCGCCAAGCGCGATTTTAAGGCGACGCCGGAGCCCGAGGGAGCGGCCGTCGAGCCCGGCCATCGGTTGATCGTGCAACACCATTTCGCCACCCGCGACCACTACGACCTGCGGCTGGAGATCGGCGGCGTGCTGGTGAGTTGGGCGGTGACGCGCGGGCCCTCCGCCAATCCCAGCGACCGCCGGCTGGCGGTGCGCACCGAAGACCACCCGCTCGACTACGCGACGTTCGAAGGCCTGATCCCCAAGGGCCAATATGGCGGCGGCACGGTGATCCTGTGGGAATATACGAGATTCACGCCCAACAACGGCGCTGCCGCGCAGGCGTTGAGGAAAGGCGAGATCAAGTTCATCGCGCATGGCGAACGCATGCGCGGCGGCTGGGTGCTGGTGCGCATGCACACGAAGGAGAAACGCGAGAACTGGCTGCTCATCAAGGAGCGCGACGCCTTCGCTGAGGACGACGACAGCCTGACGTCGCGGTTTCCCAGCTCGGTCTCAACCCGGCGCACGCGCATTGAGATCGAGAGGCGCCAACCGGTCGAGGCGGCCACCGTCAAGACGGGGCCAGCACTCCCCGCCTTTGTCGCGCCGCAGCTTTGCTCCGTCGCGCCGACGCCGCCCGAGGGCGACAAATGGATATACGAGCTTAAATATGACGGGTACCGCCTGGAGCTGGCGGCGGCTGGCGGGCGGGCGCGGCTTTATACCCGCTCCGGCCTCGACTGGAGCGAGAAATTCGCGCCGATCGCCGGCGAGGCGGCAGCCCTCAAATGTCGCAGCGCGCTGATCGACGGCGAGGCCGTCGTGCTCGACGAAAACGGCGTCAGCCAGTTTCCGGCGCTGGTCGCAGCCCTTGAGCAGCAACGCCCCGACGCCATCGTGTTCGTGGCCTTCGATCTCATGAGCCTCGACGGCGTCGATTTGCGCCAGAAGCCGCTGCGCGAGCGTCAGCGGACGTTGCGCAAAGTCGTTGGCAAGGGCGGCGCGCATATTCGCCTCGCCGACCATATCGTCGGCGACGGCCAGCGCGTGTTCGAGCAGGCGGTGGCCGGCGGGGCGGAGGGCATCATCGCCAAGGACCGCAACGCACCTTATGTCGCCGCGCGCAGCCGCGCCTGGGTGAAGATCAAAGGCTATCCACGCACCGACGTCGTCATCGTCGGCTACAAACCCTCGGCCAGGACCAAGGATTTCGCCTCCCTGCACGCGGCCATCGAGGAGGGCGGCAAGCTGCGTTATGTCGGCGGCGTTGGCACGGGCTATAGCCGGGCGCAGCGCGCGGCGATTTTCGCCAGGATTTCGCGCGGCGCTTCGAGCCGCCCGCCCGCCGATCTCGTCGGCGACTGGCCGAGGGACCTCAAGTTCGTCAAACAGCCGTTGCGCGCCGAGATCCGTTTCGGCGGCTGGACCGGCGACCGCCTTCTGCGTCAGGCGCGCTTCCTGGCGCTGCGCGAGGATCTGCCTGTGAACGCCACCCCCAAACCCGCCGCGCCGGCGCCGCCGCGCGCACTCACAATTACCCACGCCGAAAAGATCGTTTATCCCGCCGACGACATCACCAAGGGCGAGATCGCGGCCTATTACGACGCGGTCGCCGACCGCCTCGCGCCGCATCTCGCCGACCGGCCGCTGTCGATCGTGCGCGCACCGGAATCGATCGAGGAAACCTTCTTCCAACGCCATCCGCTGCGCGGCATGGAGGCCGGAATCATTGCCGTCGAGGTCGGATCGCAGACCTATATGGCGCTCGACGGCGCGATCGGCCTGCACAGCGCCGCGCAGTTCGGCGCCATCGAGTTGCATGGCTGGATGAGTCGCATCGGCGCCCTCGACGCGCCCGACCGCATGGTGTTCGACCTCGACCCCGACGAGAGCCTGCCGTTCGACGAGGTCAAGCGCGCCGCCACCGACATCGCCAAGGCGTTGAAGCAGATCGGGCTCAAATCCTGGCCGCTGCTCACCGGCGGCAAGGGCGTGCATGTCGTCGCACCGCTCGACGGCGGCGCCGGCTACGCTGAAACCGAGCCGTTCGCCAAAGGCTTCGCGCAGGCGCTTGGCGCGCATCAGCCGCAGCGCTTCGTCGCCACGATGAGCAAACAACGCCGCAAGGGCCGCATCTTTGTCGACTGGCTGCGCAACAAGAAAAGCGCGACGGCGATCCTGCCGTGGTCGCTACGCGCAAGGCCCGGCGCCGTTGTGGCGACGCCGCTCACCTGGGATGCTCTCGCCGAGGTGAAGTCGGCGGCCGCTTACGACATCAAGACGGCGCTCAAGCTCAAGGACCCGTGGCGCGGGTTCTTCACCCTCAAGCAGAGCCTGCCGCGCGACGTCAAAGCCTGACCGGCTCAACAGCCTTCCGGCGCGATGAACACATAGGCGTAGGGCATCTCGCCTTGCGGCTCCAGCCGCCCATTCCCGGCCCTTCGTCGGCGCAGATCTTAACGGGCGCGGCTGTGGGGCGGAATCGGAAATCTTTTTCCTGCGCTCATTCGCCGCCGCGTCTTGCCGCCGCCGGACGCGCGGCGTTATGAGCCGCCATCGCGAGGAGACGACATTGGCCGCGGCGTTAGGAAAATCCTGCGGCGCCTGCACCATGTGCTGCTCGGCGCTCGAAATCGCAGAGTTGAAGAAGCCGGCCGGGCCGCTATGCGGCAATTGCGGCGCCGCCGGCTGCCGCATCTACGCCAAGCGCCCCGGGGTCTGCCGCGATTTCGAATGCGAGTGGCTGACGAGCCGCAAGCTGCCCGCGCATTTGCGCCCCGACCGCATCGGCGTGCTGTTCATGGAGGACGCAGACGTCGACGAATATCGCGCCGTCTGCGCGCCGGCGCGGCCGAACGCCTGGCGCCAGCCGCTGGTGTTCGCCCATCTGGTGGCGGTCGCCAAGTCCGGCCGCGTCGTCGTCGCCAAGGCGGGAACGCAGGCGTGGCGGGTGTTTGCCTCCGGCGAATCGGCGAGCACGGTATGACCGGCGCCCATATTTGCGGCAAAGAGTTGTGGGACTAGGCGTGGCGCGGCCGAAAAAGCAATGCTAAGGGACCGCGCTTTGGTCGCGTGCGAGGCCGCAACGGCTCGCCTACGGCTTCACCGAGGAGTCCTTTCGCCCATGAAGAAAATCGAGGCGATTATCAAGCCGTTCAAACTCGATGAGGTCAAAGAGGCGCTGCAAGAGGCGGGCGTGCAGGGCATCACCGTGCTGGAGGCCAAGGGTTTCGGACGGCAGAAGGGCCATACCGAGCTTTATCGCGGCGCCGAATATGTGGTCGACTTCCTGCCCAAGGTGAAGATCGAGGTCGTCATCGCCGACGAGAATCTGGCGCGCGCGGTAGAGGCGATCCGCAAGGCGGCGCAGACCGGGCGCATCGGCGACGGCAAGATTTTCGTCTCCTCGATTGACGAGGCAATCCGCATCCGCACCGGCGAGACCGGCGCGGACGCCGTCTGAGAACCAAGCGTTGCATAGCGAACGGGAGACGAGGAGCCCTAAATGAAGACCGCGCACGACGTACTGAAATACATCAAGGACAATGACGTTAAGTATGTGGACCTGCGGTTCACCGACCCGCGCGGCAAATGGCAGCACGTCACCTTCGACCAGACGCTGATCGACGAGGACGCTTTCGCCGATGGCCTGATGTTCGATGGCTCCTCGATCGCCGGCTGGAAGGCGATCAACGAATCCGACATGACGCTGATGCCTGACCCGATGACGGCGTGCATGGACCCGTTTTTCGCCGCCTCGACGCTGGTGGTGACCTGCGACATCCTCGATCCCGCCAGCGGCCAGCCCTACAACCGCGATCCCCGCGGCGTCGCCAAGAAGGCCGAGGCCTATTTGAAGTCGACGGGAATCGGCGACACCGTGTATTTTGGCCCCGAGGCCGAATTCTTCGTCTTCGACGACGTGCGCTTCCGCGCCGATCCCTACAATACCGGCTTCCAACTCGATTCCAACGAATTGCCGACCAATTCCGATGCGCTGATGGAGGGCGGCAACCTCGCCCACCGGGTGCGCATCAAGGGCGGCTATTTCCCGGTGCCGCCGCAGGATTCCGGCCAGGACATGCGCGGCGAGATGCTGAAGGCGATGGCCGACATGGGCGCGGTGGTCGAAAAGCACCACCACGAAGTCGCCTCCGCCCAGCATGAGTTGGGGCTCAAGTTCGGCCCGCTGACCATGATGGCCGACCACATGCAGATCTATAAATACTGCATTCACATGGTCGCCCAGAGCTACGGCAAGACCGCGACTTTCATGCCGAAGCCGGTCTACGGCGACAACGGCTCCGGCATGCATGTCCACCAGTCGATCTGGCGCGACGGCAAGCCGGTGATGGCCGGCAACAAATACGCCGACCTGAGCCAGGAATGTCTGTGGTACATCGGCGGCGTCATCCGCCACGCCAAGGCGCTGAACGGCTTCACCAACCCGTCGACCAACAGCTACAAGCGGCTGGTGCCGGGATACGAGGCCCCGGTGCTGCTCGCCTATAGCGCGCGCAACCGCTCGGCCTCCTGCCGCATTCCGTGGACCTCGAACCCGAAGGCGAAGCGCGTCGAGGTACGCTTCCCCGACCCCGCCGCCAACCCCTATCTGGCGTTCGCGGCGTTGCTGATGGCGGGCCTCGACGGCATCAAGAACAAGATCGACCCCGGCCCGGCGATGGACAAGGATCTCTACGATCTGCCGCCCAAGGAGCTGAAGAAGATCCCGACCGTCTGCGGCTCGCTTCGCGAAGCGCTCGCCAGTCTCGACAAGGACCGCGCCTTCCTCAAGGCCGGCGACGTCTTCAACGACGACTTCATCGACAGCTACATCGACCTCAAGATGGCCGAAGTGCAGCGCTACGAGATGACGCCGCACCCGGTCGAGTTCGACATGTACTACAGCGTCTGAGCCTTCGGCTTGGCGCGAGTGTTCGGGGCGGCCTCCAGGCCGCCCTTTTTTGGTTGGCGGTCCGTTCCGCATCGGCGCGTTCTTCGCCGACCCGCATCCGAAGATGCCGGCATGCGGCTGTCGCGCCCCGGGAGCGCCTCTATCGCCAGCCTGGGGAGATAACCGAGGGCGAGCGTCCGATCAGGCGACCGCCTGCTCGGCCTCCATGGCGAAGATGCGGTCGAGGTCGGCGAACGCGGTCGGCTTGCCGAACAGCCAGCCCTGGCCCTCGGCGGGCACGCCCAGCGCCCGCGCGCGGTCGAGTTGCTCGGTGGTCTCGATGCCCTCGAAGGTGACGCGCATGCCGAGTTGCGAACTGATGCGCGCGATATTGGCGACCAGCACGTCCGCCTTGCGGCTGCGGCCGAGTTGCTGAGTGAAGCTTTTGTCGATCTTCACCTTGTCGAGCGGCAATTGCATGAGATGGCTGAGGCTCGAATAGCCGGTGCCGAAATCATCGAGGGCGATGCGCACGCCGAGCGCCCTCACCTGCTCCAGCGTGCGGCGGACGGTGTCGCCGGTGGCGAGCGCCGCGGTCTCGGTGATCTCCAGCTCCAGCCGCCGCGGATCGAGACCGGAGGCAGCGAGCGCCCGACGCACGCTGTCGATGAGAGTCTCGATCTGCCGCGTCGAGACATTGACGCCGACCCGCACCGGCAGCGGCCATTTCGCCTCGTCCTCGCACGCCCGTTGCAGCGCCCAGGCGCCGAAGGCGTTCATCAGGTTAAGGTCTTCGAGCACGCGCACGAAAATATCGGGCGACACGGCGCCGCGCACCGGATGGCGCCAGCGCGCCAGCGCTTCGAAGCTGACCAGTTCGCCGGTCTCGATGTCGACGATCGGCTGATAGTGCAGCTCGAAGTTGCGGGCGGCGAGCGCGGCCTGAAGGTCGAGCTCCAGCAGCCGGCGCTCGTGCGCCTGCTCGCTCATCGAGAGCTCGTAGAGGCGACAAGTGCCGCGGCTTTCCCGTTTGGCGGCGTAGAGCGCCATGTCCGCCTGCTGCAAGAGCGCGTCCATGCCGATGGCGCCGCCGATGCAGATGGCGGCGCCGACGCTGGCGCCGACGATCACCTCGGCGCCCTCAATCCAGATCGGCCGCGACAGATCGGCGATCAGCGCTTTCGCGAAACACATCGTCGCCTCGTTGTCGTAGCCGGATCGCAACACCACGAACTCGTCGCCGCCCCAGCGCGACACATAGGCGTCGCCTGTCGTCTCGCGCAGCCGACGCGCGGATTCCGCAAGCACGCGGTCGCCGAATTTGTGGCCGAGCGTGTCGTTGATCTGCTTGAAGCCGTCGAGATCGAGAAACAGCACCTCGGTGCGCCTGTCGTGGCCGCGCGCCGCTATCAACGCGTCGCTGAGTCGCTCCTCGAACGAGCGACGGTTCGGCAGGTTGGTCATCGAATCGAATCGCGCCGCCGCGTCGAGCGCTTCGCGGGCCCGGCGCTGGTCGGTGACGTCCTGCACCACCAGCACCCAGCCGCCCTCGTCGTGACGCTTGAGGGTCAGGTCGTAGACACGGCCGTTCGGCCCCGGGGCCTCCAGCCGAGCCACGCTGTCGGGGGCGCTGGTCGCCTCGAAGCTGGCGAGCAAGCGGTCGGCGTCGGCGTGGTTCATGGTGCCGCGCAGGCGGGCGAGCCGCACCAGCGCGCTGAAGCGCGTTCCCTGCAACGAGCGCGAGCCCGGCACACCGAAAGTCTCCGCCAGCTCCGCGTTGGAGACGACGATGCGCATCTGGCTGTCGATCATGCACATGCCGTGCGACATATTGTCGATGGCGAAACGGAAGCGCGTCGCCACGGTGTCGGAGCGTCGCCGATAGGTTATCTCCGATAGCAATATGCCGCGCAGACGGGCCGCTGACTTATCGACATACCACGCGAGCACGATCTGGGTCACGGCGGCGACCCAGAAATAGCCGCCGCGCAGCGCGAAGGCGAGTGTAACCGGCGCCACAACGCCGAATACGTGGAGGCGCACGACGCTCTCCACCGCAAAGGAACGCAAAGCAATGCTCATTGTATTTATCAGCGCGACAATGAGCGTCATTGTCAGAATAATAGGTTCATTCGTAGAAGTATAAGCCCAATACGTCAAGATACCGCTACAAAATAGATAAGCCAGTGCGCTCATTTTAAAGGCGTAATCGTACCATTTACGCCATTGCCATTGCCGCTGCCGTGCGATATAGATGCGCACTACAATAATTGCGAGAGTAGTGATTGCCAGGACGAGAGGCGTCGTGGCGCGAGTCAACAGCCAGCAGATGACCGCCACAACGACCACAATGGCGCCGCCTGCGATGAGAGAGCCGCTGTCCGCATAAAGAGCGTCGTTCAGCGGCTTTCTCACATCGCCGAGAAATTCGCTGTTTGGCTGGTTTCTGCCGTCTTTTGACATTTCTGCGGGTCTTTGGTCCTGTTTTCCGATGCTAGACTGAAAAAATTAACGCGAAGTTCGGCGCCGAATAACGCGCAAGATCGCTCCGATTTCATACGAAGCGCGTGACGAAATCGAAAGAACTTGGTGGGAAAAGGGGGGAGATGACACCCTTGCCTGCTTCAGAAAATCTGGGCTTCCGCTACCAGCCTGCGCAAGCGCCGGTTCTGGCGTGGCTGGATCGGCGCGACTTTGCGCGCGCCCGGCGCGCTGCTCCGGGCTTCTCGCTATGGGGCGACCACAGTGAGTTCGTCGCCGAACGGGATGCACTTTTTTTAGGTTACGGCTATGCCGGCCTGACCGCGCGGCGCCAGCGGGTGCCGTTCGAAGCGTTTTGCCGCTGGGTGCGGCTCACCGGCGCCCCGCTCGACATCGACGGCCTCGACGAATTCGCCGCCCATTGGCGCTGGCGCGCCGAGCATCCCGGGGCCGCGGTCGTCGCGCGCTTCGGCGCGCCGGGCGATCCCGAACGCAACGCCGTCAATGCCGGCGACGCACAATGCCTGCTCATTCGCCCCGAGATCTACGTGCGCTGGCGCGACGATTACGAGCGCACGCGGCTGCTATCCGGCCCCGACCTCGACGATTACGCCGCGCATGTCGTGGACTGCTGTTTGCCCTCGCCGCGGCGCGCGCGCCGACCGGCGGTCAACTCCTCGTAGGGGTCGCGCTCGACGTTGGAGGAGCGTCCGAAAAGGCGGCGCTGCTCCTCGGGCGTTGAGTCCACGAACGGATAACGGGTCCGCGTGGCGTGTCGCATCCCCTTGCAATCATAGGCCATAAGCGCTTGCAGGGGGGTCAGCGGCGGGTACGGCCGCGGCGGCGCCCAGCCCGCCGCGCCGTACATGCGGCGGAATGCGGCGCGGTATTCCGGGCGGCAGGCCGCAGTGATGAAATCACCGCCAAAATGATCCTCGGCGATGAACGCCGAACGCATGGTGATATAGGGCAGGAACGGATAGGCGCGGGTAAACTCGAGGCGGCTCGTCTGCCGCGAGGCGTCGATGATGAGGTCGCCCGCCTCAAGGCGCGGCATGATGATGTCTGGAAAACCCTTGCTCACCGGCAAAAACTGATCCGGTCGCGAGGCGATATGCAGACGGATCGAGCTCGCCAGGGCGCCGTCGATGAACACCGCGATGAGCCACGCGTTCGGACATTCGTCATCGGCATCGGTGAACAACCCGGACCCGTTCGGCTCAATAAAGCCTTCTCTCGCATAAGCTTCGTAGCGCATGCGGAATATCGCTTCTTTATCTTGCGCACTATCGGCGCGCCGATATTCCACACGTTCGAGAAGGCTTGCCACGCGCTTGGCGAAAGCGGACGCTTCATGCTGCTCAAGCAATGGGAACCCCCGCAATCTTTAAACTCATACGTTGCGATAGTATGCATTTTAACAAATCTTGCGCCAGAGGCGTTCAGACATTTTTAACGCTAATTCGCCGGTAAGGTTAAGGACAGGTGCGGCTTACGCAACGATCCTCCCGTTAAGCGGGCCAATGCGTGCGCAATCGGCAAAGATGGTTCTCCCCACGCTGCGCAACCGGAAGCCGAGCGGATCGGCGAACTCGCGATCGCGGTCGCCAGCGAGCCGCCGGGCGTTTCTGCGGCCAAGCGCGCCGCTATGACGCCGCCTTTCCGGTTTTCACGAGGAAAAACGTTTCGGGTCTGGGCGCACGGGCAAAATCTCTATATATCAGGCCATAGGACGCAGCCGCGACACCCCGGCCCGAGGAGGCCCATGACTCAGAAGAGGCGGATCCTGATCGTCGATGACGACGGCGATCTCAGGATGGCGCTCGCCGAACAATTGAGCTTGCATCCGGAATTCGTCGTCTACGAGGCGGGCGACGTCGCGGGGGCGCGCGCCTCGGTGACCGACACGCCGCCCGATCTCGTCATCATGGACATCGGCCTGCCTGATATGGACGGCCGCGAAGCGGTGCGGATGTTGCGCTCCGAAGGCTTTCGCCGGCCGGTGATTCTGCTCACCGGCCGCGATTCCGACGCCGACACCGTTATCGGCCTGGAGGCTGGCGCCAACGATTACATCGTCAAGCCGTTCCGCTTC
>DATNDU010000005.1:0-7578 GCA_035606915.1 Roseiarcus sp. | reverse complement strand
GCGCACGGTGGCGACGATCTTGGCGTCGGTCGATTCCACCGTCTGAATGGCGTTGCCGGCGTAGATCGGCCGCTCGAACGATTTCGGTCCCAGCACTTTGGTGATGTCGGAAAGCTGCATCACATCGAGCAAAGCGGCGGCGCGCGGCAAAACGTTCTTGGAGAACGGGCTCGACGCGGCGACAATGGCGTCATAGTCGCCCGCCAGCGAGACCAGCAGCGCCGCCAGCGGCTCGGCCAGGCCATGCGCATAGAGCGCGTCGTCGGCGACGCGCACTTTGGCGACGCCTTGCAGCTTGGCCGCCGCCTCGGCCGCCGGGCCCAGGTTCTGGCCGGCGAGCAACACATGCACCGGAGCGCCGAGTTCATTGGCCGCCGTCAGCGCCCGCGCGCAGATGTCGGCAAGATGGCCGCCGGCGACTTCGCCGAGAAGAAGCGTGGTCATACTCAGATTACTCCCGCTTCGTCGCGAAGTTTCGAAACCAGCTCGGCGACCGTCTTCACTTTGACGCCGGACTTGCGCCCGCCAGGCTCGCTGGTCTTCAACACTTTGACGCGCGGCGCGACGTCGACGCCGTAATCGGCGGGCGTCTTCTGGTCGATCGGTTTCTTCTTCGCTTTCATGATGTTGGGCAGCGAGGCGTAGCGCGGCTCGTTGAGCCGCAAATCCGTGGTGACGATCGCCGGCATCTTGAGAGAGACGGTCTGCATGCCGCCATCGACCTCGCGGGTGACGTCCGCATTGCCGTCGCCGATCACCACCTTGGAGGCGAAAGTTCCCTGCGCCATGCCGGTCAGCGCCGCCAGCATCTGCCCGGTCTGGTTGCAATCGTCGTCGATGGCCTGCTTGCCGAGAATGACCAGACCCGGCTGTTCCGCTGCGACGACGCCCTTGAGCAGCTTGGCCACCGCCAGCGGTTCGACGATGCCCTCGACGGTGATGAGAATGCCACGGTCGGCGCCCATCGCCAGCGCGGTGCGGATGGTCTCGGCGGCCTGCGCCGGGCCGATGGATACCACCACCACCTCGCTCGCCTTGCCCGCCTCCTTCTGCCGCAACGCCTCTTCGATTGCGATCTCGTCGAAGGGGTTCATCGACATCTTGACATTGGCGAGTTCGACGCCCGACCCGTCCGGCTTGAGCCGGATCTTGACGTTGTAGTCGACCACCCGCTTGACGGGCACAAGAATTTTCATGTCGGCCAAAACTCCGAGCGCGGCGCAACACAGGCGACGATCCCGCGACAGCCCGCACGGCCCGAACCCCTAATCAGCGCCAAGGTCTAAGTCAACGCGGCGAAAGTCGCGCCCTCAATGCGGCTCGGCAGGGGTGATTTCGAGCCGCTGCTCGATCCGGCGCACGCGCTCGTCAAGCTCGGAATAGAGCAGCCCATGCCCGACGGCGGTGGAATGATACTCCATCACCGAACGCCGCAGCGCGACGAACTGGTCGTTCATGCGCTTTTCCAGGGTCAGCAGGTCGGAGGCAACGTCGGCGCGCAGAGAGTGCATTTCGGATCGAAGTTCGGCCCGCAGTTCTGTCAAGTCGTCCTTGGTCGCCATCGTCGAGCGGATGTCGGAGACCTCGCCGCGCATGTCGCGCATATCCTCCCGCATCTCCCGCAAGAGGTGAAGGACAACGTTTTCGGGCTCGGGCATGAAGTCGGTTCCTGACGGGCGCCCCATAGAGCGGTTTGGCGTCCGAATAGTCAATGAGGCCCCGCCGCCCTTACTTCGCCGGCTCGTTCATCGCTTTGATGATCGGCGGCCTGCCGTGCAAGAGATCGATCGCCGCCGCGAGCTGGGTGTCCTTGGCGGGGTCCGGGGGGACATAGGCGTCGGAGCCCTTCTTCTCGTCGGTCCCGTTCTTCAGGTGTCCGTGCAACGACGCTTCGCCGAGGCTCTCCACCTTGCCCTTGAGGTCGTCGGGAATGTTCTCCAGCACGCGATAATCCGGCGCGATGCCCTTGGCCTGGATCGAAATTCCAGAGGGCGTATAATAGCGCGCCGTCGTCAGCTTCAGCGCGCCGTCCTCGCCGAGCGGCAGCACGGTCTGCACGGAGCCCTTGCCGAACGAGCGGGTGCCGATCAGTGTCGCTCGGTGCAGATCCTTCAAGGCGCCGGAGACGATCTCGGAGGCCGAGGCCGAGCCGCCGTTGATGAGCACCACCAGCGGCAAGCCGCCACTGAGATTGTAGCCGGGCCGGGCGTCGTATTCCTGGTAAAGGTCGGCTGTGCGCCCGCGCGTCGAGACGATCTCGCCGGCATCGATGAAGGAATTGACGACGCGCACCGACTGCGACAGCAGCCCGCCGGGATTGTTGCGCAAATCGAGGATATAGCCCTTCATCTTGACGCCGCTGTGGCGGAACTTCGCCATCGCCTCCTTCAGCGCATCATAGGTCTGATCGTTGAACACCGTGATGCGGATATAGCCGAGATCGCCGCCGGCGATGTGCGAGCGCACCGGCTGCACGTGGATGATCTCGCGCACGATGTCGAACACCTTGTCGGCCTTGAGATCGCCGCGCTGCACAGTGATCGCGACATGGGAATGCGCGGGGCCGCGCATCTTGTCGACCGCCTGCTTCAGCGTCATCCCCTTGACCGGCGTCTGGTCGATCTTGATGATGAGATCGCCGGCCAGCACGCCGGCGCGCGCCGCCGGGGTGTCGTCGATGGGGCTGACGACCCGCACCAAGCCGTTGTCCTGCATCACCTCAAGGCCGAGGCCGCCGAACTCCTCGCCGCGCATGCTGGTCTGGAAGTCCTTCAGCGCCTTGGCGTCGAGATAGTCCGAATGCGGGTCGAGCGAGGCGAGCATGCCGTTGATCGCCGCCTCGTTGAGCTTGGCGGGATCGGGCGCCTCGACATAATCGGCGAGCGTCCGCTCGAACGCCAGCCGGTAGAGCGCCAGGCTCGACACGCCGCCCGGCGCGGCGCTGACGGCATTGGCGACCAGCGCGCCGGACATGCCCAGCGCGACGCCCAGAACGACAAAAGACGTCGCGCGCATGGTTCGGCCCTCAGTTCGACTTGGTTGGCTCTGGCGACGGCGAAGCGCTCGGCGACGGCGAAGCGTCCGGCGTCGGCGAGACGCTCGGCGTCGGCGAGACGCTCGGCGTCGGCGAAACGTCCGGCTTGGGCGCTTCGTCCTTGGCCTGATTCGGCGTCGGCGAAGGCGTCGGCGCCTCGGCGCGCTTGACCCCTTTCAGCAGGTCGACCGCGGCGATGAGTTGCGTGTCGTTCTTCGGGTCCGGCGGCACGTAGGCCGGCGAACCGGCGGTGTCCTCGACGCCGTTCTTCAGGTGGCCCTTGAGGGAGGCCTCGCCCATGTTGTCTTCCTTGCCCTTGAGGTCGGCGGGCACGTCCTCCAGCACCTGCATGTCGGGCGTAATGCCCTTGGCCTGGATCGAACGGCCCGAGGGCGTGTAATAACGCGCCGTCGTCAGCCGCAGCGCGCCATTGTCGTCGCCGAGCGGCATGATCGTCTGCACGGAGCCCTTGCCAAACGAGCGCGTGCCGATGAGCACGGCGCGTTTGTGATCCTGCAACGCGCCGGCGACGATCTCGGAGGCCGAGGCCGAGCCGCCGTTGATGAGCACCACCAGCGGCTTGCCGTCGGAGAGGTCGTCGCCGGGGCGGGCGTTGAAGCGCTGGGCGTCATCGGGGTTGCGCCCGCGCGTCGAGACGATCTCGCCCTTGGCGATGAAGTCGTTGACGACCTCGATCGACTGGTCGAGCAGGCCGCCGGGGTTGTTGCGCAGATCGAGGATATAGCCCTTCAGCTTGTCGGCGGGGATCTCGCGCTTCAGCTTCTCCATCGTCGAGCGCAGGCCGCTGGCGGTCTTCTCGGTGAACTGGGTGATGCGGATATAGCCGACGTCGCCGTCCTGGACGTGGCCGCGCACCGACTGCACCTCGATGATGGCGCGAGTGATCTTGTAGTCCTTCAGCGTCTTCGATTTCCCGCGCGCGATCTTCAGAACCACCGAGGAGCCGATCGGCCCGCGCATCTTTTCGACCGCCTGGTCGAGCGTCATGCCCTGGGTCGTCGTGCCGTCGATGCCGGCGATGATGTCGCCGGAGAGCAGGCCCGCCTTCGAAGCCGGCGTGTCGTCGATCGGCGAGATGACCTTGATGAGCCCGCCCTCCTCCGTCACCTCGATGCCGAGGCCGCCGAACTCGCCCTTGGTCGAGCGCTGCATCTCGCGATAGGCGTCGGCGTTCATGTAGCTCGAATGCGGATCGAGCGAGGTCAGCATGCCGCTGATCGCCGCCTCGACCAGCTTCTTTTCGTCCGGCTTCTCGACATAGTCGTTGCGGATCTTTTCGAACACGTCGCCGAACAGGTTGAGCTGCCGATAGGTTTCGGCCGCGGTCGCGTAAGCCTTGGGCGCGAAGGCTTGCAGCGCGTTGGGCGCGAGAAAGGTCGCGCTCGCGCCGAGCGCCGCGCCGAACGCGAGATAGGAAACCTTTCGAATCATCCGCGCGCCTTTTCGAGGTTCGATTTCGCCCACCACGGTTGGGGGTCGATGACGTTGTCGTTCTTCCGCAATTCGATATAGAGAACAGGTTCTCCGGCGCCAATAGCGGCGCCGCCCGTGCCTGATCCGGCGCCCATGACCGCCACCGGCTCGCCCGCCAGCACGAATTGCCCGACCGACACCTGTATCCGCGCCATTCCCGCCAACACCATATAATATCCCTCGCCGACGTTAAGGATCAAGAGTTGTCCGTAAGAGCGGTAGGGGCCGGCGAAGGCGATCCAGGAATCGGCGGGCGCGGCGACGGTTGCGCCCGGCGCGAGCGCGAGCGAAACGCCCTTGCTCTCCGCCCCGAGCCCGTCGGCGTCGCCGTAGGCCTTCACCACCGTCCCCGGCGCCGGCCACGGCAGCCGGCCCTTCTCCTGCGAGAACGCAACGGCGGGCTTGAGGCGGGCGAGATCGCCGCCGGGGCCGGCGGCGCGGCTCTCCACCGCCGCCGCCGCCGCCTTGTCCGCCGCCGCCTCGCCGTCCATTTTCGACAACAGATCCTTGAGGCTCGTGGCCTGCTGGGCGAGATCGTCGGCGCGCTTGCGCTCGTCGTCGAGCGCGCCCTGGCGGTTGCCTAGCGACTGCTGTCGCGCCTCGACCAGCGCCTCCAGCCGCGCCTTGTCGACCGCCTGTTCCTCGGCGCTCGCCGCCAGTTGCGCCCGCTCATCGGCGATCGTGTGTTTGAGAACGGCGGCGCGCGCGAGGTCGCGCGACAGCGCATCCGCCTCGGCCTTGACGTCGCCGATCATCGCATTGACGACGCCAGCCGCCCGCACCGCCGCCGCCATATCGTCGGGACGCACGAAAATAGCCGGCGGGGCGTCATGCGTCATGCGCTGCAAGGCGGCCAGCAGTTGCGCGATGCGCTCGCGCCGCGCCCCGAACGAGGCTTCGAGCGAGATCGCATCGGCGCCCGCCTTTTCGAGCCTGCGGGTGGCGTCGGCGCGCTCGGCCTCGATCTTTTGCAGCCGCGCGGTGGTGTCGAGCAACGCCTGGTTGAGACGGCCGCGATCGAGCTTGATCGCCTCTACGTCGGCCTCGATTTTGCGCTGCTCGGCCTCGGTCGCCTTCAGGTTGGTCTCGACGCCCTTCAGCTCCAGCTCCTTGGCGGCGCGGTCGGGCGGCGGCGTCGGCTCGGCGGCGAGCGCCGCCGCCGGCCACAGTCCCAGCAGCGGAACGACGGCGAGGCTCAGAGCTCGGCTTCGAATCGGCATCCGCCTCCGCATCCCCAACAGCCCCCCGAATGGCATCATACGCGGTGATAGGGATGTCCGGCCAGTATGGTGAAGGAACGGTAAATCTGCTCCGCCGCCATCACCCGCGCCAGTTGGTGCGGCCAGGTCATCGCGCCGAAAGCGACGCGCGAGCGAGCGAGGCGCAACAGTTCGGGGTCGAGCCCGTCCGGCCCGCCAATGAGGATCGCGTAAGCCGGGCGGCCCGCGTCCCGCTCACGCCCGATCTCTTGCGCCCAGGCGGCGCTGGTCATCTGCGCGCCGCGCTCGTCGAGCCCGCACAGGAAGGCGTCGCGGCCCGCCGCGTCGAGCAGCACGCGGCCCTCCGCCTCACGCCGCGCTTCGGCGGTGCGCGCCTTCGATTCGTCGAATTCACGAAAATTGACGCTGGACACGCCGACGCTGCCGCCAACTTGCGTTGCGCGCTTGGCGTAGCGCTCGAATAACTCGCGCTCGGGGCCGGCCTTCAACCGCCCGATCGCGGCGAGCAGCAGCTTCAATTCAATGGCTGAGCGCGTGCGGCTCCGCCGGCCGCTCGGGCGCCCACAACTTTTCGAGATTGTAGAACTGGCGGATTTCCGGGCGGAAAATATGGATGATGGCGTCGCCGGCGTCGATCAGCACCCAATCGTTGTGCGGTTGGCCCTCGACGCGCGGCGCCTTCAGCCCGGCGTCGCGGCAGGCCTGGACGACCCTGTCGGCGATCGCCCCGACATGGGTGGTCGAACGACCGGTGGCGACAATCATCAGGTCGGCGAGCATGGTGCGTCCGATGAGGTCGATGCCGACGATATCCTCCGCTTTCGCGTCCTCCAGGCAACTCAGCACCGTTTTGGCGAGCGCGCTCTCCAAGGGCGGCGTCGGCGATTTCGGCGCGGCGCGTTTCGCACGGGGGCGTTTCGGGGCGGTTGAGGCGTCCTGCGTGAGGCTCAGCGGCGGGTCCTTTCAAAGCAATCGGTTTCGATGCCAGCAACATGAGCGCAACGCGCGTCGTTTTCAAGCCGGACGGCGCCCAAGGGTCAATGCGGGTTCAAAGCGAGCCCAGATATTGTGCGTCGCTGACCGGCTCCCCCCATTCGACCAGCCTACCGTCGAGCGCCTCCTGGATCGCGATATGGCTCATCGCCGAGGCCGGCGCCGCGCCGTGCCAATGGCGCTCGCCGGGCGCAAATTGCACGACGTCGCCGGGGCCGATCGCCTCGACGCCCTCGCCCTCGCGCTGCACGCGCCCAAGCCCGGAAACGACGATCAGCGTCTGCCCGAGCGGGTGGATATGCCAGTGGGTGCGGGCGCCGGGCTCGAAGGTGACGAGGCCGCCCGCCGTGCGACCGGGGGCGGCAACGGCAAACAGCGGGTCGATGCGCACGTCGCCGGTGAACCAATCCGCGCTGCCCTTGCCCGAGGGGCGCGATCCGTTGCGAAAGATGTGCATGAGCGGCTCCGGGGTTGGGGGACTACCGGGACATGATACGCATTTCCCGATGAATCCGAAATACGCATGGAATCCGAAATGAGCGCGACGTGGCCGGCGTCGCATTCGAAATCGTTCGCTCGTTTATGTGGCGGAAATGGGTAGTTTAATGCACTCTCATCGTAATCTTTGGGCATCTTTGTACTGCTAATATTTTCAAACACGACGTAACCATCTTATAGCAACATCTACAGTTGCTATAAGCAATAAGCACTCAAACGAGGTCAGCATTAAAAGTATGTAACAATTTACGTATATCGTGTTATATGCGTTGACAGAAAACAATAATCTATCAGGGCGAATTCCCAACATTAAGCCGAGCGAGCCTAGACTTAGAGCGA
>DATNDU010000216.1:0-3509 GCA_035606915.1 Roseiarcus sp. | reverse complement strand
TCGCCGGCCTCGTCGTCGACGAGAATCGTGTTCTGCGGCCGCCAGACGATCGCCGCCTTGCGCGGTTCGCCGAACTTCGCCTCCAGCGCCTTCTGCGCGTCCTTGAACGTCTCGATCGAGGTCACGATCTCGTGTTCCTCCGCGCCCGATTGTACGTCGTCGGCGCCCACCTCGATCGCCGCATCGACCATCGCTTCGTCGCTGGCGATCTTCTTTTCGTAAACGATGAGGCCGACGTGATCGAACATGAACGACACGGCGCCGGTCTCCGCCAGAGCGCCGCCGGCCTTGGTGAAATAGCTGCGCACCTCGCCCGCCGTGCGGTTGCGGTTGTCGGTCAGCGCCTCGACGATGACGGCGACGCCGCCCGGCGCATAGCCCTCGTAGCGCACCTCCTCGTAACTCTCGGCGTCGCCGGCGGCCGCCTTCTTGATCGCGCGCTCGATATTGTCCTTGGGCATGTTTTCCGCGCGCGCGGCGAGCACGGCCAGGCGCAGGCGCGGGTTCATGCCGGGGTCGGGCGTCCCCATCTTGGCGGCGACGGTGATCTCGCGCGCCAGCTTGGAGAACAGCTTGGAGCGGATCGCGTCCTGCTTGCCCTTCTTGTGCATGATGTTCTTGAACTGACTGTGCCCAGCCATGGCCCCCGCCCACTAAGTTTCACAAATATTGGCGCCCCTATACGCGCCAAGCCGCGCCATGGGAAGGCTCGACAAGGGAAGGCTTGCCAAACGGCCGCGCTCAGTTGATAGGGACGCCGAGTTTGGGGGCGACATTGGTTTCGAGGATTATCGCGGTCTATCGCGTAACGGGTGAGGCCGCGTCTATAGAGGCGCGGGCGCAGGCGATTGCGCTGGAGCAAAGCATCGAGGCGCCGCTGGCGGCGGTGCGGGATGAATTCGTGCGCCGCGAAATCGTCGGCGGCGTCGGCGCCATCCGTGAACTCGGGCCGGGGCGGTTCGAGATCGAGATCGGCCTCAGCGCCGCCACCGTCGGCGACGACGCCGGGCAATTGCTCAACATGTTGTTCGGCAATTCCTCGTTGCAGCCCGATGTCGAGCTTGTCGATTTCCGCTTGCCGGATGAGGTCATCGCTGGCTTCCCCGGCCCCGGCCGCGGCATCGCCGGCCTGCGCGCCCGCGTCGGCGCGCCGTCGCGCGCGCTCACCTGCGTCGCCATCAAGCCGCAGGGGCTGCCGCCCGCCAGCCTCGCCGCGTTGACGCAGGCACTGGCGCTCGGCGGCGTCGATTTCATCAAGGATGACCACGGCTTCGCCGACCAGGGCTATTCGCCGTTCGCCGCGCGCGTCGCCGCCAACGCCGCCGCCTGCCGTCGCGCCGCGGAGCGCACAGGCCGGCTCGCCTGCTATGTTCCGGTGCTGTACGGCCATTACGGCCTCATGCGCGACCAAATCGCCATCGCCCGCGACCACGGCATCGACGCCGTGATGATCGCGCCGATGATCGCCGGCCTGGCGACGGCGCAGGCGATCTCGGCCGAGAACCGCGATCTCATCGTCTTCGCCCATCCGACGATGGGCGGCGCGGCGCGCATCGCGCCGCCGGCGCTGATGCGGCTATTCCGCCTCGTCGGCGGCGATGTCGGCGTGTTCCCCAATTATGGCGGTCGCTTCGGCTATTCCAAAGAGACCTGTCTCGCCTTGGCCGAGGGCCTGCGCACGTCGTGGGGAGCGCTCAAGGATACGATGCCGACGCCGGCCGGCGGCATGACCACCGCGCGGGTCGCCGAAATGCTCGAAGTCTATGGCGACGACACTATGCTGCTGATCGGCGGCGCGCTGCTTTCCGCCCCGCCGGAGCAACTCGTCGCCGAGACCGCCGCCTTCGCCGCGGCGGTCAGGCCATCGGAGGGAAAGCGATGAACGAACCGATCCTGCGCAAAGCGCAGCCGGATTACCGCTGGCAAGGCGTCGATATACGCGCCTACAAGGACGAGGCGAGCGCGCCCTTCCGCAGCGTGACGCGGCAGGTTCTGGCCTCGGCGCCGGATCTGAAGGGGGAGTTGCGTTATTTCGAGATCGCCCCCGGCGGCTGGACGACGCTGGAGCGCCATCAGCACGCGCATGCGGTGACGATCCTGCGCGGGCGCGGCCGGGCGCTGGTCGGCCACGAGGTGGTAGAAATCGGCGCGCTCGATCTCGTCACCGTGCCGGCCTGGGCCTGGCATCAGTTCCGCGCCGCGGCGGATCAGCCGCTCGGTTTTCTGTGCATGGTCGACGCCGAGCGCGACCGCCCGCAATTGCCGAGCCCGGCCGAGCGCGCCGAGTTGGAGGCGATGCCGCAAGTCGCCGAGTTCTTCGCCGGCTCTTGAAAAGCCGCCTCACGCCCCGCATCTGTGCGGCTCGGAGGCTCCCATGCGCTACCTGATCGCCCTGTTCCTGCCGTGGCTGGCGTTCTTCACGATGGGCATGCCGATCAGCGGCGTCGTCTGCTTGATCTTGCAACTGACGCTGATCGGCTGGCTGCCGGCGACGATCTGGGCGTTCTTCGCCATCAACAACCATTACGCGGAACAGCGCGACAACGCGCTGCGCCGGGAACTCGGCCGAAGCTGAGACTTACGAAATAAGCTTCTTGAACCAACCCTTCTTCTCGCCCTCCTCCGTCGCCTCGGGCTCAGCCGGCGCTTCGGCCACGGGCGACAGTTCGGCGGCGAATTTCTCGAAGAACTCGCCGGCGAGCTTCTTGGCGGTGGCGTCGATCAGCCGGCCGCCGAGTTGGGCGAGCTTGCCGCCGATCTGCGCATCGACGGCATAATTGAGCCGCGTCGCCTCCGGCCCCTCGGCGGTCAGCGTCACCGTCGCGCCGCCTTTGGCGAAGCCGGCGACGCCGCCGGAGCCCTCGCCGGAAATGCGGTAGCCATTGGGCGCGTCGATGTCGGAGAGCGTCACCTTGCCGGAGAAGCTGGCCTTCACCGGCCCGACCTTGACCACCACCGTCGCCGTCATTTCGTTCGGCCCGGTCAGTTCCAGTTTCTGGCAGCCGGGGATGCATTTGGCGAGCACGGCGGGATCGTTGAGCCCGGCCCAGACCTTATCCTGCGAGGCCGGAACCAACTGACTCTCGTTCATCTGCATAGGACGTTCTCCCTACGGGCCATATCATATACGCGGCGGATACGGCCGGCTAACACGCCGGACGCCCGCGCGCCAATGGCCCCTCAGAGCGCGAAGCCGCCATCGGCGAGATAAATCTGCCCGGTCGAGAATGCGCTCTCATCGCAGGCGAGATAGACGGCAAGCGCGGCAATCTCCTCAGCTTTGCCGAGCCGGCCCATCGGCTGGCGGTCGACAAAGGCCTGCCGCACCGTCTCGACCGACTGCCCGGATTGGGCGGCCAGCGTGGAGATGCGTCCGTCGAGCGATGGGCTCTCGACCGTGCCGGGGCAGATCGCGTTGCAGCGGATTCCCTTGCGGATGTAATCCGCCGCCACCGCCTTCGTCAGCCCGATCACCGCCGCCTTGGAGGCGCCGTAGACATAGCGGTTGG
>DATNDU010000171.1:0-24733 GCA_035606915.1 Roseiarcus sp. | reverse complement strand
TTCCTTGTCGGCCTCAACCGCAACGCCGCCGACGTCACCCGCAACACGCAGGAGATCGCCGAGCGAACCTGGTTCGATTTCCCGATGCAGCTCGACGACGACCGCATCGCCAAGCTGACGTTCGAAAAGGGCGCCGACGGCGAGAAGATCGTCGCCGAGGCGCTGGCGGCGTGGAAGTGAGGCGCGGCTAGCCTAGGGGTTCCAATCTGACGCTCGGCGCCCGGTCGCGGCCGGGCGGATTGCGACCTCCCCGCGCGATCCACCGCCGTCGCCCTTAGGCGCAAAGCGAAGCGTAGCCTCGAAGGGCGTTCCCGCTTGCGCCGCCGGTCATGCGAGACTGCGGTTGATGGCAGAAAAGTCGGGTCAACGAGCGTCCCTTCGAGGCCCCTTCGGGGCTCCTCAGGATGAGGGGGGGGGGTGGGTGACGCAGACACAGCCCGCTCGGTTCGAAGGCGGGCATTGCAAGCGACCGGCGGCCGGGCATCAACCGTTAGGTTTAGCGTCGCGGAAACAGGTCAGGAAATAGGCCCCAGCCCCCAGCGGGCGAGCCTGTAAGCGAGCCAGAAAAGGATCGCCGATGTCGTCACCAGGGCGAGGAGCCTGGCGACGATCTTGAAACGGTGGAGCGGCCCGCCCTCGGCCTGCGATGACGAGTTGAAGGGCTCGCGGCGCAGCGCTGACCATAGTTCGAAGGCAAATCTCGCCAGGGCAAGGATGCCCAGACATGAACAGACCAGCGACGCCGCGAGCGCCGCCAGCATTTCAATTATGTAAAGTGCGCCTGCCACGGGGCCTCGCGTGCGAAATCGCGCCGCCTTTCACGCCAGGTTGAACACCCGCGTCGAGACGAACTCGCCGTTCTCCACCATGCCGACGGCAACCGGCGAGCCGAAGCACGAGGCATAGGCCGGCCCCTCCTCGGGCGCCGCCGAACCGCGCAGCAGCAGCCGCTGGCCGCGACGCAGCGTCGCCGCACCGTTGCGGTCGATCGCCACCCGCGGCATCTCCGAAAGCCCCGCCTCGACGCTGAGCAGCGCCGCCGCCAGCGCCTCGTCGCCGGCTTCGAGCCGCTCGAAAGTCACCCCGCGCTCGGCCAGGAACGGCCCGACGCGCAGACGCCGCAGCAGCGACACGTGGCCGTAGCAGCCGAGCGCGCGGCCGAGATCGCGGGCGATGGCGCGCACATAGGCGCCCTTGCCGCAATCGGCCTCGAAAGTCGATTCGTCGCCGCCGTGGGCGACGAGTTCCAGCCGGTGGACGACAATCTCGCGCGCCGCGATCTCGAACGCGGCGCCGTCGCGGGCGAGATCATAGGCGCGCTCGCCAGCGATCTTGATCGCCGAATACATCGGCGGCGTCTGCATGATGACGCCGATGAAAGCCGGCAGCGCGGCGACGATCGCCGGCGCGGTCGGACGCAGCTCAGATTGCGCGATCGGCTTGCCTTCGGCGTCGTCGGTGTCGGTCTCGACGCCCCATTTGACGGCGAAGCGGTAGGCTTTCATGCCCTCCTGCACCACCGCGACGGTCTTCGTCGCCTCGCCGAACGCCACCGGCAGCACGCCGGAAGCGAGCGGGTCGAGCGTGCCCGCGTGCCCCGCCTTCTTGGCGTTGAACAGGAACTTGAGCCGCCCGACGGCCTGCGTCGAAGTGATGCCGACGGGTTTGTCGAGATTGATCCAGCCGTTCACATCGGCGCGCCGGATGCGGCGCTGCTGCGGCCTCGCCGCAACGGCGGTCGTTTCGGTATTCACGGGGTCTCCTCATCTTTTCCGAGATCGCGCGCCGCATCGTGCGCCAAATCGCGCGCCACTTGCGGACTGCGCAGCAGCGCATCCATGCGCGCCTGAACGTCGAAGCTTTCATCGAGCACGAAGCGCAACTCCGGCGCGTATTTAAGCGCGACACGACGGGCGACCAGTGCCCGCAGCGATTTCCTGTGGGTTTGCAAGGCGGCCAGCGCCTGAGGCGATTCGCGCCCGCCGAGCGGCAGCACGGCGACGGTCGCCAGCTTCAGGTCCGGCGACATGCGCACGCCGGCGATGGTGACCACCGTGCGGTGGAAGACCGGGTCTTCGATCTCGCCGCGGGCGAGAATTTCGGAGAGCGCGTGGCGGATCTGCTCGGCGACGCGCTCCAGCCGATGCGACGGCGCGCCGGATTTCGGGGCGATGCGGGACATGGAAAGGGACTTTCGGGACAGAAGCGCCGGGTCAGGACTCAGAAAGCCGGATCGAGAAGCCCGGCAGCGCGGCATGGGTCAGGACTTCGTCCGGCCCGCGTTCGGTTCGCCGGCGCCGACTCTTGCCGCGCGGGCCGGCGAATTGACAGGTGCGCCGGTTCGGCGCATCGACCACCCAATATTCCTGGAATTTATGCCGGGCATACAGGCTGGCGGGTTCGACGAACGTGTCGTCGCTGAGATAGATGGTCGTCTCCACACCAAGCCATAACAAGTCGGGCAGCGTGCGCGCGAGTTTGTAATTGAGCGCCGACTTCAACAGCTCGTGTATGTGGCTTTTCGCCTGCATCGGAACGATCTCACCCTCGATCAGCTCGAAGGTCTCGGCCGGCGAGAGAATCCCGGCCTCCTGCATGCGCAGGATCTCGCTGACCGTGAAGGCGCGGCGGTCGAAACCTTCCGCCGCGCGGGTGACCGCGTGCATGGCTGCCTCCTCGCCTCACGCTTTACAGCGTGCGGCGAATCTCCTCGACGTTGTAGCACTCGATGACGTCGCCCTTGGCCATCTTCTCGTAGTTCTCGAACGCCATGCCGCATTCCTGGCCGGCCTGGACGATCGGCACCTCGTCTTTGAAGCGCTTGAGCGTCGACAGCTTGCCCTCGTGCACCACGACATTGTCGCGGATGAGCCGCACATGCGCGCCGCGCTGCACAACGCCGTCGGTGACGCGGCAGCCGGCGACCTGACCGACCTTGGAGATGCTGAAAATCTCCAGAATCTGCGCATTGCCGAGCATGGTTTCGCGCAAAGTCGGCGGCAACATGCCGGACATCGCCGCCTTCACGTCATCTACGAGGTTGTAGATGATATTGTAGTAGCGGATCTCGACGCCCTGCGCCTCGGCGAGTTCGCGCGCCTCCTTGTGCGCGCGCACGTTGAAGCCGATGATGACCGCCTTCGAAGCCGAAGCCAGCGTCACGTCGGATTCGGTGATGCCGCCGACGCCGCCGTGCAACACGCGCGCGGCGACTTCTTCGGTGCCGAGATTCTCAAGCGCGCTAACGATCGCTTCCAGCGAACCTTGCACGTCGCTCTTGATGACGACCGGCATTTCCTTGCGGCCCGTCATCTTCAGGTTGGACATCATGTCGCTGAGCGAGGTGCGGGCGACGCCAGTGCCCTTGGCGGCCAACTTCTCGCGCCGCTGCCGCTCGCGATATTCGGCGATCTCACGCGCGCGGGCCTCGTTCTCGACCACAGCCACCCGGTCGCCGGCGTCCGGCGCGGCGGAGAAGCCCAGCACCTCGACCGGCGTCGACGGCGTCGCCTCGGCAACGCTCTCGCCTCTGTCGTTGAGCAGCGCGCGCACGCGGCCCCACACCGTACCGGCGACGACGATGGCGCCGACGCGCAGCGTGCCGCGCTGCACCAGCACGGTCGCCACCGGCCCCCGGCCGCGGTCGAGCCGCGCCTCGATCACGGTGCCCTCGGCGTTGCGATCGGGGTCGGCGGCGAGATCCAGCAATTCGGCCTGAAGCGCGATCGCCTCCAGCAGCTTGTCGAGGTTGGTGCGCTTGAGCGCCGACACCGGCACGCTCAGCGTTTCGCCGCCAAACTCCTCCACCTGCACGTCGTATTGCAACAATTCCTGCGACACGCGCTGCGGGTTGGCGTCGGGTTTGTCGATCTTGTTGATCGCCACGATGATCGGCGCATTGGCGGCTTTGGCGTGTTTGATCGCCTCGATGGTCTGCGGCATGACGCCATCGTCGGCCGCCACCACCAGCACCACGATATCAGTCACCATCGCGCCGCGCGCCCGCATCGCCGTGAAGGCGGCGTGGCCGGGGGTGTCGATGAAGGTGATCTTCTCGCCGCCGGGGGCGGTGACCTGATAGGCGCCGATGTGCTGGGTGATGCCGCCGGCCTCGCCCTCGACCACTTTGGCGTCGCGGATCGCGTCGAGCAGCGAGGTCTTGCCGTGATCGACATGGCCCATGATGGTGACGACAGGCGGCCGCGAGACCGCCTCGCCGACATCGTCCGGGTTCTCGAACAGCCCTTCCTCGACATCGGAATCCGACACGCGCTTGACCGTGTGGCCCAATTCCTCGGCGATGAGTTGCGCGGTGTCGGCGTCGAGCGTGTCGGTCAGCGTGACCATGCGGCCCTGACGCATCAACAGCTTGATGACGTCGACGGCGCGTTCGGACATGCGGCTGGCCAGTTCCTGGATGGTAATCATCTCAGGCAGCACGATCTCGCGCGCGATCTTCTCCTTATTGACCGACTGGCCGTGGCCCTTGAGACGCTGCGTGCGGCGGCGGAAGGCCGCCACCGAGCGCGTGCGCTCATCCTCCGCTGAAGTCGCGGTGGTGACGGTGAGGCGGCCGCGCTGGCGCTGCTCGGCGCCGCGCGTCGGGCGCGGCGTCGGCAGCATCGGCTTCGGTGCGACGACCTGCGGCTGCACGCGCCGGGGCGGCGGCGATGACGAAGCCGGACGCGGCGCCCGGTTCTCGTCGGCCGGCGCCTGCGGGCGCGGCGTGGCGGCGGGCGCCGACGCCGGGCTGACGGTCTGCGCGGCGATCGGGGTTTTGCGCGGCTGCGGCGCAGCCGGGGCCGGGGCGGGCTCGCCGCCGGCCAGACGCCGGCGCGCCTCCTCCTCGGACGCCTTCTTGAAACTCGCCTCCTGCTGGCGGCGCTGCTCCTCCTCGCGCTTGCGCGCTTCGGCGGCCTCGCGCTCGGAGCGCTCGCGCGTCTCGCGTTCGCGGCGGATCGCGGCCTCGGCCTCCTGTCGGCGACGGTCCTCCTCCTCGCGGGCGCGCGCCTCGCTCAGCGCGCGAGCGCGGGCGTCGCGCTGCTCGTCGGTGAGGGTCTGCAAGACGACGCCGGTGCGCGGCGGCGGGGTCGGCGTGCGCGGCGCAGCGGTCGGCCCGCGCGGTGCAACGGGCGGCGCCGGCGCGACGGCAGGCGCGGCCGCGACGGGCGCGGCGGCCTTGGCTGGCGCCGCGGCAGGCGCTGGCGCGGCGGCCGGCTTCGGCGCGAGCGCCACCGTGGCGGCGCTGGCGGGCGCGGCGCTTTCGCCGGGCCCGACCACGCGACGCTTCTTCTCAACCACCACAACCTTGCTGCGGCCGTGCGAAAAACTCTGGCGCACGGTGCCCGAATCGACCGGACGCTTCAAATGCAGCGTCGGCTTCGGGCCGCCAAGCGACTTTTCGCCGCTGTTGTTCGTATCCGTCATGCGTTGTTCCAGCTACCCGACTTCTTGAGTTCCGTCTCGGCGCATTCCTGGAATGCGCATTCCCTAGGTCAAAATGGCCGCGGCCGGGGTCGATCCGGCCGCGGCGCCCGACCTGTAAGCGATCAGGCGCGCGACTCTGACGAGGAAGGCTGCGCTTGCCGGCCCCGCATGCAGGGCGGCATGTATCACATTTGTCCGCCCCAATGCCAAATCCAATCGCGCCGACTCAAATAGATTTATAATTTCGACGCCGCGCCTTAGGCCGCGCGCCAGCCGGTCGAGTTTGTCGACGCCGTCCGGCGCGCCCTCGCGGGCGTGAATCAGCGCCGCGACCCGGCCGGAGCGCAGCGCCGCCTCCACCTTCGCCGTCCCGGCGACCGCCAGACCGGCCTTGTTGACCAACGCCAGAAATTGCAGCGCGTCAGCCGCCAGCAGTTCGTCGACTTCGCGCGCCAGATCCTTGCCGACCTCGACCGGGCGACGGAAACCGCGTGCGAAACCGCCTTTCGCGGCGGCCCGCGCCACCGTCTCGGCGTCGAGGCGCGTCCATACGCCTCGCCCCGGCAGCTTGCGGCGGATATCCGGCGTGACGACGCCCGCCGGCGATAGCGCGAAGCGCAGCATCGCCTCCGGCGTCCCGGTCTGCCCGGTGACGACGCAAGTTCGTTCGGACCCCCGCTCTGGGTCGCGTGGCTGTCTTTCCATGCGCGCCAGCAAGCTCAGCCCGCCGCCTCCTCGCCTTCCTCGGTCGCAGCCTCGGGCTCGGGCGCGGGCTCGATCCAACCGGCCTTGACGCGCGCCGCCATGATGATCGCTTCCGCCTGCTCGCGCGAGACGTCGAAATCGGAGAGGAAGCCGGCGTGTTTCTGGTCCTTCTCGGTCCAACCGACGAGGTCGTCGGTGGCGCAGCCGGCGAGATCCTCCATCGTCTTCACCTCGTTCTGGCCGAGTTTGACCAGCATCGGCGTCGTCAGGCCCTCGATCTGCTTGAGTTCGTCGGCGACGCCCAGCGCCCGGCGCGCCTCGTCGTGCTCGGCCTCGATGCGTTCGAGATAGCCATTAGCGCGGGCTTGAATTTCGGCCGCCGTATCGTCGTCGAAGCCCTCGATCGAGGCGAGTTCGTGCAACTCGACATAGGCGATCTCCTCGACGGTGCGAAAGCCCTCGGAGGCGAGCAGTTGCGCCACCGTCTCGTCGACGTCGAGGCAGTCCATGAAGTTCTGCGTGCGCTCGCCGAACTCCTTCTGCCGGCGCTCGGATTCCTCGGCCTCGGTCAGGATGTCGATGTCCCAGCCGGTGAGTTGGGAGGCCAGGCGCACGTTCTGCCCGCGCCGGCCGATGGCCAGCGAGAGCTGGTCGTCGGGCACGACGACCTCGATGCGGCTGGAATCTTCGTCGAGCACAACTTTCATGACTTCCGCCGGTTGCAACGCGTTGACGATAAAGGTCGCCGCATCCGGCGACCACGGGATGATGTCGATCTTCTCGCCCTGGAGTTCGTTGACCACCGCCTGCACGCGCGAGCCGCGCATGCCGACGCAGGCGCCGACGGGGTCGATCGAATTATCGTTGGACAGCACAGCGATCTTGGCGCGCGAGCCGGGATCGCGGGCGACCGCTTTGACCTCGACGATGCCGTCGTAAATCTCCGGCACTTCCTGGCTGAACAGCCGGGCGATGAATTGCGGATGGGTGCGGGACAGGAAAATCTGCGGCCCCCGCGCCTCGCGGCGCACGTCGTAGACGAAAGCGCGGATGCGGTCGCCGGGGCGGAACATTTCGCGCGGGATCAGTTCGTCGCGTCTGACCACCGCCTCGCCGCCGGCGCCGGTGAGATCCACCACCACGTTGCCGTATTCGACGCGCTTGACCTGGCCGTTGATGATGTCGCCGATACGGTCCTTGAACAGATCATATTGCTTGTCGCGCTCGGCTTCGCGAATCTTCTGCACCAGCACCTGTTTGGAGGCCTGGGCGGGGATGCGGCCGTAATCGAACGGCGGCAGCGATTCGGCGATCCAGTCGCCGAGCCGGGCGCTCGGATTTTTCCGGTGCGCCTCGGTCAGCGTAATCTGCGTCGCGTCGTTCTCGACTTCGTCGACGACGAGCAGCAGGCGCGAGAAGCGGATTTCGCCGGTCTTGGCGTTGATCTCGGCGCGCACCTCGGTCTCCTGACCGTAGCGCGAGCGCGCCGCCTTCTGCATCGCGTCCTCCATCGAGGCGAGCACGATGGAGCGATCGATCGATTTCTCGCGCGCCACCGCGTCGACGATCTGCAAAAGCTCCAGCCTGTTGGCGCTAACGGCCATTTGGGTCTCCTTAGTGAACCAGAGCGGGACTTGAAGGCGCCTAGGCCTTTGGCGTCCGCGACCTCTGTCCTTCCTGCTGTTTCCTGGCTTCGTTCTGCTGGCGCCGGTCCTCGGCCCGTTGGCTGCGCCGGGCCTTGGCCTGCGATTTCTCGCGCCTTAGCGAGTCGCGGATCAGCGCCTCCGTCATCACCAGGCGCGCCTCCGCCATGTCGGCGACCGCCAGGCGGGCGACGGTCTCCTCGCCCTCCTTGCCGTCTTGCAGCCGCAGGTCAATGGCGAACTGGCCCTCGACAGGGTCGACCGCTTCGATCAGGCCGCGAAAGCGTTTGCGGCCGGCGAGCGGACGCTCCAGCTCGATGCGCGCCTCGTGGCCGATGGCGCGGCGGAAATCCGATTCGCGCACCAGCGGCCGATCGACGCCCGGCGACGACATTTCCAGCCGGTAGGGGGCGCTGATCGGGTCTTCGAGGTCGAGATGCGGCGAAACGGCGATGCTGGCCGCCTCGCAATCCTCTACGCCCATCGTGCCATCCGGCCGTTCGGCCATCACCTGTAGAACCGGCGTGACGGCGCCGGAGAGTTTCACCCGCACCAGCCGCAAGCCAAGCGCCCGCAGCGGCGCGGCAACGATCTCGGCGATACGCCGCGCCTGCCCGCTTTCGACGATGAGCCGCGCCTCGTCGAGGCCCTCAGGGGCTTCCTCGAACGGCGCGAGATGCTGAACTTCCATGCGCTGCGGCCAACTCCTCAAGCGCTGCGGCCAACCCCCGCGGCCAATAAAAAAGAGCGGGTCCCGGCCGGGGCCCACTCTCAAAAAGGCTCCACATTTTCATGCGAAGCTATGAGACTGACTGGAGCTGCATATAGTCGAGGCTGGAGGGGAAAGCAAGGGCGGGACGCTTCGATTTGGCTGGCAAAACTTATTTTGGCGAGCGCAGCCGGGCGGCCTCGAAATCCCAGCCTATCGAAAGACTCATCGCCCGCGACTATAGGGCAAGATTTCCTTCGATTTGAGCGATAACGCAAAATAAATTGACAGGTCTTGCCCTTGAACAGGTCTTGCCCTTGAATATGCGCCGAGTTCGACCGCGAGCGTCGGCTTCAGACGAATGTTCCTGCGCCCCTATCGCACCGCGATGCCGATATCGAAGGCTGGCGATCATGAAAGGCGATCTCGGCGCGGCCATCGACGGACGCTGTTTCGCAGCCCTCAATCAAGCGTTGCGGCGACCCCAATACCGCCTCGCCGCCTAACCCGGATTGGGTTGGCCAAGCTACGAATCTCTGCTTAGTCTGGCCCGCTGCCGCCAAATAGGGCGGCGGCGCCGCGCCGGCGGCGTCCGCAAGGATATCGATATGCCCTTTACCGGTTTCGGCCCCAACGCCCTGCCCTTCCTGAAGGCGCTCGCCTTTCATCAGAGCAAAGAATGGTTCGAGGCCAACCGCGCGACTTACGAGGCCGATCTGAGGGCGCCGATGGGCGATCTGGTCGAGGATCTCGCCGCCTCCTTCGCAGAGGCGAAAATTCCGTTGAAAGGCGACCGCAAAGCGTCGCTGTTTCGCATCCACCGCGATGTGCGCTTCGCCAACGACAAGAGCCCTTACAAAACCAATGTCGGCGCGGTGATGACGCGCGCCGGCGCCAAGAGCGAGCCGGGGCTGTTCTACATGCATGTCGCGCCGGGGAATTGCCTGACCGCCGCCGGCTTCTACGATCCCGCGCCGGCGACGCTCGCCAAGCTGCGCAACGCCATGCTGCGGGCGCCGAAGGCGTGGAAAAACGTGCTCGCCAAACTCGAAAAAGGCGGCCTCGCGCCCTCGCGGGAGTACGCGCTGAAGCGCCCTCCGCGCGGCTTCGAGGGCGTCGAGGACGAGGCCATCGCCGCCGCACTGCGGCTCAAGTCGATCGTCGTCACGCGGCCGCTGGAGGAGACACGCATCGCCTCGGCGGCGCTCGTCGGCGATCTCGTGGGCTTCGCCCGCGAGGCGCTGCCGCTGCTCGCCTGGGGCTGGGAGGCGATTTCGGACGCGCGCGCGTCGTAAACGGGTGGCGGCGGCGACGCGGCGATGCCAAGTAAGAGCCCAGACATGCCCAAGAGTGAACCCATGCTCGATATCCCCACGCCCCCCGCCGGCGATTACGCCACCATCCGCCGCGCGCTCGAATTCGTCACCAAGCGCTGGCGCGACCAGCCCTCGGTCGAGGCCATCGCCGATCACGTCGGTCTATCCGCCTCGCACCTGCAATATGTGTTCAAGCGCTGGGCGGGGCTGACGCCGAAGGCGTTCCTACAGGCCATCACCATCGAGCGCGCGCGCGAATTGCTGCGCGATTCCGCCACCGTGCTCGACGCTTCCTATGAGGTCGGGCTGTCCGGGCCGGGGCGCCTGCACGATCTGTTCGTCACCCACGAGCGGCTGACGCCCGGCGATTACCGGCGCGACGATCTCGTGCTCGGCTACGGCTTCCACGCTTCGCCGTTCGGCGAGGCCATCGTCGTCGCGGCGCCGCGCGGGCTTGCCGGCCTCGGCTTCGTCGATGAGGGCGGCCGGGAGGCGGCGCTCGCCGACATGCGGCGCCGTTGGCCGCGCGCGCGGTTCGAGCCTAACGAGGCGGCGAGCGCACCGCTCGCCCGCCGGGCCTTCGAGCCGGAGCAATGGCGGCCCGACGCGCCGCTGAAGCTGGTGATGATCGGCACCGATTTCGAGGTGCGGGTCTGGGAGACGCTGCTCAGGGTGCCATTCGGTTGCGCCACGACCTACAGCGACATCGCCGCCCATCTCGGCAAACCGACAGCGGCGCGGGCGGTCGGCGCAGCGGTCGGGAAGAACCCGATCTCCTTCGTCGTGCCCTGCCATCGCGTGATTGGCCGCTCCGGCGCGCTGACCGGCTATCACTGGGGGTTGGCGCGCAAGCAGGCGATCATCGGCTGGGAGGCGGGGAAGGCCTGACAGGGGGACACGCTTCCCGCATCGCGGCGGTTCTGGCATAGGACCGTCGATGAATGCGCTGACCCCGACCACCAATTTCGACGCCGCGCTGCACGCTGCGGCCCGCGCCGCCGCCGACTGGCTCATCGCCGACCAGAAAGGCGACGGCCATTGGGTGGCGCGCGCCGATTCCAATGCCTGCATGGAGGCGCAATGGTGCTTGGCGCTGTGGTTCCTCGGCCTGGAGGACCACCCGTTGCGCCCCCGCCTCGGCGCTGCGCTGCTGAAGACCCAGCGCCCGGACGGCGCCTGGCAGATTTACCACGAGGCCGCCAACGGCGACGTCAACGCCACCGTCGAGGCTTACGCGGCGCTGCGCTCGCTCGGCCACGGCGACGACGAACCGGCGCTGACCCACGCGCGTCACTGGATCGAATCGAAAGGCGGCTTGCGCAACATCCGCGTCTTCACCCGCTACTGGCTCGCCCTGATCGGCGAATGGCCGTGGGACAAGACGCCGAACCTGCCGCCGGAGGTGATCTGGTTTCCGCTCTGGTTCCCGTTCAGCATCTATAATTTCGCGCAATGGGCGCGCGCGACCTTGATGCCTATCGCGCTGCTTTCCGCCCGCCGCCCGAGTCGGCCGCTGCCGTCTCACAACCGCCTCGACGCGCTGTTCCCTGGCGGCCGCGACCGCTTCGACTACAATCTGCCGAAGAAGGCCGACGCCGGCGGCTGGGACCGCTTCTTCCGCGCCGCCGACAAGGTTTTGCACGCGCTCCAGGGTTTCGGCGCGCGCTTCGGGCTTGGCCTGTGGCGGCCGGCGGCGGTCAGCCACGCCGCCGAATGGATCGTGCGCCATCAGGACGCCGACGGGGCCTGGGGCGGCATCCAGCCGCCGTGGATCTACAGCCTGATGGCGCTGCACGAAGAGGGCTACGCGCTCACCCATCCCGTCCTCGCCAAGGGCCTCGCCGGCCTCGACGATCCCGCCTGGCGTTGGGACGAGGGCGAGGCGACCTTCATCGGCGCCACCAATTCCCCCGTCTGGGACACCATGCTGGTGCTGCTCGCCTTCGAGGACGCCGGGCTTTCCGGCGAATACCCGGCCGAGATCGAGAAGGCGGCGGAGTGGCTGTTGTCGCGGCAGGTGAAGGTGAAGGGCGATTGGAGCGTCAAGCTGCCCAACGTCGAGCCCGGCGGCTGGCCGTTCGAATACGCCAACAACGGCTATCCCGACATCGACGACACCGCCGTCGCGCTGATCGCGCTGGCGCCGTTCCGCCAGCAGCCGAAATTCCGGGCCTTGGGCATCGACGAGGCGTTCGCGCGCGCCGTCGATTGGCTCATCGCCATGCAGAGCCGCGGCGGCGGCTGGGGCGCCTTCGACAAGGACAACGACAAGAAGATCCTGACCAAAATCCCGTTCTGCGATTTCGGCGAGGCGCTCGATCCGCCGTCGGTGGATGTCACCGCCCATGTGGTGGAGGCCTTCGCCAAGCTCGGCATCTCCGCAGGGCATCCGGCGATGGTCCGTGCGCTCGCCTACATCAAGCGCGAGCAGGAGGCGGACGGGCCGTGGTTCGGCCGCTGGGGCGTCAACTATCTCTATGGCACGGCGGCGGCGCTGCCGGCGCTGAAGGCGATCGGCGAGGACATGGGCGCGCCTTACATCGCCCGCGCCTGCGAATGGCTGGTCGCGCATCAGCAACCCAACGGCGGCTGGGGCGAGAGCTGCGCCTCCTACATGGACGTCAAGGCCGCCGGTCGCGGCGTCGCCACCGCCTCGCAGACCGCTTGGGCGCTGATGGCGCTGCTGGCCGCCGATCGCCCTGGGGACCGGCCGGCGATCGATCGCGGCCTAAGCTTCCTCATCGAGACGCAGAGCGGGGGAACCTGGGACGAGCCCTATTATACCGGCACGGGCTTTCCCGGTTACGGCGTCGGCCAAACGATCAAGCTGAGCGATCCTAACCTCGGCAAGCGGCTGATGCAGGGACCGGAGCTGTCGCGCGCGTTCATGCTGCGCTACCGGCTGTATCGCCAGTATTTCCCGCTGATGGCGCTCGGGCGCGCGCTGGCGGCGCGAAAAGCCTAGACATTCACGCCCTCAGGTAGGAGCTATGCCGCCGTCATTTCAGAGGAGACCCAAGCCCGTGGACGCCTTCGAGCCGAAATCCGATTTCCTGCGCGTGTTGCGGGAGCGCGGCTATGTGCATCAGTGCTCGGACTGGGCCGGCCTCGACGCCAAGGCCGCCTCGGGCGAACTCGTCGGCTATATCGGCTTCGACGCCACCGGGCCGTCGCTGCATGTCGGCCACCTGCTGCAAATCTACATGCTGCACTGGCTGCAACAGAGCGGCGGCAAGCCGATCGCGCTGATGGGCGGCGGCACGACCATGGTCGGCGACCCCTCCGGCAAGGACGAGACGCGCAAGATTCTCACCGTCGAGCAGATCGAGTCCAACAAAGCCAATATCCGCAAGGTGTTCGGCAAGTTCATGCGCTTCGGCGAGGGCAAGACCGACGCCGTGATGCCCGACAACGCCGATTGGCTGACCAAACTCAACTATATCGAATTCCTGCGCGACGTCGGCCGGCATTTCTCGGTCAACCGCATGCTGTCGATGGATTCGGTGAAGATGCGGCTGGAGCGCGAACAGGAGTTGTCGTTCATCGAGTTCAACTACATGTGCCTGCAATCCTACGATTTCGTCGAACTCAACCGGCGCTATGGCTGCGTGTTGCAGATGGGCGGCTCCGACCAATGGGGCAACATCGTCATGGGCGCCGATCTCGGCCGCCGGCTCGGCGCGCCGCAGCTTTATGCGCTGACCTCGCCGCTCATCACCACCGCCTCGGGCGCCAAAATGGGCAAGACGGCGGCAGGCGCGGTGTGGCTCGACGCCGGCATGATGAGCCCCTACGATTACTGGCAATTCTGGCGCAACACCGAGGACGCCGACGTCGAGCGCTTCCTCAAGCTGTTCACGCTGCTGCCGCTTGCTGAGATCGCCCGGCTCGGCCGGCTGGCCGGCGCCGAGATCAACGAGGCGAAGAAGACCCTCGCCACCGAGGCGACCGCGCTGCTGCATGGCCGCGAGGCGGCTGAAGCCGCCGCCGAAACCGCGCGGCAAACCTTCGAGGAGGGCGTCGCCGCCGAGACGCTGCCGAGTATCGGCATCCCGGCCGCCGAGTTCGAGGCCGGCATCGGCGCGCTGTCGGCTTTCGTGCGCGCGGGGCTCGTGGCCTCGACCGGCGAGGCGCGGCGGCAGATTCGCGGCGGCGGCTTGCGCGTCAACGACGAGCCGCTGAGCGACGAGAAGGCCGTCATCGGTCGCGCGGCGCTGCGCGAGGGCGTCGTCAAGTTGTCGCTCGGCCGCAAGAAGCATGTATTGCTGCGGCCGGTGTAGCGGTACAAATCTGACGCTCGGCGCCCGCTCGCGGATGGGCGGCAAGCGGCTTTTGTGCGAGGCGCAGCCCTCGTGCTGAGGTGCCGCGAAGCGGCCCTCGAAGCGCGCTCCAACTCACGCCGCCACACGCGCCAGTCTGCGGCGCGGCCTCACGGAAGCGGCGGCGTGAACCGAGTGGGCTTCGAGGCTTCGCTTCGCTGTGCTCAGCACGAGGGGGTTGGCGGCAATTGCGGCCCTCTGATTTGAACCCCTAGCGTGTTTCACGGCGCCGCCGCGTTGCTTGCGGGCCCCGGCGTTGCTCTTGAGGCTGGGGCCGCGATGCATTAGGTTGTCGAATTGCATTCAATATATGTGCGGCGAACCGGTGCTTCCGGTCGGTGGCGCCCAGGATTTTAGACCGTAACAGACGATTGCGGCCGCGGAGGCGTTCCAGCGCTGCGATCAGCGTGCCGGTGAGGAGGAAAGCCAGGTGCCATTGCCAACCGATTCCTTGAAAACCTCACACGTCGACAGCAGCAAGAATGCCTATCTGAGGCCTATCTGGAACGCCGTGAACAGCTACAACGCCACCGGCGGATTGGGCAGGGCGGCCGAGCTTTCGAAGCGGTTCGACGAGTTTCGCCGCACCGGCAAGATGCCCGCCCCCAACACCGACGATTTGTCCAAACGCGCGGTCGCGCTTCAGGACATCATGTATCACGCCGCCAGCTTCCTCACCTGCAAACCGCCGAATCCCGACAAGCAGAAGCGCCATCCGCGCTGGGACGCCATGACCCAACTGATGACCGAGGTGAACCGCGAGGCCGCCCGCATCGGCGTAAAGTTGGTCGATTCGCCGACGGATTTTCGCACCGTCAATGCCGACAAGGCGAGCGTCTGGCTCGAAGTCGTCGACCCCATGCACCGCGAATTCGGCGCCCTTTCCGAGGTCTACGAGACTTGGACGAAGGACCCGAAAGCCCAGGCCGACAATCAATCTTTCTGGAAATACATCGGCGATTCCAGGAGCGACGCCATCGTCCTGTACGACCTCGGCGCCAAGTCCCAGGTCGAGAAATCCGTGCAGGGCAATTTCACCGAGATCCAAGGCCATAACGTCGATACCAGATCGGCCAGAACCTTTCAGCCGCACGCGGACCCGAACGTCGGCTGGGGCATTTTCGCCGTCACCGTCGATGGCGAGTTGCATGTGGGAAGACATTCCAACGACGACGGCGCCTCGGTGCGCCACACCTCTCTGACCGGCGGCCAGCCGATTCTCGCCGCCGGCGAGATTTGCATAGTGAACGGCAAGATCGCCGCCATCAGCAACCTCACCGGACACTACAAACTCGGCGCGCCGCAATTTCTCAACTGGCTATCGAGTTCGCCGCTGCTGACGCCCGAAGTCCTGGTCAAGGCGCGCATCGGCGTAACCTACCCAGTCGTCAAGGTCGATGAAAACAATCCCGACCTCACGACCACGACGATGGCCAACACCCATATCATCGCCGGCTCGTCAGTGGACGAAATCCGCGGTTGGGTCGCGAAGGGCAAGCCCTACGACGAAAGCCAGCCATTCGGACTGGAAAGTTCGCAATTGGAGCAGCGCGTCAACGACGCCTCCTGGAACGACATCAATTACGGCGAAGCCAAGGAGGGGGCCGTCATTGATTGGTGAGCCATCTCCGCCACCCGACGACGGCATGACGCGCCTCAACCGGCGAGCAAGCCGCGCTCGGCGAAGGCGCGGGCGAGATCGACGCCGGGCGCGTAGAGGATAGCATCGAGGCCGAAAGCCCGTGCGGCCTCGACGTTCTTGGCGGCGTCGTCGACGAACAGCAACTCCTGCGGCGCCCGGCCGGTGCGCTCGCTCAAGATCTCGAAGATGCGCCGGTCGGGCTTGGCGACGCCCTCACGGCCGGAGATGACGGCGACGTCGAAGCTTTGCAGGAAGGGGTAGGCTTCGGCGGCGAGCGCGAATTTCTCATGCGCGAAATTGCTCAGCGCGTGCGCGCGCGCGCCGCTCGCGTTCAGGCGCCGCAGCAGCGCGACGTTCTCCTCGATGGGGCCGCCGAGCGTCTCCATCCAGCGCGCGTCGAACAGCCGCAGCGCCTCGGCGTCCTGCGGGAACGCGGCGGCGCGCGCCGCGATGGCGGCCGAAAAGCTCGGCGCGATGTCGGTTTCCAGAATGAAAGACATCGCCAGCGGGCCAGCGAGGAAGCGCTCGCGCGCCGCCTCATCAGGAAAGATTTGGGCGAACAGGTTGCGCGGGTCCCAGCGCAGCAGCACGTTGCCGATGTCGAAGACGACTTCCATGTCAGAACGCCCCCGTCAGCGGGTCCGGGCCGATGCGCCCGTCCGGCCGGTCGAGCGCGGCGATGGTGGCGCGGTCGCCGGCGTCGAGCGCGAAACCGAAGACGTCGAAGTTTTCCGCCAGCCGTTCGCGCCGCGCCGTCTTCGGGATGGCGATCAGCCCCTCGTCGAGATGCCAGCGGATGACGATCTGCGCCGGCGTGCGGCCATGCTTGGCGGCGAGTTGGCGCAGCACGGGATCGTCGAATTGCCGCCCGCGCCCGAGCGGCGCCCAAGATTCGGTGGCGATGCCTTGGCTGGCGTGGAAGGCGCGCAATTCGCGTTGCTGGAAGCGCGGATGCAATTCGATCTGGTTGAGCGCCGGCTTGACGCCAGTGTCGCCGATGATGCGCTCCAGGTGCTCGCGGGCGAAATTGGAGACGCCGATCGATCTCGCCAGCCCCTCCTCGCGCAGCCGGATCAGCGCCCGCCAGCTATCTGCGTAGAGTCCGCGCCGCGGCGCCGGCCAATGTATGAGATAGAGATCGACATAGTCGAGGTGGAGGCGGCGCAGGCTTTCGCGACAGGCGCGCAATGTGGCGTCGAAGCCCTGCGCGTCGTTCCAGAGTTTGGTTGTGACGAACACGTCCTTGCGCGGCGCGCCGGCGTTGACCAGCCCGAGGCCGACGCCGGCCTCGTTGCCGTAGATCGCCGCCGTATCGAGATGACGGTAGCCGGTGTGCAACGCCGCGGCGACGATGTCGGCGGCGCCGGTGGCCGGCGTCTGCCAGAGGCCGAGGCCGAGTTGCGGGATGACGCGGCCGTCGTTGAGGGTGATTTGCATCGTGGTGTCCTTTGTGAAGCCTTTGTGCCCTTGGTGGTGAAGGGGTTCACCACCAAAGACACCAGGAAAACACCAAGTTCACGACGCGCCGCGCCTCACGTCAGGCGGCGCCGCCTCGTCGACGAAGCCGGCGATCGCCGCCTCGAAGCCGAGCGAGCTTTGCGCGTTCGATCCGAGCCGGCGCACCGAGACGGTGCGCTCCGCAGCCTCGCGTTTGCCGACGGCGATGATGACCGGGGTCTTGGTCAGCGAATGCTCGCGCACCTTGTAGCTGATCTTCTCGTTGGAGAGATCGGCCTCGACGCGAAGCCCCGCCTTGCGCGTCGCGGCGACGAACTCCAGCGCGTAATCGTCGCCGTCCTGGGTGATGGTGCAGACGACGATCTGCACCGGGGCGAGCCAGAGCGGGAAGTGGCCGGCGTAGTTCTCAATCAGGATGCCGGTGAAGCGCTCCATCGAGCCGCAGATGGCGCGGTGGATCATCACTGGCGTGGTCTTGCTGGAGTCGGGCGCGATATAGAAGGCGCCGAAGCGCTCCGGCAGGTTGAAATCGACCTGCGTGGTGCCGCATTGCCAATCGCGGCCGATGGCGTCGCGCAGCACATATTCGAACTTCGGTCCGTAGAACGCCCCCTCGCCGGGGTTGATCGAGGTGGTGACGATGTTGCCGTGTTTGGCCTTGATCTCCTCCAGCACCTGCATCATCACGCCCTCGGCGTGATCCCATAGTTCATCCGCGCCGACGCGCTGCTCCGGCCGCGTCGACAGCTTGACGACGATGCGGTCGAAGCCGAAATCCTGATAGACGGAGAGGATCAGTTCGTTGATCTTGTGACACTCGGCCGCCAGTTGGTCCTCGGTGCAGAAGATATGCGCGTCGTCCTGCGTGAAGGCGCGCACCCGCATCACGCCATGCAGCGCGCCCGATGGTTCATAGCGATGCACGAGGCCGAACTCGGCTAGCCGCAGCGGCAGTTCGCGATAGGAGCGCAGGCCGTTCTTGAAAATCATGATATGGCCGGGGCAGTTCATCGGCTTCAGCGCATAGATGCGCTGGTCCTCGGTCTCCGCCTCATCGCCGGCGGGCCGCGCCATGAACATGTTCTCGCGATACCAGCCCCAATGGCCGGAAATCTCCCACAGATGCTTGTCGAGCACCTGCGGCGCGCTGACTTCCTGGTAATCGGCCGCCAACCGCCGGCGCATATAGGCGATGAGAATCTGGAACAATGTCCAGCCCTTGGGGTGCCAGAACACCGTCCCCGGCCCCTCCTCCTGGAAGTGGAACAGGTCCATTTCGCGCGCCAGACGCCGGTGATCGCGTTTCTCGGCTTCTTCGAGCATCTTCAGATAGGCGTCGAGTTCGTCGCGTTTGGCGAACGCGGTGGCGTAGATGCGCTGGAGCATTGGCCGGTTGGAATCGCCGCGCCAATAGGCGCCGGCGACTTTCATCAGCTTGAACGCCTCGCCGATCTTGCCGGTCGAGGTCATATGCGGGCCGCGACAGAGGTCGAGCCAATCGCCCTGACTGTAAAGCTTGATCTCCTGGTCGGCGGGAATGGCGTCGAGCAACTCGACCTTGAACGCCTCGCCCTTGCTCTCAAACAGATCCTTGGCGGCGTCGCGGCTGACGGCTTGTTTGACGAACGGCTTGTCGCGAGCAATGATCTCGCGCATCTTCTTCTCGATCGCCGGGAAATCCTCGGGCGTGAACGGCTCATTGCGAAAGAAATCGTAATAGAAGCCGTTCTCGATCACCGGGCCGATGGTGACTTGCGTACCCGGCCACAAGGATTGCACCGCCTCGGCCAGCACATGCGCGGCGTCGTGGCGGATGAGTTCCAGCGCGCGCGGGTCGTCGCGCGAGACGAACTCGACGCGGGCGTCGCGCTCGATTTTGTCGGCGAGATCGCTCAGCGCGCCGTCGACCGTCATGGCGACCGCGCGCTTGGCGAGCGAGGGCGAAATGGATTTGGCGATTTCGGCGCCGGTCACGCCGGCCTCGTAGGCGCGCGAGGCGCCGTCGGGGAAGGTCACATCAATCATGTCAGCTCCTGGCTCACTCGCCGAAACGGGCCGGCGTAAGCGTCTGTTGAACAGGCGACGGCCAAGCGAAAAGGACAGGCTGCGCGCCGTCCGTCATGCCCGGGCTTGTCCCGGGCATCCACGGGGCCGAGCGGACGAAACGAACCCGTTCGAACCGGAAACGTTCGCGCTCAACGCGCGAGCCGCGGCGATGCGGCTCGACGTGGAGGACCGGGACAAGCCCGGCCATGACGGAGACCGGCTAGACAGCCCCCGCATGACAATCACTCACGCCGCCTATAACGGCGACGAGTCGCAGACGCAAACTTGGCTCGCCCGCGAGCGGTTCTTATAAATCCGCCGACTCGATGGAGGAGACGAGATGAGCCAACATAGCGTCGACCCGCCTATCCCCAGCCTTGACCTGATGGCCCGCTTCGAGGTCGCGCTTTCGGCGCCGCCCTGGGAACTGGGAGAGACGTCAGGGCTCGGGCGACGGCGCATCATCCCGATCACCGGCGGGCGCTTTTCCGGGCCGCTGCTCAACGGCGACATCCTCGACAATGGCGCGGATTGGCAGGTCGTCACCGCGCAGGGCGTGGCGATCATCGACACGCGCTATCTCTTGAAGCTCGACGACGGCGCCCTGGCTTATCTTCGCACGCGCGGCTTCCGCCATGGGCCGGCCGAGGTCATCGCGGCGCTGGCGCGCGGCGAGGCGGTCGACCCCGCGCGCTATTATTTCCGCGTCACCCTGCATTTCGAGACCGCCTCGCCGCGCTACGGCTGGCTCAACCACACGCTCGGCGTCGGCAGCGCGATCCGCCGCGCCGACGCCGTGGTCTACGACGCCTATGCGCTGCGCTGAGACTGGGATAAATTCCCGGTATTTTGGCGCCCAAAATCTCGCGGTCTCGCCTAATGTTCCCGACGGGGGACTCATGGGCGTCAAGACTTTGCCACTGGCCTTCGCGGCCATCGCAGCGCTGGCCGCCGTCGCGCACGCCGACGACGCGCCGAAGCCGGGCGATCCGTTCTATCGGCTCGACACCAAGAACCTGTTCGGCGCGCTGGAGGGCTCCGACGTCGGCGAGCCGGGCGACCGCTCCATCGAAATGGAGACGACCGGATCGCTGTTCAAGAACGTCGGACGCTATGCCTTCGTCGAGCAGGAGATGATTTACGAGACGGTCGTCGCGCCGGGGATCGGGACCGAATTCGGCGCGCATTTCTACGGCCAGTCGATCCGCGACGTGCCGGGGATCGCCAATTATTCCGGCGCCGATTTCGCTGGCCTGTCCAACGAATGGCGCTATCTTTTGTGGCCGCGCTTCGGCCCCTGGAGCTTGCAGGCGACCGTCACCGCCGAGCCGGAATGGGAGCGAATGTTCGAAGGCGGCGCGCACGGGCAGCACTACCAGTTGCCGCTGCTGTTCATCCTGGAGGCGCAGCCGATCCCCCGCCGCCTCTACGCCGATCTCAACCTCACCTATACGCCGCAATATCAGCGCCTCGACGGCGCCGCTTGGACGCGCGCCTCGGAACTGGAGGCCAGCGCCGCGCTCTCCTGGCGCTTCTCGCCGGATGCAATGATCGGCGGCGAGGCGGATTTTCTCAACGAATTCGACGGGCTGGCGGCGGGCTCGTGGCAGGGTTCGGCGCTGTTCCTGGGGCCGACGTTCCACTACCAGATCACCGAGAAGGTCGACCTCTCCGGCGCCTGGACCGAGCAAGTCGCTGGCCGCGCCCACGGCCAGCCAGGCCCCTTCGACCTCGCCGATTTCACTCGCTCGCAGGCTAAGCTGCGGTTGGAGATCGAGTTTTAGCGTATCACGCGCCCGCAAACAGCGCCGCCAGCCGCGCACGCGCCTCCGCCACGTCGAAAGCCTCGGCGCGCGCTGCCGACAGCAGCGCCTCGGCCCGCGCCAGCGCGCGGCCGGCGAGCGGCGGCGCGGCTTCGGCCACGGGGCGGCCCTCGGCGAGATCGCCGTTGCAATGCAGCGCGATGTCGACCCCGGCGGCATAGGCCGCCCGCGCCCGCGCCCCGAACGGGCCGCCGAGCGCCTTCATCGACAGGTCGTCGCTGAACAGCAGGCCGTCGAAGCCGATGTCGCCGCGCACGATCTCACCGAGAACCTTCGGCGAGGTCGTGCCGGGGCGCTCGCGGTCGATCGCGGTATAGACGACATGCGCCGTCATCGCCGCCGGCGCATCCTTCAGCGCGCGGAACGGCGCGAAATCGCGCTCCAGTTCGGCCAGACTCGCCTTGACGACCGGCAGTTCGAGATGGCTGTCGGCGCGGGCGCGACCGTGACCTGGAATATGCTTGATGACCGGGGCGACGCCGCCGGCGATCAACCCCGCCATCGCAGCAGCCCCAAGCGCCGCGACGCGCGCGGGATCGCGGCTATAGGCGCGCGAGCCGATCACCGCATGCGTCGCCTCGTCCGCGACATCCAGCACCGGCGCGCAGTCGACGGTAACGCCGACCTCGTGGAGATCATGGGCGATGAGTTGCATGGTCAGCCGCACCGCTGCCTCGGCGCGCTCGGGGCCAAGCTCGGCCTCGAAGCGGGCGGCGGCGGGATAGGCGGCCCACACCGGCGGCGCGAGCCGCTGCACGCGGCCGCCCTCCTGGTCGATCAGCACCGGCGCGTCGCGCCCGACCAGGGCGCGGAATTCGCCCGTCAACGCGCGCAGTTGCTCGCGGCTCTCGACGTTGCGCTTGAACAGGATGAGGCCCCAGGGATCGGCCTGGCGTAGGAACGCGCGCTCCTCCTCGCTGAGCTTGAGCCCCAGGCAGCCGCTGACGAAGGCGCGCATCAGTCCCTGGCAGGGTAGCAGTCGCCGCCGGCGGCCTTGACCTTGGCGCACATCGCATTGGCCTCCGCCCTGGTCAGGCCGACGGCGCGCACGCGATAGATTGTCTTGCCGTGGTGCTCGGCTTTGCGCACGGCGAACTGCGCGCCGCCGATGGCGTTGGCGAAGCGGCCCTGGAAGCGCCGGATGAGCGCCTTGCCCTTGCTCTCGCTCTCGGCCGTGGCGAATTGCACGGCGTAGCCGCCGCCCGAAGGCGCCGCCGCGGCGTCGTCGTTGCCTTTCGCCTCGGCGACGACGGCGGGCTTGGGCTTCTTCGCCTTCGGCGCGGCGGGCGCGGGGCTGTCGTCGGAGTCGCTCGGCGCTGTCGTCTCGGTCGTGGAGACGACGCGGGCGGCGCTCTTCGGCGGCGCCAGTTTGGTCGGCAGCGCCACCGCCGGGCTCGACGCCTCGGCGCCGGCGTCGGCCTGCTTCAGCAGGACGGGCGAAGGCGTCGGCGCGGCGGCTTGAGCCGTTGTGGCGGCGGCCTCATAGCCCGAGGAGATCAGCGTGCCGTCCGGCCGCACGGAAATCGTCTTGACGCGGCTCGGATCGGCGCTGACCGGCGGCGGCGCCGCCGGCGCCGACGTGGCGACGATCGGCGTGTCGATCGAGGGCGCGACCGGCGACGGATCGGCCGCCGCTGTGGCGCTGGCGGTCGGCGACGGCGCGACGGCGCTGGCTGTCGGCGAAGGCGCGGCGGCGCTGGCGGCCGGCGACGGCGTTGTGGCGCTAGCGGCCGGCGACGGCGCGGCGGCGCTCGCCATCGGCAAGGCCGAGGCCTCTGGGCGCGCCGCGAGATCGACCGGCGCCTCCGGCGGGTCGACGAGCTTGGGCGGCGCCGGCGTCGGCTGCGCGCTGTCGCGGGTCAGCAGCGCGCCCGACTCATTGGCGGTGCGGATGGTGATATCGTTCGGCGGCGCCACCTTGGTCGGGGTGGTGAGCGCCAGAATCAACGGCGGCGCGCCGCGCCGCGCATGGCTGCCGACCTTGAAGACGACGACGGCGCCCGCCATCACCACCGCGGCGGCGATCAGGCCGCCGACCTTCAGTCCCCAATTGCGCGAGCGCGCGCTTTCGGCGCGCGCGAACGCGGGCGAGCCCTCGCCGGCCGGCTGAGCCGCCGCCAGCGACGGCGCCGGCGGCTCGAAGGCGCTGGAATCGAGATCCTCGGCGTCGAACGAGGGCCGCAACGCCGGCTCCGCATCGACGAGCGGCGGCGGCGCAACGCTGGCCGGCGGCGGCGGCGCGGCGGGCGGCTCGATCTCCGGCGGCGGCGGCTCTGGCGGCGCGGCGAGGCGCAGATCCGGCTTCGGCCGCGACGCCCGCTCCGCTTCCAGCGCGCGCTCGGAGGGCGTGCGCTCGAAGCCGATGGCGTCGACGAGCCGCGTCAGTTCGGCGAGCGGGTCCTCGACGCCGGCCTGCGGCGCGGCGGAGGCGCGCAGACGGCGTTCGAATTCCTCAAGGTTAATCTCCGCGACCGGCTTGGGTTTCGCGTTATTCATGCTCAATTGCGTCCTCGCCAAAGCAAAACGCGCGGCCGAAGCAAAGCGCGCGGTCGAAACAAACGCGCGAGCGGCCGATAACCACTCGGCGCGCGATGGTCGCCCCCAACGCCCTCGGTCAGCGCATCTCCTCAGGCGCCCCGACGCCCAAAACGGCGAGCGCCGATTTGAGCGCTTGCCGAACGCCGGCCGCAAGCGCAAGTCTCGCCTGCGTTACACTTCGTTCTTTTTCGTTAACGAACCGCAAATGCGGCTGGTCCTTCCCTCGCGTCCAATAAGAGTGGAACTGTGTGGCCAATTCATGGGCAAAGAAGGCCAATCGATGCGGCTCGCGCGCCGCCGCGCCCTGGGCGACGATGCGCGGGAATTCCGCCAGCTTGCGCATCAGCGCCCGCTCGCCCTCGTCGACGAGCAGGGTGAGATCGGCCAGCGCCAGCGCCGCCGGCGAAACATCGAGGCCGGGGAAGGTCGCGCGCGCCTGCCGCGCCACGCTGGCGGCGCGGGCGTGGGCGTATTGGACGTAGAACACGGGATTGTCGGCGCTCTGCTCGATGACTTTGGCGAGATCGAAATCGAGCGTCGCATCGTTCTTGCGCATCAGCATGATGAAGCGCACGGGGTCGGCGCCGACCTCGTCCACCACCTCGCGCAGGGTGACGAATTCGCCGGAGCGTTTCGACATCTTGACCGGCTCGCCGGCGCGCATCAGCCGCACCAGTTGGCAGAGCCGCACCTCCAGCTCGGCCCGGCCGCCCGACAGCGCCTGCACCGCGGCGCGCATGCGCTTCACATAGCCGCCGTGGTCGGCCCCCCAGACATCGACGAGGCTGAGGAAGCCGCGGTCGATCTTGTCCTTGTGATAGGCGATGTCGCTGGCGAAATAGGTGTATGCGCCGTCCGACTTCATCAGCGGGCGGTCGACGTCGTCGCCAAACAGCGTCGAGCGGAACAGCGTCTGCTGGCGATCCTCCCAATCCTCGATCGCCGCGCCCTTCGGCGGCGGCAACCGGCCTTCATAGATCAAATCCTTGGCCCGCAACGCCGCAATCGCCTCGGCGACGCGGTCGGGATCGCCGGTCAGCGAGGCTTCCGAGAAGAAAACCTCGTGGACGACGCCGAGCGAGGCGAGATCGTCGCGGATCATCGCCA
>DATNDU010000158.1:0-17567 GCA_035606915.1 Roseiarcus sp. | reverse complement strand
AGAAGGGCGCCGGTGGCGAAATCCAGCTCACCGACGGCATGAAGATGCTCGCGGCGTCGCAGGCCTTCCACGGCGCCCGCTTCGACGGACGCACCTACGATTGCGGCTCGAAAATCGGCTTTCTGGCCGCCAATCTCGCCTTCGCGCTGGAGCGCCCCGAGCTTGCCGAAGCGTTGCGCGCCGAGGCGAGGAAGCTCGGGCTTTAGGGCGGCGGCGGGCGTTTCCGGTCGTGGCGCGAACCTATCAGCTTAGCGCCCCGGCGCGTCGCCTTACAGTTCCGCGTTTCTGCCTTTGGCGGTCTTTATCGGTTGGTGGAGAAATCATGCAGACCGTGCGAAAAGAAGTTCCGGGCGTGATCCACTTTTCGAGGAGAGCCAATGTTCGAGGACTTCAAATGGCGTAGAGGGTCGGGCGAGTTGGGAGTGATCGATGGGTTCGCCGAACTCGCAAGGAAAGCGAGTGAGGAAGCAGACGCGGAGGTGATGGTCGTCATTAAATTCCCGCAGGGCTATCTGACAGTTGTCGCATCCACTCCCGAAAATCCGGCGAAACGCGACCACGTGTGGGCACCACGAGCTGTCGCAAAAGGGCTTCGCCTATTGCGCCAATGGCTTCGGAGCCTTGAAGAAGACGATCAGGAAATCCGAAAAGAACTCGATGAGTTCGCCAAAGGCCGACAGTGACAAACCGTTCTGCTGATTGCTAGGCGCTCAGGGCGGAAATCATCGCTTTCGGGAGAACCTTGCCAGTGGGCCGAAGCTGCCTAAAAGTCGCAAAAACGTCTCCCAAAACTCATTCCTGATTCCCCTCTCTCGAAAGTTCGTCAAACATACGAGATGCGAGAAATAATCTGCTTCAGAAAAAGTCGCGATGCAAGGCGACGATCGAGCGCGTCGTTCCCGTTCAACGCCCAGCTCGCGCCCTCTACCCAAACGGGGACACGGCAGCGCACCCATCCCCCTGAAATCCCGCCGCTCGCGCCTGTCCCGTCAGCCTCGCCCGCCAACGAAACCCGTCGCCGCCGACCCGGCGGCGACCGCCGCGTGCAGGCAGGCCTCGACCGGTTCGCCGCGAAGCCGCCCCGCCACGAACGCCGCCGCGAAGGCATCGCCCGCGCCGGTGCTGTCGATGACCTCCGCCGCCGGCGCGGCCGACGACCAGCGCCGCTCGCCGGCCACCGCCTCCGCTCCCGCCGCGCCGCGCTTGATGACCACCAGCGGATAATGCCGCGCCAGCCGCTCGCATTGGAGCGCTGGCTCCTCGGTGTCGGTCAGCGCCGCCGCTTCGTCGGCGTTGGGGAACAACACGGCGGCGGTGTTTGTCCACTCCAGGAAATTCCGCGCGCCCATCGCCCGCAACGGCGCCGCCGAGCCGGGATCGACGCTGACCGGCACGCCGGCCGCCCGCCGCAGAAGTTCGCGCGCGGCGGCTCTCGGGCGCGGATGCTGGAAGCTGTAGCCGGTCAGATGCAACCAGTCGGCGCCGGCGAGCGCCGCCCCGGGAATGTCGGCGGCCTCCAGCCCGTCATTGGCGCCGCGGTCGGTGAGAAACGAGCGCTCGCCCGATGGCTCGACAATGGCGACCAGCCGCCCCGTCGGCCGCTCGGAATCCCCGATCAGCCACGCTGTAACCCCGTCGGCGCGAAACGCCTGCGTCAGCCGCTCGACGTCGCCTGCGCCGACCCGGCCGACGAAATCGACCGCAACGCCGGCGCGCGCCAGCCACACCGCGAAACTCGCCGCCGACCCGCCCGGCCGTTCGACGATGCGCGCCGCCGCATCCGAGCCGCGCGCGAACGGCTCGTCGAGCCGCACCAGCACGTCGGACATGACATCGCCGACCACCAGCGCGCGCGGCATTAGAGCTTCGCCAATTCCACCGCGATCTCGGCCGCCAGCGACGCGTTGTTGCGCGCCAGCGCCATGTTGGCTTCGAGGCTGCGCCCCTGCGTCATCTCGACGATGCGGCCGAGCAGGAACGGCGTCACGTCCTTTTTCTCGATGCCCTTGGCGCGCGCCTCGACGACCGCCTCGCCGATGCGCTTCTCGATCGCGTCGGCGTCGAGCGCCTGCGCCTCGGGGATCGGATTGGCGATCAGCACGCCGCCGGGGCCGATGGCGCGTTGCAGGCGGATCATGCGGGCGAGATCGTGCGCGCCGTCGAAGCGATGCTCGATTTTGTGGCCGCTGGTGCGGGCGTAGAAGGCGGGGAACTCGTCGCAGCGGTAGCCGACGACCGCCACCCCCTGCGATTCCAGATATTCCACAGTCTTGCCGATATCGAGGATCGACTTCGCCCCGGCGCAGACGACGGCGAGCCGCGTGCGCCCGAGTTCGACCAGATCGGCGGAGATGTCGAAACTCTCCTCGGCGCCGCGATGCACGCCGCCGATGCCGCCGGTGGCGAAAATCTCCAGCCCCGCCAGTTCGGCGATATACATCGTCGCCGCCACCGTTGTCCCCGCCGAGCCGCCCCGCGCGGCCACCGCCGAGAGATCGCGCCGCGACGCCTTGACGACGCCGCCCGACAGCCGCGCCAACTGTTCGAGTTCGTCGTGCGTCAGCCCGACGCGGAAACGCCCCTCGATGACGGCAATGGTGGCCGCGACGGCGCCGCGCTCGACGACCGCCGCCTCCAGCATCAGCGCCGTTTCGAGGTTCTTCGGGTAGGGCATGCCGTGGGTGATGATCGTCGATTCCAGGGCGACCGCCGGCCGCCGCGCGGCGAGCGCCTCGGCAACGGCGGCGGAGAGGTCGAGCAGGGCTGCGGCGGACATCGGCGATTTCCCGAAACAGGCGAGGCGCGGCAATTTAGGAGCGCGGCCGGATTTCGGCAAACGCGGCTGAAGACGCGCGATCCGAACATTTGTATATGACAGTCGGGAGCCGCGCTAACGATGGATGATTTCAGCTCAGATCAAGCCAAGCTCGGTTCGGTTCAGAAGCCGGCGAACCTGCGCAGCGCCATGCGCCGCGCCCGTTCAGAGGCCGCCGAGCAGCACGAGGCGCTCGCCGATCTGCGCCAGGCCGAGGCAGCGCGGCTCGAAATGCTCGAAGAGGCGATCCGCCCGATCGTCGACCAGGCGCCCGACGACGTCGAGTTGTTCGACCTCGGGGTCACCCAGGGCGACCGGCCGCGACTGTTCCTCGACATGATCAGCTTCGTCGATCTCGCCCACGATCGCCGCAGCTTCCGCTTCTTCCAGGACACCCGCCACGGCCGCGTGCTGATCGCCGAAAGCGACAGCCCCGACCGCATCGTCGCCGCGGTGACCAATTATGTCGCCCGCCGGCTCGTCGAGCGCGAGCAGGCGCTGGCCTCCGATTGGCGCAGCCGCACCGCGCCGGCCGAGCACATCCGCGCCCACGCGCGCGCCAGCGCGCTGAAGCGGCAGGCGAAAGAAGGCAAACCGCCGGCGTCGAAACCCAGGCGCCGCTTCTGGCGGTTCGTCGGCGACGTGTTCGGCTTCCTGCTGATGGTCATCGGCTCGATCACGCTCTGCGTCGTTTTGTTCCTCGTCGCGCAGGCGGCGTGGGAGGCGTGGGGGCGCGCCTATTGGGCGGCCCATATCGGCGCGCCGCCATTCTGAGCGGCTCAGCCGAGCCTGACCGTCTTGCCCGTCTTCCACGACTCATAAGCGGCATCAGCGAGCAGCAGCGCCTTCAGGCCGTCCTCGCCGCTCGGGCTCGGCTCGGCGCCCGCCTTTACGGCGGCGATGAAGGCGTCGAGTTCGTAGCGATAGGCGGCGTCGTAGCGTTCCAGGAAGAAGTTGAGCGCCTTGTCTGCGGTGTAGCCGTGCGCGCCGGCATGCTCGACCGTGGTCTCGCGCACGTTGCCGGCGGCGACCATCCCCTTCGACCCATGCGCCTCGACGCGCTGGTCATAGCCGTAGACGGCGCGGCGGGAGTTGGAGATTTCGGCGACCTTGCCGGATTTGGTTTGCAGGATGACGACGGCGGTGTCGACGTCGCCGGCTTCTCCGATGGCGGCGTCGACGAGCGCCGCGCCAAAGGCGGAGACAGCGACCGGCTCCTCGCCGAGCACGAAGCGCGCCATGTCGAAATCGTGGATCATCATGTCGCGGAACAGGCCGCCGGAGCGCGCGATGTAGGAAAGCGGCGGTGGGCCAGGATCGCGCGAGGTGATCTGCACGAGTTCGACCGCGCCGACCGCGCCCTCGCCGATGCGGCGGCTGAGGCTGGCGAAATTGGGGTCGAAGCGGCGGTTGAAGCCGATCATCAGCTTGCCCTTATGCGCTTTCACCACCTCCAGGCAGGCGCGCACGCGGGTCGCCGAGAGATCGACCGGCTTCTCGCAGAAGATCGCCTTGCCGGCCTTGGCGGCGCGTTCGATGAATTCGGAATGGGTGTCGGTGGGCGAGCAGATCGCCACCGCGTCGATGGCCTTGGCGGCCAGAATCTCCTCGACCGAGCCGGTTTTCGCCCCGGTCGCCTTGGCGAGCGCGCTGGCGGCGTCGGCGTCGGCGTCGGCGACCAGCGCCACCGCACAATCGCCGCGGCGCGCGATATTGCCGGCGTGAATCTTGCCGATCCGCCCGGCCCCGATGACCCCGAATCGCATACAACCCTCCCTTGCCTGTGAGACCTGAAAAAAGAATACCTGTTCCATCTTGACTTGTGAATAGAATTTTTGTTTCATTTGCGCGCGCGCTGGAACGGGTTTATCGCCGTTTCCGAGGCAAACGCGACAGGAGATGGGGCGATGGTTCGTCTGACCGCCGCGCAAGCGATGGTGCGTTTCTTGAGCCGCCAGCGCATCGACATCGACGGTCGCGAGCAAACCCTGTTTGCGGGCGTGTTCGCCATTTTCGGCCACGGCAATGTCGCTGGCGTCGGCGAGGCGCTCTATGGCGTGCGCGACGAGCTGCCGACCTACCGCGCCCATAACGAACAGGCGATGGCGCATACGGCGATCGCCTTCGCCAAGGCGTCGCGACGCCGGCGCATGATGGCCTGCACGAGTTCGATCGGCCCCGGCGCGACCAATATGGTCACCGCCGCGGCGGTGGCTCATGTCAACCGCCTGCCGCTGCTGCTGATCCCCGGCGACGTGTTCGCTTCCCGCGCCCCCGATCCGGTGTTGCAGCAGATCGAGGATTTCGGCGACGGCGTGGTCAGCGCCAACGATTGCTTCCGCCCGGTGTCGCGTTATTTCGACCGCATCACGCGCCCCGAACAGATCGTGCCGGCGCTCAATCGCGCCATGGCGGTGCTGACCGACCCCGCCGAATGCGGCCCGGTGACGCTCGCCTTCTGCCAGGACGTGCAGGCCGAGGCTTTCGATTACCCCGAAAGCTTCTTCGCGCCGCGGCTGCACCGCATCCGCCGCGCCGCGCCGGACGTGCGCGAGATCGAGGAGGCGGCGGCGCTGCTGGCGAGCGCCAAACGGCCGCTCGTCGTCTGCGGCGGCGGCGTACTCTATTCCGAGGCGGAAAAAGACCTGCTCGCATTCTGCGAAAAGCGCGGCCTGCCGGTCGCCGAGACGCAGGCCGGCAAGTCCGCCATGCCCGACGACCACCCGCTGGCGATGGGCGCGGTCGGCGTCACCGGCACAGCGGCGGCGAATGGGCTGGCGGCCGAGGCTGACGTGATCCTCGGCGTCGGCACGCGCTTGCAGGATTTCACCACCGGCTCCTGGGCGCTGTTCCAGAACCCGCGGCGCCGTTTCATCTCCATCAACGCCCAGGCCTTCGACGCCGCCAAGCATCGCGCCGTCGGCGTCGTCGGCGACGCGCGCGCGAGCCTCGCCGCCCTCGACGCCAAGCTCGGCGGCTGGAAGGCCCCGCCCGCCCAGGCCGAGGCCGCCAAAACGGCGAAAGCCGAGTGGCGGCGGACGGCGGCCCACTACACCGCGCCGACCAATGCGCAATTGCCGAGCGACGCCGAAGTGCTCGGCGCGCTGATGCGGGCAGGCGAAAAATCCGACATCGTCGTCTGCGCCGCCGGCGGCCTGCCCGGCGAGTTGCACAAGCTGTGGCGGCCGGGCGCACCGCTCGGCTATCACGTCGAATACGGCTATTCCTGCATGGGCTACGAGATCGCCGGCGGCATCGGCGTCAAAATGGCGCTGCCGGAGCGTGAGGTGATCGTCGTCATCGGCGACGGCTCCTATCTGATGATGAATTCCGAGATCGCCACCGCCGTCATGCTTGGCCTCAAGCTGACGCTGATCGTCAACGACAACCGCGGCTTTGGCTGCATCAACCGGCTGCAACAGGCGACCGGCGGCGCGCCGTTCAACAATCTCTTGCGCGACGCCCGCCATGAGCGCCTGCCAGAGGTCGATTTCGTCGCCCATGCCGCCGCGCTGGGGGCGCGCGCCGTCAAGGTCGCCTCGGTCGCGGAGTTGGAGAGCGCCTTCAAGGCCGCCAGAGGCTCGCACGGCGTCGAAGTCATCGTCATCGACACCGACCCGGCGCCTTCGACCGACGCCGGCGGCGCTTGGTGGGAGGTGGCGACGCCCGAAGTGTCGGAGCGGGCGGAGGTCCGGGCCGCGCGCAAGGAATACGAGGAAGCGCTGAAGCGTCAGCGTCTGGGAGATTGAGATGATCCGCATCGGCGCCAACCCCATCGGCTGGTCCAACGACGATTTGCAGGAGATCGGCGGCGACACGCCGCTGGAAACCTGCCTCGCAGAAGCGCGCGAGGCCGGCGTCGTCGGCATGGAGAAGGGCCACAAGATGCCCGGCGACGGCGCGGCGCTGAAGGCCAAGCTCGCCGAGTTCGGCCATGTCTTCATCGGCGGTTGGTGTTCTACCGAACTCCTACGGCGCTCCGTCGCCGAGGAGGTCGAGGCGGCCAAGGCGCATGTGGCGATGACCAAAGGCGCCGGGGCCGAAATCATCATCCTCGCCGAGACCTCGAACGCCATCCACGGCGAGCGCGCCAAGCCGCTGTCGCAGCGCCCGCGCCTCGACAAGGCGGAGTGGAAAACCTTCGGCGCCAAACTCACGGAATTCGCGTCGCGCCTCGCCGATCAGGGCCTGAAGCCCTGCTATCACCACCACATGGGCACCGTCGTACAGTCGGAAGCCGATATCGACCTCATGATGGCGCATACGAAGCCGCCGTTCCATCTGCTGCTCGACACCGGCCACGCCCGCTGGGGCGGCGCCGATCCGGCGGGGCTGGCGCGCAGCTATCGCGAGCGCATCGGCCACGTGCATTGCAAGGACGTGCGCGAAAAGCAGATGCGCCAGAGCCACGCCGGCGACTGGAGCTTCCTCGACTCGATCCTAGGGCAGGGCGCCGATCTCGGCGTCTACACAGCGCCCGGCGACGGCATGGTCGATTACGGCGCGGTGTTTCGCGAATTGCGGGGCTATTCCGGCTGGGTGGTGCTGGAGGCCGAGCAGGACCCGAAGAAAGCGCCGGCGCTCGCCTACGCCAAGAACGGCATCGCGCATCTGAAGGCGAAGCTGGCGGAAGCGGGGCTCGCCTGAGCCCGCGGATTGCTCTAATCGGAAGCGTGAGGCGCGGTTCTGTCGTAGTCCGCCGCCTGGTCGAGATATTGGTGGGCGCCGGCCCGAAGGTGCGTCGGCTGATCGAGGCTTCCGGCCGAAATCGAGACGTGGCGTCCATGTTCGGGCGCCCAGAACAACTGCGAGCCGCACTGCCCGCAAAAGCCGCGCTGCACCTCCGGCGACGAACGATACCACTTCAGCTTGGCTGATTTCTCCAGCCGCAGCGCCTTGGGCGCGCAGGCGGTGAAGGCGCCGAAGTGGGTGAGCGCCCGCTGACACATGAGGCAGTGGCAGTACACCACGTCCCGCAACTCGCCGTGAACGGAGAAGCGCACGCTTCCGCATAGGCAGCTACCTGTCGCGCGCGGATTGTGGTCGAACATTGCGGCTCCTCCTTGACAATCTCGTTTGTACCATTATTCTGGAACTATCGTCAATAATCGGAGATCGTCCGATGACCCGTTGGCTTAGCGAATGGCTTGGCGAGTGGCTTGCTTTCCGCGCCCATCAGCGCAATGTGGATAGGCTTGCCGTTTTGAGCGATCATCTCCTTGAGGATATCGGTTTACGCAGGGATCAACTGGAGACGCTTCGACTTCGGACGCATGAGGTTTTGCCGGAGACGGCGGGGACCTACAACCGTCCCGTCCGGGGTCGCCAAGCGTCGAGATCGGCGGCGTCTCGCGGTGTGCAGACGTCCCTCAAAGGATGCGGCTGAGTGAACCAGGCCATTCCGTTCAGCGAAGCGGCCGAATGCCTCGCGCAACTCGGCCATCCCCACCGGCTGCGGATATTCAACCTGCTGGTCCAGGCGGGAGGCGCGGGCTTGAAGGTTGGCGAGATCCAGGAGGCGTTGGCGTTGCCGAAGTCCACCGTCTCCCATCATCTGGCCGAATTGGCCTCGGTTCGGCTGATCTCCCAGACCCGCGAGGGTCGGGTGATCCGTTGCCGGATCGAGGTCGATCGCGCGCTCAATATTAAGGAATTCATGAACAGATGTTGCGATGGCCTTCCGGCCGCGTGAGCGCGGGGCGGCCTCGGCGAAACCCTGGCGGGCCTCGCCCTTTGCTGGAAAGCCGCCTATGATCGGCCGCCGTCGTCCCGGAGTTTCCTTAGTGTCGCTAACGCCCAAATCCCGCGCCGCGCTTTTGGCTGTCGCGGCGGCGCTGGTTCTTGCCGGCTGCGGCCGGCGCGGCGATCTGGAGCCGCCGCCCAACCCCAACGCCGTGCAGACTCCGGCCAACAAGCACAATCTCGATTTCCATCGGCCGAGCCAGAAAATCGCGCCGCCGAAAAAAGCCTTCGTCCTCGACCCGCTGTTGCAATAGATCGCCGCCATGCAGCACTTCGAATATCGCCACGGCCGCCTCCATGCCGAGGAGGTCGATCTCGCCGAGATCGCGGCTGAGGTCGGCACGCCGTTCTATTGCTATTCGACCGCGACGCTGAGCCGCCATTACCGCGTCTTCACGCAAGCCTTCGCCGGCCAGAACGCGCTCGTCTGCTACGCCATGAAGGCCAATTCCAACCAGGCGGTGCTGAAAACCCTGGTCAATCTCGGCGCCGGCATGGATGTCGTCTCGGAGGGCGAATTGCGCCGCGCGCTCGCCGCCGGGACGCCGCCGAGCAAGATCATCTTCTCCGGCGTCGGCAAGACGCGCGACGAAATGGCGCTCGGGCTGCTGGCCGGCATCCGCTGCTTCAACGTCGAATCCGAGCCGGAGTTGGAGGCGCTGTCCGAGGTCGCCGTCGCCAAGGGCCTGCGCGCGCCGATAGCCATCCGCGTCAACCCGGACGTCGATGCCCACACCCACGCCAAGATCTCCACCGGCAAGTCGGAGAACAAGTTCGGGGTGCCGATCTCGCGGGCCCGCGAAGTCTACGCCCGCGCCAGCAGCCTGCCCGGCGTCGAGGTCGACGGCGTCGACATGCACATCGGCTCGCAAATCACCGAGCTTGCCCCGTTCGACGACGCCTTCGCGCTGTTGGCGGAATTCGTCGGCGTGCTGCGCGCTGACGGTCACGCCATCCGCCACGTCGATCTCGGCGGCGGCCTCGGCGTGCCCTATCGCTTCGACAATGATCCGCCGCCGCGTCCCGAGCGCTACGCCGAGATCGTGGCGCGGCGCACGCGGGCGCTGGATTGCGAGATTTTCCTGGAGCCCGGCCGCCTCATCGCCGGCAACGCCGGCGTGCTGGCGACGACGGTGATCTACGTCAAGCGAGCGCAAGCGAAAACCTTCGTCATCGTCGACGCCGGCATGAACGATCTCGTGCGCCCGACGCTCTACGACGCTCATCACGAGTTGCGCCCCTATCGCGAGCCCGAACCCTCGGCGGCGCGCATCGTCGCCGACGTCGTCGGGCCGGTGTGCGAGAGCGGCGATTATCTCGCCCTTTCCCGCGATATGGCGGAGCCGCGCGCCGGCGACCTGCTCGTCGTGCTGACCGCCGGCGCCTATGGCGCGGTGCAAGCCGGGACATACAATTCGCGTCTGCTCGCGCCCGAGGTGCTGGTCGACGGAGCGCGGTTTGCAATTGTCCGCCCGCGTCCCACCTATGAGGAATTGATCGGCCTGGACAAACTTCCGCCCTGGTTGGCGTGAGGGTTGCTCCCGGGCGTAAAGTGAGCGCCAAGCGCGCCGCGGAGATGCTGTTTGCCGCCTGAGAGCCTCGAAGACCGCCTGAAGCGTCTCAGACGCCAGGCGGCGCTGACCCTGGTCTGGGAAGACCTGTGGCCGCCGCTCGCCTTCGCCGGCGCGGTGGCGCTGCTGTTCGTCGCCGCCTCCTGGTTCGGGCTGTGGTTCGAGACGCCGCCGCTGGCCCGCGCGATCGCGCTCGGGCTGTTCGCGTTGGCGTTCCTGGCGGCGTTGAGCCCGTTGGCGTGGCTGCGCTGGCCCGGGCGCGGGCGCGCGCTCGACCGTCTCGACCGCGACGCCGGGGTCGCCCACCGGCCGGCCTCGGCGATCGAGGATACGCTCGCCAATGCCGGCGACGATCCCGCCACCGGCGCGCTGTGGGCGCTGCACAAACAGCGGCTGACGCACGCCGTCGACAGGCTCGCCGTCAAGCCGCCGTCGCCGCATGTGGCGGCGCGCGACCCCTATGCCTTGCGTTTCGTCGCCGTGCTGCTGGCGCTGGTCGGTTTCTTCGCCGCCGGCTCGGAACGCTTCGCCCGCGTCGCCGCCGCCTTCCACGGCATGCCGAGCCTGGCGGCGGCGCAGGCCGCCCGCATCGACGCCTGGGTCGACCCGCCGACCTATACCGGCAAGCCGCCGATCTTCCTCAAAGTCGCCAACGGCGAAATCACGCGCGACATCGCGGCGCCGGAGAATTCCGTGCTCGTGGTGCGCGCTGACCCGAAAGCGGTCAGCGTCTCCGTCACCGGCGGCCTCGCCGCCGCGCCGACGCCGAAGCCCGAGGAGCGCCGCTTCGCCATCCGCAAGGACGGCGAAGCCAGGATCTACCACGGCGGCGCGCTCGCCGCCGATGTGACCTTCAAAGTGCAGCCGAAGACCGCGCCTTCGATCCGGCTGCTCGATCCGCCGGCAGCCAATTACTCCGGCTCGCTGACCCTGCACTACGCCATCGAGGACGCCTATGGCGTGCATCAGGCCGGCGGCGGCGTCGTGCTGGTCAAGCCGCCGACGGCGGCGCACACGCTGTTCGGGCCGCCGACGCTGGCGCTGGCGCTGCCCGGCGGCGCCAACGGCACGGGCGAGGCGCGCACCACCGTCGATCTCTCCGAGCATCCCTGGGCCGGCGCCCGCGTCATCCTGACGCTGACCGCCAAGAGCGTTTCCGAGGCGATAGCCGCCAGCCCGCCGATCGAGATGGTTTTGCCGCAGCATCCGTTCGTCAATCCATTGGCCAAGGCGCTGGTGGAACTGCGGCGCGACCTCGTGCTCGATCCCGATCGCAATACGCCGCGCGTCAAACGGGCGCTCGCCGCTCTGCAACTCGGCCCCGAATTGTTCCAGATCAGCCCGCGCGTCTATCTCGACCTCGACGGCGCCGCGCGCATGCTCGGCCGGGCGCATAGCGACGACGATTTGCGCGCCGTGGCGGCGTGGCTGTGGGCGCTGGCGCTGTCGATCGAGAACGGCGACGCCAGCCAAGCGCTGAAAGATCTCCGCGCCGCCGAGGACAAACTGCGCCAGGCGTTGCGCAACGGAGCCAGCCGCGACGAACTCAAACGCCTGACCCAGGATCTGCGCGCCGCCGCCGAGCGCTATCTCGCCGAAATGACGCGCAACGCCGACAAGCAGGCGATGCAGGACGAGCCAGCGATGGATTCCCGCGACCTCGGCGACATGCTCGACCGGCTCCAGAAGGACGCCGACGCCGGGGCCAAGGACGATGCGCAGGCCATGCTCGACCAGTTGCAGCAGACGATGGAGAACCTGCGCAGCGCCGAAAACGGCAAGAGCGATCCCGCGACCAAGCAGATGCGCAAATCGATGCGCGATCTCGGCAAGCTGTTGAAGGACCAACAGGCGCTGCGCGACGACACGTTTCGCCAGGACCAGCGCGAGCGCTCAGGCGACGAGGATGACGCGCAGACGAAGGGCGACCCCCGCCTCGCCGAGCGTCAACGCCAACTCCAGGACCGTCTCGACGAGATCGAGCGGCAGTTGCGCGGCGCCGGCGTCGATACGCCGAAGAACCTCGGCGACGCCTCCGGCGACATGGCCGACGCCCAGAATAACCTGAAAGGCGACGCCGGCAAGACGCCGCGCCGCTTCGGCCATAGCGCCAAAGGCGATGCGGTGGACGCCCAGGGCAAGGCGATCGAGGCGCTACGCAGAGGCGGCCAGCAGATGGCGCAGCAGATGCGCGGCCGCGGCAAGGGCGGCAAGGGCTACGCGGTGCGGCCGGGCGGGCAGCGGGAGGGCGAGAACGACGATCCGCTCGGGCGCAGTCAGGATGGCATGCGCGGCGCCGCCCAGGGCGAGCTATCCGGCGGCCCCGAGCGCGCCGAGCGCGCCCGCCGGGTGCTGGAGGAACTGCGCCGCCGCCTCTCCGATCCGAAGCGCCCGGTCGAGGAGCGTGACTATCTGGAGCGCCTGATCGGCCAGCCTTAGAGCACGCTGCGAAAAGTAGGAACCGGCTTTTCGCGAAAAGCGTGCGAAAACAAAAGAATCTAGAGCGCGCCGCGATTCTGAAGAATCGCGGCGTCTCTAGAACGGCTTGACGACGACGAGGACGACGATGCCGATCATCAGCAGCGTCGGAACCTCGTTCAGGATGCGGTAGAAGCGCTGCGATTTGACGTTGCGATCGTCAGCGAAGGCGCGCACGCGGCCGCTGAGATAGCCGTGGAACCCCGACAGCAGCACCACCAGTCCAAGCTTTGCGTGCAGCCAGGGGGCGCGGAAAAAGCCGTAGGCGTAGGCGATGTAGAGCCCGGTCGCCCAAGTGACGATCATCGCCGGGTTCATGATTGCTTTGAGAAGCCGCCGCTCCATCAGCTTGAACATCTCGGAGGCCTCTGATCCCCTCGTCAGGCCCGTATGATAGACGAACAGACGCGGCAGATAGAGCATCCCCGCCATCCAGGAGATCACCGCCAGGATATGCAGGGCCTTGATCCAGATCGCCAAACTTTCCATCCACGTTGCTCGCGTGAAGCGCAGGCGGTGGCACCGGCGCCTCTAAAAATAAATAGACTCTAAGACTCTTATTCTTCTGTTAGCCAGGGGATAAGACTCATGGCTGGCGCCGCGACAGGTTGTCCCCATTTCGGCGCGCCCGGCGGGAGCGAGGCGGACGGTTAAGGAGATTGGGGATAATTTAACGATTTCTTAAGATTCGTAAACGTTTGGTTAAACGCGGCGCTGTGGGCGGCGCCGGGAGGGCGGCATTTGTCCCCGCTGTCCCCAGTCGCGGTGGCGCCGGACGGAGCGAGCGGCTAAGCTGTGGACGGTTTGGCGGTCGCGGAGCGGTTCCAGGCGGCCGCCGCAAGTTGTCCACATTCCTCCCCGGCGCGGCGAGAATTGCGGGGATGAGCCGCAAAAGGGCTTGCTTAAAGGGGATTGTATGGGGCGAAGCTATTTTCACCTGCATCTCGTCTCCGATTCGACGGGCGAGACGCTGATCGCCGCCTCGCGGGCGGCCGCCGCGCAATATCAGGGTGTCGCCTCGATCGAGCACGTCTATCCGCTGGTGCGCAGCACCGCCCAGCTCGACCGGGTGATCGCCGAGATCGAGGACGCGCCGGGGATCGTGCTGTTCACTTTGGTCGATCCGGAACTGTCGCGCCGGCTGGAGGCGAGCTGCGAGGCCTCGGGTTCGCCGTGCCTGTCCGTGCTCGGGCCGATCCTCACCTTGTTCCAGTCCTATCTCGGCCAGAACGCGACCTCGCGCGCCGGCGCCCAGCACATGCTCAACGCCGACTATTTCAAGCGCATCGACGCCTTGAACTACTCGATGCTGAACGACGACGGGCAGATGCCGGAGAATCTGGAGCAGGCCGACATCGTGCTCGTCGGCGTCAGCCGCACCTCGAAGACGCCGACCAGCATTTATCTCGCCAATCGCGGTTATAAGACCGCCAACGTGCCGTTCGTGCCGCAGGCGCCGCTGCCGAGGAACCTGACGGAGTTGCGGCGGCCGCTCGTCGTCGGCCTCATCGCCTCGCCGGAGCGCATCATTCAGATTCGGCAGAACCGGCTGCTGTCGCTCAACGCCGACACGCAGAGCGAATATATCGACCGCGTCGCGGTGGCCGAGGAGATCGGCGCCTCGCGCCGCTTGTTCGCCGAGCGGCGCTGGCCGACGATCGACGTGACGCGGCGCTCCATCGAGGAGACCGCGGCGGGCATCCTCGATCTCTACCGCGAGCATCGGCTCAAATTCATCGCTCAGGCATGAGCGCGCCGCCGTCGCTCTGGGATCAGCGTTTTCGCCTGGCGCTCGCCTCCGGCAGCGCGACGCGGCGCCGGCTTCTCGCAGCCGCGGGGCTGCCGTTCGAGGTCGTGGCCGCCGCTGTCGACGAGCGCCGGCTCGAAGCCGCGATGCCCGACGCCGCGCCAGACGAGTTGGCGCTGGCGCTCGCCCGCGCCAAGGCGCTGAGCGCCAACGCCCCCGCAGCGCTGGCGATCGGCGCCGATCAGGTGCTGTCGCTCGACGGCGCCCTGTTTCACAAATGCGCGACGCGCGAAGAGGCGTTGCGCTCGCTGTCGGCGCTTTCTGGCCGCACCCATCGCCTGACCTCGGCCTTCGCGCTGGCGCGCGACGGCGAGGTGCTGGCCTGCGGCGTGGACACCGCCGAGATGACGATGCGCGCCCTCGACGCGGCGGCGCTGGCGCTTTATCTCGACGTCGCCGGTCCCGAGGCGCTCGGCAGCGTCGGAGTTTATCAGTGGGAAGGTCTGGGCGCGCATCTGTTCGAGCGCGTCGCGGGCGATCATTCCACAATCCTCGGCCTGCCGATGTTGAAGCTGCTGGCGGCGCTGCGCGGGCTCGGGGCGTTGCGGCTATGACAAGATGATCCTCGTCGGCCTCACCGGCTCCATCGCGATGGGCAAATCGACGGTCGCGGCGATGTTCCGCGCGCTCGGCGCCGCCGTGTTCGACGCTGACGCCGCGGTGCATGAGATCTATCGCGGGCAGGAGGCGCGCGCCGTGGAGGCGGCGTTTCCCGGCGTCGTCGTCGACGGCGTCGTCGATCGGGCGCGGCTCGGGGCGCGGGTGGTCGGCGACCGGCAAGCGATGCAGCGGCTGGAGGCCATCGTGCATCCCGCCGTGGCGGCGCGGCGGGGGCAATTCCTTGAACAGGCGCGCCTCGTCGGGGCGCGTGCGGCGATCCTCGATATTCCGCTGTTGTTCGAGACCGGCGGCGAGCGCAGCGTCGATGTCGTCGTCGTGGTGAGCGCGGCGGCGCAGATTCAGCGCGCCCGGGCGCTGGCGCGACCGGGCGCCGACGCCGCGCGCTTCGAGGCGCTGCTGAAGCGGCAGACCCCCGATGCGCAGAAACGCCGGCGCGCGCATTTCGTCATCGACACCGGCGGCTCGATGGAAGACTCTCGCCGGCAGGCGGCGGACTTCCTGCGCGCCATCGTCGGCTGCGAGAGAGGGCGCCATGCGTGAGATCGTGCTCGACACCGAGACCACGGGGCTCGATCCCGCCAAGGGCGACCGCCTGGTCGAGATCGGCGCGGTGGAGATCATCGACAAGATCGCCACCGGGCGCACCTTTCACGTGCTCATCAACCCCGAGCGCGACGTGCCGGAGGAGGCGTTCCGCGTCCACGGTCATTCCACCGATTCTCTGAAGGATAAGCCGCTGTTCGCGGCGGTCGCCGAGGAATTCCTGGCTTTCGTCGGCGACGACCCGCTGGTCATCCACAACGCCGAGTTCGACAGCCGCTTCCTCAACGCCGAATTGGCGCGCATCGGCCGCGCCGCGCTGGCGGCGGAGCGCATCCTCGACACGTTGGCGCTGGCGCGGCGCAAACACCCCGGAGCGCAGAACAGCCTCGACGCCCTGTGCGACCGCTACCGCATCGACCGCTCGCGCCGCGTCAAGCACGGCGCGCTGCTCGACGCCGAGATCCTGGTCGAGGTCTATTGCGAATTGTGCGGCGGCCGTCAGCGCAGCCTCGGTCTCGCGCCGAGCGTCGCCGTCGCCGCCGTCGCGGCGCGCCAGGCGCCGCAACCGACGCGGCGGCCGGCGGCCTTGCCAAGCCGCCTCGACGAGGCGGCCGAGCGCGCCCATCGCGGGCAATTCGGAAGCTTCGGCGCGGCGGCGATCTGGCTCAAATACCTGCCGCCGGAGTGAGCGGCGCTCAGGCCTGGCCGGCCTGCATCGCCTGCGCTTGGGCGATGCGCTGGAGGTAAAGGCCCTGGAAGTCGATGGGGTCGACATAGAGCGGCGGAAAGCCGCCGCCGCGCACCGCCTCGGCGACGATCTGGCGCGCGAACGGGAACAGGATGCGCGGCCCCTCGATCATCACCACCGGCTGCGTCTGCTCGGCCGGGATGTTCTCCAGGCGGAACACGCCGCAATAATTGAGCTCGAACTTGAACAGCGCATCCGCCCCCTCGCCGGCGCCGCCTTCGAGCAGCAGGCTGACCTCGTAATCGGTCGGCGAAAGCTGGCGGGCGTTGACGTTGATCTGAAGGTTTATGCGCGGCGCTTGCGATTGCGGCGCCAGCGTGCGCGGCGCATTGGGGTTCTCGAACGAGAAATCGCGCGTGAACTGGGTCAGCACCGAAAACCGGGGCGCATTGGCCGGCTCGGAGCCGCTGTTGCCGTTTTGGTCCGCCATCCAAATCTCCCCACGCGCAGCAACAGACGCCGCATTTTTTAGCGAGCGGCGGTTAACACAGCGCTGGTCCCTCGACAAGCGCGGCTTGACCCTGAACCTCTGCTCGGCGGCGGGTTGTGCGGGGGTTCGGCGTGCGGCGTCATGGCTTGCAAGACGCGAGCACGAGATCGCCTGCGTGCGGCCCGCGAGTCGCCTGCGCTTCGGGGCGCGCGGCCATGGCGGCGTAAAAGCGCTCGACGAGGGCGTCGGCAGGGTCGCTCCGCGTGGCTTTCGTGAGCGTCGCTAAGTCTCGCACAACCCTGGCGCAAGCTTCGAATCGGTCTTGCGGTCGGCGCCGGCGGCGGTTGCGCCAGCGCCAACGTTGATCCGCGGCCACTGATCGCTTGGGCCTCGCAGTTGTCGACGCAGATGTTGCGTATGGCCGCGATTTTTGCTCCGCGATCTCAAGCTAAGCGAAAGTATAGGCATAGGTGCTAAGTCTATTACATTGGACACGTAAATGATCATGCCCATGCGGACAGTTACGTAAGTGAAGCTATATCCTCATGTAGAATATTACGTCAACGCGAATGACGTTGCGTAAGCAATAATGTCGAAATATCGTGGTAACGTCTTAGAAAGACGCCCAGCGTAATCTTGCCTCATTCGAATAAGTCTGTATCCGATACGGACGGCGGTGAAGGCTTGTCGGTGATTCGCGCGCGGATTCGTCGGCTGAACGGTGAGCGCTCTGGGGGTTCGCAATGACGTCATTCATTAGTGCGCTGTCGAATGCGCAGATCGCCAATCTTTCCACCACGACGATGGCGTCT
>DATNDU010000157.1:0-27921 GCA_035606915.1 Roseiarcus sp. | reverse complement strand
ACGCTGCCGGAATTCCCCGCGCTGGCAAAAAGCGCCAGAGAGGTCGACGACTGGTATGCATCCTATGTGCGCGGCTTGACCGCCGACGATTTCGACCACGGTCTCGAATTCGCCTTCACCAGCGGAAAACCGGCGCGGATGACGCGCGGCGAGATCATCCTGCATGTTTGTCTGCACGGAACGTACCATCGCGGCAACGCCGGCGCCCTTCTTCAATTGAGGGGCCTCACGCCAAGCCGGGATGCGATCACGGATTTTCTCGAAGACGCGGCGTGAGGGTTAGAAGCGGCCGGGCTCGGTGTGGATTTCAATCCAACAAACGGCGCCCTGTGATCCCAGCGGGGCGTCAGCGCGGGAAATGCTCGACATGGGTCTCGGCGGTGCGCCCGTAATAGAGCGCGCGGCGGCCGGAGAACGACACCATGTAGCCGGCGCAGCCGGCGGCGGCGACTTTGCGGCAGAAATCGCGGTAAGTGTAGCCCGGCGCCAGCGCCTGTGCCTCGCCAATCGCGGCCTTGATCGGCTCGGCGTCGAAGGCGGCGGCGATCGCGCCCTCGACGCGATGGGCGGCAAGCGCCACGCTGTCGCCGTCGAGGCGATAATAGGTGGCGCTGACGCTGCGGAAATCCACGGCATAGCCCTCGAAGCCGGCCGCCATCAGCGCTCCCACGATCTCGGGAAAAGTCAGGCTGTTGTCCTCGGCGCCGCGCAGGCAACGCTGCGCGATGGCGATCAAAGAGGCGTCCATGACTTGCTCCTTATGTGTCGGCATTCAATCGACCGGCGTGACGTCGAGCGCCAGCCGAGCGACGATGTCTTCCAGGATCTGGCGCAAATGCTGGCGATCGCGATCGCAGAGATGGCCGAAACATTCGGCGTCGTTCTGATCCGCGAGCGCGGCGAGCCTCAGTGTCAGGCGACGCCCCTTCGCCGTCAGCGCCAACGTCTGCGCGCGGCCGTCCTGCGCGTCGGCCGCGCGGGTTAAGAGGTCCTTGGCGATCAACCGGTCAGCAAGCTTGGTGATCGCGCCGCGCGTGAACCCCATCGCCTCGGCGACGCGGGTCGGCGCCATCGCCCGGTCGTAGAGCACGCGCATCAGCACCCATTCGGCGACGGAGACGCCTTCGGCCTCGATCTTGCCGGCAAAGCTCCGCGAGACATGGTTCGACACCTGACGCAGCAGGTAGCCGAGATGGTCGGTGAGATCTGAGGGGTTCGACATCGGACGATCTATCTGTTGACGTGGAAACTATCTCGTGATTGTTTCCGAGTCAACAGATTTCTCGACCGCCTCCCTCTCCCCGTTCTTCACGGGGAGAGGGTCGGGGTGAGGGGCGGGCCAGCTTGGCTGAAAGTTGCGAACTATCCGGCCTGATCGCTAAGCGCCGCAAGGATGGTCTCAAGCACTCCATCGAGATTTTCATAGACGTCCAAATTGCCGCCGCGAAGCACACGATAACCAAGACGGATCAAAACGGCCTCGCGACGGAGATCGTAAGCTACTTGATCGTCGCTTGCATGCGTGGCGCCGTCGACTTCAATCACAAGCCGCCGCTCGCGGCAGGCAAAATCGGCGAAGAACGGCCCGATCGACGCCTGACGCACGAATTTGAAGTCCGCCAGCCGTCTTCCCCGCAGCGCTCGCCAAAGCTTCAGCTCCGCTTCGGAACTCGCGCGGCGCAGATCGCGCGCTCGCTGGGATTTCGCCGTGTCTGCCCCTCGCATATCGCAGGCGCAGCAAGTCGCCGGAAGGCGGACAAGGAACGAACCCCGTGAACATAAATGCGGCCAGCGCGGCTTTCGCTGCGGCGCGGAAGCGGCTAGAAGGCCGCTGCGTTCCGGTTCCCCGCTGAAGCCAAGACCTCCCCGCTGAAGCCAAGACCTCCCCGCTGAAGCCATGACCTCCCTGCGCGGCGAGATCGCCGCCACTTTTGCCCTCGCCTGGCCGATCGTGCTGACCAACGTCGCGGTCAACTTCATGACCACGACCGACGTCATGTTCCTCGGCCGGCTGTCGCCGGAGGCGCTCGCCGCCGGCGCGCTCGGCTTCAATTTCTATACGCCGTTGTTCTTGTTCTCGGTCGGCGTGGTCAGCGCGGCGGCGCCGCTGGCGGCGGCCAGGATCGGCGCCGACCGCCGCGATTTCCCCGGCGTGCGCGCCGTCGGCCATCAGGCGTTGCTCAGCGCCTTCCTGCTCGCCGCGCCGATCTGGGTCTTGATGTGGAACGCCGGCCGGGTGCTGAAAGCGATCGGCGAACCGCCGGCGCTGGCCGAACTCGCCGGCCATTATATGCACGGCTTGCAATGGGCGCTGGCCCCGGCGCTGCTCTATATGAGCGCGCGCTCGATCCTGCTGGCGCTCGACCGCGTGCGGCCGGTGCTGGTGGCCGGGGTGTTCGCGGTCGGTTGCAACGTGCTGTTCAATTACGCGCTGGTGTTCGGCCATTTCGGCCTGCCGGCGCTCGGCGTCTTCGGCTCCGGCCTCGCCACGACGCTGAGCCAGACGCTGATGTTCGCCCTGTTGGCGTTCTACTCCTGGCTCGATCCCAGGCTTAGACCCCACCGGCTCGTCCTCAGCCGCTGGCGCTTCGATTGGCCGGAGTTCGCCAAACTCTGGCGGCTCGGCGCGCCGATCGGCGGCCTCATCGCGCTGGAGGTCGGCACGTTCGCGTTCTCCGCGCTGGCGATGGGCCTCATCGGCGCGGCGCAGGTCGAGGCGCACGCCATCGCGCTCAACATCGCCGCCACCGCCTTCATGGTCCCGCTCGGCCTCGGCATGGCGGCCACCGTGCGCGTCGGCCACGCCTATGGCGCGCGCGACGCGGCCGCCGCCAGCCGCGCCGGCTGGACCGCCTTCGGCCTCGCCATGACCTTCGTCGCCGTCTCGGCCGTGGTCATGGCGCTGGCTCCGCGGCTGCTGATCTCCGCCTTCATGGACGTCGCGGCGCCGCGCAACGCGGTGATCCTGGGCTTCGCGCTCAGCTTCGTGCGCGTCGCCGCGGTGTTCCAACTTGCCGACGGCGCGCAGGCGGCGTTCTCCAACATGCTGCGCGGCGTGCAGGATTCGCGCGTGCCGATGGCGCTGGCGCTCATCGGCTATTGGGTCATCGGCGCGCCGACCGGCGTGGCGCTGGGCTTTCTCACCCCGCTCGGCGGCCTGGGGCTGTGGATCGGGCTCGCCGTCGGCTTGACCGCCGTGGCGCTGATGCTGTTCGTTCGCTGGCGCGCCAAGGAGCGCGCCGGCTTCTGGGCCGCATGAGGAGGAAACGATGACGCCGCTCATTCTCGACGTCGACACCGGCATCGACGACGCCTTCGGCCTGCTCTACGCGCTCGCCGCGCCCGAGGCGCGCCTGATCGGCGTCTCGGCGGTCGCCGGCAACGTCAGCCTCGCCAAGGCCGCCCGCAACACCCGCGCCGTGCTGGCGCTGGCGCGCCGCGCCGACCTGCCGGTGTGGGAGGGCGCGGCGGCGCCGCTGCTCGGCCATATCGAGGACGCCAGCGACATCCACGGCGCCACTGGTCTCGGCCACGCCGTACTGCCGGAGCCGGCGCCGGCGCCGCCAGGCCCGCACGCCATCGATGCGCTGATCGCCGCCTCACGCGAGCACGAGGGCGACCTGATCCTCGTCGCCACCGGGCCGTTGACCAATATCGCGCTGGCCATCGCCCGCGACCCCGGCTTTCCCCGCCGGTTGAAACGCTTCGTCGCGATGGGCGGCGCGTTCACCGGCGGCGGCAATACGACGGCGGCGGCGGAGTTCAACATCTGGTATGACCCGGAGGCGGCGCGCATGGTCGTCAGCGCCTTCGCCGCGGCGGACGCGGCGCCGGCGATCCTCGTCGGGCTCGACGTGACCCGACAGACCGTGCTGACGGAAGCGGACCTGAAGGGCCTTGCCAAGACCTGCGCTTCGGCCCCCAACGGCCCGCCGCTAACGACGTTTCTGCGCGACGCCGCGCGGCATTATTTCGAACTGATGGCGGCGCGCGGCCGCCCGCGCGCGCTGGCGATGCACGATCCGCTCGCCGTCGCGGCAGCGCTCGACCCCAGCCTGGTGACGACAAAAGCCCTGCCCGTCGATATCGAGACGCGCGGCGAGCTGACGCGCGGCCAGACCGTCGCCGATTTCCGTGGGCTCCCAGGTCGCATCGGCGTCGCGCTGGAAGTCGAGGCGCAACGCTTCCGCGCCGATTATCTGGCGGCGATCGAGCGGCTCGCGCAGCGCCTATAATATGTCTTGACGAGTATATTCCTGTAACCGTATGTTACGGGCATGGAGACGACGTTTCAAATCCTCGCGGAGCCGCATCGGCGGGCGATCTTGCGGCTGCTGGCGGCCTCCGAGCAATCGGTCGGCGAGCTTGAGCGGCGGCTCGATCTGCCGCAGCCGACAGTCTCGAAGCATCTTCGCGTGCTGCGCGAGGCCGGCTTCGTCGAAGCCAAGGTCGATGCGCAGCGCCGCCTCTACCGGCTGCGGCCGGAGCCATTCCAGGAGATCGACGCCTGGCTGCAACCGTTCCGCGAGTTGTGGTCGGCCCATGTCGATGCGCTCGAACGGCATCTCGACCGCCTGCATCCCGAAACACCCGAGGACAACCCGACATGACCGACCGCGACGCTTACACGCCCGCCGCCGCCTACGGCGCCGAGGTGCAAAAGGAGGGCGATACCTGGACGCTGGTGCTGGTGCGCGACCTCCGCCACGCCCCGGACAAGGTGTGGCAAGCGCTGGTCGACCCCGCGCAACTGCACGAATGGGCGCCGTTCGACGCCGACGGCCGCCTCGACGCCGCCGGCGCCAAGGTGACGCTATCGACGGTCGGGGCCCCGCAGCAGCAGGCCGCCGTCACCACCATTCGCCGCGCCGACGCCCCGCATACGCTGGAATACGATTGGGGCGGCCAGAAAATACGCTGGGAACTGCGCGCCATCGCGGGCGGCGCGCGGCTGACCCTATGGCACGCCATCGACCGCCGCTATATCGCGATGGGCGCGGCCGGTTGGCACATCTGCCTCGACGTGCTCGACCGCCTCGTCGCCGGCCACCCGCTCGGCCGCATCGTCGGCGGCGAGGCGATGAAGTTCGATTGGCCCCGCCTCAACAAGCAATATGCGGCTCAGTTTGGCCTCGAACCGATGCGCCCCTAGCCGCGCCCGCTCACGGCGAGCCGGCCCGCTCCCAGCGCCGCAGATGGTCGGCGCCGTAAGTCGCGCACGGCGCCTCGACATAGCGGCCGAGATCATCGAGCGCGGCGAGCGCTTCGGCCGCCAAAGCCGGGCGGCCGGGGCGGCCGAGCGGCTTCTCGGCGGTAAACAGCAGCACCTCGTCGGCGAGACCGTCGCGGATCAGCGCTGCCGCGATGGTCGGGCCGCCCTCGCTGAAGACCCGCGTGATTCCGCGCCGGCCGAGCAGGCGCAACGCCGCGCCCAGATCGACCCGCGCCCCCGCGCCGACGCGCTCGACCTCGACGCCACGCGCCCGCAACGCCGCCTCGCGCGCAGCCGGCGCGGCGGGCGTCGTCATGACCAGGGTCGGGTAGGTTTCGGCCGTGGCGCAAAGCCGCGACTCCGGCGGCAGGCTCAGCCGGCTGTCGAGCACGACGCGCAGCGCCTTCTGCTCAAGGCCGTTCTGGCGCACGGTGAGCAAGGGATCGTCGCCGAGCGCCGTGCCGACGCCAATCATGATCGCCTCGTGAAGGCTACGCAAAGTCTGCGTGCGGCGGTTGGCGGTCTCGCCGGTGATGTTGAGGCGGGGATCGTGCTCGTCGCCGGCGGCGTAGCCGTCGGCGGTGCGCGCCAGCTTCAGCGTCACCATTGGTCGGCCGGCGCTGACGCGCAGAATGTGGCCGCGATGATCGCGCCGCGCCGCCTCGGCGCCGACCCCGAGTTCGACCGCGATGCCGGCGGCGCGCAGCCGCGCCAAGCCGCGCCCGGCCACTCGCGCGTCCGGGTCTTCAAGGGCGCAGACGACGCGCCCGACTCCCGCCGCGACCAGCGCGTCGGCGCAGGGCGGCGTGCCGCCGTGATGCGAGCACGGCTCCAGCGTCACATAGACCGTCGCGCCTTTCGCCTGCGCTCCCGCCTCCGCCAGCGCGATCGTCTCGGCGTGCGGGCGACCGCCGGGCGCGGTGGCGCCGGCGCCGACGACGCATTGACCCTGCACGATCACGGCGCCGACGCTCGGGTTGGGCGCCGTCAGCCCGAGGTTACGTCGCCCCAGCGCCAGCGCCGCGTCCATGAAGCGCGCATCGCTCATTTGGCCTCGGGCTCCGCCTCAAGCTCGCCGACGGCGACGTTGAAATCGCGCGCCTCGCGGAAATTGCGATAGACCGAGGAGAAACGCACATAGGCGACGCCGTCGAGCGTCTTCAGCCCCTCCATGACGAGTTCGCCGATGCGCCCGGTCAGGATGTCGGCGTCGCCCTGGGCCTCAAGCTGGCGCACGACGCCGTTGATCATGCGCTCGACGCGCTCGGGCGCGACGTCGCGCTTGCGCAGCGCCACCTCGACCGAGCGTTGCAGCTTGTCGCGGTCGAAGGCGACGCGGCGGCCGTTCTTCTTGACCACCGTCAGCTCACGCAACTGCACGCGCTCGAAGGTGGTGAAGCGGCCGCCGCAATCGGGGCAGGCGCGGCGGCGGCGGATCGAGGAGCTATCCTCGGTCGGCCGCGAATCCTTCACCTGGGTGTCGAGGCCGCCGCAATAGGGACAGCGCATGAACAGCTCCTCATGCGCCGCCCCTGATCTTCAGTAGATCGGGAAACGGCGCGTCAATTCCGCCACGCCCTCGCGCACGCGGGCTTCCGTCGCAGCGTTGCCCGATTCGCCGTCCGCCGCCAAGCCGTCGAGCGTCTCGACGATGAGATCGCCGACCGCCGCGAACTCGGCCAAGCCGAAGCCGCGCGAGGTCGCCGCCGGCGAACCGAGGCGCACGCCTGAAGTCACCATCGGCTTTTCCGGGTCGAAGGGGATGCCATTCTTGTTGCAAGTGATGTGAGCGCGCCCCAACGCCGCTTCCGCCGCTTTGCCGGTCAGTTTCTTCGGCGTCAGATCCACAAGCATCAGATGGTTATCGGTGCCGCCGGTGACAAGCTTGTAGCCGCCGGCGAGGATCTTCTCGGCCATCGCCTTGGCGTTGGCGACCACCGCGTGCGCGTAATTGCCGAACTCCGGCGTCAGCGCCTCGTGGAACGACACCGCCTTGGCGGCGATGACATGCATCAGCGGCCCGCCCTGGAGGCCCGGAAACACCGCCGAGTTGATCTTCTTGGCCAAATCCTCGTCATTGGTGAGCACCATGCCGCCGCGCGGGCCGCGCAACGTCTTGTGCGTCGTCGTGGTGACGATATGGGCGTGCGGGAACGGCGAAGGATGCGCGCCGCCGGCCACCAGCCCGGCAAAATGCGCGATGTCGCACATGAAATAGGCCCCGACCTCGTCGGCGATGGCCCGGAAACGCTCGAAATCCCAGAACCGCGCATAGGCCGAGCCGCCGCCGACGATGACCTTCGGTCTATGCTCGCGCGCCAGCTTCGCCACCTGCTCCATGTCGATGCGCTGCGTCGCGCGGTCGACGCCATAGGATACGCACCGGAACCATTTGCCCGACATGTTGACCGGCGAGCCGTGGGTGAGATGGCCGCCGGCGGCGAGATCGAGGCCCATGAAGGTGTCGCCCGGCTGCATCGTCGCCATGAAGGCGGCCTGATTGGCCTGGCTGCCGGAATTGGGCTGCACATTGGCGAACTTGCAGCCGAACAGCCGCGTCGCGCGTTCGATGGCGAGCTTTTCGGCGATGTCGACGAACTGGCAACCGCCGTAATAGCGCCGGCCCGGATAGCCTTCGGCGTATTTGTTGGTCATCACCGAGCCTTGCGCCTCCAGAACCGCCTTGGAGACGATGTTCTCGGAGGCGATAAGCTCGATCTCGTCGCGCTGGCGGCCGAGTTCGAGCGCCACCGCGCGCGCGATCTCGGGATCGGCTGAGGCGAGGTCGGCGGAGAAGAACGAATTGGAGCGGATCGGCGCGGCGTTCATGGGCTTCACCCCTGGGGCTATCGCCCGCGCGCTTAGCACGGGCGGGCAAGGGGCGGAAGGCGGCGCGGGACCGCAATAAAGCGATCGGGGTCCCGAGTTTCTCAGCGCATCGGCGGCGCGTACAGCACGCCGCCCGCCGACCACAACTGGTTCAGCCCGCGCGGGATACGCAGCTTCGAGCCCGTGCCGAGGTTGCGCTGGAAGATCTCGTCGTAATTGCCGACCGCCTTCACCGCATGCAGCACGAAGGCGTCATCGACGCCGAGCGCCTTGCCGAAACCGCCCTCCACGCCGATGAGCCGCCGCACCTCCGGCTTTGTCGAGGCCAAAGCCTTGTCGGTGTTCTCAGAGGTCACGCCAAGCTCCTCGGCGTCGATGAGGCCGAAGGCCACCCATTTGACGAGATTGAACCAGTTGACGTCGTCGTTGCGCACGGCCGGCCCCAGCGGCTCCTTGGAGATCACGTCCGGCAGAATGATGGCGTCGGCGGGCTTCGCAAGCTCCGTGCGCTCGGCATAGAGCGCCGATTGGTCGGCGGTGAAGACGTCGCAAGTTCCGTCCTCAAGGTCCTTCATCGCCTCCTCGACCGTCGGCACGACATGCGCCTCGTAGGTCATGTTGTTGTATTTGAAGTAGTCGGGCAGGTTGAGTTCGGTGGTCGTGCCCTTCTGCACGCAGACCTTGGCCTTATCTAGCTCCAGCGCCGAGGTGATGTTGGGATGGCGCAGCACCAGGAAACCCTGGCCGTCGTGATAGAGGATGGCGGTGAACAGCAGGCCGAGCGTCGCCTCGCGCTCGATCGTCCAGGTCGAATTGCGCGACAGCACGTCGATCTTGCCTGATTTCAGCGCCTCGAAGCGCTCGTCGGCGACCAGCGGCGCGTAGTTCACTTTGCTCGGATCGTTGAACACCGCCGCCGCCAGCGCCCGGCAGAAATCGACGTCGAAGCCGCTCCACGCGCCCTTGGCGTCGCGCTCGGAGAACCCCGGCAGCCCGGTCGAGACGCCGCAGATCACCGCACCGCGCGCCTTGACCTTGTCGAGCGTGCCGGCCTCAGCCGCCCCGCACGCCAACCCAACGCCCACGAGCGCCGCAAGTGCCTTCGCCCACATGTTTTGCCCCCAAGCCCTGCGTCTTACAGTTCCGGCGCCTGCCGAATCACCACTTTGGTCCCGATCGGCGTGCGATCGAAGAGATCGACGACATCGCCGTTGACGAGCCGGAAGCAGCCGGAAGACACCGCCGTGCCGATCGTCTCCGGCGCGTTGGTGCCGTGAATGCGATAGACGGTGGCGCCGAGATAGAGCGCCCGCGCGCCGAGCGGATTGCCTGGCCCGCCGGCCATGAAGCGCGGCAGATAGGGCTGGCGCTTAATCATCTCCGGCGGCGGCGTCCAATCCGGCCAGGCGGTCTTGCGGGTGATCGTCACCATGCCCGACCACTGGAAGCCCTGGCGACCGACGCCGATGCCGTAGCGCAGCGCGCGATGATTGCCGAGCACGAGATAGAGGAAGCGCTCCTTGGTGGAGATGACGATCGTGCCGGGCGAGTAGTTGGTGCGATAGAACACCACCTGCCGCTTATAGGGGCCGTCGTCGATCTCGGTCTGCTCGGCCGAGACGCGCCCGAGTTGGTCGCCGTCGTCGAGGGTGATGACCTTCGGCGCCGCCTCGTCGGCGCGCGCCAGGGCGCCGACCAGGCAAAATGCCGCCAGCAACGCCCACATCGCTTTCATCGACAGGCTCCTCACGCTTTGCCGCACCGCACGTAAACCATCGTGCCGTAGCGGGTATTGGTGTCGGGGTCGACGTAGCGGGCGATGAACTCCCGGTCGGAGACAAAGTTGACGACGCGATCCTGGGTATCGCCCGGCGGGCCGGCGAAGCCGAGATAGACCTTGCCGTCGTCGCCCGCCTTCAGGCCCAGTTCGTGCGGCGTGGAATCGTCGGCGACGTGCATGATGACGCCATCGGTAGGCCCGCGCTTGATGACGTAGGGCAGTTTGCATTGCGCGCGCGCCGCCGCCTCGGTGCGCGGGCGGTCCTTATCCAGGCGATAAGAGGCGACGCCCCAGGCGCCGACGAACCGATCGACCGAATAGGGCGCCGGCGCGGCCGATACGTCCGGGGCGGGCGCTGCCGGCTTCGAGCCGCCGAGCCCCAGCGACATGCAACCGCCAAGGCTCGCGGCTAAGACAAGCACCGCTACCCCTAACATCCTTGTCACTGACGCCTCCCTGTCGCCCAAACTTTGCCCGCAAATTGGCGGCTTGGCAAGCCGGGGACGGCGGCCCGGCCGCAGCGGCGCGCCGCTCCGACGCAAATACATACCGGGATCTCATACTTGACACGACGCCGAACTGCGCTGAGAATTGCATCGATCCATTTTCACGAACTGCCAGGGTAGCGGATGTCGACCCCGACGTAATATGTAACTGGCCCTGTTAACATCGATCAATATACTGCCTATTCCGGCGATCTTATCGGCGACGACGCGCAATTCTACGTCAGTACAACGGCGACGCTGGTGTTTACGGGCGACGACGATGTCTTCGTCTCATCGAGCTTCGCCGGCCCGGGCGAGACCCGATCGCTCGGCGGCGCAAGACTGAACGGCGTCGAAGTCGCGCCGGGCGCGACCTTTGTGATCGGCTCCTTCGTGTCGTCGGGCTTCCGGGCCGCGACCTCGCCACATGCTGTTCCTTCTCGATTTCGCCAAACAGGCGAAATTCGTCGTCGACGCCTACGAGGACGAGGCCGAGGGCGTGAGGGAGAAAGGCAGCGACGGCCGCATGCGCATGACTCGGGCGACTGCGGACGCTGATCCGTTTCGCCGACGGGCGCACCCCGAGCGCCGAGGAACTGGCGGCGATCCATCACCAAACGCATGAGGCCTGCTACATCGCCAATTCCGTCACCACCGAGGCGCCGGTGGAGGCGCACGACACTTAAGCGCTTGCTTTTCTATCGCCACCGTGTTAGTTAAGCATATGCTTAACCGATCGCTCGATCTCGCTTTCCAGGCGCTCAGCGACGCCACCCGCCGCGCCATCGTCGCGCGGCTGGCGGGCGGCCCGCTCAGCGTCAGCGCCCTCGCCGAGCCGCTGCCGATGTCGCTGCCGGCGGTGCTGCAACATCTGGCGGTGCTGGAAGGCGCGGGCCTCGTCGTCAGCCAGAAGACCGGCCGCGTGCGCACCTGCCGGCTGGAGGCCGCCGCCATCGCTGCCGCGGAGCAATGGCTCAGCGCCCAGCGCGGCGAATGGGAGCGCCGGTTCGACCGGCTCGGCGACTATCTCAATTCAACCCCAGGAGAAACGGAATGAAACCCGAGTCCATCGAGATTTCCCGCCTCTTCGACGCCCCGCCCGAGCGCGTCTTCGCCGCCTGGTCGAGCGCCGAGCGCATCGCGCGCTGGTTCAGCCCGCAAGGGTGCAGCGTGCCGCAGGCGGAGGTCGACTTCCAGCGCGGCGGCGCCTTCGCCGTCGTCATGCGCATGCCCGACGGCCAGGACAATCATTGCCGGGGCGCCTTCGAGGAAGTGACCGCGCCTTCCCGCCTCGCCTTCGCGATGGAGGTCGAGATGGGCGGCAAGGCGCGCTTTCGCGTCCACACCATCGTTGATTTCGCAGCCGAAGACGACAAGACCCGCATGACCGTGCGGCAAAGCTACGATCTCCACGACGCCGACTTCGCCGGCGCTCCGGCCGGGGCGCGCGAGGGCTGGCGCACCACACTCGACAAGCTCGCCCTGGAGATCGCGCGCGACACGCCTCGCGGCTGAAGCTCACCGAACACGGTGTGTACCTCAACGGCTTCGAGGACAAGGGCGGGCGCGAGCACGGCACGCGCGACGCCATCGAACGGATCGCGCGCACGCTCTGAAGCTCAGCGCTTGGCGTCGGGGAAGATCACCACCTCGTCGGGGGCGACGAGGTCCAGGACGCCGTGCGCCTCCTGCACCAGCAGGTCGCGGTCGATGGATTCGTTGCGCAGCGAATCGACGCGGCGGCGCCAGCTTTCGCGCTCGCCGTCCAAGGCGGCGAGTTGCGCCTTCAGCGACGTCAACTGGCGGTCGAACTTCACCCGCGCCTCGGCGCCATGCTGGCCCTCGGAGGCGTTCCTGACCAGATAGGCGCTCGCCCCGCCGAGCACGAGGTAGAACAGCATCGGGATAAGGACGGCGCGCACGCGGCTTCGGACGAGCATGGCGCCATCATGCGGCCGTCACGGTTAACAGTTCCTTGCCATCCGCCTCAAACCGCCGCCAGCAGCGCCTCCAACTGGCGGCGCAGCGGCGGCGGCGCGCGACTGGCGTCGAACCCCGGCGCGCGCGCGGCGACCGCCTGCCTGAGCCAGGGGCCGAAGGCGTCGGGCCGGTGGAAATTCAGCGCCGCCGCCTCGCCGGGGTCGAGCGGCGCGGCGTCGGCGAGATCGACGGCAAGCCCGGTGCGACTGCGCAGCGCCTCCTCGCTTTCGGCGCGCGAGCCCGCGTCGGCGCCCAGCGCATTGGCGTCGAGCGTCAGGATATGCGGCGCGGCGTGGCAAGCCAAAGCCAGCGCCCAGAACAACAAGAACAGATCGCGCCGCGCCTGCGGCGCGACCGTCCCGGCCAGACGGTCGCCCGCCGCCGCCGCGTCGGCTTGCCCATAGTCGGGATGAAGGCGGGCGATGGCGTCGTAGATCGGCGCCAGAATCGGCTCGCCGCGATTCTCCTTCAGGATGCGCAGATAAGCGCTATAGAAATAATCGCCGCCGCCGATGCGCGCGTAGGACGTCATCATGCCGGCGGGATGGCGGGCGAGATAGACGGTGACGGGACCCAGCCTCGCCTCCAGCCACGGCTGGCGCAGGAAGCCGCGGCAGAACTTGAACAGCGGCCGCCGCCCCGCCGCGCTTTCGACCAGCCCCGAGAGATAGGCGGCAAGCTCCGGCGCCGCATCGCCGCGCGCCAGCAGGAAACGCCGAAACGCGAACTCGTCCCGGTGGCCGCGAACGCCGCCGCCGGCAACGAAGGGAAAGTCGGTGAGATAGTGAAAGCTCTTGGCCGGATGGCCGCGCGAGGCGCCGGCGCCGGCTGCCGCGAAGCCGTCCCAATCGGCTTTCGTGCGCCGCGAATAATCCTCGTGCAGCGGCTCGTAGAACAGCGCCGCCGGATTCTGCTCGCGCAACGCGAAAGCGAGATAGGTGCCGCCGGTGCGCCACATCGTCTGGATGACGACGGGGCGCGCCGGCGCAGATGCCGTCATCGCGCCTTCAAGGCCGCGCGGCCGGCGAATTTCGCCTGCGGGCCGAGTTCTTCCTCGATGCGGATGAGTTGGTTGTATTTGGCCAGCCGGTCGGATCTGGCGAGCGAGCCGGTCTTGATCTGCCCGCAATTGGTCGCCACCGCGAGATCGGCGATCGTCGCGTCCTCGGTTTCGCCGGAGCGGTGCGACATCACGGCGGTATAGCCGGCGCGATGCGCCATATCGACGGCGGCAAGCGTCTCGGTCAGCGTGCCGATCTGGTTGACCTTGATGAGAACCGAGTTGGCGACGCCTTGCTTGACGCCGCGCCCGAGCCGCTCGACATTGGTGACGAAGAGGTCGTCGCCGACAAGCTGCAACTTGGCGCCGAGCTTGTCGGTGGCGAGCTTCCAGCCCTTCCAGTCATCTTCGGCGAGACCGTCCTCGATGGAGACGATCGGATAGGCGGCGGCGAGCTTGCCGAGATATTCGACCTGTTGCTCGATGGAGCGCGTCTTGCCCTCGCCGGCGTAGACATAGGCGCCGTCCTTGAAGAACTCGGTCGAGGCCGGGTCGAGCGCCAGCGCGATCTCGGCGCCGGGCTTGAAGCCGGCGGCCTCGATCGCCTTCACGCAATAGTCGAGCGCCGCCTCGGCGGAAGGCAGATTCGGCGCGAAGCCGCCCTCGTCGCCGACCGCCGTGTTGAGGCCGGCCTTCTTCAACAGGCCTTTCAGCGTATGGAACACTTCCGCGCCCCAGCGCACCGCCTCGCGCAGCGACGGCGCGCCGAGCGGCATAATCATGAATTCCTGGAAGTCGATCGGGTTGTCGGCATGCACGCCGCCGTTGATGACGTTCATCATCGGGACCGGCAGCAGGCGCGCGCTCGTGCCGCCGATGTAGCGGTAGAGCGGTAGCCCCGAGGCCTCGGCGGCGGCCTTGGCGACGGCGAGCGAGACGCCGAGAATCGCATTGGCGCCGAGCTTGGCCTTGTTGGGTGTGCCGTCGAGTTCGATCATCGTCTGGTCGATCTTGACCTGGTCCTGCGCCTCGAAACCGGAGATGGCGTCGAAAATGTCGCGATTGACCGCTTCGACCGCCTTCAGCACGCCTTTGCCGCCGTAGCGGCTCTTGTCGCCGTCGCGCAATTCCACCGCCTCATGCGCGCCGGTCGAGGCGCCGGAGGGCACGGCGGCGCGGCCCATCGAGCCATCCTCCAGCGTCACCTCGACCTCGACGGTGGGATTGCCGCGACTGTCGAGAATCTCGCGCGCGGCGATGTCGATGATAGCGGTCATATCGGCTCCGTAACTTCAGCGCGGCGCCGGTATTTGCGACGCCCCAAAAACACGCGCTCCTTACGATATTGTAAGGCAGAACGAAAGCGCCGCCGAGTTGCCGCCGAACATTTGTATGTACCCGTCAGCAAAAGGTCATTTTTGCGGCGGATTCAAAAAAAATGCATGGCAGGGTTGCTCAGGATGGTGACACCGCGGCGGCGATGTTCTAGACAACGAACGCGTAGAAAAAAGGAGGCCGCCGCCCCGACCCGAGGGGAGCGCCGTACGCCGAGTCTGTGGGAGGACGAGGAGCGGAGAGGTCGAATTCGCGCGGATCTTCAGAAATCTGAGACGCGAAGCGAACTTTCCGCCACAAAGGAACGGGCCATAATACAAGGTCGGAGCGCCAGCTCCGGCCTTGTTATATTTGGCGATACTGTTGCATTTGACGTAACTGCCAAGTTCAAGGCGCGCTATTGCGGATCGGCGTGAATGGCGAAGGGACAAGCCCGGCCAGGACGGAATGGGAGCCTTTCGACTCCTCCCTGCTTGGCCGCCGCTATTTGCCGATAGTGGAAGTACGCGCCCTAGACTTTAGGCGCCGGCGCTTTCCCCGCGCGCCCAACCGGCGCGCGTCTCGGCGACGTAATCGCCAAGCCGGCCCGCAGCGATCGCCACCCGCGCCCCGTCCATCAAGCGCTGATAATAGGCGAGATTGATCGCCGTCAGCGCCATCATGCCGAGAATCTCGCCGGATTTGACGAGATGGCGCAGATAGGCGCGCGAAAAGCCGCGCCCGGCATAAGCCTTCGAGGTCTCGTCGATCGGCCGCGAATCATCGAGGAAGCGGGCGTTCTTGAGGTTCATGCGGCCCTCAGCGGTATAGGCGAGGCCGTGCCGGCCGGCGCGCGTCGGCATCACGCAATCAAACATATCGACGCCGCGCGCCAACGCTTGCAACAGGTCGTCCGGCGTGCCGACGCCCATCAGATAGCGCGGCTTTTGTTGCGGCAGATGCGGCTCGACGGTCTCAATCATGGCCAGCATCTCAGCCTGCGGCTCGCCGACCGCCAGCCCGCCGATGGCGAGGCCGTGGAAATCCATCTCCGCCAACGCCCGCGCGCTCTCGATGCGCAGATCGCGCTCGACGCCGCCCTGGACGATGCCGAACGCCGCCTGCCCCGCCCGGCCGGCGAAAGCGCGGCGCGAGCGCTCCGCCCAGCGCAGGCTCAGCCGCATCGCCCGCTCCGTCTCCGCATAGGAGCACGGCAAGCGCACACATTCGTCAAACTGCATCTGGATGTCGGAGCCGAGCAGCGCCTGCACTTCCATCGAACGCTCCGGCGTCAGCTCGTGGCGGGAGCCGTCGATATGCGATTGAAACACCACGCCGCGCTCGTCGAGCTTGCGCAGCTTGGCCAGGCTCATCACCTGGAAGCCGCCGGAATCGGTGAGAATCGGCTTGCGCCATTGCATGAAGGCGTGCAGCCCGCCGAGCTTGGCGATGCGCTCCGCGCCCGGCGCCAGCATCAGATGATAGGTATTGCCGAGCACGATGTCGGCGCCGAGCGCTTCGACCTCCTGCGGGTACATCGCTTTCACCGTCGCCGCGGTGCCGACCGGCATAAAGGCGGGGGTGCGGATGACCCCGCGCGGCGTGACGATCTCGCCCTGCCGCGCCGCGCCGTCGCGGGCCAGAATGTGGAACTCGAAGCCATCGGCCATGCGCGGCGATCCGCTAAGCCGCGGGCACGGAGGCGAACAGGCTGACCAGCCCTTCGGCGTAAGTGGGATGGGCGATCGTCAGGGCCTCGATCGCTTGATAGGGCAACCCCGCCGCCATCGCGAGTTGGATCGGCGGCAGAAGCTCGCCGGCGTGGGGCGCGAACGCGGTGAAGCCCAGGATGCGGTCGTCGGCGCCGACCAGCGCCTTGAGCTTGCCGCGCGTCTCGCCGGTGGCGCGCGTGCGCAGGATCTTGGCTACCGGGAGTTCGGCCAGCCGATAGGCGACGTTCTGCGCCTTGGCTTCGATTTCATTCAAGCCGACGCGAGCCAGTTCCGGGTCGAGAAAAAGGCAGCTTGGCGTTTGCCGCCCGGTCGTGCTTCGCGGCCCGCCGGCGAGGTTGTCGCGCACGATGCGGAAGTCCTCGAACGCCATGTGCGTGAAGGCTGGACTGCCGGCGCAATCCCCCATCGCCCAGACATTGGGGGCCGAGGTCTCCAGACGATCGTTGACTTTGACGTATCCGGCCGCCGTCACCTCAACGCCGGCGCGCTCAAGACCGATTCCCACGGTGTTGGGGGCCTTGCCGAGCGCTGCCAAGAGATGCGTGCCTTCGATCGTCTGCCCCGCAACCCCGGCGACCGCGCCATGCAGCGCCACCGCTGCGCCGGAGCGGCCCGACACGCGGTTGATGGCGGCGCCGGTCAGAATCGCCACGCCTTCGTCCTTCATGAGATCGGCGACGTCGGCCGCGATATCGGGGTCCTCGCGCGGCAGCAGGCGCTCGGCGCGCTCGCAGACGGTGACGCGACTGCCCAGGCGCGCCATCGCCTGAGCGAGTTCGAGCGCAATATACCCGCCGCCGAAGATCACCAGACGTTCGGGGAGGGTGTCGAGGTCGAGCAAATCGACATGGGTAAGCGGCTCAGCCTGCCTCAATCCCGGTAGATCCGGCACGGCGGCGAAGGCGCCGAGATCGAGGAACACTTTGTCGCCGCGAACGGTGCGCTGGCCGCCGCCCTGAAGGTCGATCTCGATCGTGCGCTCGCCGACGAAGACGCCGCGCCCCATCACGAGTTCCGCGCCGCTGGCCTTGAAGTTCTGCAAATGCGTGGCGATCAGGCCCTCGACCATTTTTCGCTTGCGCGCCTGAACCGCCGCCATCGCCACCGCGAACCCGTTCACCTGTGCGCCGAATCGATCGGCGGTGGCGACGGCATGCGCGATCTCGGCGCTGTGAATGATGTTCTTGCTCGGCAGGCAGGCGACGTTGGGACAGGAGCCGCCGATGTAGCGCTCCTCGATGACGATCACCCGCTCGCCGGCTTTGCCGAGGCGCCAGGCGATGGATTTGCCCGCCTCGCCGCTGCCGAGAACAACGGCGTCGTAAGTTTCCGTGCTCATAGGGCTCCTGCGGATGATGCGAGCAAACTGGGGCAGGCCAGTCCCCTAACCGCTTCCGCGCGCCCCGGCAAACTTATCAGACGGCGAGCCGCCGCTGCTCGACGCGCCGCGCCATCGGCGCCGGGCGGCCGTAGAGATAGCCCTGCGCGAGATCGACGCCGAGATCGATGAGCGCGCGTTGCTGCGCTTGCGTCTCGACGCCCTCGGCGACGACAGTCATTTGCATGCGCGCCGCCAGCACGCACACCGCGGCGACAATGGCGCTCGACACCCGATCGGTGTCGATGCACTGCACGAATTTGCGGTCGATCTTGATCTTCGAGAACGGGTAGCTCTGGATATTGGCGAGCGAGGAATAACCGACGCCGAAATCGTCGAGCGAGAACTTGACGCCGTGCGCGGCGAGATCGTTGACGGCTTTGCGGGTCTGCGGCGTCGCCTCAAGCAACAGCGATTCCGTGATCTCCAGGTAAAGCCGCGACGGCTCCAGCCCGGAGACGACGAGCGCGCGCTTCACCGTCGCCACCAGCGCCTCCGGCCGGCGGAACTGCTGCGGGCTGAGGTTGAAGCTCAGCGACATCCGCCGATCCCAGCCGGCCGCCTCCCGGCACGCCTTTTCGAGCACGACCTCGCCGAGGCGGTGGATGGCGCCGTTCTGCTCGGCGATGCGCACGAAGCGGTCGGGCGGCACCAGCCCGCGGGTCGGGTGGCGCCATCTGGCCAGCGCCTCGTAGCCGCTGACGACGCCGCTGTGCAGGTTCTTGATCGGCTGATACCAGACTTCGAGCCGATCCTCTTGCAGCGCCTCGTCGAGTTCGATCTCCAACAGCCGCTCCTCCGCGCGTCGACTGCGCAGCGATTCGTCGAACACCCGGAAGCAGCCGCGCCCCTCGCGCTTGGCCTCGTAGAGGGCGCTATCGGAGTGCGTCATCAGTTCCGCCATTTCGCGTCCGTGCTCGGGATAGACCGCGACGCCGACGCTGCCGGCGAGCGGCACCAGATTGCCCTCGAACGCGAACGGCGCGCCGAGGCGTTCGAGAATCGTTTCCGCAAAGGCGGCGATGCGCTCGGCGTCGAGCCGCTCGCCGCGCACGACGAGCATGAACTCGTCGCCGCCCATGCGCGCCACTTGCGCATGGCCTTCGGCTGCCTGCCGCAGCCGCTCGGCGGTCTCGACGATCACCGCATCGCCCATCGCATGGCCGAACGTGTCGTTGATCGCCTTGAAGCGGTCGAGGTCGACGAGATAGATGGCGATCTTCGCCTCCGGCCGCCCTTGCGTGTCGGCGATCGCCTCGGCGAACGCCTGGGTGAGCGCGAAACGGTTCATCAACCCCGTCAGCATGTCGCGCCGCGCCAAGCGGCGATTGTTCTCATCGGCCCGGAACAGGGCGACGATATGCGCATGTCCGTCGCGCCCCATCACCAGCGCCGCGCCGACGAGCCCGACGACAAGCACGGCGTAGACGGGGCCGTAGGGGATCGGCCCGGTCAGCAGCGCGTAGATCTGGGGAACGGCGAGCGCCGCGATTTGCAGCCGCAACGTCCACGGCCGCCCGGAACTGCGGGTGACGAAGGCGAGCGTGTAGCCGGTGCAGGTGGAGAGCCCGAGCGCGAAAACGTCCGATTGCGCGTGGTGCAGCGTCAAGGCGGCGCAGGTCAGTCCAAGCGTCAAGGCGTAGATCGTCGACCACAGCGCGAAAGCGCGGTCGCAGACGACGACGTCGCGCCGCGTCAAGCCTTGCCGCTCGCGCGCCTCGAACACCGCGAGCCGCGCGAACCGGCCGAAGCCGATGACGACCTGCGCCAACGCAAAGGCAAGAAACTCCGCGCCGCCGGTCAGCGCATAAGCCCCCACGGTGATAATCACTGCGAGCGCGGTGGAGGCCGCCAGCGGCGTCTTCGACAAGTGGATGGTGGCGACCAGATAGGCCTGCAACGCCGCTTCCCCCCACACGCCGGAGGGCGCGCGAACTTCGCGCTCATGCTCGCCTGGATTGAGTAAATCGCCTGTCATGGAGCGCAGGTTGCGCTAGTTTTCTTATATTTTCGCCGCCGAGTCGCGGCAAATGCGGGGGCGCCGGGTCAACTTTCGTTAAGCCTTTCGAGAAAACAGGCGTCGCCGTAGCTATAGAAGCGATAGCCGGCCTCGATCGCGTGCGCATAGGCCGCCAACATCCGCTCGCGTCCGGCGAAGGCCGAGACCAGCATCAGCAGCGTCGAGCGCGGCAGGTGGAAATTGGTCATCAGCGCATCGACGGCGCGAAAGCGGTAGCCGGGGGTGATGAAAATGTCGGTCTCTGCGGCGAACGGCCGCAGCACGCCGTCCGGCCCCGCCGCGCTCTCCAGCAGCCGCAGCGAGGTGGTGCCGACAGCGATGACGCGGCCGCCGGCGCGGCGCGTCGCATTGAGCGCCGCAGCGACGCCGGCGTCGAGCCGGCCCCATTCGGCGTGCATGTGGTGGCCGGCGGTGTCCTCAGCCTTCACCGGCAGGAAGGTGCCGGCGCCGACATGCAGGGTCACGCGATGCACCGCGGCGCCGGCTTCGTCGAGCCGCCGCATCAACGCGGGCGTGAAATGCAGGCCCGCCGTCGGCGCCGCGACCGCGCCGGGAGCGTCGGCGAAGATCGTCTGATAGTCGCCGCGATCGCGCGCGTCGGCCGGGCGGCGGGCGGCGATATAGGGCGGCAACGGCGTCTGCCCGATACGCTGGATCGCCGCGTCGAGCCCGGGGCCGTCGACATCGAAGGCGAAGACGATCTCGCCGCCCTCGCCCTTCTCCGCCACGGTCGCGTCGAGCCCGCCTTGCGGCGCCTCGCCGAAGCGCACGCGCTCGCCGAGCTTCAGCTTTTTGGCCGGCCGCACCAGCGCCCGCCAGCGGCCGCCGTCGAGCCGCTTGACCAGCATCGCCTCGATGCGGGCTTTGGCCTCGCCTCGCGTCCGAAAACCGTCGAGCCGAGCGGCAATGACGCGAGTGTCGTTGACGACCAGCGCATCGCCGGCGCGGATCAGCGAGGGAAGATCGGCGACGGTGAGGTCGCGCAAGCCGCCTGCGACGACATGCAAGAGCCGCGCGGCCTCGCGCGGCTCGGCCGGCGCGAGCGCGATGCGCTCCGGCGGCAGGGCGTAGTCGAACAGATCTACGCGCATGAGCAACGGCCCATGGGGCCAGACGGAGCGGCGCTGCGGCCGCTCAGCCCATCGTCGCCTTGGTGATCTTGTCGGGATCGCGCACCGGCTCGCCGCGCTTGATCTGGTCGACGTTCTCCATGCCGGAGACCACCTTGCCCCACACCGTATATTGCCGATCGAGGAAGCCGGCGTCGCCGAAGCAGATGAAGAACTGAGAATTGGCCGAATCCGGGTTCGACGAGCGCGCCATCGACACCGTGCCGCGCACATGCGGCTCGGCGTTGAACTCGGCCTTCAGGTTGGGATATTTCGAGCCGCCCGTGCCGGTGCCGTGCGGGCAGCCGGTCTGCGCCATGAAGCCGTCGATGACGCGGTGGAAGACGACGCCATCGTAGAAGCCCTCGTTGACGAGCTTCTTGATGTGGGCGACGTGGCCGGGGGCGAGGACCGGGTTCATCTCGATGACGACCGGGCCCTTGGTGGTCTCCAGCGTCAGGGTGTTGCCTTCGGCGCTCATATCGGGTCTCCTTACCTGGCGTCTGGCGCAAAGCGCATGGTGATGATCTTGTCGGGGTTTTTCACCGCCCCGTTGTTGTCCTGCGTGCCGTGCTTGAGCTTGTCGATGGCGCCCATGCCGGAAACGACTTCGCCGAACACCGTATAATTGCCGTTGAGGAAGGCGGCGTCGCCGGTGCAGATGAAGAACTGCGAATTGGCGGAATCCGGGTCTTGGGCACGCGCCATGCCGACGGTGCCGCGCTTGAACGGCGTCGCCGAGGCTTCGAGCGGCACGTTGGGCAGGTCCGAGCCGCCGGCGCCGGTGCCCAAGGGGTCGCCGGTCTGCGCCATGAAGCCCGGAATGACGCGATGGAACTTGAGGCCGTCATAAAAATGGCGGGCGACCAGCGTTTGGATCTGCTTGACGTGCTTGGGCGCAACGTCAGGCAGCAGCTTGATGATGACGTCGCCGTATTTGGTCTTCAGATCCAGCGTGTCGGTCGGCGCATCGGCGGCGAAGGCCGGCAAGGCGGCCAGAAGGGGGAGCGCGATGAGCGCGCGCCGCGTCAATGCGAGCATCGGGAGCCTCGTCTAGGGCCAGCGGAGGTGTCCGCGGGCCGGCTTGATAGCAGCTTCCGCGCGAAGGGCAACTTCGGCGACAAAGTGGACGAAATCGCGCCCCTCGCCACAAAGGCATGAGGCGCGTCGCTTACGTCGATGGCCGCCAGGGCGCGCACGCCGCGACCGGGGTTGCGCGCGCTCGCCGGCGGTGGACGCAGCGGCGCGGCGTGATTAGATTAAGTCAGGACTCGACGATCGCAACCGATCATCGCTTGGCGTCAAGGCGCGTCGGCGCCAAATGCGCGCGATGCGTCGCACGCACTGAAAAATGCTATAAGCGCAAATTCCACTAAGCTTGGCCCAAAATTCCACTAAACTTGGCCCATGAGCGACACTCGACTGACCCCCGCGCTGAAGCCCAAGATCAAGATCGAGCGGCCGAAGCTCTATAAGGTGATCCTGTTCAACGACGATTTCACCCCGCGTGAATTCGTGGTGAAAATCTTGCAAGGCGAGTTCCGCCTCAGCGAGGATCAGGCGCACCGCGTCATGATGACCGCGCACCGCAAGGGCGTCTGCGTGGTCTCGGTCTATCCCCGCGACGTCGCCGAGACCAAGGCGACGCGCGCCACCGACGCCGGCCGCGCCATGGGCTTCCCGCTGCGCTTCGACGTCGAACCGGAGGAATGAAGGTGAGCGAGCCGGCCGAGCGCCTGATGAGCGTCGACGAGTTCCTGCAATGGGCCGCGGCGCGCGAGGGCAAGTTCGAGCTGCATGACGGCCGCCCGGTGGCGATGTCGCCGGAGCGGGTGCGCCACGCGGGAGCGAAAACGGAAGCCGCTTTCGCCTTGCGAGAGGCCATCCGGCGCGCCGGCTTGCCCTGCCGCGCCTATGTCGACGGCATCACCGTGCGCGCCCGCCGCGACCGCGCCTTCGTGCCGGATGTGCTGGTCGTCTGCCCGCCGCCGCCGCCCGACGCCGTCGAGATCGACAACCCGCTGATCGTCATCGAGGTGCTGTCGCCGTCGACCGAGGAGAGAGACTACAGCCTCAAGCTCGAAGCCTATCTCTCGCTGCCGAGCCTCGCACATTACCTGATATTGGACCCGGTGCGCCGCGTCGTCATCCATCACGCGCGCCAGGACGGCGCGCGGGCGGCTACGCGCATCTATCACGCCGGACCGCTCAGCCTCGAACCGCCGGGGTTGCAGATCGACGCCGAAGACCTGTTCGAGCCGGAAAGCCCGGCTTAGAGTCGCCGCTCGATCATCATGTTCTTGATGTTGGCGATCGCCTTGGCCGGGTCGAGCCCCTTCGGGCAGGTTTTCGTGCAATTCAAGATCGTGTGGCAGCGGTAGAGGCGGAACGGGTCCTCCAGGTTGTCGAGACGTTCGCCCTGCGCCTCATCGCGCGAATCAATGAGCCAGCGATAGGCTTGCAACAGTACGGCGGGGCCGAGATAGCGGTCGCTATTCCACCAATAGCTCGGGCAGCCGGCCGAACAGGAGGCGCACAGGATGCACTCGTAGAGCCCGTCGAGTTTGGCGCGGTCCTGCGGCGTCTGCCGCCATTCCTTCTCCGGCGCCGGCGTCGTGGTTTTCAGCCACGGCTCGATCGAGGCGTGCTGGGCGTAGAAGTTCGTCAGGTCCGGCACCAGGTCCTTGACCACCTCCATATGCGGCAGCGGATAGATTTTGATCGTGCCGTTGATCTCGTCGATGCCGCGCGTGCAGGCGAGCGTGTTGACCCCGTCGATGTTCATGGCGCAGGAGCCACAGACGCCCTCGCGGCAGGAGCGGCGGAAGGTTAGCGTCGAATCGATTTTCGACTTAATCCAGATCAGCGCGTCGAGCACCATTGGCCCGCAATCGTCGCGGTCGACCTTGTAGACATCGATGCGCGGTTGACCGCCCTCGTCCGGGTTCCAGCGGTAAACGCGAAATTCCGTCAGCCGCTTGGCGCCCTGCGGCGCGCTCCAGGCCTTGCCCGGCTTGGGGCGGGATTTCTCGGGCAGGGCGAGTTGGACCATCGGATGTCCCATCGGCGAAACTGAAGCTCCATCTGGCCGCCTGCGCGGCAAACGTCAACCGCTTTGGGCTGCGACTTTTGCGCCACACCCGTCGACAAACGCTCCTGGCGCAGTTGATCTTGTGTGAACGAGGGGTAAAAAATGTCCCGATGGGGGACAGAATTTGACGCATTGGGGCGTAATCGCGGCGATCGTCGCAATCACCGGCGCTTCGGCCTCCGCTACGGCGGACGAAGTCTCGGTCCATGCCGCGTTGGCGCATCGCAAATTGTCGAGCGTTGTCGGCATATCCTCGTACTACGGGGCGGCGTTTCACGGCCGCCGCACCGCCGACGGCGAGCGTTACGACATGCATGGCCTGACGGCGGCGCATAAGTCGCTGCCGATCCCCTGTTACGCTCGGGTAACCAATCTCAGCACTGGCCGCTCGGTGGTGGTGCGCGTCAACGATCGCGGTCCCTATATCCGCGGCCGCATGCTCGACGTTTCGGAGCGCGTCGCCCATCTGTTGCATTTTCACGGCGGGCTGGCGCGGGTGCGGCTCGATTATCTCGGCAGGGCCGGCCCGCCTGGCGCCGCCGAGCAGCGGGCGCTGCTGGCGAGCCTGAAGACCGGCGACGAGCCGATCGCCGTCGCCAAGGTGGAGGAGCCCGAACTTAAGGGCTCGGACGAGGGCGTCACCGTCGCCGAGCGCAGCGCTCCGGCGCTGGCCTATTCCGGGGCGACGTCGGCGTCGAGTGCGCCGGCGGCCGCGGCTTTGGCCGCCGCCGTGCGCCCCATTCCGGCGAGCGCGCCGCTCAGCGTCGCCGCCAAGCTCGACGCCAGCGTGCGCCGGCTGGAGACGGCGCTGGAGAGCGCCCACCAGGTGGCGATCGAGGCCGGGCGGCAAACGGCGCGGCGCGCCGTCATCACGCTTTCCCCCTATGGCGGGCTGGTCGTCGCCCCGTTCAAGAAGCTGGTCGAGGCGTCGCGCTAAAGCCGGGCGCCGCGCTCCGCTATCCACCGCCCTAGGCGCCTATCGAGTCCGCTATCCACCGCCCTAGGCGCCTATCGGAGATTGTCGTCATGGATCTTGGCCTCGCTGGCCGTTCGGCCATAGTTTGCGCCTCCTCGAAGGGCCTCGGCCGCGGCTGCGCTACGGCGCTCGCGCAAGCCGGCTGCCGCGTCATCGTCAATGGCCGCGACGCCGAGCGGGCGCAGGCGACCGCTGCCGCCATTCGCGCCGCCACCGGGGCCGAGGTCGACGTCGTCGCCGGCGATCTCGGCGACCCACAAGTGCGCGAGGCGCTCATCGCCGCCTGCCCGGCGCCGGACATTCTCGTCAACAACAACGGCGGCCCGCCGCCGGCGCCGTTCGAGGCGATCACCCGCGAAAAACTGCTGGCGGGGCTGGAGGCCAATATGCTGACGCCGATCGCGCTGGCGCAGGCGGTGTTGCCGGGGATGGCGGCGCGCAAGTTCGGCCGCATCGTCAACATCACCTCGGCCTCGGTGCGCGCGCCGATCGCCGGGCTCGACGTCTCCTCCGGGGCGCGCGCCGGCCTCACCGCCTTTCTCGCCAGCGCCGCGCGCAAATACGCGCGCGACAACGTGACAATCAATTCGATCCAGCCCGGCATGTTCGACACCGATCGCATACGCTCGGCGCTCGGCGACAACGCTGAAAAGCTGGCGCAGCGCATGGCCGGCATTCCCGCCGGCCGCTTCGGCGGGCCCGACGAGTTCGGCGCGCTGTGCGCGTTTCTGTGCAGCGCGCAGGCCGGCTACGTCACCGGCCAGAACATCCTCATCGACGGCGGCGCCTTTCCCGGCGCGTTTTGAGGGCGTCGGGCTAGCGCCCCGTTAACCATGCGGAAACTCTGGCGGCGCGCAATGTTGCGCGGAAGCGAAGTTTCGCGTCCGCGTCGGCGGGCCGCGATTCGGCCTGCTTTTGTCCACCTTCGGGCCTTGGCGGTCCCGTAGCGGCGCAACCGGCACGGCGGCGCGGTAAGACTGCGTTGACGAAACAGTGATGCGCGCCCGCTTGGGCTTGCATTTCCGAATCAGATTTGGAGTCCCCGTGAGTCAGCGATTCGTGCCCCTTTCGTTTCCGCTTCCTCTCGCGGCGACGCATAACGGAACGGCGCCGTGAGCGAGGCGCCCACCGCCGACATCGCCGCCGAGAACGGCGCCACCCGCGTCGCCTATGGCGGCCAGTGGACAATTCTGGCCGGCGGGCGGCTCGAAGCCGCCGCCCGCAGCGTCGATGATCTGCCCGAGGCGGGCGAGGCGGTGCTCGACCTCAGCCGGCTCGATGGCCTCGACACCGCCGGCGCCTGGGTGATCTCGCGCAGTCGCGAGCGTCTGGAGGAGAGCGGACGCGGCGGCCGCATCGTCGGCGCCCGCCCCGAACACGCGACGCTGCTGCGCGAGGCCGCCTATGCCGCCATCGAGTCGGGCCCGACGCCGCATCGCGGCGCCGTTTCGCTGCTCGCCGATACCGGCGAGAGCGTCTATCTCGCCGGTCGCGACCTCCTCGGCGGCCTTGATTTTCTCGGCCGCGTCGTCGTCGCCGCGGGGAAGGCGGCCCTCCACCCACGCCGCTGGCGATTGACCTCGACCTTCTACCATCTCGAACAAATGGGCCTGCGCGGCGCGCCGCTGATCCTGATGATCAATTTCTTCGTCGGCGCCATCGTCGCCCAACAGGGCATCGTGCAACTCGCCCGCTTCGGCGCTTCGAGCCTCACCGTCGATCTCGTCGCCATCCTGACGCTACGCGAACTCGGCGTCATGCTGACCGCGATCATGGTCGCCGGCCGCTCCGGCTCGGCGATCACTGCCGAACTCGGCGCGATGAACATGCGCGAGGAGATCGACGCCCTGCGCGTCATGGCCGTCGATCCGCTGGAGGCGTTGGCGCTGCCGCGCCTCATCGCGCTGATCGTCGCCCTGCCCCTGCTGACCTTCCTCGGCGACATCGCAGCGCTCGTTGGCGGCATGCTGATCGCCTGGGGCTATGGCGGGGTGAGCCCGCACGCCTTCTGGGCCGAGTTGCAATATCCGGTCAGCGTGACGCGCTTCCTCTCCGGGCTCGCCAAGGCGCCGTTCATGGCGCTGGCGATCGGCATCATCGCGACAATGGAGGGCTTCGCCGTGCGCGGCTCGGCGGAATCGCTGGGGCGGCGGGTGACGGCCTCGGTGGTGAAGTCGATCTTCACCGTCATCATGCTCGACGGCGCCTTCGCCATGTTTTACGCGGCGGTGCGGTTCTGACGCCCGCCATCCGCGTCAGCGGCCTCGAAGTCGCCTTCGGTCCGCGCAAGGTGATGGACGGGCTCGATCTCGACATCCTGCGCGGCGAGGTGCTGGGCTTCGTCGGCGCCTCGGGGGCCGGCAAATCGGTGCTGACGCGCACCATTCTCGGCCTGCAACCCAAGCAGGCCGGAATCATCGAGGTCGAGGGACGCGACATCGACAAGCTGAGCCCGCGCGAGCGGGCGCGGGTGGAGCGTGGCTGGGGCGTGCTGTTCCAGCAAGGGGCGCTGTTCTCCAGCCTGACGGTACGGCAGAACATCGAGGCGCCGATGCGCGAACACCTCGACATTTCGCCGGCGCTGCGCACGGAACTCGCCATGCTGAAGCTGCGCCTCGTCGGCCTGCCGGCGGACGCCGCCGGCAAATTCCCCTCCGAGCTTTCCGGCGGGATGATAAAGCGCGCCGCGCTGGCCCGCGCCCTGGCGCTCGATCCCGGCGTGCTGTTTCTCGACGAGCCGACCTCCGGCCTCGACCCGATCTCGGCCGGCGAGTTCGACGCCCTGATCGCCACGCTGCAAGCGACGCTGGGCCTCACCGTGTTCATGGTGACGCACGATCTCGACAGCCTCTACGCCATCTGCGACCGCGTCGCCGTGCTCGGCCGCGGCAAGGTGGTCGCCGTCGGCGCCATCGCCGAGCTGCTCAAATCCGAGGAGCCGTGGATTCGCGAATATTTCCACGGCAAGCGCGGCGAGGGCCGCACCCGCACGGCGCGCGTGCGCGCCCCCCGCT
>DATNDU010000110.1:0-33228 GCA_035606915.1 Roseiarcus sp. | reverse complement strand
CGACGCGATGCGCCTGCGTCTCCAGGCAGACCAGGGTTTCCCGGAACGCCCCCTGCACGTGCGGAAAGCGCATCGCGCTGCCATAGAAGCGCATGTCGAGACACTGGTTTTGCTTGCCCTCCAGGCAATAGCGGCAGGCGTTGCAGGGCACGCTCGGACTCACTGCGACGCGATCGCCGGGCTTGACGCGCTCGCATTGGGCGCCGACCGTGTCGACGATTCCCGCGATCTCATGGCCGAGGATCATCGGCTCGCGCAATCTGACCGCGCCGAAGCCGCCGTGATGATAGTAATGCAGGTCCGAGCCGCAGACGCCGCCGAAGGCGATGCGCACGCTGACGTCGTGCGGCCCGAGCGCCGGCTCCGACCGCTCCTCGATGCGCAAATCCTTGGCGGCATGGGCGACGACGGCGCGCATACGATCTCTCCCGATGGTCTTGACGCGAGCCTCGTGTTATCGATAACGCCGAATTTCGTCAAAGGAAGGCCGCATGAACGCGCTTGTCGCCAGATTGTTCGGGCTCGATGGCGCGGTGGCGCTGGTCACCGGCTCGTCGGCCGGCATCGGCCTGGCGCTGGCCAAGGGTCTCGCCGGCGCCGGGGCGCGCATCGTGGTCAACGGCCGCACGCCGCAAACGGTCGCCAAAGCCGCCGCCGAGTTGCGCGCCGAGGGCGCCGAAGCGTTCGAATCGGTGTTCGACGTCACCGACGGCGACGCCGCCGCCAAGGCGGTGGCCGAGATCGAGCAGGATTTCGGGCCGATCCAGGTGCTCGTCAACAACGCCGGCATCCAGCGCCGCGGCGTGCTGGAGGATTACCGCCAAGAGACTTGGCGCGAGTTGATGCGCGCCAATCTCGACAGCGTGTTCTATGTCTCGCAACCGGTGGCGAAGCGCATGATCCAGCGCAAGCGCGGCAGCATCATCAACGTCGCCTCGGTGCAGAGCGAACTGGCGCGCTCCAGCATCGCCCCCTACACCGCCTCCAAGGGCGGCGTGAAAATGCTGACCAAGGGCATGGCCACCGACTGGGGCCGCCACGGCCTGCGCGCCAACGCCATCGCGCCGGGCTATTTCCGCACCGAGCTTAACAAAGCTCTGGTCGAGGACGAAAAGTTCTCGGGCTGGCTCGCCCAGCGCACGCCGATGGGCCGCTGGGGCGACGTCGAGGAACTCGTCGGCGCCGCCATCTTCCTCGCCTCCGATGCATCGAGTTTCGTCAATGGCCATATCCTCTACGTCGACGGCGGCATCACCGCCTGCCTCTGAAGCCCTCGCCGTCGTGGTGATGGGCGTCTCCGGCTCCGGCAAGACGACGCTCGGCCTACGGCTCGCCGCCGCCCTCGACGCCGAGTTCCTCGACGGCGACGATCTGCACACCGACGCCGCGCGCGCCAAAATGGCCGCCGGCCATGCGCTGACCGACGAGGACCGCAAGCCCTGGCTCGACTGCGTCGGCGCGGCGCTGGCGCGGGGCGAAAAGCGCCGGATCGTCGCCTGTTCGGCGCTGAAACGGGCCTATCGCGACCGCATCCGCGCCGCAGCCGGCCCGGCGGTGCGCTTCATCTATCTCGCAGCGCCGCCGCAAGCGATGCGTGAGCGCGTCGCCGCGCGGCGCGGCCATTACATGCCGGCTTCCCTGGTCGATAGCCAGTTCGCCACCCTCGAAGCGCCGCGCGACGAGCCCGACGTGATCGAAGTCTCGGCCGAACGCCCGCTCGACAGCCTCGTCGCGGAGTTGACGGCGCGGCTGCGGGCGTGAGCGCGGCTTGGCCGCCAATTGGGCTTGTCAGCCGACCTTGTTATCGATAACATAACTCCGCAGCAACGTCTTCAGGGGGGGAGGAAACAGGCCGCCATGTCCGCGACCACGCCGGAAAGCCCCCTCATCCGCTTCGATTCCGTCGTCAAACGCTTCGGCGGAGTCACCGCGTTGCGCGGCGTTTCGCTGGATCTGCACGCCGGCGAGGTGCTGGCGCTGCTCGGCGAAAACGGCGCCGGCAAATCCACCCTCATCAAGACGCTCGGCGGCATCGTCGAGCCGACCGAAGGCGTCATCCGCTACAAGGGCGAAATCTATCGCCACCGGCCGCCGCGCTTTGGCGAGCGTCAGCCGGTCGCCTTCATCCACCAGGATCTTGGCCTCGTCGAATGGATGACGATCGCCGAAAACATCGTGCTGGCGACCGGCTACCCCCGCCGCTTCGGCCTCATCGACTGGGCGGCGGCGGAGGAGGCGACGCGCCGGGCGCTGGCGCAGGTCGATTGCCCGCTGCCCCCCAGCCGGCGCGTGCGCGATCTCAGCCGCACCGAGAAATCGCTGGTCGCCATCGCCCGCGCGCTCAGCGTCCAGGCCGACGTGCTGGTGCTCGACGAGCCCTCGGCCTCGCTGCCGGCCGACGAGGTGCACCGGCTGTTTGCGGCGCTGCGGCCGCTGAAGGCGCGCGGCGTCGGCATGATCTATGTTTCTCACCGGCTCGACGAGGTGTTCGAGATCGCCGACCGCATCGCCGTGCTGCGCGACGGCCTCCTGGTCGGCGAGCGCCGGGTCGCCGAGACCAACCCGGAGGAGTTGGTCTCGCTCATCGTCGGCAAGGCGCTCGACAAATACGAGGCGACGCCGCGCGTCAAGGCGTCCACCGCCCGCCTCGCCGTGCGCGGGCTGACGGTCGAGGGCGCCGGCCCCGTCGATTTCGAGATCGCGCCCGGCGAGATCGTCGGCCTCGTCGGCCTGCGCGGCGCCGGCCAGGAGCGCATCAGCCGCGCCTTGTTCGGCGTGCTGCCGCACGCCGGCGAAATCCGCATCGACGGCGAGCGGCCAGAGTTGGCGACGCCGGCCGCGGCGATGGGCGCCGGGATCGGCCTCATCGCCCGCGACCGCATCGAGGAATCCTCAGCCCTCGGCCTCTCGATTCGCGAGAACATATTCCTCAACCCCGGCGCGATCGGACGCGGCGGCGGCGCCATGCTGTCGCCGCGCGGCGAGGCGATGCAGGCGCGCGTCATCGGCGCCCGCGTCGGCCTGAAGCCCAACGATCCCGCGCTGCCAATCGAGGCGCTATCGGGCGGCAACCAGCAGAAAGTCGTCGTCGGCCGCTGGCTGCGCGTCGGCGGGCGCGTGCTCATCGCCGAAGATCCGACCGCCGGCGTCGACGTCGGCGCCAAGGCCGAGATCTACCGGCTGCTCGACCAGGCGCTCGATTCCGGGCTCTGCGTCGTCGTCGTCTCCACCGATTTCGAGGAGGTGGCGCGGCTCTGCCATCGGGCGCTGGTGTTCTCGCGCGGCCTGATCGTCGCCGAACTCGCCGACGAAGCTTTGACCATCGAGCGTCTCATCCATGCGGCCTCGGTCGCCGCCAACCACGCGGCTTGAGGAGGAACGCTTGGCGACGACTTCGGTTAAATCGACGGCGCTGGAGCCGACGCACAGCGAACTGGAAGGCCTTGGCCCGATCCAGCGCCTGCTGCGCTTCATCCCCGTCTACGGCCTGGTGATCCTCACCATCGCGCTCGCCGTGCTGTTTAGCATCCTGCTGCCGGACACGTTTCCGACGATGCTGAACCTGCGCTCGATCATCTCCGACAAGGCGATTATCGCCATGCTGTCGCTCGGCGCGATGATCCCGATGGTGGCCGGCAAGATCGACCTCACCGTCGGTTACGGCATCGTGCTGTGGCACATTCTGGCGATCAGCCTGCAAACCAAATACGGCTTCCCCTGGCCGGTCGCTGTGCTGACCGTGTTGGCGCTCGGCGCGGTGGTCGGGCTGTTCAACGGCCTATTGGTCGAAATCGCACAGATCGACGCCTTCATCGCCACCCTCGGCACGGGGACGATTCTCTACGCGCTGGCGATGTGGTACACGCTCGGCCGCCAGGTCGTCGGCGTCTGCCCGGACGCTTTCTATGCGCTCAACGGCGCCTTCTTGTTCGGGCTGCCGATCACCGGCTATTATGTGCTGGCGCTCGCCGTCGGGCTGTGGCTGGCGCTCGAATATTTCCCCATCGGGCGCTATTTCTACGCCATCGGCGCCAACCCGAAGGCCGCCGCGCTCAACGGCGTGCCGGTGCGGCGCTACACGATCATCGCTTTCGTCGCCTCCGGCGTCATCACCGCTTTCGCCGGCGTGATCTTGGCCTCCAAGCTGCGCATCGGGCAGGCGAGCGTCGGGCTCGAATATCTGTTGCCGGCGCTCGTCGGCGCCTTTCTCGGCTCGACGACGATCAAACCGGGGCGCGTCAACGTCTGGGGCACGGTGGTCGGCGTCGCCATCCTGGCGATCGGCATCTCCGGCATCCAGCAGTTCGGCGCGACGTTCTTCGTCGAGCCGCTGTTCAACGGCGCGACGCTGCTCGTCGCCATCGGCATCGCCGGCTACGCCCAGCGCCGGCGCGGCGCGGCCTCGGCCGTGCCGCCGAAGCCAGCGATCGCGGCAACAATCACCAAGGGAGGAAATGCATGAAAGAGTTGAAACTTGCGCTGCTGGCGGGCGTGTTCGCGCTCGCCTTCGGAGCCGTCGCGTCGGCCGACGATTATGTCGACATGGCGACGAAAATGGCCAAACAGGCGACGGCGCGCGTCGACAAATGGGACGGCCCGACCACCGGCCCGAAAGCGGCCCCCGGCAAGAGAATCGTCTATGTCGCCGGCGACCTCAAGAACGGCGGCATCCTCGGCGCCTCCGAGGGCCTGAAAGAGGCGGCCAAGGCGATCGGCTGGACCGTCACCGTCATCGACGGCCAGGGCACGGTATCCGGGCGCACCTCGGCGATGGATCAGGCGCTGACCTTGAAGCCTGACGGCATCGTCGCCGGCGGCTTCGACACCAACGAGCAGAAGGTCGCCTTTGACGCGGCGGCGAAATCCGGCGCCGCCGTCGTCGGCTGGCACTCCGGCACGCGGCCCGGCCCCGAGCCCGAGGCCGGCGTGTTCGCCAATGTCACGACCAACCCGGAGGACGTCTCCAAGATCGCCGCCTATCAGGCGATCGCCGAATCCCACGGCACGGCGGGCGTCATCGTGTTCACGGATTCGCAGTACCAGATCGCGCTGTTCAAGGGCCGCGCGATGGAGGCGGCGATCAAGAAATGCGGCGGCTGCAAAGTGCTGGAGTTCGTCGATTCCCCGCTCGCCGAGACCTCGCAGCGCATGCCGCAGCTCACCACCACGCTGTTGCAGAAGTACGGCGCCAAGTGGACGCACAGTCTCGCGATCAACGACCTGTATTTCGACTTCATGGGCCCGTCACTGGCCGCCGCCGGCATCAAGGGCAGCGCCTATCCGCACAATATCTCGGGCGGCGACGGCTCGGAATCGGCATTCCAGCGCATCCGCGCCAGGCAGTACCAGGACGGCACGGTGCCGGAGCCGCTCAACATGCAGGGCTGGCAACTCGTAGATGAACTGAACCGGGCGTTCAATAAGCAGCCATGGTCCGGCTACATCTCCAAGATTCACCTCGTCACCGCCGACAATGTCGCGTTCGACGGCGGTGACAAAAATGTGTTCGACCCCGGAAATGGTTACCGCGACGAATACAAGAAAATCTGGGGCGTGAAGTAACTTAAGCGGCGCCGCCGGCCCTCGGCCGGCGGCGCTATTGCATCGATTGATCGCTTTGCGTTGTTATTTCCGCAAGGATTTGGCGGAATAGCTTGCCTTCACCCTGAGCTGCGAGGGGCGCGTCGGGGTTGCAAGCGGATTCAGACATGGCTGTTGGCCGCAGGGATTTCAGGTCGTCGGACGCCGAATTGATGGCGTTGCAATGCAACATCCTCGAAGCCCTGGCGCGCGGCGTGCCGCTCAAACGGCTGATGGGCGAACTCTGCCGCCGCGCCGAGCGGCTCGCCCCCGGCGCGATCTGCACGGTGCTGAAGCTCGACGCCGACAAAAGGTTGCAGACCCTTGCGGCGCCCAGCCTGCCCGCCTCCTTTTCGCGCGCCATCGACGGCGTTGCGATCGGACCGGAGGCCGGCTCCTGCGGCACGGCCGCGTTTCGCGGCAAGCCGGTGGTCGTCACCGACATCGCCGCCGACCCGCTATGGCGCGCCTTTCGCCACCTGGCGCTGCCGCTGGGGCTCAAGGCCTGCTGGTCGAGTCCGATCCTGGGGGCGCGCAACCGGGTGCTCGGCACATTCGCTTTCTACTACGGCGAGACGCGCGGGCCGCTGCCGCCGGAGATGAATGTAGTGGCCACCGGCGCCCGGCTCTGCGCGCTCGCCATCGAGCAGGACGAAAGCCGGCGGCTGCTGCGCCGCCTCGCCTTCACCGACCAGTTGACCGAACTGCCCAACCGCGCCGCCTTCCAGCGTCGCGCCGAGGAGGCCCTCGCCAAGTCGCGCGGCGCGCCGCGGCCGGCGATCCTGTGCCTCGATCTCGATGGCTTCAAGCAGGTCAACGACGAACTCGGCCACGCGGCCGGCGATCGCCTGCTGCAACTGGTGGCGCAGCGGCTCGCCAAGCGCGCCGGCCGCTCGAATGACCTCGCCCGCATGGGCGGCGACGAATTCGCGATGCTGTTGCGTCGCGCCGCAGACGCCAGCGAGGTCAACCGCCTCGGCGCGGCGCTGATCGAGACCTTCGCCGAACCGTTCGACATCGACGGCTGCCCAACGGTGATCGGTTGCAGCATCGGCGCCGCCTTGGCGACCGACGAAAGCGCCGACCTCCCGGCCTTGATGAAGTCGGCCGACCTCGCGCTCTATTGCGCGAAATCGAGCGGGCGCAGCCAGTACCGCCTGTCCGCGCAGGCCGAATGTGAGACTCGGCGCGAGGAATTGATGATGGAGGACGATCTGCGCCAGGCGGTGGCGCGCGACCAGATCGAAGTCCATTATCAACCGATCGTCGATCTCGCTTCCTCGCGCGTCGTCGGGCTGGAGGCGTTGGCGCGCTGGCGCCATCCGCGCCACGGCATGACGCCGCCGGCGGCGTTCATTCCGATCGCCGAGCGCTCGGGTTTGATCGTCGGGATCGGCGCCCATGTGCTGCGGCAGGCCTGCCGGACCGCGGCGCGCTGGCCGACGCCGGTCTACATCGCCGTCAATCTGTCGGCGCTGCAATTGCGCATGCCGGGCTTTGCGCTGCGGGTGGCCGAAATTCTCGCCGAAACCCACCTGCCGGCCTCGCGGCTCGAACTGGAGCTGACGGAAACGGCGTTCCTGGGCGAAGACGGCGCGGCGTTGCGCGGCGTCGCCGACCTGAAGGCGCTCGGCGTCACCATCGCCATCGACGATTTCGGCACCGGCTATTCGGCGCTCTCCTATCTGCGCACCTTTCCCGTCGATCGCATCAAGATCGACCGCTCCTTCGTCAAAGACATGCTGTCCAACGCCTGCGACCGCAAGATCGTGCGCGCCGTCATCGGCCTCGCCAACGACCTCGGCGTCATGACCACCGCGGAAGGCATCGAAACGCCGGAGCAACTCGCATGGTTGAAATCGACGGGCTGCCTCAACGGACAAGGCTATCTGTTCGGCCGCCCGGCGCCGGAGCGCGATCTCGCGGCGCCGGAGCCGGCCGCCCGCAGCCGCGCCGTCGCGTCCGCCTGAGGCGGGGCTCAGTTCAATTCGGCAGCGGGATCGACGCCGGGCGCGCTTCGGCGGCGCGCGCGGGCGTGGCGGGCGCGCGGGCGGGCAACGGCATGTCGTCGGTGGCGGGCGCCGCCGTCGAGACGGCGGCCAGCGGCGCGAGCAGCGGATCGAGCGCCGGCGCGGCCGACGCGGCGCCGCCCGGCATCGGCACGACGACGCCGTCGCGCGCGCGATCGCCAAAGGCGGGGGCATCGATCGCGGCGGCGCGCTCCTCGATCGCCGCCAAATGGCGATGACGGCGGCTGTGATGCGCGACCTTTCGGCGATGGCGGGCGCGCGACCCCTCGATGGGCTCGCGCCGGGTGTGCCCGGGGGCGACGAAATAGCCGACACCGGCCGCCGCCAGCGCGTCGCCGCCGGCCTCGCCGAGGGTGGAAGCGGGATCGACGTAGGCGACCCGCGAGCCCGGCGGAAACACCTGCAATTGCCGCAGCATCGGCAGGATCTCGGCCTCGCCGAGGCTTGAGCGGCAAAGCCGCACGCGCACCGAGGTCGGCTGCACCGGCATTGAAGGCGCGCCGGTCGGCGGCTCGCCGAGCCGGACCGGTTTCCATAGGCCCCATTGCCAGGCGTAGACGCAAGTCACGCGCGCGTTGGGGTGGCCGATGGCGTAGCCGAACGGCCCGAAGCTGTTGCGCGCGAAGGTCTGCGAAAGCCGCATTTCGACCCCGGCGAAGGATTCGTCGAGTTCGGAGGCGATGCGCGCCTGGGTCGGAATGCCGACGGCGCCATCGAGATCTTGCGGCCCCTTCGAGGCGTCGACCTTGACGATAATGGCGTTCTCGCCGGCGACGCCGGGATCGCCTCTCAGCACGATGCGCTGCGTCAGCACGCCGCGCACTTGGCTTTGCAACACCGCCGTCACCTGGCCGGCCGCCGCCGGCAGTTCGGCCATCACCGCAGGTCCGGCGGCGGTCGGCTCTTCGACCGCCTCATAGCCCGCCCGCGTGTCTTGCGGGGCCATGGAGCAGCCGGCGAGCGCCGCGAAAGCGACGCCCGCGACCGCCAGTCCCCCCATCCTCGCCGCCGAATGCCGACGCCGCCCGACGAACCCGGTTTGTCGCATATACGCACCCAACTGACGCTCGACGCAGCGCCGGGGTTTGACGATTCCCTAGCGCCTTCCCTATGGTTAGCGGAGAATGCTTGCGTTTTGGTTGCGGTTTCCCTTACGGCGCCAACTGCTGGTCGAGCTGGCTCTGGATCGTCTCGGCGGCTTCGACGCGCCCGAGCTTTTGCAGGCACCAGGCGCGCATTTGCATGAGATCGCGAGACTCGGCGGCGAAGGCGGCGCGGCGGTTGAGCCAGTTCAGCGCCTCCAGATAGCGGTCGGCGTTGTAGGCGTCCCAGGCGCGGCGGGCGAGCAGTTGCGTGCCGACTTCGTTGCGCTGCTTCTCGGTGAGCGGGGCGGAGGCGGCCACGCGACCGGCTTCGCCGGTTTCGCCCGCCGACATCAGCGCCAGCGATCGGCCGTAGGCGGCGTCGCGGCGCTGCGCGCCGGTGGCCGACGCCAGCGCGGTTTCGAACGCTTGCGCGGATTCGCTCGGGCGGCCCTGGTTCAGCAATTTCCAGCCGCGCGTGATGTCGCCGCCTACGCCGGCGCTGGCTGGCGAAGCGGCGCGAAGCGTTCGCGCGCTGAGCGTGGCGCGCAAGCGCGGCGCCCGCGCTGCCTCGTCCTCGAAGGCGGCGCGCCGCTCGCGTGGGCGCCGGCGCGCGCCGCCGAGTTCGGCGACCTTGGCGTAAGCGTCGCGGTAGGTCTGCACGGCCTGCCGATAATTGTCGCGCTCGCCAAGCTTGCGATAGGTCATCGCCAGCCCGTAGGCGGCGTTCTCGCTCGGCCCGAAGGCGAGCGATTTTTCGAACCAGGCGACGGCGGCGGGATATTGGCGCACGCCGTAGGAATACCAGCCGAGCGCCTGCGCGCCGTTGACGGATTGGGCGGCGACGACGGCGGCGGCGTAGCGGCGCATGCCGTTCTCGTCTGGCGCGGCGGGCGGCTTGCGGGTCAGCCGGTCGGCGACGATCTCCAGATAGAGCCCGCGCAGCGCTTCGTCATGCTGGCCGCCGCTATAGGCGAGCGCCTCGGCCTGGTCGTCGCGATGCAAGTGGCGCAGCGCGATAATCAGCCCTTCGGTGGCTTTAGGGTCGGCGTCGGGGCTCTTGGCCCAGTTGCGCGCGGCCTGGAACCAGGCGACGGCGGCGACCCAATCGTGCTGGGAGACGCGCTGCCAGGCGAGCGCCTGCGCGCCATTGGCCGAGCGCGCCTGGGCGAAGGCGCGGCCGGCGCGGGCCAGCGTCGCGGTCGCCAAGTCCTCGCCGTTGCCGGCGGCGGCGGCGAGCGCCTGGGCGGCGGCCTGCACGTAGACCGGCGCCAACGCCGGCTGGCGGGCGCTCCACTCCTCGGTGAAGCGCAGCGCGTCGTTGAGCCGGCCCTCGCCCTGAAGCGCGCGGGCGTAGCCTTCGAGCGCCTTCGGGTCGGGATCGGCGCCGGCGGCGGCCCATTCGATCGCCTTCTTGAACCACGCCTCGGCGCCGGCGAACTCCTTGCGGCCATTGGCGAGCCAGCCGAGCGATTGCGCGCCCGCGGCCGAATGCGCCGCGCTCACCTCACGGGCGATGGCGGCGATGCGCGCCGTCGCGGTGGTCGAATTGGGAGCGAGCGCGGCGAGGCTGTCGAGGCCAACGCTCACCGAGACCGCCCGCAGGTCGGGGATGCGGTCGCGCCAGGCCGCGAGGAAGGCGAGCGCCTGATCGTATTGCTTGAGGTTGCTCAGCGAATCGGCATAGGCGCGCGCCACGTCGAGGCCAAGCTTGCCATTGGCCGGGCGCCAATCGATGGCGGCTTTCATCCAGCGCGCCGCGCCAGCGTAATCCTTGGCCTTGTAGGCGCGCCAGCCGAGCGCCTGCGCGCCGGGTTCGGAGCGCGACTGCTCGATCAGCGCCGCGAAGCGGGCGAGCCGGTCGGCGGAGAGGTCGGCGGGGCCGGAAAGCTGCGTCGCCGCCATGTCGATCAGCACCTGGCGCAGCGGCGGCCAGCGGTCGAGCCAACGGAACGCCAGCGTCTCGGCCTCGTCGTAGCGCGACAGCGCCGAGAGCGCCCGCACGTAGCCCTCGACGGTCTTGGCGAGGCCAAGCTCGGTCTTGACGTAGGATTCCGCATCGCGGCCGATCTGCAACGCCGAGTTCGGATAGGCGCGCGGCGTGCGCCGGTAATCCTGCGGCAGCAGCGCCAGGTGGGCGAGCAGCGCGTGGTAATCGTCGACCGGGGCGGCGAGCTTCTGGCCAGCGTCGCCAGCAAGCTGCGGCCACCAGTCGAGCGCGTTCTTGAACCAGAGCGCCGCTGGTTCGTTCTCGCCGCGCGCGAAGCGATACCAGCCGAGCGCCTGCGCGCCGAGCGCCGAATGCACGGAGGCGAACGTCGCCTCAATGGCGGCGACGCGATCTTCGGCGATCGGCTCCGGCGGATTGTCGCGCGACAGTTCCTCGACGGCGATGTCGATATAGAGCTTCTTCATCGCCGGAGCGCGCTCGATCCACGGTCGGGCAAGCACCTCGGCGCGCGCGAGCCGGCCGACGGCGCGCAAGCTCAGCCCGTAGCCCTCGTTGAGATGGGCGTCGCCGCGCTTGTCCGGGCTCCAGGCGGCGGCGAGTTCGAACCAACGCCCGCCGTAACCACAGCCAGCCTGCATATAGCGCCGCCAGCCAAGCGCCTGCGCCCCCTTGGCCGAATGATCCCTCTCGACCACGGCGGCGAAACGGGCGATGCGCGTCTCGCTCGTCGGCACGCGCGGCCATTGCCGCGTCAGTTCCTCGACGGCGATGTTGATGTACAACTCGCGCGCCTCGGGCGAGCGATCGGCATAGGCGAAGGCGGCGTCCTCGGCCTCGCTGAACATGCCGACGGCGCGCAGGCCCTGCGCCAGGCCGGCATAGAGCTTGTCGCCGCCCCGCTTATGGTCGCTCCAGGCGATCGCCTTGCGGAACCAGCCGATCGCGTAACCGCAATTGCCGTCCCGCAGCCGCCGCCAGCCGAGCGCCGCCGCGCCGGCCGAGATCTTGTCCGTCATGACGATTTGGCCGAAGCGGGCGAGCCGCAGCGCCGACAGCGTCGGCGCCAGCTTCGCATCGAGCAACTGGTCAGAGAACGCAGCGACATAGGCGGCGCGCAACTCGCGCGACTTGGCGCGATGCGCCCAAGCGAAATCCTCAGCGTCCACCAGCCTGCCGGCGGCGCGTAGCGACAGCGCCAGCCCCTCGTCGATCTTGGCGTCGCCGTCATGGCCCGGCGACCAGTCGATCGCCTTGCCGAACCACGCGATCGCCTCACTGAAGGATTTGCCGCGATAGGCGCGCCAGCCGAGCGCGCCGGCCGCCTGCGGCGAGCGCCTGATCTCGGCGAGCGCCGAGAAGCGGGCGATGCGCGCGTCGGAGAGGGCGGCGGAATCGGCGGCGAGTTCCTGGGTGAAGATTTGCAGATAAAGGCCGCCAAGGCTGGCGCTGGCGTCGCGCCAGAGATAGCCGACGTCCTCGGCGCGGCCGAGGTCGCCGCTGGCGCGCAACGCCTGCACATAACCCTCGACCAGCTTGGCCTGCGCCGCGTCCGGCGCGCCCAGCGCCGCCATCGGATCGAAGCCGCTCCAGGCGATGGCGGCCTCGAACCCTTTCAGCGCCAGCGTCGCGTCGCCGCGCATCAGCGCCCCCCAAGCCAGCGCTTGGACGCCGACGACGCTGCGCTCCTCCGCGACCGCCTGTTCGAAATCGGCGCGCGCCTGCGGCCTCACCGCGCGCAGCGGTTTGTCCGAGGTCAGCCAGGCGACCATGCCGCCGAAATAGGCGTCGTGCAGCGCCGGTGAGGCGTGGCGCTCGGGGAAGCCGAAGGCGGCGAGGTCGGCGTAACGTTCGAGCGCGCGCAGGCTTAGCGCCACGCCCTCCTTGGCCTTGGTCGCGCCGGCGCCCCATGTCTCGGCGTTGCGGAACCATTGCAGCGCGTGGGCGTAGTCATGCGCCTCATAGGCGACCCAGGCCAGCGACAGCGCGCCATCGGCGGATTTCGCACCCGCCATCGTCTTTTCGATCTCGGCGAATTGGCTCGGCGCGACGGCGGCGGCTTTGCCGGTCGTGCGCAGCCGTTGCAGCTCGCTGCGGATATAGACGAGGTTGAGTTCCGGCGAGGCGGAACGCCATTTCGCCGCCACCGCCTCGGCGGCGTCGAACTTCTTCGCCCCCTGGAGCGCCAGCACATAGCCTTCGATCAGGGTCTGCGGCGGCGCGCCGGCCTTCGACCACGCCAGCGCCTTGCGGAACCAATCGGCGGCGCTGTCGAAAGCTTCGAGCCGATATTGCCGCCACGCCATCGCCGCCGCGCCGCCGGCCGAGCGGTCGGCTTCGATCGCCACCAGATAGCGTTGCAGCCGCGCCGGCGCGAGCGCCGGGCCGTCCTTGCGGTCGAGTTCGGCGGCGGCGATGTCGAGGAACAAAGCGTTGAGCGCCGGCCAGCGGTTACGCCAGCCCCAAGCGATCGCCTCGGCCTCCTCGGCGCGGCCGAGCATGCGAAGCGTCTCAGCGAAGCCCTCCTCGGTCTTGGCGAGGCCGATGGCGGTGTTGACGTAATCCTGCGTGCTGGCGCCGACCAGCGCCGAGGCCTTGAGATAGGCGAGCGGCGTGCGCCGATAGGCCTTGGCGTCGAGCGCCAGCTTGGCGAACATCGGCTTGTAGCCGTCGGCCACCGCCGAGAGGCGCTGCGACGGGTCCGGCCGCTCAGCCGGCCACCAATCGAGCGCCAGCTTGAACCAGCGCGCGGCATCGTCGGGCTCGCGGCGCTCCAGCCGATACCAACCGAGCGCCTGCGCGCCGAGCGCCGAGCGCAGCGACGTGATGGCGGCGGCGAAATCTTTCAGCCGCGCCTCGTCGACCGGCTCCGGCGGATTGTCGCGCGACAGCGCCTCGACCATCACGTCGACGTAGAGCTTGCGCATCGCCGGCGCCTGCGCGGCGCTGCGATAGGCGAGCGCGGCGGCGCTCGCCAGCCGGCCCGTGGCGCGCAAGCTCAGACCATAGCCCTCGTCGGTCTTGGCGTCGGCATCGCCGCTCCAGGCGCGGGCGAAGCGGAACCAGTCGCCGCCATAGCCGCAGGCGGCCTCGCCGTAACGCCGCCAGCCGAGCGCCCGCGCCCCGACGACGCTGCGATCGGCGAGCACGCGCTGCGACAGCCGGCGCAAGCGCGCCTCGCTGATCGTCGTCTGCGGCGCCTGGCTTTCGAGTGCCGCGGCGGCGGTCTCGATGAACAGCTTTTCCATGTCGGGGCTGCGCTCGCGCCAGGCATAGGCGAGATTTTCGGCCGCAGCGTATGCGCCGACCTTGCGCAGCGCCAGCGCCAGGCCGCGCGCGGTGTCGAAGTCGTCGGCGCTGTCGGCGCTCCAGGCGGCGGCCTTGCGAAACCACGGCGCGGCGTAGACGCAATTGTCGCCGGAAAGCCGCCGCCAACCGAGCGCCCGCGCGCCGAGCGCCGAATGCGCCGCCGTGACCGAGGCGACGAAGCGGGCGAGCCGCGGCCCCGCCAGCGCGGTCTTGGCGTCGGCCAACTCGGCGACCACGGCGGCGATGTAGAGCGCCCGCATGTCCGGGTCCTTGGCCAGCCCGTAGGCGAAGCTCTCGGCGTCTTCGAGCCGGCCGGCGGCGCGCAGCGACAGCACGTAGCCCTCGGCGACCTGCTTCGGCGGCGGTCCCTCGGGCGCCCAGGCGAGCGCATGCTCGAACCAAGCGATGGCGTCGCCGTTGGCGTGGGCGCGATAGAAGCGCCAGCCGAGCGCGCCGGCCCCGGCCGCCGCTCGATGCGAAATGGCGAAGGCCGAGAAGCGGGCCAGCCGCGGCGCCGACAGCGCCACGCCATCGTCGGCGAGGCTTTGTGTGAAAATCTCCAGATAAAGGCCGCCGAGCGCCGGCGCCGCGTCGCGCCAGACATAAGCGACGTCTTCGGCGCCATCCGCCGCGCCGGCGCCGCGCAGCGCCCGCACATAACCCTCGACGAGTTTTAGGCGCGCGGCATCGGGTTTCTGCGGCGCGGCGAGTGGGTCGAAGCCGCTCCAGGCGACGGCGCTGGCAAACCAGCGCCGCGCCGCCGGCCATTGGCCGCGCAACTCGGCGCCCCAGCCGAGCGCCTGTGCGCCGACCGCGCTGCGGTCGGCGACCACCGCGTCCTCGAAGCTCTGGCGCGCCGCCGGGCTCACGGTGAGCACCGGCTTGTCGGCGGTCAGCCAGGCGACCATGCCGCCGTAGTAGACCTCGCGCACGGCGGGCGTGGCGCGCTCGGCGTAGCCGAAGGCGGCGAGGTCGGCGTAACGTTCCAGCGCGCGCAGACTCAAAGCCACACCCTCTTTGGCCTTGGCGGCGTCGCCGCCCCAGGCGAGCGCATCGCGGAACCAGCTCAGCGCCTGGGCGAAATCCTTGTTCTGATAGGCGAGCCAGCCGACCGACAGCGCGCCGTCGCCGGAGCGCGCCTTGGCGATCTCGGCCTCGACGCCGGCGTATTTCGCCGCACTGGCGGCATCGGCGGCGCCGGAGGCGCGCAACGCCTGCAACTCGCTGCGCAGGTAGATGACGTTGAGCTGCGGCGAGACGCCGCGCCAGCGCTCGGCGAGCTTGGTCGCCGGGGCGAACTTCTGCTGCGCCTGCAAGGCCGCGACATAGCCCTCCACCAGCCCAGGATCGGGGGCGCGCGCGGACCAGCCAAGCGCCTTGGCGAACCATGCCTCGGCCGCGTCGGGCGCATGGGCGCGCAGCCGCCGCCAGCCGAGCGCCGTCGCCGCCGAGGCCGAGCGCGCACCCTCGATGGCGGCGGTGAAGCGGCTCATGCGCTCGGGCGAGATCTCCGGCCCATCGGTACGGTTCAGCGCCTCGACGGCGAGCGACAGGAACTGGTCGCCGAGCGCCGGCCAGCGCTCGCGCCAGCCCCAGGCGATCGTCTCCGCCTCGTCGGCCCGTCCGAGCGCGCGCAGCGCCTCGACGTAGCCCTCCTCGGTCTTGGCCAGCCCGGCGAACGTGTCGACATAGGCCGCGCCGTCGTCGCTGCGCGCCGCCGAGCGCTTGTAGGCGAGCGGCGTGCGCCGGTAATCCTCGCGCGTCAGCGCCAGCTTGGCCAGCAGCGGCCTGTAATCCTCAGCCACAGCGCCAGCGCGCGGCGCGTCGTTGGCGCGTTGCGCCGGCCACCAGGCGAGCGCGGTCTTGAACCAACGCGCCGCCTCAGGCAGTTCGCGCCGCTCCAGCCGGTACCAGCCGAGCGCCTGCGCGCCGAGCGGCGACTTGAGCGAAGCGACGACAGCGGCGAAATCCTTGAGTTGCGCCTCGTCGATGGGCTCCGGCGGATTGTCGCGCGCCAGCCGTTCGGCCATCGTCTCGACGTAGAGGGTCTTCATCAGCGGCGCCTGGGCGACCCAGGGCCAGGCGAGGCTGGCGGCAGCGTCGAGACGGCCGACGCTGCGCAGCGAAAGCCCCAGGCCCTCGTCGGTCTTGACGTCGCGCTTGTCGGCGTCGCCCCAGGCGGCGGCGAGCTTGAGCCATTGTCCGCCATAGCCGCAGGCGGCCTGCCCGTAGCGACGCCAGCCGAGCGCCTGCGCGCCCTTGACCAGCCGCTCGGCGAGCACGCGCTCGGAGAGCCGGCGCAGGCGCGCCTCGCTCATCGGATAAACCGGCGCCTGGCTGGTCAACTCCTCGATGCCGATGTCGGCATAGAGCGCGCTCAACGTCGAGTCGCGCTCGCGCCAAGCGTAGGCAAGGTCTTCGGCCTCGGCGAGCGCGCCGACGGCCTTCAGCGACAGCGTCAGGCCGCGCGCGGTGTCGATGTCCTCGTCGCTGGCGGCGCTCCAGGCGGCGGCCTTGCGGAACCACGGCGCCGCGTAGACGCAATTGCCCTCTTTCAACCGATACCAGCCGAGCGCCTGCGCGCCGGCGGAGGAACGGTGGGCGCGCACGAGGTCGACGAAGCGGTTGAGCCGGCGCGGCGGCAGGCTCGCCTTGTCGGCCGCGAGTTCGGCGACGACGGCCGAAACATAGATGGCGCGCAGGTCGGCGGAGTCGCGGCTGAACGTCCAGGCGACGTCCTCGGCCTCGGCGAGCGCGCCGGTCTGCTTGAGGGCGAGCGCCAGGCCCTGGTTGGCGGCCAGATCCGGCCGGCCCTGCCCCCAGGCGACCGCCTTTCGGAACCAGCCGACGGCTCCCGGGTAATCGGCCGAGCGGTAATGCAGCCAGCCGAGCCCGGCCGCCGCGGTGATGTTCCTGCGCAGCGCCGCAATGGCGGCGAAATGGGCGAGCGGGTCGGCCTTTAGCGCCGAGACGGCGGGCGCGGCGTCGATGGCGGCGCTCATCAGGTCGACGAACACCGCTTCCAGCGCCGCTCCGCCGCCGCGCCAGCGGTCGGCGACCGCCGTGGCGTCGTCGAGCCGGCCGGCGCCGGCGAGCGCCCGGCCATAGCCCTCGATGGCGCTCGCCGTCGGCGCGGCGACCTCGCCCGGCCCCGGCGCGGCGTTGGCATCGACGCCCTTCCACATCAGTGCGGCCCCGAACCAGGTGACCGCATTGTCCCATTCGCTGCGGTTGTAGCGATACCAGCCGGTCGCCTGCGCGCCGAGGAAGCTGCGGTCGGCCTCGACGACGGCGGCGAAATCGGCGAGCCCCTGGTCGGAGATCGCCGGCGGCGGCGAAACCCGGGTCAGCAACTCGGCGCTGGCGCCGATATAGGTCTGCCGCATCGTCTTGGAGACGTCGCGCCACACATAGGCCAGGGCGAGGGCCGGCTCGACCTTGCCGAGCTTGAGCAGCGACAGCGCGCGGCCTTCGGCGAGGTTGATCGTCGTCGCATCGGCGGCGACGGGCGAGCCGAGGCTGGCATGCGAGAACCAAGACGCGGCCTTGTCGAAATGGCCGCGGTTGTATTCGAACCAACCGGCGAGCGCGAGATCGGCGGCGGCGTGGCTGCGTCCGACCGCGGCGAAGAAATCGGCGAGCGCTTGCGGCGCAATCGGCGCGCTCATCTTGCCCTGGTTGGAGGCGGCGATTTCGGCGCGGGTGAGATCGAGCTTGGCGGCGTCGAACTCGGTCGCCCCGTCGGCCGACTTCGCGCCCATGGCGATCAGCGAGCGCGTCTGGTCGAAGGAAAAGCGCGAGATCGCCTTGCGCACCGTCGCCAGCCGCTCGTCGTGATCGGGGCAGGTGGCGATGATGGCGTGGTAGATTTCGAAGCCGCGCTTGGGCAGGCCGATGGCCAGGAATGCGTCGGCGACGCGCCAGTCGGCGTCCATATAGGCGCAATGCAGGATCGAGGGATCGGCGTCGGCGACGGCGAGCGCCTCGGCCGGTTTGTGCTCGTCGGTGTCCTTCACCAACTCCTCGATCGCCAGCTTGCGCGCGATCTTGGTCATCAGGTCGCGCGAGGGCTTCCAGCCCGGCGTCGTGCGCTCCTTCAGCGCGACGCCGGCCTTGAGTTCTTCGAGCCGGTCGGCGGCGAGCAAGTCCCAGAACGGCTGTTCGTCGGCGCCGGCGCCGGCGCTGGCGTAGATGTTGGTCGGCGGCGTCCAACTCGGATGCAGCGCCTTCAAACGCCGGATCTCGGCGTTGGCGCGGGCGTAATTGTGCAGCGAGGCGTAATAGCGCAGCGCGCTCTCGTCGACCGCCGTCTGGTTGGCCGAGACCGCAAACAGCGCGCCGAACAGCGGCGCTTGATAGATGTGCGGATACGGCGCCTCGCTGGCGGCGGCGGCGTTCGGGCGCGGCGCGGCGAGACCGGCCTGGCCGCCGGCGACGAAATCGCTGAGCGCGGCAGGCGGCGCAGAATCGACCGCCAAGGCGCGCGCCGGGGCGACGGCGCACGAGGCCGCCGCAACGCACACGACAACAATACGCAACATTAACATTGCGGATACCGAACCCGTAACGCCGTTAACGAAAGCATGTGAAGGGTTGCGGAATAATATCTTTCCGGCAGCACCTCCAAAAGCTCGGGAGGAAATTTCTCACCCTGCGCGGCGCAACGGGCGAGCGCGGCGACGGCGCGGTAGCCGCGGTCCGCGAAACTCTGGGTAATGGCGCCCCTCTTGACGTCGATCACCATCGGCGCGCCGCCGGAGGCGCCAAGCCAACTTTGCGCCAAGGCGACCAGCCGTGGCCTCGCCTCGGGCGGTCCCCAGGCCAGATACAGCGGCGCGCGGATGAGTTCGTAGCCGAACACCGGCGGCCGCCCGGCGGCCGGCGCGACGCCGCCTTTCAGCGAAATCCAGTCCGACGGCAGGGCGAAGGGACCGAATTTCGCCGCGTCGTAGAGCGCCAGGCCGCTGTGCCGCAACCCCGACCAATCGACCTCCGGGGCGACGCCGGCGAGCGCCTCGAACGCCGGAAACACCCAATAGGACAGATTGACCAGCGGGCCGTCGGGCGAATCGTCGGGGCCAAAGCCGTGGACGCCGGGGCGCAGCGCCGGGCCGAACGCGGTCGGGAACACGACCTCGCGCGCAAGCGACAAGGCGATGCGGCGCGCCTGGGCGGTGTAGGCGGCGATGCGCCAGCGCCGACCGGCCTCCGCCAGACCCCAGGCGATGAGCAGATCGCCGTCGGTGGCGTTGTTCTTGTCGAGCACATGCGGATTGTCGCGCGGGCGCCAGCGCCAGGCGGCCAGATGATCGCCGCGGATCTCCAGATGCGCCGCCGTCCAGGCCCACAGGCGCGCGAACGTTTCGGGATCGTCGTTATAGGCGGCCAGCACCAGCCCATAGCCCTGCCCTTCGCTATGGCTGACGTCGTCGGCGGCGTCGTCGACGAGCCGCCCGTCGGCGGCGATGAAGCGCGCCTTGTAGCGCGCCCAGTTGTCGGCCCCGTCGGCGCGCGCGGCGGCAGCCAAACCAAGCGCAGTCAAGCCGAGCGCGAGCGCGAAGGTCAAGACCGGCCTCACGAGCGGTTGCCGTGGACGCGCACCGCGGCGGTGGTGGCCAGCCCGAGCAGCAAAGCGGCGATCAGGATCGCCAGCGCGTAATAATCGAGGTTGGCCGACAGGAAGCCGGCGGCGATCAAGCGCAGATTGCCGGGGGTGAAGCCGCTCGTCGGGATGAAATAGCTGTCCGTCGAGCTGTCGAGGCTTCGCGCGCCGCCGCGCGGCGTGAAGGCGGCGGCGCGGCCCTCGATCTCGTTCCAGTTCGATGGCGCCACCAGGCTCGTCATGTCGCGCGCCAGCGTGGCGCGGTTGGCGCCGAGCACCAGCGTCCAGGCCCCCAGGCCGTGCGGCGGCGCCGCCTGGGAGAGCAACACCGTGGCGCGCTCCGGCGCCTCGATCGGCTGGTCGGGCTCGCGCAGCAGCGCGAAATCGTCGCGGTGAATGTCGATATAGCGGTCATAGAACGCGCGCAGCGTCAGGCGCGGCGCGAAATCCTCGGGCGCCGCGTGGCCGCCCTCGGCCCATTGATCGAACACCTGGGTCGAATCGAGCGACTGGCCCGGCGGCGACGCGCCGGGCTCGGCGAACCCAATTTCGCCGACGTTCGGGCGCGACCAAGTCTTGCGCAACGCCTCGTAATCGACGCCGAGCTGAGAAATCAGGCCGGGGTCGAAATCGTCGAGCGCGCCGATGAACAGCACCGAGCTTTTCGTCGCGGCGCGGCGGTCGAAGGTGATGTGGGCCGCCAGCGGCCGCCCGGCGACCGCCGCCGTGCGCGCCAGATAGGAGCCGACCGCCGACAGCGTCAGCCGATCGTGGCTGGCGACGTAAATGACGCCGTCGTCGGCCTGATAGGGAAAGCCGCTCGAAAGCGTCGCCGCCAAATTCGGCAGGCGGCCGATATGGGCGAAGGCCGGCATGATTAGCTCCGAGCGGTCGAACAGCACGAAGCGCTTGCGCATGCCCATGAGATGCTTGACCTCGCAGGCGGCGTCGGCGGCGTCCGGGGTCTGCGCCTCGACCACGACATGGTTGACGCCGGGCCTGAGCGCGCTCAGCGACACCGACACCGGCCGGTTGCGGAAGACATCGCCGTGCGGGTTCTTCATCGGCATCGAGCCGGCTTCGCGGTCGTTGACGCGCACCAGAATCTGGGCGGTCGGCAGCAGGCCGTTGGCGTAGCCCGCCGTCAGCGACAGCGTCAGCTTGTCATAGTCGGCGGGATAGAAATCGCCCGGCAGGTTGATATCGAAGGCGGCGCGAAACAGCCGGCCGCTGAACTCCTCGGTCTTGACGCCGAGTTCGCGGAGCGGCACGCGCACGGCGTCGCCGACGCGATAGCCGAATTGATTGGCCAGGGCGCGCGCGGCGGCCGGAATCTCGGCCCGCTCCTGCGGCGGGCGAATCGGCAGGATGGCGTCGATCGCCGCCGCCGTCTCGGGCTGGCCGTCGCCGGCGGCGACGACGACGACGCGGCCGGGAACCCCCTGGCCCTCGACCGATAGTTCCCGCCCGTCGCCGGAGCTGAGAAACCGGCCGAAGCCGTGCGCGGCCAGATAGCCGCGCTCGCCGGCCAGCACATAGAGGCCGGCGCTATTGGCGACGTCGCCGACGATCTCCACCCGCGGCCGCTGCACATTGGCGCGGATGGCCACCGCCTCGACGGCGCGCATGGCGTTGTCGACGGCGGCGGCGTCGGCGTCCTGCGGCAGCACGAGGCGGATCGTCACCGCGCCGGAGGCGTCGGGCGAGATCGCCGCGAGATCGTCGAGCCTTTCGACGTGCGGATCGGAGACGCCGGGGAAGGCGAGCCCGGAGGAGGCCGGATCGACCTGCGTCCACAATTCGTAAGTCGCCTCCATCGAGCAATCGACGCGATGGCGCTGCGAGACGGCGATGCGCACGCTGTTGTAGCCGGGCGCCAGCAGGCCGCGCGGCAACTCGACGTCGAGCGCGCCGGGATCGGTGGCGGCGGCGATCGGGGTCTGCGCGATCGGCACGTCGTTGACGCTGATCGACAGCGAGGAGGCCTCGGGCATCACCGAGATGGCGTTGGTGAAGCCGATATGGACGCGCGCCCGCGTGCGCGCCTCGGCGGCGGTGACGTAGATCGGCCAGGTCTTGGCGCTGGTCTCGCCCTCGAAGCGCAATTGCAGCGGGTCGGAGCCCAGCCGATGCAGCGCCTCGCCGCCGGGGTTGGCGTCGGCGAACGCCGGGCCGCAGAACGCCAGCGCGACGCCAAGGGCGAGCCAGAGGGCTTTCAATCGCATGACAGTCCTTCTCAGGCGCGGGCGCGGGCGGGCGCGGCTGCGATAGCGGCGGGTTCGGCGACCTGCAAACCGCCACCGGGGCTGGCCTCCTTCGGCCGGGCGGCGGCGCGGCGGGCGCGCGCCTCGGCGAGCAGCAGTTGGAAGCCGCGCGGCGGCCCGACGACGGCCCAGACGAAGAAGGTGGCGACGCCGTGCAAAATGCCGCGCCGGCGCCGGCGGCCTTCGCGGAACGCCGCGATCTCCTTGACGTCGCCGAACATGAGGTCGCCGATCGCCTGATAATGCCGGCGCTTCAGCTTGCCGAAGGAAAAGCCGATCTCCACCACGTCGTCATGCTCGCTGAGGTTGCTGACAACGACGGGGAAGCTCTGCGCCCCGGCCCCGGAGCGCAGCGTGACGTCGACCACCGCCGGCGCGCCCTCGTGAACGGTGAGCGTCAGCCGATCGGCGGCAATGGAGACCCGGCAGCCGCCATAGGAAACGTCGAGCGCCTTGCCCGGCAGGATGGCGCTGCCGATGGCGACATCGACCGGCCGGTCGAGCGCGACGCGATTCGTGCGCCGCTCGGAAACGACGCCGAGCGCGGCGGCCGACATCATCAGGTTGAACAGGTTCCACATCGCGACGACGCCCAACAGTTCGTTGGCGTCGCGCTCGGTGAACCAGCGCCAGACGCAGACGACCATCGACACCGCATAGACGCCGAACAGCACGAAGAACGGCGCCGATAGTTCCGAGAGGTGGTCTTTGTCGAGGCTATTGCCCTTGTCGGTGACGTTGAAGGTCGGCTTGTAGGGATTGAGGATGACGCTCAGCAGGCCGCGCGCCAGATAGAGCGTCTGCATATATTCATAGACCTCGGAGACCACCGCCCAGCGCACGCGGCCATAGAGGTAATTCTGCATCATCATGTTCGCCAGCATGTAAAGCACCGTGTAGGAGATAAATTCCTGCATGTTGGCGATATAAATCTGCATGTTGAAATAGATGAATAGCAAAGGCGCGACCAGAAACGGCAGGCGAAAGATCGGGAAGAACCAGTAAGACATATTGGAGAGGTAGCAAATCTTCTGCGCCAGGCTGAGGCCGCGCTTGAAGACCGGGTTCTTCAGCAAGAAAATCTGGAACATGCCGCGCGCCCAGCGCGAGCGCTGGCCGATGAAAGAGGAGAAAGTCTCCGGCTGGAGGCCCGAGATCATCGGCTTGTCGACATAGAGGCTGTGCCAGCCGCGCGAATGCAGATCGAGCGCGGTCTCGCAATCCTCGGTGATGGTGATGCCGGAGAAGCCGCCGACCAGCATCAGCGCCTCGCGGCGGATGACCGCCGCCGAGCCGCAGAAGAAGGCGCCGTTCCACTTGTCGAGCCCCTTCTGGATGATGCCGTAGAACATTTCGTTCTCCGACGGCATGTTCTGGAAGGTGTCGAGATTGCGCTCCAGCGGATCGGGATTGGTGAAGAAATGCGGGGTCTGACACAAGAAAAGCTTCGGATCGTCGCGAAAATAACCTACCGTCTCCTTGAGGAATTCGCGCACCGGAACATGATCGGCGTCGAATACGACGATCAGCTCGCCGGTCGATTGCTTGAAGCAATTGTTCATGTTGCCGGCTTTGGCGTGCTCATTCCTGGCCCGCGTCAGGTATTTGGCTCCGAGTTCGTTGGCGAGCGCCGTTAGCTGGACGCGGCGTTCTCGCGCCTCCTTGGCTTTCTTGACATTGTCCTGATTGCACTTCTGCTCGGTGCCGCCGTCGTCGAGCAGCCAGACCGTCAACTTGTCCTTGGGGTAATCGAGGTCGAGGGCGGCGATCACCGTCATCGCCAGCAATTCCGGGTCCTCGTTATAGGTCGGGATATAGACGTCGACGGTCGGCAGGTCGTCGGGCGCCACGGCCTTCGGCGGTTTGCGCGTCAGCGGGTCGGCGACGACGAACAGGCTGATCGCCAGCATCACCGTCGAATAAAGCTCGGCCACGTAAAGCAGCACCCCGGGAACGAAGTTCCAGGGGTCGCTGATCGGCGGGATGGTGTTGACGGTGCGCCAGAAGAAGTAGCGGATGACGACCGCCGTGCCGAGCGCCATGAAGATATGGCGCCAGGGGCCACCCAGCCCCAAGGCGCGAATCGCCGCCATCGCCGCAAGCGCCGTCAGGCCGATGGTAAGCTGCGAACGGATGCCGACGGGCTCCGTACATAGGACGATGAACACCAGCCCCGCGCACAGCCACAGCGCCTTTCTGACTGTCCGCTCCATCCGCCCCACGCCCGCCGCTACCCGTACTTCAACAGGCAGCCTAGGGGGTTAAGCTTTCGATTTCCCTTACGACATTACATTGGGTTCATCATTGCAGGGCGTCGGCCGGCGGCGGCATGGCGCCAGTCATCATCGCCACCGCATCCGACATCGACACCTTTCTCGGGTCGACGACGGTCAGCCTTTTGCCCAGCCGGTGAATGTGGATACGGTCGGCGACCTCGAACACATGCGGCATGTTGTGCGAGATGAGGATGATCGGCAGGCCGCGCTTCTTCACGTCGAGGATAAGCTCCAGCACGCGCCGCGATTCCTTGACGCCGAGCGCCGCCGTCGGCTCGTCCATGATGATGAGGCGTCTGGCGAAGGCGGCGGCGCGCGCCACCGCCACGCCCTGGCGCTGGCCGCCGGACAAAGTCTCCACCGGCTGGTTGATGTTCTGGATCGTCATCAGCCCGAGTTCGTTGAGCTTCTCGCGCGCGAACCTCTGCATCGCCGTGCGGTTCATCAGCCGGAAATACTTGCCGAGGAGGCCGTTGGCGCGGATTTCGCGGCCCAAAAACATATTGTCGGCGATCGAGAGCGCCGGCGACAGCGCCAGATTCTGATAGACAGTCTCGATGCCGGCTTCGCGCGCATCGATCGGCGAGCGGAAATGCACGACCTCGCCGCCAAGCCGGATTTCGCCGGCATCGGGGATCACGGCGCCGCAGATCGCCTTGATGAGCGAGGTCTTGCCGGCGCCGTTGTCGCCGATCACCGCCGTGATCTCGCCGGGATAGAGATCGAAATCGGCCTGATCGAGCGCGGTGACGCGGCCATAGCGCTTGATAAGCTTGCGGCAGGTGAGAATGGGTTCGGCGCTGGGGTTCATTTGGCGACCCTCCGGATCCATTGGTCGAGCGCAACGGCGATGATGATGAGCACGCCGATGGCGAATTCCTGCCACAGCACGTCGAGCCCGGCGAGCGAGACGGCGGAGCGGAACACGCCGACGATCAGCGCTCCGATCACCGTGCCGATGATCGAGCCGCGGCCGCCGAACAGCGAGGTGCCGCCGATGACCACGGCGGTGATCGAATCCAGATTGGCGCTTTCGCCCGCCGTCGGGCTGATCGCGCCGACACGGCCGATCAGCGCCCAGCCGGCGATGGCGGCGATCACGCCGGCGAACACATAGACGCTGAGCAGAACGCGGTCGGTGTCGATGCCGGCGAGCCTGGCCGCTTCCTCATCGTCGCCGACGGCGTAGACATGGCGGCCGAAGGCGGTGCGGTTGAGCACGTACCAGACGACCGCCGCCACGATCAGCATGAGGAACGTGCCCCACATGATGCGCGCGTCGCCGATTTCTACCTGATTGCCCATGATTTGCAGGAAATTAGCCTTGTCCTGGATATCCTGCATGCCAATCGTTTCGCTCTGCGAATAGAACGTGTTGAGGGCGCCGATGATTGACAGCGTGCCGAGCGTTACAATGAAGGGCGGCATCTTGAGGCGCGTCACCAGCACGCCGTTGAGAAAGCCGAACGCGGCCCCGCACAACAGCCCGAGCGGGAAGGCGAGGATCACCGGCAAGCCATCGATCACCCCCAGGCGCCCCATCACCACCGAGGAGATCACCATGATGACGCCGATGGAGAGGTCGATGCCGGCGGTCAGAATGACCAGCGTCTGCCCAATGCCGACGATGCCGATGACCATCACTTGCGTGAGGATGGTCGAAAGATTGCTGGCGGCGGTGAAGCGCGCCGGATTGACCGAGACGCCGAGAATTATACCGAGCAGCAGGACGACAAACGGCACCGTCGTCGGATAGGCGTGCAGGAAGCGTTGCAGGCGCTGAATGAAGGTTAGTCGCCGCTCCTCGAACTGGGCGACCGTCGCCGTCGCCCCGGCCAGCACTTTCTCGAATTCTTGCGGCGCCCGCCGCTCGTCTTCCGTGGCCCGAGACATGGCGTTCCCCGTGCGTTTTCCCAACGCGCCTTCTTTTTGGCGATGCGTCCGCGAGACTCGCTCGCGGACGCATCGTCAGGCGTCGACTACAAAGTCATTGTCGCTCAACCGCAGCGGAAATCAACCCCAGCAGAGCTTCATGCCTTCCTCGGTGTTGATCGAGGGCACGCCCGCAACCGGGTGATCGGTGACGAGCTTTTCGCCGGTGTCCATGCTGTGCGGCTTGGTCTTGTTCTTGATGTAGGCGGCGATCGCCTCGACGCCGTCGGAGGCCATCAGCAGCGGGTATTGCTGCGAGGTGGCGCCGATGATGCCTTCCTTGACCCACTTGACGCCCTGGCAGCCGCCATCGACGGCGACGATCAGCACGCCCTTCTCCCTGCCCGCCGCCTTCAGCGCCGCATAGCCGCCGTAAGCGGCCGGCTCGTTGATGGCGTAGACGAGGTCGATGTGGTCGGCCTTCTGGAGGATGTTCTCCATCGCCTTGCGGCCGCCTTCGGTGGCGCCCTTGGTCACGTCGGAGCCGACGATTTGCGGGCTGTCGCTCTGCGCGTAGTGCTTGGGATCCTTGACCTTGATGCCGAAGCCGGTGAGGAAGCCGTTATGGCGCAGATAATCGACCGTCGGCTCGTTGGAGGCGAGATCGAGGGTGGCGATCTTGGCGGTCGCGGCCTTGGCGCCCAGCGTCGCCTTCGCCCATCGGCCGATCAACTCGCCGGCCTTGAAATTGTCGGTGGCGTAAAGCGCGTCGGCGGCGGTGGCCGGATCGAGCGGCGTGTCGAGCGTGATGACGATCACGCCGGCCTTGCGCGCCTTTTCCACCGTCGGCACGATGGCGGTCGAATCGCTCGGCACCAACAGAATGCCCTTGGCGCCGGCGGCGATGAGCTGCTCGATCGCCTGCACTTCGCCGTCGTTGTCGCCGTCGAACTTGCCGGCATAGGCTTGTGGCGTCAGGCCAAGAGCCTTGGCCTTGGCCTCGAAGCCCTGTTTCATCTTGACAAAGAACGGATTGGTGTTGGTCTTGGTGACGAGCCCGACGATGTCGCCGGCCATCGATGGGACGCTCGACAAGGCGAGCGCCAGCGCCGCCCCGGCGACAGTGGAAAGAACACCGAACTTCTTGAACATGACTTCCTCCCGGATGGGTCGTTGCTGCGCCGGCGCTTCGCGCGCGTTCGCGTCGAAATGCGGCTCGGACGCCGCCCAAAATCAGGAGGCGTCCGCGATCGCGCCGTCGCCACAGCATAGGGCCAAACTCCGCGAGATTTGTCAAGGATAATTCAACACGTTTGATTTATTCTTGACAGCGGCGCCGCGCCCCGCCAAGATCGCCGCCCTATGACGATAAAGCCACGGGAGTCGCTCGACCCACGTCGCCGTCGCGGCGACGAACGGCGCGGGGACCAAATGTCGGAGCCGGCCGCCAACAGCCTGGACGCGGGCCTGCCGTTGAGCGGGGCCGACCAATCCGGCGTGCGCGTCTACAACGAGCGGCTGGTGCTGTCGCTGGTGCGCCGTTTCGGCCAGCTCTCCAAGATCGAGGTGGCGCGCATGACCGGCCTCTCGGTGCAGTCGATTTCGACGATCATGAACCGGCTCGGCGACGAGGGGCTGCTGCGGCGCGAGGCGCCGCTGCGCGGCCGCGTCGGCCAGCCGACGGTGCCGGTTTCGATCGATCCCGAGGGCGCGTTCTCGTTCGGGCTCAAGATCGGGCGGCGATCGAGCGAGCTTGTGCTGGTCGATTTCAGCGGCGCCATCCGCCACCGCGCCGGCGTGGACTATGCCTATCCGACGCCGGAGGCGGCGTTGACGTTCGCAGCCAGCGCTTTGCCCGAGCTGACCGCGCGGCTCGACGCGCGCCAGCGAGCCCGGCTCGCCGGCCTCGGCGTCGCGTTGCCGTTCCAGCTCTGGAGCTGGTCGGACGAGATCGGCGCGCCGCCCGGCGCCATGGACGGCTGGCGCTCGATCGACATCGGCGAGGAGTTCGGCAGGCTTTGCGGCCTTTCCGTCACCGTCTGCAACGACGCGACTTCGGCGTGCGCGGCCGAATATTATTTCGGCGACGCCTGGCGCGAGCGCGATTTCTTGTATTTCTTCCTCGGCGAGTTCCTCGGCGGCGGGCTGGTGATTAACGGCTCGCTTTATTTCGGCCGTTCCGGCAATGCGGCGGCGCTCGGCTCGATGCCGGCGCCGGGGCCGCACGGGGTGACGCAGCTCATCCATCTGGCCTCGCTCTATCAACTGGAGCGGCGAGTGGCGCGCGCCGGGGCCGATCCCTCCTCGATCTGGCTGACGCCCGCCGCCTGGGCGGAATTCGGCGGCCCGTTGCGGGAATGGCTCGACGAGGCGGCGCGCGCGCTCGCCCATGCGATCGTCTCGGCGATCTCGGTGATCGACGTCGGCTCCATCGTCGTCGATGGCGCGCTGCCGGCTTCCGTCAAGCAAACGATCTGCCATCTGATCGCCGCCGAACTCGAAAAGCTCGACCGGCGCGGCCTGTCGGACGTGCGCATCCTGCCGGGCGCGATCGGCCCCGACGCGCGCGCCATCGGCGGCGCGGCGCTGCCGCTAATCAAGAATTTCGCGCGGGATCGCGACGTATTGTTTAAGGAAGCGACGGCGGAGGCTTGATTTTTCCCAGCGGCGCCGCGAAGGCCGGCGCGCAACGAGGTGAACATGACTTCAAAGATCATCAAGGTCGATCCTTTCGACCTTGTCGTTTTCGGCGGCACCGGCGATCTCGCCTATCGCAAGCTGTTTCCGGCGCTCTACCACCGTGAGAAGGCCGGCCAGCTCACCGACCCGACCCGCATCATCGGCGCCTCGCGCCGCCAGATGTCGGACGAGCAATTCCGGGCCAGCGTGCGCGACGCCTTGAAGGAATTCGGCGAGGCCGACGGCGACGAGGGCGTCGAGAGATTCCTGTCGCGCATCCATTACCAATCGCTCGACGCCACCGACGACAAGGGCTGGGACGACTTCAAGACGCTGATGGACGGCGACGAGCGCGTGCGCGCCTATTACCTGGCCACTGGCCCCGATCTGTTCGCCCCGATCGCCAAGCGCATCGGCGCCGAGGGGCTGGCGACGCGGCGCTCGCGCATCATCGTCGAGAAGCCGATCGGCCATGACGGGGAAAGCGCGGAGGCGATCAACGACGCGCTGGGTTCGGTGTTCCTGGAGAAGAACATCTTCCGCATCGACCATTATCTCGGCAAGGAGACGGTACAGAACCTGATGGCGCTGCGCTTCGCCAATGCGCTGTTGGAGCCGCTGTGGAACAACGCGCATATCGACCATGTGCAAATCACGGTGTCCGAGACGCTCGGCGTCGGCGGCCGCGGGGCCTATTACGACGCCTCCGGGGCGATGCGCGACATGGTGCAGAACCATATGTTGCAGCTTCTTTGTCTGGTGGCAATGGAGCCGCCGGCCTCGTTCGAGGCCGACGCGCTGCGCGACGAGAAGCTGAAGGTGCTGAAGTCGTTGGCGCCGATCAACGAGAGCAATGTCGGGCAACTGACGGTGCGCGGCCAGTACCGCGCCGGCTTCGCCGAGGGCGCGCAGGCCGGCAGCTATCTCGACGACATCGGCAAGCCGGAGAGCGACACCGAGACCTTCGTGGCGCTGAAGATCGGCGTCGCCAACTGGCGCTGGGCCGGCGTGCCGTTCTATCTGCGCACCGGCAAGCGGCTGCCGCAGCGCTTCTCGGAGATCGTCGTCGGCTTCCGCCGCGTGCCGCACGAGATTTTCCAACACGGCGCCGACGGCATCCCCGCCAACCGCCTCGTCATCCGCGTCCAGCCGGACGAGGGCATCAAGCTATGGTTGATGATTAAGGACCCCGGCCCAGGCGGCATGCGTCTCCAGCATGTGCCGCTTGACATGAGCTTCGCCGAGGCGTTCGGCGTCAATTCGCCGGAGGCCTACGAGCGGCTGTTGATGGATGCGGTGCGCGGCAACGCCTCGCTATTCATGCGCCGCGACGAGGTCGAAGCGGCCTGGGCCTTCGTCGATCCGATTCGCGAGGCCTGGGCGCACAGCAACGAGCCGCCGCGCCCCTATTCGGCCGGAACCTGGGGACCAGCCGCCGCGATCGCGCTCATCGAACGCGACGGGCGCACTTGGAACGAGGAATACGCATGATCGAGACCACATTCGCCCGTCGCGCCTTCGCCGACGGCCAGACGCTGGCGCAGGACTTCGCCGATTGGACCGCCGCGCTGCTCGCCGAGGCCATTGCGGCGCGCGGCCTGGCGCTGCTGGTGGTCTCCGGCGGCTCGACGCCGAAGCGCTATTTCGCCGAGCTTTCGCGCCGCGGTCTCGATTGGGCGCGCGTTGCCGTGACGCTCGCCGACGAGCGGCGCGTCGCCGACGACAGCCCGCGCTCCAACGCCAGGCTGGTGCGCGAGACGCTGCTCCAGGGCGCGGCGGCGAGGGCGCAGTTCTGCCCGCTGGCCGATTCGCGCCTCACGCCCGAGCGCGAACTCGCCGCGGCGGCGACGCGCGCCGCGCATCTCAACTGGCCCGCCGATCTCGTCGTGCTCGGCATGGGCGACGACGGCCACACCGCCTCCTGGTTTCCGTATGCGGCTGGCCTCGCCGAGGCCATCGACCCGGCGGCGCGCGCGCTGGTGGCGGCCATGCCGGCGCCGGACGGGCTGGAGCCGCGCCTGACGCTGACCGGCCGCGCGCTGCTGCGCGCCCGGGCGCTCGCCTTGCAGATCGAAGGGCCGAAAAAGGCCGAGGTGTTGCGCCGCGCCTGCGAGGACGGGCCGGTGGAGGCGATGCCGATTCGCGCCGCGCTGCGCGGCGCCGGCGATCGGCTGACGGTGTTCCAATCGGCGGCGTGATAGGGATCAGGATGTGGCGGTTCCCTCCCCCCTCCTGGGTAGGGAAGGGGCGGTTCGGCTTGCATGCCTCTCAACATTTGGGGCGGTGTTTTGCGGCGCCCCCCGCCCCTACCTTCCCCCGCAAGGGGGGAGGGGGAACCGCCGCCGCAGCGCCGCTGCTTTTTCATTCGCCGGATTGCCCAGCCAGTAGACCTGTTCCGCTGGCGCGAGCCCGAGACCCGAGATGACGCCGCACCCCTTCTCCCCCTTCGTCCGCCTGCTCGGCCACGGCAAGAGCCTGTCGCGCTCGCTGAGCGCTGAGGAAGCCGAGCAGGCGATGGCGATGATCCTCGACGGCGAGGCGCAGCCGGAACAGGTCGGCGCCTTCCTCATGCTGCTGCGCATGAAGGAGGAGACCGGGGCCGAGATCGCCGGCTTCGTGCGCGCGGCGCGAGCGCGGCTGCCGGCGCGTAGCGGGCCGCGCCCGGACCTCGATTGGCCGGCCTACGCCGGCAAGGCGCGGCGTCCGCCCTGGCACCTGTTGGCGGCGCTGCGGCTCGCCGGCGCCGGCTATCGCGTCGCGCTGCACGGCCTCGACGGCGTCACGCCCGGCCGGCTTTACGCCGGCGAGACGCTCGCCCGCCTCGGCCTGCCGCCGGCGCGCGATTTCGCCGAGGCTGAGGCGCAACTCGCCGCGCGCCGCATCGCCTATCTGCCGCTCGACCGCCTGTCGGCGCCGCTGGCGCGGCTGTTGCGCCTGAAGCCGGTACTCGGCCTGCGCTCGGCGGTCAACACCGTGGCGCGCGGCCTCAACCCGCTCGGCGCCCGCGCCTCGTTGCAGGCAGCGTTTCATCCGGCCTACGTCGCCATTCATCGCGACGCGGCGCTGGCGCTGGGCGATGCGCGGGCGTGGAGCTTTCGCGGCGACGGCGGCGAGAACGAGCGCCGGCCGGAGAAGCCGGCCGAGATCGCGGCGGCGGAGAACGGGATCGCGCGCGATTTCACACTGCCGCCGCTCGTCGATCTCGCGCCGCAGCGCGAGGGGCCGCCCGAGGTCGAGGCGCTGGTCGAAGTCTGGCGCGGCCGCGAGGACGCGCGGGCGGAGGCGGCCATCGTCGGCACGCTGGCGCTGGCGCTGGGCCTCATGGGCGCGGCGCCGCAAGAGGCGCTGGCCGAGGCGCGGGCGCTGTGGGCCGCGCGCGACCGCGAGCATTTCCTCAACGGCCTGCCGGCGCGCGCCGCTCCCGCACCGGCGGCGATGGGCGAGGTCTATCTCGTCGGCGCCGGCCCCGGCGAAGCGGATCTGTTGACGTTGCGAGCGAAGGCGCTGATCGAGCGCGCCGAGGTCGTGCTCTATGATCGGCTGGTCGACGGCTCGATTCTGGCGCTGCTGCCGGCCGAAGCCGAGCGCGTCTATGTCGGCAAGCAGGCCAACCACCACGCCGTGCCGCAGGAAGAAATCGGCCGGCTGCTGATCGCCCACGCCAAGCGCGGCAAGCGGGTGCTGCGGCTCAAGGGCGGCGATCCCTTCCTGTTCGGACGCGGCGGCGAGGAGATCGAGGCGCTGGCCGGCGAGGGCGTGCCGTTTCAGGTCTGCCCCGGCGTCACCGCGGCGCTCGGCTGCGCCGCCTACGCCGGCATCCCGCTGACCCACCGCGACCACGCGCAGACCTGCATTTTCGTCACCGCGCAAGGCCGCGCCGGCCGGCTCGACCACGATTGGCCGGCGCTGATGAAGCCCGGCCAGACGGTGGCGATCTACATGGGTCTCAGGGAGATCGCGGCGGTCGCCGCCGACGCCATCGCCAAGGGCGTCGATCCCGCGACGCCGGCGGCCATCATCGACAACGGCGCCCGCGCCGGCCAGCAGGTGGTGACCGGCACGCTCGCCACGTTGGCCGAAAAAGCCGCCGCGGCGAGCCTGCGCGGCCCGACGATCATCCTCGTCGGTTCGGTGGTGACATTGCGCGACAAACTCGCCTGGCGCGGCTGAGCCGGCCTCCCGCCTAAGGGAGGGGCGGCGCGGATGCGCCGCCGCCCGTTATTTGGCGACCGTGATCTGGCCCTTCATGTTGGGATGATAACGGCAGAAGTAGGCGAAGCTGCCCGCCTTATCCAAGACGATCCTGCCCGACGCCTTGACCGGCAGCGGCACGTCAAAGCCGCCCTTCACCGTTGCGGTATGGACGAACGGGTCTTTGTTCACCCATTCCACCGTGTCGCCGACCTTGGCGCTGATCTTGGCCGGCGAGAACGCCATATTCACGACCGTCACGACGACGGTCTCGGCCCGCGCCGGGATCACGGCGGTCGCGGCCAGCACCGCCAGAAGCGCGGCAAGGCGCCGCCTCGACATCCTGGGCGTCACTTGAGATCAGCCGCAACCATTTCGGCGTGCTGCTCGTGGCC
>DATNDU010000083.1:0-5521 GCA_035606915.1 Roseiarcus sp. | reverse complement strand
ACTCGACCTCGGCCCGCGCCGTCGCGCTCAGCGCCGACGCCGGCTTGCGTTGCGCGTCGGAGTGCAGAATGCCGCGCCGCATCAGCACGTATTTGCGCACCGCTAACCCGACTCGCGGCTGACATTCATAGCGCAGCAGCGGCAGATGGGCGTCGAACAGGTCGTGCGCCGCGTCGCGCCTGCCCTCGCGAGAGAGCCGCACGACATCGATCAGCATTTCCGGAAAGGCGTAGCCGGTCATCGCCCCGTCGGCGCCGCGCTCCATTTCGAAATCGAGGAACAGACCGCCGTTGCCAGTGAGGATGGCGACGCGCCGCATCGCTCCGTCGCGCTCGAAGCCGCGCAGCGCCGAGATCTTCTCCAGGCCCGGCCAGTCCTCGTGCTTGAGCATCACGCAGGAGGGATTGTCCGTCACGATGCGGGCGATGACGGCCGGCGTCATCACCACGCCCAGCGTCAGCGGATAATCCTGAATGACGAAGGGAATGTCGGCCCCGATCGCCTCGACGGCTTGCCCATAATAGCTGACGATCTGGTCGTCGGTGCGCAGCGACGGCGGCGGCGCGATCATCACCGCCGCCGCTCCCGCTTGCATCGCCCCGTCGGCGAGCGCCCGCATCGCCGCGAAGCCCGGCGCCGAAACGCCGACGACGAACGGCGTCGCCGCCCGCCGCACGCAGCGCTTGACGATGGCCAGCGCCTCCGCCGCGTCGAGCTTCGGCGCCTCGCCGAGAATACCGAGCAGCGTGCAGCCGTCGGCGCCTATTGTTCCGTAATGGTCGATCAGCCGGTCAAGGCTGTCGAAATCGATGCGCCCGTCGGGATGGAACGGCGTCGGCGCGATGGGGAACACGCCGCGCGTGCAACTGTCCAGGTTCAAGACCAACTCCCCTCCGTCGCGCCGACGAGCGCTGCGCGCAGCGGCGCGAGGTAAGCGTCGTAGTTGCGCGCGCGGCCGACGGCGCTGAAATACAGCGGCAGCCGCACTTGCGCCAGCGAGGCGGTGGCGACCCGGCGCTCGGTCTGGTGGAAGGCGAGGCAACGCGGGTGAAAGGCGAGGCCGCAGAAATCGAGCAGCGCCCGCGTCTGGCCTTCGAGATCGCCGACCAGCCGCTCATAGCGGACCTCGTGCAGCGTCTCGGGCGGCAGCGTCGCGCCCCAAGCCGCCATCAGCCGTTCATAGCCGCGATAGTAGCGCCCGAGCCCGGTGAGCCCCGGCGCAAACGGCATGGCGCCGGAAAACAGACTGAAATGGATCGACAGCCCGCAATCGAGCCCGTCGCGCCGCACATGCACCAGCCGCGCGCGCGGAAAAGCGCGGCGGATGGCGGCGACATGCAGGAAATTGCCGAGCGATTTATCGACCACGCGCCGCGCCGCCCGCGCCTCCGCCGGCCAATGGGCGAGATAGGCGGCGGCGAGCCGGGCCGGGTCGCGCTCGTTGGCCGCCAGCCGCGCGAACGCCTCGGTCTCGCCGAGCGCCACGACTTCGGGATGGCTGGCCAGGATCTGCTCGACCAGCGTCGTCCCCGAGCGCGGCATGGCGAAGACGAAGATCGGCGCCTCGGTCGCATCGCCCTGCCCGCCTTCGCAAGCCCCTGGCCCGGCCTCGGCGAGCCGGCGCAGCCCCAGCGCCTCGTCGCCGGTCCAGCACGCCTGGCGCAGCCGCGCGCCAGCCTCGGCGGCGGCGAAGGCGCGGGCGAAATCGCCGACCTCGTCATAGGCCTTGACCAGCGCATAGAGCAGGAACAGCCGCTGCCCGAGGTCGAGCGGCGTGGCATCTGCGGCCAGCGCCTCCATTGCCGCGCGCCGCGCTGGCGTCGTCCCGCCAAGCGCCGCGAGGCCGAAATGCGCACGCGCCAAGCGCGGGTCGAGGCCAAGCGCAAGCTCGAACGCGGCGCGCGCCTCGCTCAAGCGCCCGGCTTCCGCCAGCAGCACCGCGCGTGCGTCATGCGCCGGCGCGGAGCCGGGCGCACAGCCGATGAGCGCATCGAGCGCGGCAAGCGCGCCGTCCGCCTCGCCGAGCGCCCGCAGCGCCCGCGCGCGGGCCGCGAAACCCTCGGGTAGGCCGGCGCTCTGGATCGCTGCGTCCGCCAGCGCCAACGCCTCGGCCGGGCGGCCGGCGTCGATGAGCTGCTCGGCGCGGCGGGCGAGCGTCCTGGGGGGAAAGGGAGCGTTCAAGCGATGCGTTCCGGGGGCATCAACCCAAGGCGCGCAAACTTGGGCGAGGCCGACCAGATCATAGCGTACGCCTGGACGGCGAAGGTTCCGGCGCCCGGCGCGTTGCTGCGCAGCGAACCGCTGCCGGCCGATCTCGTGCTCGACAACGCTGCGACGAGCCTGCGCATTCTCTATTCCTCGACCGACGGGATCGACGGCAAGACGCCCATCGCGGTCTCCGGCGCGCTCTTTGTGCCGAAGGGCCGCCGCCAGCAGGCGGATGGCCGCTCGTCGCCTGGGCGCATGGCGCCGTCGGCGCGGCGGCCGCTTGCGCGCCGTCGTTTCGCGGCCGCTCGGAGCGCGACGTAAAATACCTGAAATCCTGGCTGACGGCTGGCTTCGCCATCGTCGCCGCCGATTACCAGGGCCTCGGGCCGGCCGGCGGTCATCCCTATCTGGCGACAAGGCCGGAGGCCTATGGCGTGCTGACCCTGCGCCTGCGGCAGCCGCTGTTCGTGGGCGCCGGGATGCTCGATCGCGACGTTCCGCCGGCAATGCAGACCGCCCTGGTGCTCGACGCTTGTCTGGCCGAAAGCCGGGTGGTGTGGCGGCGCTACGCCGGGCTCGATCATAGCGGCACGGTCAACCCCTCGCTCGCCGACAGCCTGCCGTTCGTGCGCGATTTGCTGGCCGGCAAGCCGGTTCCGGAGGGCTGTGAGGTGGCGAATGGGACGAAGCCTTGAACGACGCGCCAAAACGAACCTAAGCTTCGGCTCCGCCGAACGCACCGCCTCCGCGCGCTCACATCATGGAGCGGGCGATCAAATCGGCCCCAAGCAGAGCCAGGCCAGCCAGGAAGATCAGGCGGAACGTCGCCGGATTGACCCGCGTGCGAATAGCCTGTCCGACGGTCATCCCTATGAGCGCCGGCGCCACGCAGAGCGCAGAGGCGCCGGCCTCGGACAACCGAAACGCGCCGCGGCTCGCCAACCCCGCCGCGAGCGCCAGCGTCGAGGTCGTAAACGAAAGCCCGAGGACTTGGACGAGGTTGTCCTTTTCGAAGCCCAGGGCCTGCAAATAGGGAACAGCGGGGATGACGAACACCCCGGTGGCGCCGGTCACGAGACCCGTCGCGGCTCCCACCGCCGCGGACAGCCAAGCTTCGTGCCGCGCGGGAACGGAAATACGAATCTTGGCGAGCCCGATCGCCGCGTAGACGACGAGGACTAGACCCAACCAGGTCAGCGCCCGCGCCGCGCCCGGGCCGGTCATCAAGCCGGCGCTCTCCCAGGTGGCCAGACCGATCGCCGCCAGCATCGGCCATGTTCTGCGCGCCAGAGCGAGCCAGCGCCGCCCCGAAAGGAACTGCCAGAGATTGGTGACCAGCGATGGGATCACCACCAGCGCCGCCGCTTGCGCCGGCGCCGCCACCAGCCCGAGCAGGCCCATCGCGACAGTCGGTAGCCCCATCCCCGCCACCCCCTTGACCAGGCCGGCGAGCAGAAAGATGAGGGCGACTGTCTCGAACGTGATCCCATGCATGGGGCGAACATGATCGCTGCCCAGCCAGGTGGCAATCTGGCATTTCCTCGGTTAGCCTTCGACCAGGCCGAAGGCAGGAGGATTTCGATGCGATTGGATCTGGTCGACCTGCAACTCTTTCTCCACGTTGCGGAAGCCAATAACATCACGCGCGGCGCGGCCATGTCGAACATGGCGCTCGCCTCCGCCAGCGAACGCATCGGCAAGATGGAGGCCCTGGCGGGCGTGCGCCTGTTTGAGCGCGCGCGGCGCGGCGTCGCCTTGACGGCCGCTGGACGTTCATTCGTCCATCACGCCGGCCTCGTGCTCCAGCAGATGGACCACATGACGAGCGAGTTGTCCGAGTATGCGGGGGGAACGCGGGGACGGGTTCGCCTGCAAGCGAATGCGTCGGCGCTCAGCGAATTCCTGCCGATGGTCCTGAAAGCGTTCCTCGCCGATCACCCGGGCATAGACGTCGACGCCGAGGAGAACTCGAGTTATCAGATCGTGAGATCCGTGGCGGCGGGATATTCCGAGCTTGGGATCGTTGCGGATATTGTCGATTTCGCGGGCCTCGAAGCCTACCCCTTTGCGACCGATCGGCTGGTTCTCGTGACGCCGCGGGGCCACCGCCTCTCAAATATGATCCGCCCTGACTTTCGATCTCTGCTCGACTGGGAATTCGTGGGGTTGCCGGCCGCGAACGCGCTCCAGCAACACCTCGGGCAACGGGCCATCCAGGCCGGCAAGCCGCTGAAGCTGCGCGTGCGCCTCGGCGGCTTCGACGCCGTCTGCCGCATGGTCGGCGCCGGCATTGGTCTGGCTGTCATACCGGAGACGGCGGCGCGGCGGCGCCAGAGAAGCGCGTGCCTCCACGTCGCGAGGCTCGTGGACCCTTGGGCGCTGCGGGAGCTGCATATTTGCGTCCGCCGTTCCGCCGATCTGGCGCCCCCGGCGCGCCTCCTGCTGGAGCGGCTCCGTGCTGCGGCCCCCAATGCCGCGAACAGGCGAGCGGACCAGCGCGGATCGCGCGGCGCCGCCTAGGGGTTCAAATCTGACGCTCGGCGCCCGGTCGCGGATAGGCGGATGCGGGCTCCCCGCGCAATCCACCGACCTCGCCCTGAGGCGCGAAGCGAAGCGTAGCCTCGAAGGGCGTTCCAGCTTGCGCCGCCGGTCATGCGAGACTGCGGTTGATGGCAGAAAAGGTCGGGCCAACGAGCGTCCTTCGAGGCCCCTTCGGGGCTCCGGCGGCTGGGTATCAACCGTTAGGTTTGAACCACCAGCCATCATGAATATCCGTTGCAATCGGCGGCGAAGCCGCCAAGAGTGCAAAGGTTTGGTCGGGGCGGACGAGGCGACGTGGTCGCCGCCGAAGCCGCGACAAGCCGTTTCGGAGGCGGGGTCGGGCAAGGCGCACGCGCCAATGGGGGGGGACCGGAAATGAAGTTCGTTCTGACGATGTCGCTTGGCTTGTTCGTAGCTTCGGCGGGGGTCGCCGCGGCCGACACCAAAACCGCGCAGGCCTGCGCGGCGGGTCTCGCCCCCGAGGCGAGGACGATCTACCAGGCGGCGGCGCCCTCGATCAAGCCGGACACCGTTATCAAGGACATGCTCCCCGGCATCGTTCGCCCGATGGTCTTTGCCGGCAAGGTCTCGCGGCAAACCGGACGGCAAAGCGCCAGGGCCGCCGGCGCCTGCCTCGTCAAGCTGAAGTAAGCGGCGGCGGGCGGCGCCCTCACTTCAGCAGCGGCCCCCACGACGGGTCGCTGGCGTAGGATGGCGTCGGCACCTGGAATTCGCCGTGGCCGAACACGTCGGCCATGTAGATATGCGCGCC
>DATNDU010000078.1:0-24342 GCA_035606915.1 Roseiarcus sp. | reverse complement strand
ACCATCCTGGGCGTGTTCGTGCTCGGCGTGCTCAACAACGGCCTCGATTACGTAAAGATCGACAGCTTCTTGAAGATCCTTATCCGTGGCGTCATCCTGCTCGCCGCCCTGACCATCAATGTCTGGGCCGAGCGGCTGCGCGCGACGCGGGCGCTGAACTCGTGAGGCTTTGACAACGCCGCCGCGGCGCGCCAAACCGGCGGTCATGTCGACGAGCGTCAAGATCTGTGGCCTGTCCACGCCGGAAACCGTCGCCGCCGCGCTGGAAGCCGGGGCCGATATGATCGGCTTGGTGTTCTTCGAGAACAGCCCGCGTCATGTCGGCCTGGAAACCGCGCGCGCGCTTGCCGCCCAAGCCCGCCATCGCGCCGAGGTCGTGGCGCTGACGGTCGACGCCGCCGACGCGACGCTGGAGGCGATCCTACGCCGCGTCGGGCCGGATTATTTCCAGTTGCACGGGCGCGAGAGCCCGCAGCGGGTGGCGGAAATTCAGCAGAAATACGGCGTCTCCGTCATCAAGGCGATCGGCGTCGCCGAAGCCGCCGACTTGGCGCAGGCCGACGCCTACGCCGAGGCCGACGCGCTGCTGATCGACGCCAAGCCGCCGAAGGGGGCGCTGCTGCCCGGCGGCAACGGCGTCGCCTTCGACTGGCGGCTGGCGCGCGATTTCCATCCCCGCAAGCCGTGGCTGCTGTCGGGCGGCCTGACGCCCGAGAATGTTACGCAAGCCATCCGGCTGAGCCTCGCCCGCTCGGTCGACGTGTCGTCGGGCGTCGAGAGCGCTGCGGGGGTGAAGCAGGCGGAAAAAATCCGCGCCTTCATCGAGGCCGCTCGGGCCGGGTTCGCGGCGGTCGAGCAGGAGTGATTGCGGGCTTGCGCGGGCGAGGATAAGGAAACGGAGAAAATGGGCGGGCGCCCTGCGCGTCATGGCCGGGCTTGTCCCGGCTATCCGCGCAGTCAAGCCGCAGCCCGCTTGCAAAACGATCACGTCGCGGACGCAGCTTCGGACTCGGGCCGATCCTGCGCTTCTCGGCGTGGATGGCCGGGATAAGCCCGGCCATGACGGAGACGGGCCGCTTTGACCAAGATCGACAAACCCAATTCCTACCGCAACGGTCCCGACGATCGCGGCCATTTCGGCATTTTCGGCGGCCGCTTCGTCGCCGAGACGCTGATGCCGCTGATCCTGTCGCTGGAGCAGGCCTATGCTGAGGCCAAGGCCGATCCCGCCTTCCATGACGAGATGAAGCGCTTCGCCACCCATTACATCGGCCGCCCGAGCCCGCTTTATTTCGCCGAGCGCATGAGCGAGCATTTCGGCGGCGCCAAAATCTATTTCAAGCGCGAGGAACTCAACCACACCGGCTCGCACAAGATCAACAACGTCATCGGCCAGATCCTGCTCGCCAGGCGCATGGGCAAGACGCGCATCATCGCCGAGACCGGCGCCGGCCAGCACGGCGTCGCCACCGCCACCGCCTGCGCCCGCTTCGGCCTGCCGTGCGTCGTCTACATGGGCGCGGTCGATGTCGAGCGGCAGAAGCCGAACGTGTTTCGCATGAAGATGCTCGGGGCCGAGGTGGTGCCGGTGCAGAGCGGCGCGCGCACGCTGAAGGACGCGATGAACGAGGCGCTGCGCGATTGGGTCACCAATGTCGGCGACACCTTCTATTGCATCGGCACCGTCGCCGGCCCGCATCCCTATCCCGCCATGGTGCGCGACTTCCAGAGCGTCATCGGCGCCGAGACGCGCCAGCAGATGCTGGAAGCGGAAGGCCGGCTGCCCGACAGCCTCGTCGCCTGCATCGGCGGCGGCTCCAACGCCATGGGCCTGTTCCATCCGTTCCTCGACGATGAGGGCGTCGAGATCTTCGGCGTCGAGGCGGCGGGTCACGGGCTTGAGGTTCCGGACGGCCATGCGGCCTCTCTCGCCGGCGGACGCGCCGGCGTGCTGCACGGCAACCGCACCTATCTGTTGATGAACGACGACGGGCAGATCAACGAGGGCCATTCGATCTCCGCCGGCCTCGATTATCCCGGCATCGGCCCCGAGCACGCCTGGCTCAAGGAGACCGGCCGCGTCACCTATCTGTCGGCGACCGACAAGGAAGCGCTCGCCGCGTTCCAGCTCTGCTCGAAGCTCGAAGGCATCATCCCGGCGCTGGAGCCGGCGCATGCGCTCGCCAAGCTGAAGGATCTGGCGCCGGAGCGACCGCGCGATCACCTGATGGTGGTCAACATCAGCGGCCGCGGCGACAAGGACATCTTCTCGGTCGCGGACTATCTTGGGGGAATGTGACGGGCGGCCCCGTTGAGGCCAACAATTTGTTCATGACCGCGCCGTAAAATGCCGTCGCGCCGCCGGAAAGGCCCGCGGCTTTGCGAGGAGGGGCGGCATGGCGCCGGAAATGGTCTCTCTTTCGTTCGAACTGCCCGGCTACCGCGTCGTGCGCAACGTCGGGGTGGCGCGCGGCATCGTCGCGCGTTCGCGCTCGGTGGTCGGCAATGTCGCCGGCGCCTTCCAGACGCTGTTTGGCGGCAACATCACCGTCTATACCAATCTGTGCGAACAGGCGCGCGCGCAGGCCTATCGCATGATGTGCGAGCACGCCGAGGCCAACGGCGCCAATGCGGTCATCATGATGCGCTACGACGCCACCGAGATCATCAGCGGCGTGACGGAAGTGATCTGCTACGGCTCGGCGGTGGTGGTCGAGGAAGTGCTACCGTGAGTCCCGCCGTCCTCGTCGGCTTCGCGCTGTTTCTGGTCGGCGCCGGCTTGTTTCTGGCGCAAATGTGGGCGCAGCCGTGGTCGCCGGAGACGTTCTTGAAGTTGATGGCGACCGATGGCGTGCTGCTCGTCATCGCCATCGTCGGCGGTTTCATCCTGAGGGAGCGCCGCGCCTCGGACCGGCTGCGCAACCGCAAGGAGTTCGACTGACGGCGGCTCAATAGCGCAAGCGATCCAGCGTCGTCAGCGTTGTCTTTGTCGCCACCCCCGGCGCATGCGTCATGTGCCAGGCGACATATTGCTCGGCGTAAAGCTCGCTCGACGACATGCCGTCGACGGGGAGGACGATGTTCAGGCCGTGAAGGGCGGCGTCCGCGGCGGTGTTGAGCACCGCGCCCTCGGCCGCCGTGCCGGTGACGATGACGCGCTTGATCCCCTTGCCCGCCAACAACGCGCGCAACTCTGTGCCGATGAACTTGTCGGGGCCGGAGCGCACGATCGGCTCACCCGGCTTCGGCGCCACATCCGGCCGGATGTCGCCGGGCTTGCCGGTCGGCGTCTCGCTGTAGACGACGAAGACGCCATGCGCCCGCGCCGCCGCCAATGCCGTCTTCAGCTTCGGCAGCGAGGCGAGGCAGCGCGGCCGCATCGCCTTGTTGCAGGGGCCGCTCGTGGCGGCCTCGGCGCCGTTGAAATCGAGCAGCAGCAGCGCGTCGCTCTTGGGGTCGACGGTGACGGGCTTGAGCTGCGGCGGCGGCGGAACCCTCACCTTCGCCCAATCGTCGATGATCGTCTCAGCCCGCGCGCCGCCGAGTGTGGCGAGGCAGGCGGCCAGCAGCAGAAATCGTCGCAAGTGTTCCTCCTCAGCCCTCCTTGCCGGCGACGCCGGCCTCGGCGAAGGTCGCCATGCCATTGTGACAGGCAACCGCCGCCTTGACGAGGCCGACCGCCAGCGCCGCGCCAGAGCCCTCGCCGAGCCGCATGCCGAGGTTCAACAGCGGCGCCTTATTGATCTCGCGCAAAGCCCGCGCGTGAGCGTTCTCGGCCGAGACGTGCCCGGCCAGGCAATGGTCGAGGGCGCGCGGGTCCAGTGCATGCAGCACCGCGGCGGCGGAACAGACGACGAAGCCGTCGAGCAGCACCGGCACGCGCTGATGCCGCGCGCCAAGGATCGCGCCCGCCATCGCCGCGATCTCGCGCCCGCCCAAGCGGCGCAGCACTTCCAGCGGATCGTCGAGACCGTATTGGTGGCGCGCCAGCGCCGCGCGCACCGCCTCGGCCTTGCGCTTGAGGCCGGCGTCGTCGACGCCGGTGCCGCGCCCGACCCACTCCTCCGGCTCGCCGCCGAACAAGGCGCAATAGATCGCCGCCGCGACCGTGGTGTTGCCGATGCCCATTTCGCCCAGGCACAGCAGGTCCGGGCCGCCTGCAAGCGCCTCCATGCCGAACGCCATCGTCGCCGCGCAGCCGCGTTCGTCCATCGCTGGCTCCTTGGTGATGTCGCCGGTCGGATGCGACAGCGCCAGCTCATAGACTTTCAGCGAGATGTCGAAGGCTTTGCAAATTTGGTTGATCGCCGCGCCGCCGGCCTGGAAATTGGCGACCATCGCCTCGGTGACGGAGGGCGGAAACGGCGACACCCCCTGCGCGACGACGCCGTGGTTGCCGGCAAACACCGCAACCAGGGGATTGTCGACATGTGGCATATCCCCCTGCCAGGCGGCCATGAACTCGGCGATCTCCTCCAGCCGGCCGAGCGAGCCCATCGGCTTGGTGAGCTGCGCCTGGCGTTCGCGGACGGCGACAAGCGCGGTTTCATCGGCGCTCGGCATATCGGCAAGAAGGGCGCGGATGTCGTCGAACGGACTCGGCATGGGGGACTCACTTGGGGCTTGCTTGGCGGTTGTGCGCGGCTTGGCCGAAGCGGCGGCGAATCGCAAGCCTCGTCGGCTTTAATATACAACTCAGTGGACGCGCCGCGCGGCGCCGGGCTAGCATGGTCGGCGCAGCGGCGCAGTCCGCGCGAGGGAGAAGCGCATGATCACCAGACGAGGGATGCTCGGCGGCGCGGCGGCAATGGCCGCCGCCGCCTGGGTCGGTCGCGCATCGGCCGAGGAAACGCCGCCGATCGTGTTCGTCCACGGCGACAGCGATCAGGCGTCGATCTGGCAGAGCGTGTTCTGGCGCTTCGAGAGCAACGGCTATCCCCGTGATCGGCTGTTTGCGATCAGCTTCACCAACCCGCAGGCGCGCGACGACGACAATGTCGCGCAAGCCGACCGCTCCTCGACCGAGGATGAACTGAAGGAGCTTTCCGCCTTCGTCGACGCGGCGCTAGCCAAGACCGGCGCCAAGAAAGTGGCGCTGGTCGCCAATTCGCGCGGCTGCAACACGGTGCGCAACTATTTGCGCCACGGCGGCGGCGCGGCGAAGACGGAATGCGCGGTGCTGTGCGGCGGCGTCAATCATGGCGTCTTCGCCGGCCCCTACGCGCTCGGCAGCGAATACAACGGCCAGGGGCCGTTCATCACCGATCTCAACAGCGGGCCGACCGAGACGACGCCGGGCGTGCGCTTTCTCACTTTGCGCAGCGACGGCTTCGATCTCTACGCGCAGCCCGACGGCGCCTATATCGGCCATCCCGGCACGCCGACCAACGTCACCTTCAAGGGCCCGGCGCTGAAGGGCGCGCTCAACCTGACGCTTGGTCACGTCGATCACCGCGAGACCGCGTTCAGCCCGCGCGCCTTTCCCGAGATATACAAATTCATCGTCGGCCGCGCGCCGTCGCGCATCGCCATCGTCCGCGAGGCCAAGGTGACGCTGAACGGCGTGGCGACCGGCGTCAACGGCGACACTCCAACCAACAAGCCGGTGGCGGGCGCGAAGGTCGAGGTCTATGAGGTCGATGCGAACACCGGCGCGCGCAACGGCGCGGCGCTCCTCAGCAAGACCACCGGCGCCGACGGCGTCTGGGGGCCGCTCGAAACCGACAGCGCGACGGCGCTGGAGTTCGTCATCGAGGCGCCGAATCAACTCGTCACCCATATTTACCGCTCGCCGTTCGCGCGCTCCTTCGCGCTGCTCAACTTGCGCCCGGCGATCGCCAAGGAGGGCAAGGGCGAGGCGGCGGCGATCGTCACCATGAACCGCCCGCGCGGCTATTTCGGCGAGCCGCGCGACGCCATCCTGATCGACGGCAAGACGCCGGACGGCGTCCCGCCCGGCGTGCCCGCGGTGTGGCGGCTGCCGGTGAAATTCGCCACGCTGGAGGAGCGGCCAATCGTCTGCGAGTTCAACCAGGAGCGCATCGTCGCCAAGATGTGGTCGCTGAAGGACAAGCACATCAGCATCGCCGAGCTGACGTATTAGATCAGGAATCGTCGGCGCCACCCACTCCCTCGCAACGTCGCGAGAATAACCCGCTCCGTCAAAAAGTCAGATACAAGGCGCCTAGCGAAGCGGCCCTCGAAGCACGCTCCAGCTCGCGCCGCCATACGCGCCAGCCTGCGGCGCGGCCTTGCGCAATCATGCGTCAGGTTCGAACCACTAGAGCGTTAGGCAAATCGCCGCAGGATGCGCTCCATGGTGTCCGGCGCGGCGCGCACCGTCATGTGAACGCGCCCGTCCTCATCGTCGCGTCGGCTCATGACCTCGGCGTGTTCATAAAGCCAGTGCACGGCGCGGCCATCGGCGCCGTCGAGATCGAGGTCGATCGTGCGCCGCCCTTCGGCGAGCCGCGCCTCGATCGCCGCCTTGAGTTCGTCGATCGCCTCCCCAGTCAGGGCCGAGACCGCGACGGGCTTGGACGGGCCGGTCGGCAGCGCCGCGCGGCGCTCGGCGTCGAGCCGGTCAACCTTGTTCCAAACCTCGATCAGCTTCTCGTCGGCGCGCTCGACGCCGAGATCGGCGAGGATCGCCTCGACGTCGCTGGCCTGCGCCTCGGCGTCGACATGGGAGATGTCGCGCACGTGCAGGATCACGTCGGCCGCCAGCACTTCCTCTAATGTGGCGCGGAAGGCGGAGATCAGCAGCGTCGGCAGATCGGAAATGAAGCCGACGGTGTCGGAGAGGATCACCGTGCCGCCGTGCGGCAAGCGGATGGCGCGCATTGTCGGGTCGAGCGTCGCAAACAGCATGTCGGCCGCCATCACGTCGGCGCGGGTCAGGCGGTTGAACAGCGTCGACTTGCCGGCGTTGGTGTAGCCGACCAGAGCGACGATCGGGAACGGAACCTCTTTGCGGCTCTGGCGATGCAGCGCGCGCGTCTTTTTCACCTGTTCGAGATCGCGCGCGATGCGGATCATCCGCTCCTGGATCAGCCGGCGGTCGGTCTCGATCTGCGTCTCGCCGGGGCCGCCGAGGAAGCCGAAGCCGCCGCGCTGGCGCTCAAGATGCGTCCACGAGCGCACGAGCCGCGACTTCTGGTATTCGAGATGGGCAAGCTCGACCTGCATCGCGCCCTCGGCGGTGCGCGCCCTGCGGCCGAAGATTTCCAGAATCAGTCCGGTGCGGTCGATCACCTTGGCGGAAAACGCTTTCTCCAGGTTGCGCTGCTGCACCGGCGAAAGCGCGCAATCCATGACGACGAGGGTCACCTCCTCCGCCTGCACGCGCAAGCCGATCTCCTCGACCTTGCCTTTGCCGAGATAGGTCGCGGGGCGGATTTCGGCGAGCGTGGCGATCTGCGAGCCGACGATGTTGAGATCGATGGCGCCGGCGAGCCCCATCGCCTCCTCGCGCCGCGCCTCCGGCGTGCGGGCGGCGGCGTCGCGCGCCAGATAGGGGCAGACGACCAGCGTGCGCGTATGCGCGGCGACCGCCTGCTCGCGCCGGCCGTCGCCGTTAGGCTTCTTCGCGTCCGTCAATGATGTTCGCCCTCGTCCACGGCTTCCAGCATCTGGATCGGCGCGGCGGGCATGATGGTGGAGATGGCGTGCTTATAGACGAGCTGCGAATGGCCGTCGCGGCGCAGCAACACGCAGAAATTGTCGAACCAGGTCACGAAACCCTGCAACTTCACCCCGTTGACGAGAAAAATGGTGACCGACGTCTTGCTCTTGCGCACGTGGTTCAGGAACGTATCCTGGAGGTTCTGCGCTTTTTCCGAGGCCATGGTTAATCCCATAAGTTGGGCCGAGAGTCCGGCCAGTAATGGCCGCCCCGCAGGCATATGGGAAGGCCGCCGGTCCTATACCATGGGCCTTGGCCGGCGCCATTGCGTCTTTTCGCCGAGCTCTCAAAACATGGCCTGCGGCGCGAGCCCGCGCGCGAAAATGGCGTCGAAATCGCGCTCGAAACGCTGCACCGCCGCCTTGTCGTCGGTGACCAGCAAGTCGTTGTCCTGCCGCGACAGGCCGGAGTGCGAGAAATTGCCGGAGCCGGTGCGTAGCTGCGCCCCGTCGACGGCGTAGGCCTTCATGTGCATGAGCACGCCGGACGGCTTTACCCGCGCCACGACGCCGGGCTTGGCGATGAGGTCGGCGATCTTCTCGGCATGGGTCTCGAACTCGCTGCGATCGAGATAGAGCCGCACCGCCACGCCGCGGTCGGCGGCGTCGCCCAGCGCCTCGATGACGCTCTCGTCGGTCAGCACATAGGCGGCCATGTCGATGGAGACGCCGGCGTCGTCGATGAGCGCGACGTCGATCGGCTCCAGGTTTTCGGCCGGCGCATAGTGGATCTGGATCGTCGCGGCTTGAGCGGCGGCGCAGAAGAACAGGAGGGGAAGCCAGGACAGGCGCAAGGGCTGGTTCTCGGTGAGCGTCAGGCGAGAACAGAACGCGAAACTCGTTGCGACCAGGTTAAGCTGAACGGCGTGCGTGAGGCTTGCGGCGGCGGCGCGCTGAGTTCATGTTGGCGCCAAATCCCGAGAGCACGAATATGTCGACCGTCCGCCGCCCTTCCGTCTGTCCGCACGATTGCCCGTCGGTTTGCGCCCTTGAGGTCGAGGTGATCGACGGCGCGCGCATCGGCCGGGTTCACGGCGCGGCCGAGCATCCCTATACGGCAGGCGTCGTCTGCGCCAAGGTGGCGCGCTACGCCGAGCGCATCCATAGCCCGAATCGCCTCACCCAGCCGCTGCGCCGCGTCGGCCCGCGCGGCTCCGGGCAATTCGCGCCGATCCCCTGGGACGAGGCGCTCGATCGCGTCGCCGAGGGCTTCCTAAACGCCGAGCGGTTGCATGGGGCCGATAGCATCTGGCCCTATTACTACGCCGGCACCATGGGGCTGGTGATGCGCGATGGGGTGGAGCGGCTGACGCACGCCAAGCGCTATGCGCGCTACTTCAGCGACATTTGCATCGGCGTCGCCGCGCCGGGCTTTATCGCCGCGACCGGCCGGATGCGCGGCGTCAGCGCCGACGAGATCGAGAAAGCCGACGTCGTCGTAATCTGGGGCACCAACGCCGTCTCCACGCAGGTCAACCTGATGACGCACGCGACGCGCGCCCGCAAGACGCGCGGCGCGAAGATCGTCGCCATCGACATCTACAACACCGAGACGCTGCGCCAGGCCGACATGCCGCTGCTGCTGAAGCCGGGGACCGATGGCGCGCTCGCCGTCGCGGCGATGCACATCCTGTTTCGCGACGGCCTCGCCGATCGCGACTACATGGCCAAATACACCGACGCGCCCGAGGCGTTGGAGGCGCATGTGGCGAGCCGCGGCCCCGAGTGGGGCGCCGCCATCACCGGGCTGACGGTGGCGGAGATCGAGGCCTTCGCGGCGCTGGTCGGGCGCCACAAGCGCACCTTCTTCCGCCTCGGCTATGGCTTTTCGCGCCAGCGCAACGGCGCTGCCAACATGCACGCGGCGGCGTGCCTGCCCGCCGTCACCGGCGCTTGGGCGCACGAAGGCGGCGGCGCGCTGCAATCGTCGAGTGGCATCTACAAGCTCGACAAGACGCTGATCGAGGGGCTCGACGTCAACGACGAGCGCGTGCGCCGGCTGCACCAGTGCCACGTCGGCGCCGTGCTAACCGGGGAGCCCGAGGCGCTCGCCGGCGGCGGTCCGATCAAGGCGATGTTGATCCAGAACACCAACCCGATGGTGGTCGCGCCGGATCAGGAGAAGGTGCGGCGCGGCTTCTCCCGCGAAGACCTGTTCACGGTGGTCCACGAGCAGTTCCTCACCGACACCGCGCGCATGGCCGACATCGTGCTGCCGGCGACGATGTTCATGGAGCACGACGATATCTATACCGCGAGCGCGCATCAGTACCTGCAATTCGCGCCGAAGGTGATCGAGCCGCCGCCGGGCTGCCGCTCCAATCATGAGCTGGTGTGCGAACTCGCCCACCGCCTCGGGGCCGAGCATCGCGGCTTCACGATGACGTCGCGTGAGATCATCGACGAGACGCTGCGCATCTCCGGGCGCGGTACGCTGGCGGAGCTGGAGGCGGCTCGCTGGCTCGACTGCCGGCCGCCGTTTCGCGAGGCGCATTATCTCGACGGCTTCGCCCACAAGGACGGCAAGTTCCATTTCCGCGCCGATTGGCCGGCGACGCCGTATTCCAACAACGGCCCCAAGGGCAATTGGGCTGGCATCCCGACGCTGCCCGACCATTGGGCGGTCAACGAGGCAGCGGGGCCGGAGTTCCCGTTCAAGCTGGCGACCTCGCCGGCGCGCAACTTCCTCAATACCAGCTTCAACGGCACGGCGACCTCGCGGGCTCGCGAGGCGCGCCCGACGGCGCTGCTGCACCCCGACGACGCGGCGCGTCTGGGCGTCGAGGATGGCGACATTCTGCGGCTCGGCAACGGGCGCGGCTCGGTGCGGCTGCACGCCAAGCTGTCGCAGGCCGTGCGGGCGGGCGTTATCGTCAGCGAGGGCATATGGGAGAACCGCGATTTCCTCGATGGGCGCGGCATCAACACGCTGACCTCGGATGAGAGCGTCGCCCCGTTCGGCGGCGCGGCGTTCCACGACATTCGGGTGTGGGCGAAGGCCGAGGCGGCGGAACTGCGCCAAGCGGCGGAATAGGCCGGGACAGGACGGCGGGCTGCTTTTTCAGCGGCTTGGGTGGCAAAGTCTGTCCGTCGGGGTGTGCAGGATTCGCGCCAGAGGCGGCATCTTCGAGCGGAGGGTCACTCCAATGCGCGCCAAATCTCCTGTGGGGGTACTGCGCCAAACGCAAATCCGCGAACTAGAGAGGCGGCGCCTGTCTTCATTGTAATCTCAATGTAATCTCCTTGTAATATTCCAGCCGTGTATTCGAATAGATCCCTGCCATATTTGAGATTGCCACAGTGTGGCGAGTAGAGGCTGACTTTTTTGGGAACGATTAGGCCGCGCGCCGCGTTCTCACCCCAAACCAGGGGCGAGCTAGGTGCCAAGCTCTCGGCGGTCGCCCGAAACCATCGCAAAGGAAGCCATCATGCATGTCGTGCCCAGTCTTCTCGCCAGCGCCGCAGCGCTAATGATCGGCGCCGGGACCGCCGCCGCGGCGACCGCCGTCGCCTCCAACGATCTCAACGTGCGCAGCGGCCCCGGCACTCAATATCCGGTGGTCGCGGTGATCCCGCAGGGCGGTTCCGTCGACGCCACGGATTGCAACGGCGCCTGGTGCCAAGTCGACTATCGCGGCCGTATCGGCTGGGCCAGCCAGGCCTACCTCAGCGGCGCGGTCGAGGCTGGCGGCCCGTCCTACGCCTACGAGGCTCCCGAGTACGATTCCGGCGAGCCCGCCTATGCCTATGATTATTCCGAGCCGTATTACGGCGGCGCCTATTACGGCGCCCCGCTGGTGTTGGGCCTCGGTTATGGCTGGGGCAACGGCGGCTGGAATCATCACCGCGGCGGTTGGAACCACCACCGCGACTGGGACCATAACAGAGGCGCGAACGCCAACCCCGGTTGGAACCACAACGGCGGCTGGAACCATAACCAAGCCGCCAACGCCAACCCCGGCTGGAATCGCAACCGAGGCGCGAACCCCGGCGCCGGGTGGAACCACAACCGAGGCGTGAACGCCAACGCCGGGTGGGCCCATAACAGACTACAAGCAGGCGTAGGCGCGGCGCCGATGCGGCAGGCGCAAGTTGGCGCGAATGTCGGCGGCGGCTTCCGCAGCAGCGGCGGCTTCCGTGGTGGCGGCGGCGCCTTTCATGGCGGAGGCGGCTTCCACGGTGGCGGCGCCTTCCATGGCGGGGGCGGCTTCCACGGCGGTGGCGGCGGCCACGTCCGCCACTGAGCCCCGTGTTTCCGAAACCCTGTCGAGCCCGCGCCGAGTGCGCGGGCTTTCTGTTTAAAACCCGGCGCGCGCCGGCCCGTTCACGATTCCGGCGGAGACGCCGACCGTCACATTGTTGGTGACGTGGTAGTCGACGCCGGCGCCGAAGGCGGTGACTCCGAAGCCGGGCCCCTGTCCGAACAGGCCGTTGATCGTTGCGTTGGCGTCAGGCAATTCGGAAGAAAACGCGGTGGCGCGCGCCAGACCGCCGCCGCCGTAAACGTAGGGCGTCAGGCGGCCGAGATCATAGCCGACCTTGACGCTGCCCATCGCGTAATCGAAGCCGCGCAAGCGCGCCGTCGTGGTGGCGAACGGCGTGAAACCGGTGTCGAACTTCAGCCCGAGCACCAGGTTGTTATCGAATTCGTGGTCGTAGCCGACATACACGTCGCCGCCGAAGCCGCCTTTCTGGCCCTTGATCGCCGCGAAGGTGACGCCCGTTCCGACATAGAGGCCATCCCAAAGCGACGGCGCCGGGTGCGGATCGACGGTCAGCGGCGGGATGGTCAGCGCGCTGTCGGCGAGCGCCGGCGGGCTGATAATCGCCAGAGGGGCGAGCGTAAAAAGAGCCGCGGCGAAGCTTTTCATGACATCAGAATACACCATATCATCGTGGCGAGAAAATTGCGGAGGATTTGATGGCCGATCTCAGTGCGTTCCCGGTTGCCCACCGCTGGCCGGCCGCCGATGCCGAGCGCCTGCAACTCTACAGCGTGCCGACGCCGAACGGCGTCAAGGTTTCGATCATGCTGGAGGAGATCGGCTTGCCCTACGAGCCGCACCGCATCCCGTTCGGCCCCGAAGGCACGCGCGCGCCGGAGTTCCTGGCGCTCAACCCCTATGGCAAGATTCCGGCGATCCTCGATCCCGATGGCCCCGGCGGCAAGCCGCTCGCCTTGTTCGAATCGGGCGCGATCCTCGTCTATCTCGCCGAGAAGACCGGCAAGCTGCTGCCAAGCGGCGCGGCGCGCTACGAGACGCTGCAATGGGTGTTCTTCCAGATGGCTGCGATCGGGCCGATGTTCGGCCAGGTCGGCTTCTTCCACAAATTCGCCGGGCGCGAGTTCGAGGACAAGCGCCCGCTGCAACGCTATGTCGAGGAATCGAAGCGGCTGCTCGGCGTGCTGGAGCGCCGCCTTGGCGACCGCGACTGGATCATGGGCGATTACTCGATCGCCGATGTCGCAACCCTTGGCTGGGTGCGTAATCTCATCGGCTATTACGAGGCCGGCGACCTCGTCGAATGGCATCGATTCGCCCGCGTGCAGCGCTGGCTCGATCTCGGCCTGGCGCGGCCGGCGGTGCAGCGCGGGCTGACGATCCCGGCGTAAAACGGCGTAACGCAATGGCAGATTCCCATTTCGTGCGATCCGGGGTAGATAGCCCGCTAGTCCCTTTGTGAGGCCCGCCTTGCCCCTGTCCCAAGCCCGTGTCGCGCTGCTCTGCTGCCTCCTCGCCACGCCGGCGTTGGCCGCGCTGCCCGACGCCTCTCGCTATCCCAGCGCCGACAGCGAGTCCGGCAACTATCTCGCCGCCATCGTCGCCAGCGCCGATCGCGACGCCGGCGCGGCCTCGGCGTATTTCCGCGAAGCCCTGCGCGACGACCCCCGCAACCTCGATCTGATCGAGCGCGCCTTCGCCGCAACGCTGGTCAGCGGCGACACCAAAGACGCTTATGGCCTCGCCGACCGGCTGGCGGCGCGCGATCCCACCAATTCGCTGGCAAGGTTGGCGCTCGCCGTGCGCGCGCTTTGCAATGGCCAATACGCCGCGGCGCGCGCGCAATTGGCGGCTGGCGACGCCGGCAGGGCGCGCGACGTGACCTCGATGCTGCTCACCGGCTGGGCCTACGCCGGCGCCGGCGACCTGCGCCATGCGCTGCAATCGGTCGATCGGATCAGCGATCCCAACGTGCGGATTTTCCGCGACTATCACGCCGCGCTGATCGCCGATGCGCTCGGCGATCCCTCCGAGGCTTTGCGCCGCTTCAAACTGGCCTACGCCAAGGACCCGCAGACGCTGCGGCTGGTCGACGCCTATGCCCGCTTCCTGGCGCGCCATAACGACGTCGCCGGGGCGAAAAAGGTCTACGCCGCATTCTCGGCGCGCACGCCGGAACATCCGGTAGTCAAGGCGGCGCTGGCGGCGCTCAACGCCGGCAAGCCGATGACGCCGATCGCGCGCACGCCGCGCGACGGCGCGGCCGAGGCGCTTTATGGCCTGGGCAGCGCCGGCACGCGCCAGGGCGACGAACTCGCCTCGCTCATCTACCTGCGCCTGGCGCTGGCGCTGCGGCCCGACCACGAATTCGCCATCGTCAGCGTCGCCAACCTGCTCTCCGACATGAAGCGCGGCGGCGAGGCGATCGAAGCCTATCTCGACGTGCCCAAAACCTCGCCGCTTGCCGAAAGCGCCGAGATTCAGGCGGCGATCGAGTATGACGGGCTCGACCAGAACGGCAAGGGCCTCGACCTGATGAAGCAGGTGGTCGCCGCCAATCCCAACGACCCGGAAGCCTGGAGCGCCTACGGCACGCTGCAACGCTCGGCCAAGGATTTCGCCGCCGCCGCGCAATCCTACGACAAGGCGATCTCGCTGCTGCCGGCGCCCGACAAGGCGCACTGGGTGCTCTATTACTTCCGCGGCATCGCCTATGAGCGCACGCATCAGTGGCCAAAGGCCGAGGCCGATTTCAAGGAGGCGTTGAAGCTCTATCCCGATCAGCCGCTGGTGTTGAACTATCTCGGTTATTCCTGGGTCGATCAGGGCGTCAACCTGGAAGAGGCGCTGCGCATGTTGCACCGCGCCGTCGATCTCAAGCCGACCGACGGCTATATCGTCGACAGCCTCGGCTGGGCCAATTACAAGCTCGGCCACTATGAGGAGGCGACGCGCGACCTCGAACGCGCCGTCGATTTGAAGCCGGTCGATTCGGTGGTCAACGACCATCTCGGCGACGCCTATTGGCGGGTCGGGCGCAAGATCGAGGCGCATTTCCAGTGGAACCACGCGCGCGACTTCGGGCCGGAGCCCGATGAACTGAAGAAGATCCTGCTGAAGATCAAGGACGGGCTGCCCGCGCCTGCCTCGCCGCCTGCCCCTGGTCCCGCCGCCAAGGCGGTCCCGAACGTGGCGCCGACGAAGAGCGGCGGCTGAAGCGTTGCCGGTTTTCCGGGCCCCGGCGAAGGTCAATCTGACGCTGCACATCCTCGGCCGGCGCGACGACGGTTATCACGAACTCGACAGCCTCGTCGCCTTCGCCGGCGTCGGCGACCGGCTCGCCTTCATCGCCGGCGCGCCGCTCGGGCTCGAAGTCGTGGGGCCGACGGCGGCGGCGGCCGGGCCGCAGGGCTGCAATCTCGTGCTGAAAGCCGTGCGCGCGCTGGCGGAACGGGTGGCGGGGCTGCGGCTTGGCCACTTCGTGCTGAGTAAGCAGCTTCCGGTCGCCGCCGGGCTCGGCGGCGGCTCATCGGATGCGGCGGCGGCGTTGCGGGCGCTGGCGACGCACAACGGCCTCGCGCTCGACGATCCCCGCCTTGCCGAGGCGGCGCGGGCGACCGGGGCGGACGTGCCGGTCTGCCTCGACCCGCGCGCCCGGCGCATGGCCGGCATCGGCGAGCTTCTGTCGCCGCCTTTGCGGCTGAAACCGCTGCCGGCGGTGCTGGCCAATCCGCACGTCGCCTCGCCGACGCCGGCGGTGTTTGCGGCGTTGGGGCTGGCGAAGGGCCAGTCCTCGCGGCTAACGGCCTTCGCCGAGCCGCTGGAGGGCGACGCGGCGGCGGCGCTGAGTAAAGGCCGCAACGACATGCAGGCGAGCGCCGCGCGGCTGACACCGGCGATCGCCGAGACGCTGGCGCTGCTTGGCGAGGCGGGCGGTGCGCGGCTGGTGCGCATGTCCGGCTCCGGCGCGACCTGCTTTGCGCTCTATGCCGACCGGCACGCGGCGGCGCAGGCCGCGCGCTGGCTCAAGCGGCGGCGGCCGCAATGGTGGGTGCGGGCGACGTATTTGAGGTGAGGCCCCACGAGTCGCCAATGCCGCCAACACCCTCGTGCTGAGGTGCGTAGCGAAGCGAAGCCTCGAAGCACGCTCGGTTTACACCGGCGTTTCCGCAAGGCCGCGCCGCAGGTTGGCGCGCGCGACGGCGTGAGCTGGGGCGTGCTTCGAGGGCCGCTTCGCGGCTGCGTCAGCACGAGGGCCACGCCTCGCACAAAAGCTCCTTACCGCCCATCCGCGACCGGGCGCCGAGCGTCAGACCACCAGCCGGAGCCGACCGCGCTGAGGAAGCGCTGTCGCGTAATCTTCAAGCTTTAGCTGGTTCGCCGGACTCTGCCGCACTCGCGCCGTTCTGGTCGGCCGGCAATGCGCCCACAGAGCCTTTGGGCGCTTCCACGCGCAGCGTTTTGACCAAGGCGTCCAGCTCGCGAATCTTCTCCTGATCCTCGGACACCGCCTTGACCGCGAGGGGCGTCTCGGCGCCGGCGCGCCAGATATTGCGGCATTTTACCTGGTCAGAAAGGAAGACGCCGCGAGGTTCGAACGGCTCCTTGGCGAAAACCGCGACGAAGTCGTTCCAGGCGTCTCTTTCCCGGTCGGCCACGAACGATTCCACGAGCGTCACCGGGCGGCCGTTTCTGCGCGCCCAGCGCTCCAAAGCGCGGCCGCAGTCCGGATAAAAGCGCCAGTTGTCGTCGGGATAACGATGGTAGGCCCCGTTGCTCGGCGTATTGATATATATATGGCCGCCGGGCTTCACGATGCGAGCGTATTCGCAGAAAGACTCCCAGAAAAACGAGTCGTGCTCCATCTGCGAAGACGAAAGCACGATGTCGGCAAAATCGTTTCTGAACGGCAGGGGTTCTTCTATTTTAGTGACGATGTCGACGGACTTTCCGTGCGCGAGATCAACGCCAAGGTAAATCGCGCCCTCTGGCGAAAATTTTCGCAAACTTCCGTTCACATCGAGCGCTCCCACCTCGACGATGACGCGGGTGCGGGGATCGACGTAATGCTTGAGGAATAATTCGCCGAGTTTTCTCGCTGTATCGTGCATGAAGCCCGCTCCGGACCATCGAATTACCGCTTTTTCGACAGCGCGCCCAAAGGTTATAGGCTGATGGCCCAGGCGGGCAACCGCCGCCCTTGGCTATTCGGAGCGCTGCCGCCTTCGCTACATCCTCGCCCTGTCGAGCAGCGCTTCCACCGCCGGCAGGATGTGCGCGACGATGATCTTGACGCCCTCGGGGGTGGGATGCAGGCCGTCGGGCTGGTTGAGCTTCGGGTTGGCCGCGACGCCGTCGAGAAAGAACGGATAGAGCGCGACGCCGTATTCGGCGGCGAGATCGGGATAGATGCGGTCGAACGCGGCGCGATATTCCGGCCCCAGGTTGGGCGCCGCCCTCATGCCCGCCAGCAGCATCGGAATATGGGCCTGTTTCGCCTTGGCGAGGATGGCGGCGAGCGCCCGCTTGGCGCCGGCGACGGGAAGCCCGCGCAGCATGTCGTTGGCGCCGAGTTCGACGATCAGCGCATCCGTGCCGGCCGGCACGCTCCAATCGAAGCGCGCCAGACCGTCCTCGGCGGTCTCGCCGGAGACGCCGGCGTTAATCACGCTCACGTCATAGCCCTTGGCCTTCAGCGCCTTCTCCAGCACCTCGGGGAAGCGCAGGCCGGGCTTGACGCCATAGCCGGCGGTGAGACTGTCGCCGAACGCCACAACCTTCAGCGTGCGGCCATGCGCCGCGCTTAAGCCCACGAAAAGAGCAAGAACCTGGACGAGCGCCGCCAACATCCCATATGTCGCTCGGGCCTTCGAGAGCTTCATGACTTCTCCCAGCGATTCGCGCGACCAACTCGACCTCGTCCGCCGCGCCGCGGCCGATTCGTTCAAAGCCGTTCCCGCCGTCGAAATGCGCGATGTCGAACTTAGCCTCGGGGCGGGCGCGGCGCGTGTGCATATCTTGCGCGGCGTCAGCCTGTCCATCGCGCGCGGCGAGACGGTCGGGCTCATCGGCCCCTCGGGCTCCGGCAAGTCGACGCTGTTGATGGCGATGGCGGGGCTGGAGCGGCCCAACAGCGGCGAAATCTTCATCGACGGCGAGGCCGTCCACAACATGGGCGAGGACGAACTTGCCCGCTTTCGCGGGGCCAACATCGGCATCGTGTTCCAATCGTTCCACCTCATCGCAACAATGACGGCGCTGGAGAATGTCGCCATTCCGCTGGAGCTGGCGGGGGCGCGCGACGCGAGGGCGCGCGCACGCGACGAACTCGCCGCTGTCGGACTCAGCGAGCGGCTGTCGCATTATCCAGCGCAGCTTTCGGGCGGCGAGCAGCAGCGGGTGGCGCTGGCGCGCGCCATGGCGCCGAGGCCGCAACTGGTCATCGCCGACGAGCCGACCGGCAATCTCGACGAGGCGACGGGGCGCGGCGTCATCGAACTGCTGTTCGCGCTGCCGCGCGAGCGCGGCGCGACGCTGGCGCTGGTGACGCATGATGCCGCGCTGGCGGCGCTCTGCGACCGCACCTTGCGCATCCGCGCCGGCCTGATCGAGCGTCCGGCGTGAGGTTCGCGGCGCTGACGCGGCTGGCGCTGCGCGATCTCAGAGGCGGCCTCAATGGTTTGCGGATATTTTTGGCCTGCATCGCCATCGGCGTAACGACGATCGTCGGCGTCAATTCGCTGGGGCGCTCGTTGCAGGACGGGCTGGCGCGCGAGGGGCGCACGCTGGTCGGCGGCGACGCCTCGTTCTCCGTCATCCACCAGCAGTTGAGCCCGCAGGAGCGCGCCTGGCTCGCGGCGCGCGGCCATCTCGACGACATCGCCGGCCTGCGGGCGATGGCGCGCAATGGCAAGGACGACGCGACGCTCGCCGACGTCAAAGCCGTCGGACCGGAGTGGCCGCCGCTCGGCCAAGCCGAATTTGCGCCGCCGGCGACGCCCGCCGCCGCATTCGCCTGCGTCGGCCAGACCTGCGGCGCCGAGGTCGACGACATCCTGCTCGACCGGCTGGCGCTGGAGATCGGCGACAGCTTCCGCATCGGCGGCGTGACGCTGGTGATTCGCGGCCGCATCGTCTCCGAGCCGGACCGGCTCGGCGCCGGCATCGGTTTCGGCGCCCGCGTGCTGATCTCGCGTCAGGCGCTGGCGGCCAGCGGGCTCGTCCAGCCTGGCGCGCTGGTGCGCTACACGACACGGCTGACGATGAACCCCGGCGGCCCGCCGCCGGCGCTTCGCCAAGTGCTGGCGATGACCGCCGCCGCCAAGAAGACGTTCCCCGAGGCCGGCTGGGAGGTGCGCAACCGCACCAACGTGTCGCCGGATTTCTCGCGCAACATCGACCGCTTCGGCGAGTTTCTGACGCTGGTCGGGCTCATTTCGCTGGTCGTCGGCGGCGTCGGCGTCGGCAATGCGGCGGGCGGCTTCCTGGAGGCCAGACGGCCGGCGCTGGCGATCCTGAAGGCGCTCGGCGCCACCGGTGCGGAGATCGTCGCCGCGGCGCTGATCGAGTTCCTCATCGTCGCCGCGCTCGGCGTCGCCATCGGGCTCGCGCTCGGCGCGGCCGTGCCTTATCTCGTGGCCGGCGTCGCCGGGGCGGCGCTGCCCTACCCGATCCAGCCCGGCTTTTATCCCGGCGAATTGGCGCTCGGCGCGCTCTACGGCTTGCTCACGGCGCTGGCCTTTTCGATTCACCCGCTCGGGCGCGCCCACGATTTGCCGGCGACAGCGTTGTTTCGCGATCTCGTGGCCAGCGAGACGCGCACGCGGCGGCGTTATGGGCTGGCGGCGATCGCGGCGGCGGCGGCGCTGGCGCTGGCTGTGATCGTCGCCAGTCCGCAGCGCAAGGTGGCGGTGACGGTGGTGATCGCCACCGCGCTGGCGCTGCTGGCGCTGCGCGGCGTCGCCATCGCGGCGATGGCGCTGGCGCGACGGCTGCCGCGCCGTGGGCCGATCGAATGGCGGCTGGCGTTATCGAACCTGTGCCGGCCGGGGGCGCCGACGCCGGCGGTGGTGCTGTCGCTCGGCCTCGGGCTCGCCGTCATCGTGGCGCTGACGCTGGTCGACGCCAACCTGCGCGCGCTGCTCACCCCCGGCGTCGTCGGCACGCCGGATTTCTACTTCTTCGACATCCGCAGCGACCAGGGGGCGCCGTTCAAGGCGTTTCTCGCCCAGCACGCCCCCGGCGCGCGCCTGATCGAGGCGCCGATGATGCGCGGGCGCATCGCCCGCGTCGCCGGCGTCGCCGCCCGGAAGGTGCACGCCCGCGATAACGCGCGCTGGGTGCTCGACGGCGACCGCGGCATAACCTTCGCCGCGACGCCGCCGAGGGGCGCCAAGATCGAGGCCGGCGCGTGGTGGCCGGCGGACTATTCCGGCCCGCCGCTGGTCTCCGTCGACGGCGACATCGCCAGGGGCCTCGGCCTCAAGCTCGGCGACGATCTCACCATCAATGTGTTGGGGCGCGACGTGACGGCGAAAGTCGCCAATTTCCGTAAAATCGACTGGCGCAGCTTCGCCATCAATTTCGTCCTGGTGTTCTCGCCCGACGCCTTTCGCGGCGCGCCGTATTCGCTGCTGATGACGGCCGAACTCGCCAAGGGCTCGCCGCCCGCCGCCGAGGCGGCGCTGGTGCGCGACGCGGCGCGCCAGTTTCCCAACGTGGTGACGGTGCGGGTGCGGCAGGCGCTGGAGACGGTGGCGGCGCTGGCGGCGCGCCTGGGCGTGGCGATCCGCGCCGCCGCCGGAGTGGCGCTGGCGACCGCCGTGCTGGTGCTCGCCGGCGCGCTGGCGGCCAACCAGCGAGCGCGGCTCATCGACGCCGTCACCCTCAAGATTCTCGGCGCGACGCGCAAGCGCCTGATCGGCGCCTCGCTGATCGAATTCGCCACGCTGGGCGCGGCGACGGCGACTTTCGGCGTCGCCGCGGGGACATGTATCGCCTATGTCGTCGTCGTCTTCCTGATGGGCTTCGATTTCAGCTTCCCGTGGGGCGAAACGCTGGCCACGGCGCTGGGCGGGCTGGCGCTGACGGTGGGCTTAGGCGAAGTCGGCGCCTGGCGGGCGCTCGGGCGCAAGCCGGCGGAGGTTTTGCGCGCCGGGTGAGCGGCTATTCGGGGAGCGGTGGCGAGGCCGGAGCGGGCTAGCCGGCCTCAGTCGCTCCAGCGCCCGCGCAACCAGCAAATCAACACCAGCCCCGCGATCGAATGAAGAGCGGTTGCCGATCAAGCCACCGTCATTGCGAGCGAAGCGAAGCAATCCACGCCCCCACCGGGTCGCGCCCTCCGATTAACCTGCAATCTCCGCGACATGGATTGCGTCGCTGCGCTCGCAATGACGGGGTCCGCTGATTCAATCTGTTCGGATACTGTTCTAACATTTCGACGTTCTATCGCGACAAAAGCCAGGCGCGGAAACATAGGAGCGCGAAAGTGCTTAACTTTGCTTTGTGAGCCCGGGGCGACGGGAAATTCGCCCGACCGGCGGAATTCACCGGAAATTCAGTTTCCCGGCCTCTTCTCTTACCGCCGCGCTTCCCTTGGCAATCGGCCCACTTAAGCTTAAATGGGCGGCACAGGGACCGCGTGAGGCTCCGCGCCGGAGTGATCGAGGTCGATGGGATCGCGATGAACGCCAACTTACGGAACTTTGCCCTCTGGGTGATCATTTTTCTGCTCGTCTTGGCGCTGGTGACGTTGTTCCAGAGCCCGGCGCAGAAGACGTCCAACAGCGAGATCATGTTCAGCCAGTTGCTGACCGAGGTCGATGGCGGGCGCGTGCGCGACGTGACCATTTCAGGTCCGGAGATTTCCGGCCATTACAAGGACGGTCACGCCTTCCAGACTTATGCGCCGAGCGACCCCGGCCTCGTCGACAAGCTGTTCAACAAGGGCGTGGCGATCTCGGCGCGGGCGCCGTCGGATGGCAATTCCTGGCTGCTAACCCTGCTCATCAACGGCCTGCCGTTGGTGCTGTTCTTGGGCGTCTGGATCTACATGTCGCGGCAGATGCAGGGCGGCGCCGGCAAAGCGATGGGATTCGGCAAATCGAAGGCCAAGCTGCTGACCGAATCGCAGGGGCGCGTCACCTTCGATGACGTCGCCGGCGTCGACGAAGCCAAGGAAGATCTCCAGGAGATCGTCGAGTTCCTGCGCGATCCACAGAAATTCCAGAAACTCGGCGGCAAGATCCCGCGCGGCGTGTTGCTCGTCGGCCCGCCGGGAACCGGCAAGACCCTGACCGCGCGCGCCGTGGCGGGCGAGGCCAATGTGCCGTTCTTCACCATCTCGGGCTCCGACTTCGTCGAGATGTTCGTCGGCGTCGGCGCCAGCCGCGTGCGCGACATGTTCGAGCAGGCCAAGAAGAACGCGCCCTGCATCATCTTCATCGACGAAATCGACGCGGTCGGCCGCCATCGCGGCGCCGGGCTTGGCGGCGGCAATGACGAACGCGAGCAGACACTGAACCAGCTGCTGGTCGAGATGGACGGCTTCGAGGCCAACGAAGGCATCATCCTGATCGCCGCCACCAACCGGCCCGACGTGCTCGATCCGGCGCTGTTGCGCCCCGGCCGTTTCGACCGCCAGGTGATCGTGCCCAATCCGGACGTGGTCGGCCGCGAGCAGATCCTCAAAGTTCACGTGCGCAAGGTGCCGATGGCGCCCGACGTCAATCTCAAGACCATCGCCCGCGGCACGCCCGGCTTCTCGGGCGCCGATCTGATGAACCTCGTCAACGAAGCGGCCCTGATGGCGGCGCGGCGCAACAAGCGCATGGTCACCCAGGTCGAGTTCGAGGATGCCAAGGACAAGGTGATGATGGGCGCCGAGCGCAAGTCGCTCGTCATGACCGAGGAGGAGAAGCTCCTCACCGCCTATCACGAGGGCGGCCACGCCATCGTCGCGCTCAACGTCAAGGCCACCGATCCGGTGCACAAGGCCACCATCATTCCGCGCGGCCGCGCGCTCGGCATGGTCATGCAGCTGCCGGAGCGCGACAAGCTGTCGATGAGCCTCGAGCAGATGACCTCGCGCCTTGCCATCATGATGGGCGGCCGCGTCGCCGAGGAATTGGTGTTCGGCAGGGAGAAGGTGACCTCCGGGGCCGCCTCCGACATCGAGCAGGCCACCAAGCTCGCCCGCATGATGGTGACGCGCTGGGGCCTGTCCGATTCGCTTGGCACCGTCGCCTACGGCGAGAACCAGGAGGAAGTGTTCCTCGGCTATTCGGTGGCGCGCCAGCAGAATATTTCCGAAGCCACCGTGCAGAAGATCGACGCCGAGATCAGGCGGCTGGTCGAAACCGGCTACGAGGAGGCGCAGCAGATCCTCACCGAGAAGCGCGCCGATCTCGAAACGTTGGCGAAGGGCTTGCTCGAGTTCGAGACGCTGACCGGCGACGAGATCAAGGATCTGTTGATGGGCAAGCGCCCAGTGCGCGAGTCGGTGATCGAGCCGACCACGCCGCGGCCCTCGACCGTGCCCACCGCCGGCGGCGGCCGCAATCGCCCACGCCCCGAGCCCGGCCCGCTGGAGCCGCAGCCGCAAGCGTGAGCGCGGGCGAGGCGAGGTCGGCCGAACGAGGCCAATGCGCGATGAGCGACACCGCAAGCGAAATTCTCGATCGGGTCAGCTCCTGGCCGCAAGAAGACATTGATGAACTCGCCGAAATGGCGCGCGTCATCGAAGCGCGCCGAACCGGGCATTACGAGGTGACGTCGGACGAGGGAGTGGCGATCCGTGAAGGATTGGCTGAGCTCGATCGCGGCGAGTGGACCAGCGAAGAAGCAATGCGAGCATTCTGGCAGCGCTGCGGCGTTTTATGATCGTCCGCTACAGCCCGCGTGCGACCAGAGATCTCCAAGGCATAAATCAATACTTGAGCGAGCGTAGTCCGCGAGGCGCGATCAACGTGCTAACGGCTATCTACGCGGCGGTAGAATTTGTGCGCCGACACCCGGCCGCATCGCAATCAACGAATGTACCCGGCGTCAGAGCGAAGATCGTGCAGCGCTATCGTTTCAAAGTCTTCTACCGCGTTGCCGCATCGGACAACGCGATAGAGGTCGTTCACGTGCGGCATACGTCACGCCGCCCCTGGTCGGGCAGCGATTAGAAATATTGAAGCCGAGCCAGCGTAAGCCCGTCATGGCAGCTCATGGCTTTGGTCCGACACCCACGCCATAATGGGTCTCGCCGCAGTTTAGGTACGGACCGCGCCAACAATGCGCCAGATGATCTTGATCGGCTTTCTGCAGGCGCAGAATTGCACCAACCATCCGAGCTCGTGGCGGCACCCGGAGTCGCGCACGGACAGCTGGTCGGCCGATTTCTACCGGCACATCGGCCGGGTCCTTGAAGAAGGCAAATTTCATCTCGGCT
>DATNDU010000075.1:0-2190 GCA_035606915.1 Roseiarcus sp. | reverse complement strand
CCTCGACGATCCTGCATCGCCTTTACACGATTACGCCGGGCGACGTGGTGCTGATCCACGCGGCGGCGGGCGGCATGGGCACGATCCTGACGCAATGGTCGAAGCATCTCGGCGCGACGGTGATCGGCACGGTCGGCAGCGAAGCGAAGGCCAAGGCCGCGCGCGACAACGGCGCTGACCACACCATCCTCTATCGCGAGACGGATTTCGTCGCGGCCGCGCGCAAGCTCGTGCCGGAGGGCGTCGCCGCGGTGTTCGACGCGGTCGGCAAGGACACGTTTCTGCCGTCGCTCGATTGCCTGCGGCCTTACGGCAAGCTGGTGAATTTCGGCAACGCCTCCGGCCCGCCGCCGGCGCTCGACATTCGCATGCTGAGCGCGAAGGGCTGTCTCTCGGTGGCGCGCGCGGGGCTGACGCATTACGTCGCCGACCGCGACAATTTCATGCGCGCCTCGGCGGAATTGTTCGACCTGGTGAAGCGCGGCATCATCCGCCTCGACCCCGCCAACAGCTACGCGCTCAAGGACGCGGCCCAGGCGCACCGCGACCTCGAAGCGCGCCGGACGACAGGCTCGGTGGTGCTGGTGATGTGACCCCTTTCACCCTTCCCTCTCCCCCTAGAGGGGGGCTTGGGGTCTGTCGAGCGTCCACCCGGACGCTCGACCCGAACATGCCAGGTGGCATGTTAGGACGACCCCAAAGGTTAAGAAGGCTTAGCGAGGCGAAGCCGAGCTTAGCCGGAGTTGGGTGAGGGGGTGTTTTCGCGTATCGTTGCGAGATATCCTCAATCTCCCATCCCGACCTCAAGCGAGCATCGCCATGACATTGAGAGCCCTCTGTCGCTTTGTTCCCTTGGTTGTCGCGCTGTCGTTGGCCGGCGCTATCGCGCTGGTCCCGCCCGTGTCGGCACGCGCGGCGGATCGACACGCGCCGATCGCCAGTGCCGATGCGCAGATCGCCCGGCTTCAGAAGAAGCTTCACATCGCCCCCGCGCAGATGCCGCAATGGAACGCGCTCGCCGCCGCGATGCGGGAAAACGCGCGGCGGATTCAATTGAGCCGCGCGGACCGCGCCAAAATCCATCCCACCAACGTCATCGACCTGCTCTATGCCGATCGGCGGGAAACCCAGGCGCAGCTCGAACGCCTCGAGCGCATTATCCCGCCGGCGGAGGCGTTGCTCGCCGTGCTCACGCCGCACCAAAAGGCGAAGGCCGACGCGCTGTTCGGCGGCTTGCTGAGGCGCCACACGCCGATACTCGACCCAAGCGGCTGAAATTTACCGCGACGCGGGTGTCGCGCCTCGGCTCGCGGGCTATTCCTTCGTGCCCCATTTCTTGACGGCGGCGGCGATGCTCGGGCCGGCTTTTTCCAGATCCTCGGGCAGCATCACCGGAAACGCCTCAACCGTGGCGTTGAACCAGAGGAAGAACGGCTCGGCGATCCCCGGCAGCTGCGAGGCGTCGTTCATGTTTACGATGATATAGCCGCCGCGATGGCCGTCGACGGTGGTGAAATACGCCGCCTCGGCGCCGATATCCTTCAGCACGGCGTGCATCTTCGGACCGAAATGATGGTCGGCGACCGCGCGGTCGCCGGCGACGGTCGGAATCTTGATCTTGAGCATGAAGCGCATGGTGGAAATCCCCCTGGGGTGAGTGCGCCAATCCGGACGCGGCGCACTCTCGCGCGCCGACGGCAACGGCGCAAGAGCGGCGGGACGCAGCGAGACATAGGGCGGAATAGCGGAGCGTATTCCGCCTTCATGGCGACTTGCGAAATGGCGGATTACGCTGCGCCAATCCGCCCTACGCGTGCTGCAACGCGACGGGGGCAATGTTAGAATTGCTAGCCATTTCCGCGGAGAGACGGAAGACATTGGTACGACGCGACGTGACCGACGAACTCCGCCGCGATGTCCTGGTGGACATTCCGAAGGGACGGGAGCGCCGCTTCGGCACCGGCGGCGGCCCCTTCCCTAACCCTCCCCCGCAAGCGGGGGAGGCAAGACAAAGCGAAGCTTTGTCGGGTGGGGGCCAGCGCCGGCGCCTGGCGCGGCGGCGCCGCGCCGACACCGCCTTCCCGTTCATGACCAAGCGCGCGCTGATGGCGATTGCCGAAGACGCGGCCGCGACCGCGCCCTGGTGGCGCATCGTGAAACCCGACGGCGCGATGATGACCTATTTCCCCG
>DATNDU010000070.1:0-18006 GCA_035606915.1 Roseiarcus sp. | reverse complement strand
GCTCGACGCCGGTCTCGGCGACAAGCCGCATCATGGCGTCGACGCTGACGAAGGGAACGAGGCTGAGCGGGCCGGGGAGGGACATGGGACACCAATTACACCAAGAGATAGGTTCTCATTGGTTAACTGTCAACAGTTGACAATTTATTGCACCGGCCTCCAGCCCGGCCCGCTCAATCGTACTTGATGTAAGCGAACCGCTGATCGCCCTGCGGCGTGCCCTCAAGCGCCGAGCCCTCGCCCGGGCGCCAGCCGATCACCTCCTCGATCTTGCGGGCAAGCTCGAAATCCTTGTCGGTGATGCCCTTGGCGTCGTGGGTCATCAGCTTCACTTCGAGCCAGGCATAGGACAGCGCGAGGTCGGGATGGTGCCAGGCGGCCTCGGCGAGATGGCCGACGGTGTTGACCGCCATCAGCGTGCCCTTCCAACTGTGGGTCTTGTATTTGCGCCGAATCCAGCCATTCTCGAAGCGCCATTTCGGCAATTCGGCCTTCAGCTTCTCGGTGATTTCGTCTTCGCTGTAGACGCGCGGAGTGGTCATGACGGCCTCCTTTGCAAAGCTGGCGCAGCATAGCGCGCCAACCTCACTTCTGACAGACCGCGCAAAAGTAAGTCGAGCGGCCGGATTGCACCGTGCGCTGGATGAGGCCGGTGCAGCGCGCGTGGCCGCACACTGTGCCCTCGCGGTTGTAGACGGCGAAGGAGTGCTGGAAATAGCCCAGCGAGCCGTCGGTCTGGCGATGGTCGCGCAGGGTTGCGCCGCCGACCAGAATCGCCGCCTCCAGCACCTCGCGGATCGCCTGCGCGAGCCGGCGCGTCTCTGCCGGCTTCAGCGAGCCCGCGGCGCGCATCGGCGACAGCCGCGCCGCGTACATCGCCTCGCTGACATAGATGTTGCCGAGGCCGGCGATTCGGCGCTGATCGAGCAAGGCGGCCTTCAACGGCGCGCGCACGCCCTCAAGCGCCGCCGCCAGCGCCGCGGCGCCGAAATCCGGCCCTAACGGCTCGACGCCGAGGCCGGCAAACAGCGGGTGCGCTGCAAGCTTCGCCGTCTCGGCGATGTCCATGAAGCCGAAGCGGCGCGGGTCGTTGTAGACGACGCGGGCGCCGCTCTCGAACAGGAACTCGACATGATCGTGCGGCCCCGGCTTGCCGCGCGGGTGAAAGAACTCGCCGATCGGCGCCCCCTCGACGCGGAACGAGCCGGACATGCCCAGATGCATTATCAGCGTCTCGCCGGAATCGAGATCGGCCAGCATATATTTGGCGCGCCGGCGCAGATCGACGATGCGATGCCCGGTCAGCCGGGCGACGAAACGCTCGGGCAGCGGAAAGCGCAGGTTCGGCCGGCGCGCCTCGACGCCGGCGATGAGGGCGCCGATGAAAGTGGGCGCGAGGCCCCGGCGCACGGTTTCGACTTCGGGAAGCTCAGGCATGGTCCTTGACGATGGCAAGAAAGGCGGGGCCGAATTTCTGCAACTTCTGCTCGCCGACGCCGTGGATCTCGGCCATTTCGGCGAGGTTCATCGGCTTCTCCTTGGCCATTTCGATCAGCGTGCGGTCGGGAAAGATGACGTAAGCCGGCTGGTTAGCGGCCTTGGCCATCGCGGCGCGCAGCGCCTTCAGCGCCGCGAACAGATCGGCGTCAGCGTCGCGCGGGGTGGGGGCGAGTTTGCGGGCGGTCTTGCTCTTGGGGGCGAGCACGTCCTCGCGCAGTTCGAACGTCGCCTCGCCCTTCAGCGCGCGGCGGCCGGCCTCGGTGAGCACGAGGCGATCGCGGTCGTCGTGGTCGCGGGTGATGAGGCGCGCCGAGATCAGTTGTCGGAATACGCCGCGCCAGCCGTCGGGGGAGCGGTCCTTGCCGACGCCGAAAGTCTTCAACTGGTCGTGGCCGTAGCGCGCCACCGCCTCGGTCGGCTTGCCCGAGAGGATATTGGCGAGATGGCCGAAGAAGAAGCGGCCTTCGGTGCGCAACACCGCGCTCAGCGCCTTCTGCGCCTCGATGCGCCCGTCGATCAGCCGCACCGCGCCGTTGCAGACGTCGCAATGGCCGCAAGGCGCGCAATCCTCGCCGAAGAAGCCGAGCAACACCTGGCGGCGGCAGCGCGCGCATTCGCACAAAGCCACGAGGTCTTCGAGCTTCTCCTGCTCGATGCGCTTGCGCTCCGGCGGGGCGTTGTTGTCCTCGATCTGGCGCCGGCGCAGTTCGATGTCGCCGAGGCCGTAGAGCGTCAGCGTGTCGGCAGGCAGGCCGTCGCGGCCGGCGCGCCCGATCTCCTGGTAATAGCTCTCGATGGAGGACGGCATGTCGGCGTGCAGGACGAAGCGCACGTCCGGCTTATCGACGCCCATGCCGAAGGCGATGGTGGCGCAGATGACGATGCCGTCTTCTTGCAGAAAGGCGTCCTGGTTGGCGGCGCGGATGCGCGGCTCCAGCCCGGCGTGATAGGGCAGCGCGCGCCGGCCGCGCTGCGAGAACTCGTTGGCCAGTTCCTCGGTGCGCCGGCGCGAGGCGCAGTAGATGATGCCGCTTTCGCCTTTGTGGTTTTGCAGCGCATCCCAGAGTTGGCGCGTCGCGTCGGCCTTCGGCCGCATCGCCAGAAAAAGGTTCGGCCGATCGAAGGAGCGCACGAACACCTGCGCCGGGCGGAAGAACAGCTGCTGCTCGATGTCGGCCCGCGTCGGCGCGTCGGCGGTGGCGGTCACGGCGATGGTCTTCGGCCGCCCGAGCGCCTGCGCCGCCTCTTTCAAGCGGATATATTCGGGGCGAAAATCGTGGCCCCATTGCGAGACGCAATGCGCCTCGTCGATGGCCAGCAGGTCGATCTTTTGTCGGTGCAGCAATTCCAGCGTGTCGTCGCGCAGCAGCCGCTCGGGCGCGACATAGAGCAGGCGCAACTGGCCGGCGTCGAGCCCCTCGTAGATCGCGGCGCGTTCAGCGCCGTCGGCGGTCGAGTTGAGCGCCGCCGCCGCAATGCCATAGGCGCGCATCTGCGCCACCTGATCGCGCATCAGCGCGATGAGCGGCGAGACGACGATTGTGAGGCCGTCGCCGAGCAGCGCCGGCAGTTGGAACAGCAGCGACTTGCCGCTGCCCGTCGGCATGATCGCCATCACGTCCTGGCCGGAAAACACCGCGTCGAGGATTTCCTCCTGGCCCGGGCGGAACTCGGCGAAGCCGAACACGCGATGCAAAGCCTCGCGGGCGCGGGCGAGGTCCGGGGTTACGGTCGAAAGACCGGCGTCCATTGCACGTCCTCTATCGTGTCGGCGCCGCAGACGAGCATCGCAACGCGGTCGAATCCAAGTGCGGCGCCGGCGGTTTCCTTCATGTAGGGCAGGCACTCAAGGAAATCTTCGTCGATCGGGTAGCTTTCCCCATAGAGTTGCAGCTTTAGCGCCATATCCGCCTCGAAGCGGCGGCGCTGCTCGGCGGCGTCGGTGAGTTCGCCAAAGGCGTTGGCGAGTTCGACGCCGCAGGCATAAAGCTCGAAGCGCTCGGCGATGCGCGGATCGTGCGGGCAGAGGCGGGCGAGCGCCGCCTCGCTGGCGGGATAATCGGTGAGCAAGGTCGGCCGGCCGAGACCGAGATTCGGCTCGACCTTGTCGCACAGCAGGCGGCTGAACAAGTCCGACCAGGAATCGTCGGCGGCGACGCGCAGCCCGAGCGCGGCAACGGCGGCGGCCAGACGGTCGCGGTCGGCGCCGCCGCCATTCCCTCCCCCCTCGCGGGGGAGGGTTAGGGAGGGGGGGCGCCCCCTCTGGCCAGCGCGGTGGTTTTCACCCCCACCCCAGCCCTCCCCCGTCAAGGGGGAGGGGGAGGGCGCGGCGTCAAAAATGTCCACCCCCGCGTAACGCAAGAACGCCTCGCGCACGCTCAGCCGCTCGGGCTCGGCGAACGGGTCCGCCTCGCGGCCACGGAAGCTCAGGCGCTTCGTCCCCGCCGCCTCCGCCGCCAGCCGCAGCACGGCGGCGCAATCGCGCATCAACGCCTCCTGGCCCTCGCCGACGCGATACCATTCCAGCATGGTGAATTCCGGCGCGTGCAAGGCGCTGCGCTCGCGGTTGCGGAACACCCGCGCCAACGCGAAGATGCGCGTCTCCCCCGCCGCCAGCAGCTTCTTCATCGCAAATTCCGGTGAGGTATGGAGATAGGCGGCGGCGCGCGATCCATCCTGCGCGATCAACTCGGTGGAAAACCCGTGCAAATGCGTCTCGTTGCCTGGGGATAACTGGAGCGCCGCCGGCTCGACCTCGATGAACCCGTCGCTGGCGAACCACGCCCGCACCGCCGCCACGGCGCGGGCGCGGGCCAGCAATCGCGGCCGCCGGTCGGCGTGGCGGTCGGGCGTCCAGAACGGGGAGGGTATCGACAATTTCGCTCCGATCTGATTTGAGGCCGGCGAATGGGCGCCTTCCGCCGTTCGGGCGCGCGCCGCAAAGGGATTCGTCACGTGAAAGTCATCGCCAGCTCGATTCGCAAGGGCAATATCATCGAGCGCGAGGACGGCCACCTCTGCGTCGTGCTGTCCGCCGAAAGCTTCTTTCCCGGCAAGGGCACGCCGACGACGCAGATCGACATGCGCCGCCTCGCCGATGGCGTCAAGGTGACCGACCGCTTCAAGACTACCGAGCAGGTCGAGCGCGCCTTCGTCGAGGACAACGAATACGGCTATCTGTATTCCGACGACGACGGCTTCCACTTCATGAACAACGAGAATTACGAGCAGATTCAGGTGCCGGCCGATGTCGTCGGCGATTCCGCGCCCTGGCTTCAGGAGGGCATGAAAGTCATTTTGTCGATCTTCAACGAGAGGGCGGTGGGGATTCAGCTGCCGGCCCGGGTGACGCTGGAGATCGTCGAGACCGAACCGGTGACCAAGGGCCAGACGGCGTCCTCGTCCTATAAGCCCGCCAAACTTTCCAACGGCGCGCGCGTCATGGTGCCGCCGCACATCGCCACCGGCACCAGGATCGTCATCCAGACCGAGGACGGCTCCTACGTCGAGCGCGCCAAGGACTGACGCTCAAGCACAAGGGAAGGGTTTCGCCATGCAACTCGGCATGATCGGTTTGGGGCGCATGGGCGCAAATATCGTTCGCCGGTTGATGAAGGCGGGGCATACCTGCGTCGTCTACGACCGCGACCCTAAGCCGGGCGAAGAACTCGCCAAGGAGGGCGCGACGGTTGCCGCGTCGCTGCAAGACCTGGTCGCCAAGCTCGCCGCGCCGCGCGCCGTGTGGGTGATGCTGCCGTCGGGCAAAATCACCGAATCGACGATCGAGACGCTGAGCGGCCTGCTCGCCAAGGGCGATGCGGTGATCGACGGCGGCAATTCGTTCTGGCGCGACGACATCCGCCGCGGCAAGGCGCTCGCCGCGAAAGGTTTGCACTACCTGGACGTCGGCACCAGCGGCGGCGTCTGGGGGCTGGAGCGCGGCTATTGCATGATGATCGGCGGCGACGCCGGGCAAGTGAAGCGGCTCGACCCGATCTTCGCCGCGCTGGCGCCCGGCAAGGGGTCGATCCCCGAGACCCCCGGCCGCGACGGCCGCGACAGCCGCGTCGAGCAGGGCTACATGCACGCCGGGCCTTGCGGCGCCGGGCATTTCGTCAAGATGGTCCATAACGGCATCGAATACGGCGTGATGCAGGCCTATGCCGAGGGTTTCGACATTCTGCGCAACGCCGACTCCGAAGGCGTCGCCGAGGAGCATCGCTTCAACATCGAACTCGCCGACGTTGCTGAAGTGTGGCGGCGCGGCAGCGTCATTTCCTCATGGCTGCTCGACCTGACCTCCATCGCGCTGGCTGAGGAGGGCAAGCTCGATTCTTATTCCGGCTATATCGAGGATTCTGGCGAAGGCCGCTGGACCTTGCAAGCCGCGATCGAGGAGGCGGTGCCGGCCGAAGTGCTGTCGGCGGCGCTCTACACCCGCTTTCGCTCGCGCCAGCAGCACACCTTCGCCGAAAAGATCATCTCCGCCATGCGCAAGGGCTTCGGCGGCCACGTCGAGCCGAAGAAGACCTAGCCTTCCCGTGAGTTTTCTGCGTAAACTTCGCGGCTGCGGAGCTAAGCGCGGGAGGCAGGGTTGGAGGCGAGCAAACGCGGCTTGATGCGTCACGGGATGGCGCTTTTCCTGTTGGGCTTAATCACGGGGCTCGCCGAGCGGAATTTTCTGAATCCGCGCATGGGGCTCGCCGCTCATCTTGAAGGCGTGATGAACGGAACGTTCCTCATCGCCGCCGGCGCTGCCTGGGGCGAGGTCGAGTTGAACCGCCCCATGCGCAACTACGTTTATTTCGCGTTCCTCGCCGGCGCTTACCTCAACTGGGCGACGACCAGTTTGGCGGCGGTCTGGGGCGCTGCGGCGCTGTCGCCGATCACCAGCGACGGGCGAAGCGCGACCGCATGGCGGGAGGCGATCGTGACCGCGGGATTTGGCGTTGTCGGTCTGCTGATGCTTTCGGCGACGGCCATCGCTTTATGGGGTCTACGCGGCGCGGGGCGGCGTGCGTTCGGCAAGACCTAATTTATCCCCTCGCCCTCCAACCTCTTCGCCGCCGCGCGCACGTCGGCAAACCCCAGCAACCGGGCGCGGTTGACGGCCAGATGGCGGCCGAGGCGCAGCGCCTTGGCCTCGCACGCCGCCCTGAGGTCGGTGCTCTCGATGTGCTCGAACTCCGAGATATGCGCGAGGCCGAGGATGCGGCGGTGCATCTCGACGCCGGCGAAGCCCATCGCGTCGACCCAGATGTCCTGCAACAGCGCCGCCAACGCCTGCTCGGCCGCGAGCGCATGGCCCTGGTCCTCGTAGAGCGCGGCGGGATAAAGGATGCCGGTGCGCTCGCTGCGCCACAGATGCGTGAACTCGGTGCGGAAGCGATCCCAAACGCCCTCAGCGACATCGAGCGTCCAGGCGCGGAAATCGTCGCGGCCGCCGGCGTGGCGCTCGTAGCCGCTTTGGGCGAAATAGGCCATCAGGAAGTTGGCGATCAGCATGCCGACGTCGAAGCCGAACGGGCCATAGGCGGCGAATTCCGGGTCGATGACGCGCGCCTCGCCTTCGTGCGCCATGATCGAGCCGGTGTGCAGGTCGCCATGCATCAGCGTCTCGGCGTGATTGCAGAACTTGAGCTTCAACTGCTGGGCGGCGACTTTCAGATCGACGTCGGCGCGAAGCTGGGCGACCAGCCGATCGAGTTGCGGCGTGGTGTGGCGGTTGAGCTTCGCGGCGTAATAGGGGTCGGTGAAGACCAGCGTTTCGGTGATGTCGCAGAGCGCGACATTGTCGGAAAACAGCGCCACGTCGGCCTTGCGCTCGGCGGTCTTCATCGACAGGTCGGAGCCGCGAAACAGCGTGCGGGCGCAGAAATCGCCTAGCTGTTCGGCAAGCCCGGCATGTTTGACGCCGGCCTCCAGGTCGCGGCGCAAGATTTTGTGCGGCGTCAGATATTCCATGACCAGCAGCGCCTGGCCCTCGTCGAAATGATAGATCGCGGGCACGCGGCCGGGATCGCGCGCGGCTTGGCGGGTCAGCGCATGATATTCGAAATACGAGCGCTTCAGCGGCAGCGGCCAGGAATCGCCGACCAGGCGCACATAGGGCAGCGCCTGTTTGACGATGACGCCGTCCTTTGCGCCTTCGACGATGAAGACGAGGTTGAGATTGCCGTCGCCGACCTCGCGCACGCGCCAGTCCTCGGGCGGCGAGCCCAGGCGCTGGCGCAGATGCGCGTCGAGGCGCGCCGGCAGGGTGTCGATGGTCAGGGCCTGATAGGGCGTTTCGCTCATGATTTCGTATCGTTGAACTTGGAATCGATGGCGGCGACGCGCTATTGACGCATCGCCGCCGGTCATGATGGCCCAGACGCGGCCGCATCGCAATCGGCGCGAACGCCTACGGAGGACTGCCCGCATGACCACCATCGCTTTTATTGGTCTCGGCAACATGGGCGGCCCGATGGCGGCCAATCTGCTCAAGGCCGGCCATGACGTGCTCGGCGTCGATCTCGTGCCGGAATTGCGCGCGGCGGCGGCGGCGGCGGGCGTCAAAATCGTCGATAGCGCGGCGGCGGCGGCAGCGGCCGCCGACGTGGTGGTGACGATGCTGCCGGCCGGCAAGCATGTCCTGAGCGTCTGGGAGAGCCTGCCTGCCAAGCCGGGCGCGCTGTGGATCGATTCCTCCACCATCGACGTCGACAGCGCGCTCAAGGCGCACGCCATCGCTCAGAAGAAGGGCGCGCGCGCGGTCGATGCGCCGGTCTCGGGCGGCGTCGGCGGCGCCAAGGGGGCGACGCTCACCTTCATGTGCGGCGGCGCCGACGCGGCCTTCGCCGCCGCCAAGCCGATCCTGGAGCAGATGGGCAAGCGCATCGTCCATTGCGGCGGCGCCGGCGCCGGGCAGGCGGCGAAAATCTGCAACAACATGATCCTCGGCGCGACGATGATCGCCACTTGCGAAGCCTTCGTGCTCGCCGAGAAGCTCGGCCTCTCCGCCCAGGCGCTCTACGACGTCGCCTCGACCTCCTCGGGCCAGAGTTGGTCGCTGACCAGCTATTGCCCGGTTCCCGGCCCCGTGCCGACCTCGCCCGCCAACAACGGCTACAAGCCGGGCTTCGCCGCCGCCTTGATGCTGAAAGACCTCAAGCTGTCGCAGGAGGCGGCGCTCGCCAGCGGCGCAAATACGCCGCTGGGGGCCGCCGCCGCGCAGCTTTACGGCCTGTTCAACGCCGCCGGCGGCGCCGGCGCCGATTTCTCCGGCATCATCGAGTTTCTGCGCGGCGCGAAGTAGCGCCGCGGCGGACGGCGAAATTCTCCACGAAATCTTCGCCGGCGCGGATCGCGAACGCCGATCCCGCCGGCGCGGCGTCGCGCGCAACATCAACGCTACCGCCCGCGGCTTCCGCCTGGCGCGCCGCCGGCCTATTTCGGGCCGCGACGCTGTTGGAGACATCGATGTCCGAATGCCAGTCCCTGCCGCAAGCCGCCGCGCGGCAAGACCCCGCGCACGACGACGCCGGGACGGCCCGCATCGGCCTGGCGCTGACGGCGATCTATTCGGCGCTGACGCTGGTCGCCCTCGACATCGCCGTGGTCAATGTCGCGCTGCCGACGATCTCTGCGACGCTGCACGCCAGCGAAGCCGCGACGGTGGCGGTGGCGACGAGCTACCAGCTCGCCGTGGTGATCTCGCTGCTGCCGCTGGCGGCGCTCGGCGAGAGCGTCGGGCCGCGCAAGCTGTTCGTCGCCGGGACGGCGCTGTTCATTGCCGCCTCGGCGACCTGCTCGCTGTCGACGAGCCTGCCGATGCTGGTGGCGGCCCGCTTCGTGCAAGGGCTCGGCGGAGCCGGCGTCATGGCGATCAATTCCATGCTGCTGCGCTACACCGTGCCGAGGGACCGGCTGGCGCAGGCGATCGGCTGGAACGCGGTGGCGGTGGCGCTCGCCGGCGCCGCCGGGCCGACGGTCGGCGCGCTGATCCTGTCGGCGGCGGGCTGGCAGTGGCTGTTCGCCATCAATATCCCGATCGGCGCGCTGGCGCTGTTCGCGTCGCGCGCGCTGCCGGCGCCGTCGGGGACCGGCCGCCGCGTCGACGCGCTCAGCGCCACCGTCTCGGCCAGCATGTTCGCGATGTTCTTCGTCGGCGCCGGGCGGCTGTTCGAGCGGCCGGCGGTTGGCGGCGCGCTCATCGTCGCCGCGCTCGCCTGCCTTATCGGCTTGGTGCGCCGCGAGCGCGGGCGGCCGGCGCCGTTGATCCCCATCGACCTGTTCGCCGCGCCGGCGTTCCGGCGCACGGTCGTCGCTTCGGCCTGCACCTTTTGCGCGCAGGTGATGAGCCTCGTCGCGCTGCCGTTCCATTTCCAGATCGCGCTCGGCGCCGGCGTCATCGCCACCGGCCTCTATATGACCGCCTGGCCGCTGGCGATCATCGCCATCGCCTCGTTCTCCGGCCGGCTATCGATGCGCTTTGCGGCGTCGCGGCTGTGCTCGACGGGAACGCTGGTGCTGGCGATCGGACTGGCGGCGGCGGCGATTTCGCCGGTGCGCGTCGGCGCCTGGCCGGTGCTGGCGGCGGTGGCGCTCGCCGGGCTGGGGTTCGGCGTGTTCCAGCCGGCCAACAACCGGTTGCTGCTGCTTTCCGCCCCCAAGGCGCGCAGCGGCGCGGCGGGTGGCGTGCAGGGGACGACGCGGCTGTTCGGGCAGACGCTGGGCGCGACCATGATGACGGCGCTGTTCCAGCTCACCGCTGGCGATGCGGCGCCGAGGTTTGGCCTTGCGGTGGCGGCGGCGTTCGCGCTCGTCGCCTCGGCGATCGGCGCTTTCAACGCGCGCTCGGCGTGAGCGTTCAGTGCGCCGCCGGCCTCGCGCCGCCAAGCTTGACGTTGCGCAGGATGAGCGCCAGCGGGATGGCGGCGAGCGCCATCACCATCAGCGCGTAGAACACGTCGATGAAGGCCAGCAGCGAGGCCTGCGCCTCGACCTGCTGGGCGATCCAGGCGAAGGCCAGTTTCGGCGCGTCCGCGCCGGCGCCGACACTCGAAAAGTAGTGCTTCGCCTGGTCCAGCGTGTGCTGGTAGGGGATCGAGGCGGGGTTTATCGCCTCGACCAACCGGCTCTGGTGGAACTGCTCGCGGCGCGCGAACACGTTGTTGGCGAGCGAGACGCCGATCGAGCCGCCGGTGTTGCGCGAGGCGTTGAGCAGTGCCGAGGCCATGTCGGTCTGGTTCGGCTTCAGGCCGTCGTAGGAGGCCATGGTGATCGGAATGAAGATCAACGGCAGACCGGCGCTGAGCAGCATGCGCGTACCGGCGAAGAACCAGAACCCGGCCTCGGGGGCGAGCGTGGTCAGCCAATACATCGAGGCGGCGCAGAGCCCGGCGCCGGTGGCGATGAGATATTTCGGCTGCACGCGGCGCGACAACTGGCCGACCGCGACCATACCGCCAAGCGCCACCAGACCGCCCGGCGACAGCGCCAGCCCCGCCCAGGTCGCGGTATAGCCGAAATCGGTCTGCACGAGTTCGGGCAGCACATTCGTCGTCGCCAGCACGATGGCGCCGGTCGCCGCCATGACCAGGAAGCAGGAGCCGAACTGGCGGCTGACGACCATACGCAGGTCGATCAGCGGCTGGCTGCGGCTGAGCTCCCAGGGGATCATCAGCAGGAAGGCGACCCCGGACAGCATGGCGGCGCGCACGATCAGCGCCGAGCCGAACCAATCCTCGATCTGGCCGCGGTCGAGCACAATTTCCAACGCACCGAGAAACAGCGCCACCAGCAGGAAGCCAACGGCGTCGAAGCGCGGCGGATTCGGGTCCTTCTTCTCGGTTATCAGCGCCGAGATCAGCGCCATGGCGACGAGGCCGACGGGGCCGTTGATGAGAAAGCACCAGTGCCACGAGGCATTGTCGGAGAGCCAGCCGCCGAGCGTCGGCCCGATGACGGGCGCCACGACGACGGCGATGCCGAACAGCGCGAACGCCTGGCCGCGCTTTTCCGGCGGGAACGAATCGGCCAGGATGGATTGCGCCACCGGCACCATGCCGCCGCCGGCGAAGCCCTGGAACATGCGGAAAAACAACAGCGCGTCGAGGTTCCAGGACAAGCCGCAACCGACCGAGCTGAAGGTGAACAGGCCAAGGCAAATCAGGAAGAAGCGCTTGCGCCCGATACGCCTCGCCAGATAGCCGCTGGCGACGACGACAATGGCGTTGGCGACCAGATAGGTCGTCACCGCCCAAGTCGATTCGTCCTCGCTGACGCCGAGGCTGCCGGCGATATAGCGCAGCGCCACGTTGGCGATTGTTGTGTCGAGCACCTCCATGAACGCGGCGGCGGCGACGACAAACGCGATCAGCCACGGGTTAACCGGCAGCTTGGCCGCCGCCCCCGCCGTCGCACTCACAGCTTGCTCCGACCCCAGGCCAACAACCGCTCATAGAGGCTCGGGCTCGGATCGACGCGCACCGTCGGCTCGATCGACATGCCGGGCCCCAGCGTCACATCTGGCAGCGGCTTGTCGAACACGATCTTCACCGGCACGCGCTGCACGATCTTGACGTAATTGCCAGTGGCGTTCTGCGCCGGCAGCAGCGAGAAGGCGGTGCCAGAACCCGGCTGCACGCTGGCGACGCGGCCTTTCAGCGTGCGCTCGGAATAGGCGTCGATGGTGAAGCTGACCGGCTGGCCCGGCCGCATGCGGTCGAGCTGCGTCTCCTTGAAATTGGCGACGATCCACAGGTCGTCGGGCACGAACATCGTCAGCGCCGTGCCGGGCTGGGCGAAGGCGCCCGGCGCGGCGGTGAGATTGGCGATGCGGCCGGGTTGGCTGGCGCGAATGGTGGTGTAGCCGACGTTGAGCGCGGCGGTCTCGCGCTGCGCCTTGGCGACGGCGAGACTGGCCTGCTGGCTCTTGATCTGCGCCTTCAGCGCCAGCAACTGCCGCTCGGCGACATGCGCGGCCGCCTCGGCGCTTTCGACCGCCGACTGCTGCTGGTTGAGCTGCGAAGTATATTGCTGCGCGTTCTGCACCGAACCGGCGCCGCGCTTGGCGAGGTCGTTGTAGCGGGTCGCCTGCTGCTGGGCGAAGGCAAGCACGGCCTTGGCCTGATCGACCTGCGCCTTGCTCGCCTGGATCTGCGCCTGCTGCACGTCGAGTTGCGCCTCGGCGTTGACGACGCCGGCCTTGGCGGCCTCGATCTGGGCGTTGGCCTGGTCGAGGGCGGCCTGATAGTCGCGGTCGTCGAGTTTGGCGATCACCGCGCCGGCCTCGACATGCTCGTTGTCGGTGACGGGAACGGCGGTCACGTAGCCCGTCACCTGCGGCGCGATGGCGATCTGGCGCGCCGCGATGAAGGCGTCGTCGGTGGATTCGTAATGGCTGGCGTTGTCCCACCAGAGATAGCCGGCGCCGATCGCGACGCCCGCCAGCAAGACGAGGCCGATCCTCAGCAGCGGCCGGCGGCGGCGCGACGCTTGTGCGGCGTCCGCCTTCTTCTCGCCCACCGGCTTTTGCGGCGGTTGCGCGGGCTGCTCTTGCGGCCTCGCCGGCGTGTGCTCCTTTTTGTCGGAGACAGGGGGGCGCGCCTTCAGGGCGTGCAATGGCGCCATCTCGGCGCCGCCGCTTGTCGTGTGCTCGCCTTCGAACATGAACGCGCTCCCGCCGCTCGGGCTGAGCCCCGGGCGTTCGCACAAGATGGATTACAAGAGCGAGAATTCAACATCGGAACGGTAACGTTCAGTTTACAAACCGCGACCGGGCGCCTATCTCGGCTGCGAGGCGCCGGCGGGGGGGCGGCGCATCGGAGGCGGCGATGAAGGACAGTGAAAGCTGGGATCGCGGGGCGCGCGTCGGGCGTCCGCCGACCGAGTTAGCCGGCGAGGTCGAGGCGCGCATCCTGGAGGCGGCGGCGAAGGTGTTTATGATGCGCGGCTTCGACGGCGCCAGCATCGGCGAGATCGCCGAGGCGGCGCGCGCCGGCAAGGCGACGATCTACGCCCGCTATCCCGACAAGGAGGCGCTGTTCGCCGCCGCCTTCCTGCGCCGGTTATCGCAGCGCAATGCGCGGCTCGAAACCGTCGCGCCGACCGGCGCCACAGTGGAGGAGCGGCTGGCCCGCATCGGCGAGGCGCTGGTCAGGGAGAGCCTGAGCGAGGATTTCCTCGGGCTGTTGCGGCTTGCCATCGCCGAGGCGCGCCGGCGCCCGGATTTGGCGCGCCAGGTCATGCGCCAGGCGCGCGAGCGTGGCGGACGCATGGTGGCGCATCTTCTGATGGAGGGCGTCGGCGCGCCCTACCTCAACGACGAGGCGCAGGCGATGGTGGCGGCGCGCTATTTCGCCGAGGCGGTGTTGCTGCCGTTTCTGCTGCGGGCGCTGGCGGAACAGGACTTGAGCGAATTGCGCGCCGAGATCGCCGAGCATGCGAAGGCGCGCGCAACGTTCTTCCTGGCGGCGCTGAAGAACGGCGGACTGGGCGCCGCTTGAGCGAGGCTTTGCCTCGCGCTTGCTAGGGCCTCGGCGGCGGCGCTAGACAGGACGCATGCGTCGTCTTCTGCTGCTGCGACACGCCAAAGCCGTCCCGCTTTCCAGCGGCGACGATTACGATCGCGCGTTGACCGCGCGCGGCCGTGACCAGGCGCGCCGGGTCGGCGCATGGATTGCCGGTGGAGCGGTTACGCCCGATCTCTGCCTTTATTCCGGCGCGGCGCGAACGTGCGAAACATTCGAAATCGTCGCCGCCGCGCTGCCGCGCCCGCCGGCGGCGGAGGTGGAGAATGCGCTCTACGACGCGCCGGGCGAGCGCGTGCTTGGCCTCGTGCGCGCCCTGCCGGGCAGCGTTGGCGCGGCGCTGGTCATTGGCCACAATCCCGGCATCGGCGAGGTTGCGCGGCTGCTGACCGGGGAGGGCGCATCCTCGCAGCGGCTGCGGCTCGCCTCCCACTTCCCGACCGCCGCGCTCGCCGTCATCGCCTTCGACCGGCCGGATTGGTCGGGCCTCGCGCCGCACACGGGCCGGCTCGAACGCTTCGTCACGCCCAGCGACATCTGACCCCGGAGCCCTCATGCTGCGCATCGACCGCGACCGCGACGCCTTCCTCGCCATTGACGTGCAAAACGATTTCTGCGCCGGCGGGGCGCTCGCCGTGCCGGACGGCGATGCCGTGGTCGCCCCGATCAACGCGCTGATGGCGCGCTTCGCCCATGTCGTGGCGACGCAGGACTGGCACCCGAGCGATCACGCCTCGTTCGCCGCCAACCACGCCGACGCCGCGCCGTTTTCGACCCTAGAAATGCCCTATGGCCTACAGACGCTGTGGCCGGCGCATTGCGTGCAGGGGACGGCGGGCGCCGGCTTTCATCCCGGCTTGGCGCTTGACCGCGCCACCGCCATCCTGCGCAAGGGCTTCCGCCCGCAGGTCGATTCCTATTCCGCCTTCTACGAGAACGACAAGACGACGCCGACCGGCCTTGCCGGCCTGTTGCGCGAGCGCGGCGTGACGCGGGTGATCGTGGCCGGGCTCGCCACCGATTTCTGCGTCTCGTTCTCGGCGCTCGACGCACGCCGGCTCGGCTTCGAGGCCTGCGTGGTGATCGGCGCCTGTCGCGCCATTGACCTCGACGACTCGCTCGCCGCGGCGCGCGCGGCCTGGGCGCAGGCGGGCGTCGCGGCGGTCGAATCGGGGGCGTGATGTCCGGCTCTATGAAGCTCGTCAACGCGGCGATTGCGCTGGCGCTGTTCGCCGCTGTGACGTTCGCCGAGGGCGGCGTTGGCGCCGCGCTGCACGAGCCGGCGATCGTCGCCTTCCTCGTCGTGTCGCTGGCGTTGTTCGTCGCGGCGAATTTCACGCAAGCCAGTCTGAGCCCCGGCGTGCGCGAGGATCGCGACAATCGCTGGGTCATCGCCGCCTTCACGCTGCTGAGCCTGGCGCTGCTCGCCGTCTCGCTCGGCTTCGACCGCGCCAATATCCTGACGCTCGACGGCGAGGCGGTGCGTTGGCTTGGCGTCGGGCTTTACGCCGTGGGCGGCGCTCTGCGGTTGGCGCCGGTGTTCGTGCTGGGTCGGCGGTTCAGCGGCCTGGTGGCGATCCAGGAGGGCCACAAGCTCAAGACTGACGGGCTCTATGCGCGCGTCCGCAATCCGAGCTATGCCGGGCTTCTCGTCAACTCCGTCGGGTTCGCCCTGGTCTTCCGCTCGCTGCCCGGAGTGATCCTGGCCCTGCTGCTGATCTGGCCGCTGATCGCGCGCATGGACGCCGAGGAGCGGTTGCTGGAACAGACCTTCGGCGCCGAATACCGCCGTTATCGCGCCCGCACGGCGCGGCTGATCCCCGGCGTCTATTAGGCGTTGCGCGGGGCGGCGCCATCGCCTAAGCCGCCGCCCATGATCCGCACCCCGCTCATGAACGTGATGACCGCCGCGGCGCTGAAGGCCGGACGCGGTCTCAAGCGCGATCTCGGCGAGATCGAGAATCTCCAGGTTTCGCCGAAAGGCCCCGGCGATTTCGTCAGCCTCGCCGATCAGCGCGCCGAAAAGACGCTATACGAGGAATTGGCAAAGGCGCGGCCGGGCTACGGCTTCATCATGGAGGAGAGCGGTCGCGTCGAAGGCGCCGACAAGACCCACACCTGGCACATCGACCCGCTCGACGGCACCACCAATTTCCTGCACGGCATCCCGATGTTCGCGATCTCGATCGGGCTGGAGCGCGATGGCCAGATCGTCGCCGGGCTGGTCTACAATCCCGCCGACGACGCCATGTATGTCGCCGAGAAGGGCCAGGGCGCGTGGGGCGACAAGCGGCGCCTGCGCGTCGCCGGGCGGCGCGAGATGGACCAGTCGCTAATCGGCTGCGGCGTGCCGCATCTGGGCAAATCGCGCGAGCATCCGCGTTTCAAAGCCGAACTCGCGCAGGTGATGACGGCGGTCGTCAATGTGCGCCGCATGGGCTGCGTGGCGCTGGATTTGGCCTATGTCGCCGCCGGCCGCTTCGACGGCTTCTGGGAGCGCGGGCTGAACTCCTGGGACATCTCCGCCGGGGCGCTGTTGGTCCGCGAGGCCGGCGGCTATGTCACCGGCTGCGACGGCGAGGAGAATTTTCTGGAAACCGGCGCGATCTGCTGTGGCAATGATTTTATCCACCGGCAGTTGCTGGGGCTGTTGGAGAAGGCGCGGGGGTAGGGCGCTTCCGTAGCGCAAGACGGGCGGTTATCAGCGCGCGACATCGCCGGGCGTGCCGTCAAAGCAGGCGCGCGCGGCATGGATATCGGAATAGCGACGGTCGGCCCAATCGATGAGGTTGGCCATCGGCTCCAGCAGGGATTGGCCCAGCGGGGACAGACGATATTCGACGCTCGGCGGCTTGGTTGGAAAAACATGGCGGGAGATCAGTCCGTCGCGCTCCAAATCGCGCAGGGTCTGGGTCAGCATGCGCTTGGAGATGTCGCGGACTGCGCGGTGAAGCTCGCTGAAGCGCTGTGGTCGCGTCGCCAGGGTCACGATCATGAGGATGCTCCACTTGTCGCCGATGCGGTCGAGCACGTCGCGCACGGGGCAACATACGGGTCCAGCGGACTGGGCGGCGTCCGATTGATATCGGCTGAATCGCTCGATTGCGCTCGATGCAGTGCTCATGCGGGTTCCACCCGATCTCTCCTGGTGACAAAAAACTGCCTCCTTGCGGCGCAGTTCGTAGGTCTTTATTTGAGACCTGCCCCCGAATATAGACCATATCGGGCCAGGAGAAAACACATGTTTTTAGTGATGGGAATTACCGGAAAAGTCGGCGGCGCGACGGCAAGGCGTTTGCTCGCGCAAGGCAACAAGGTGCGCGCGCTGGTCCGCGACCGCGCGAAGGCGGCAAGCTGGGCGGACCAGGGCGTCGAACTGGTCGACGGCGACTGGAATGACGCGGCCGCCATCAAGCGGGCGCTTGAGGGCGTCGAGGGCGCGTTTGTCATGTTGCCTGCCGTCTGGGCCCCCTCGCCGGATTTCAAGGAAGCCAAGGGCGTCATCGCGAACTATGTCGAGGCGCTGACCAAAGCGCCGCCGCCGCGGGTCGTCGCGCTCTCGTCGATGGGCGCGAACAGAACCAGCGGGCTGGGGATGATCACGGCCCTGTCGCTTCTGGAGCAGGCGTTTCGCAACCTGAAATTGCCGACCGCCTATGTGCGCGCCGGGGGGTTCTTCGAAAACTTCCTTTACGGCTTGCACGTCGCCCAGGGCGGCGCGCTGCCCGTCTACTACAACCCGACGAGCCGGAAATCGACCATGGTCGCGACCGACGACATCGGCGTCGAGGTCGCAACGCTTTTGAGCGGGCCGGCGGGTTTTTCGAAAACTTCCTTTACGGCCTGCACGTCGCCCAGGGCGGCGCGTTGCCCGTCTTCTTCAGCCCGACAAATCGGAAGTCGACCATGGTCGCGTCCGACGACATCGGCGCCGAGATCGCAACACTCTTGACCGGGCCGGCATGGTCGGGGCATCGGTTCATCGAACTCG
>DATNDU010000062.1:0-27357 GCA_035606915.1 Roseiarcus sp. | reverse complement strand
GCGCTGGCGCAAGGCGATCTGGTGGCGGCGGCTGAAGCAGCGGCTGAAGCCATGATCCCGGTCTACGTGCTGAATCTCGCGCGCTCGCCGGAGCGGCGGGCTTTCATGGCGCAGGGGCTGGCGCAGGCCGGGATCGCGCCGGAGTTCGTCGCCGCGATCGACGGCCGGGCGCGCCGGCTGCCCCGTCATCCCCGGCTGTCGAGCGCCGAGACGGCGCTGATCCTCAGCCATCGCAAGGCGTGGCGGCGGCTCCTTGCCAGCCCCGCCGACCATGCGGTGGTGCTGGAGGACGACACGCATCTCGGGCACGGATTGTCGGGCCTGCTCGGCGCCGATTGGGGGCGCGTGCGCTTCGATCTCGTCAAGCTGGAGACTGTGTTCGACCGCGTCTGGCTGGCGCGGCGCGGCATAGCCTTAAGCGACCGGACCTTGCGCCGTCTCGGCGCCGAACATCTCTGCTCCGCCGGCTATCTCGTCAGCCGCGCCGGCGCGCTGAAGCTGCTGGCGGCGACGCGGGCGCTCGCCGCGCCCATCGACCACACGCTGTTCGGTCGCGCCGCGATCTTCGAGCGGCGCCTCGTCGCCTATCAGCTCGATCCCGCCATCGTCGTGCAGGACAATCTACACCCCGACCCCGCCGCCCGCTGGGGCGTCGCCACGACGCTGCACGAAACCGACCGCGCCAGGCTCGCAGCGGCTGCGAAGCGCGACAAGCCGCGCGGCTTGGCGCGGCTCGCCCGCGAGGCCGGGCGGCTCATCGATCAGGCGCGGCGGGCGGCGCGGCTGCTGCCGACGATGCGCCGCGTCCGCGTCAGTTGGCGCTAACGCCCCAGCGGTCGCGCCACGAGGGCTTCGCGCCGGCAAACGGCAGCGCCGTCGCGCAATAGACGCCGCGCGCGATGGCGCGGGCCAGACATTCCGCCGCCAGCGTGCCGATCTCGGCGAGATCGCGGAAATCCGGCGTCTTTGCGGCGCGCCCGGTCGAGGCGGCGAAGACGAGATCGCCGTCGCCGGGGCCGAAGGCCGGGCGGAAGCCAAGCGCGAAGCCGCCGCTCGCCATGATGGCGATGCGGGTCATGCGCGCCTTGTCGAAGGCGGCGTCGGTGGCGACGACGGCGATGGTGGTGGAGCCGCCGGGATCGCTCTTCAGCACGAAATCGAGCTTGTCGGGCGCCGGTGCGCCTTCGCCCAAGCCGCCGAACTCGTCGCCCTGCTCGTAGGACGCGGCCCAGAAATGCGGGCTCGTTCCGCGCGTCGCGCGGCCGACGCAATTGGCGGCGGCGATCGCGCCAACGGTGAAGCCGCGCGAGGAGACGACGCTCGCCGAGCCGATGCCGCCCTTGAGATCGAAGGTTCGCGCGCCGAAGCCGGCGCCGACCGTGCCGAGCGCGAACTCCGGCGCGGCGGCGGCCGCGGCGGCGTAGCCGAACTCCAGATAGGGCGAGCGAGGCCAGGATTTGTCGCCGCCGTTGGTGAGGTCGAACAGCGCCGCCGTCGGGCAGATCGGCACCCGCATGGCCCCGAACTCGAAGCCGCGCCCCCGTTCCGCCAGCCACGACAGCGCGCCGCTGGCCGCATCCAGCCCATAGACCGAGCCGCCGGACAGCGCGAAGGCGTCGATGGTCTCCACCGTCATTTCCGGGGCCAGCAGCAGCCCGTCGCGCAACGCCGGGGCGCCGCCGGGCGCCGCGAGGCCGCCGACCGCCGGACGATCGAACAGCACCACGGTCGTACCCGAAGCGAGGCGCGCGTCGTCGGCATGGCCAACCAGGACGCCGGGCACGTCGGTAATCAAGTTACGCATGCGCGATCAACTCTCCGCTCGAAAAAACGCCCGGCAGCGCGTCGGCGAGGTCTTCGGCGATGAGGCCGGGACCGAGAGCGCGAGCACAGGCGCCATGCAACCATACCGCCGCGCTCGCCGCCTCGAAAGCCGGCGTCCCCTGCGCCAGCAGCCCGCAGACGAAGCCCGCCAGAGTATCGCCGGAGCCTGCGGTGGCCAGCGTCGGCGGCAGGTCGCAGCCGATGCTGGCCCGGCCGTCCGGCGCGGCGACGACGGTGTCGGCGCCCTTCAGGATCACGACCGCCCCAAGCGCGCGCGCGGCGGCCCGCGCCTGGGCGAGTTTGCCGACGGCGCCGAGGATGTCGTCGCGACCCCTGAACAGCCGCGCGAACTCGCCCGCGTGCGGGGTGATGACAGCCGGTCGGCGGCGTCCCGAGACCAGAGCGGCGAGCGTCGCCGCATCGCCGGCGAAACTGGTCAGCGCATCGGCGTCGAGCACCACACGGGGGCCGCCCGGGGCGGTCAAGGCGGCGCGCGCATAGGCCCGCGTCGCCTCGCCGACGCCGGCGCCGGGGCCGATGAGGATGGCGTTGCGGCGGGGATCGGCGAGCAATTCGGCAAAGCCGGCCTCGCCCTCGAACGGCGCCACCATGACGGCGGTCTCGTGCGCGGCGTTTATGGCGACCGCCTCGGCCGGGCTGGCGATGGTCGCCAGGCCGGCGCCGGCGCGCAACGCCGCCCGCGCCGCCAGCCGCGCCGCGCCGGTATAGGCGGCTGCGCCCGACAGCACCAGCGCCGCGCCGCGCGCGTATTTGTGCGCATCGGCGCCGAGGCGCGGCAGCGCGGCGCGCCAGAGGCGCGGTTGATTGGCGAAGGCTTGCGGTGCGATCTCGTCGAGCGCTGCGGCCGGAATGCCGATGTCGGCGAAGGCCAGCGGCCCGGTTTGCCCGCCGCCCGAGGACAGCAGATGGCCAGGCTTGAGGCGGAAGAACGTCACCGTCGCCGTCGCCGTCACGGCGATGCCGCGCACCTGCCCGGTCGCGCCGTCGAGCCCCGAGGGCGCATCGACCGCCAGCGCCTTGCCGCCGGCGGCGACAAAAGCATTGATGGCGCCGACGCAACGCGCCGCCAGCCCGTCGATGTCGCGCGACAGGCCGGCGCCATAGAGCGCATCGATGACGAGATCGGCGCCTTCGGCGGCGAAGCCCTCGGCGGGCGCGATTGTCCCCGTCCAGCGCGCCGCCATCTCGGCCGAGTCGCCGCGCAGCCTATGCGCGTCGCCGAGCAGATAGACCGTCGTCGGATAGCCCCAGGCGCTGAGATAGCGCGCCGCGACAAAGCCGTCGCCGCCATTGCCGCCGGGGCCGCAGAGCACGACGATGCGGCCCCGCGCGCGCGCCGCCCGCGCCGCCGCGCGGGCCACCGCCAGCCCGGCGCGCTCCATCAGCACGAGGCCAGGGACACCGGCGGCGATGGCGAAGCGATCGGCGCGGCCCATCTCCTCGGGCGTTAGCAGTTCCGGACAATCGGCGAGTTTCAGCATCGCGCCGGTTTGGCGCCCAGCGCTCAAACCCGCAAGGGCCTGGACGAGGCGCGGCCGACGGGCGCATGCTGGACGGCGGGAGAAACGCCATGCCTGCCGAATTCCGTATCGACCATATCGCTTTGAGCGTCCGCGACCTTGCCGCCAGCGCCGCCTTTTACGGCGAGTTGCTCGGGCTCAAAGAGATCGAGAACCGCACCTACCGGCCGACGATCCGCTGGTTCGCCTTCGACGGCCATCGCGCCGTCCATCTCATCGGCGGGGCCGAAGGGCCGCCGCCGGAGCGCCCGATCAACGCGCATTTCTGCCTGTCGACGCCGCATTTCGACGCGACACTCGCCTATCTGCGCGAGCGAGGCGTGCGCTACCAGAGCGTGAGCGGCGAGCCGATGACCTTCAACCGGCGCGGCGACGGCGTGCGGCAGACTTATTTCCAGGACCCCGACAATTATTGGGTCGAGGTCTGCGAGGCCAAGGCGGACGGCAGCGTCGGCTGAGAAGCCGCCGCTTCAGGGATGCAGCGCGTCGAGTTCCGGCATCAGCACGACGCTTTCCTGCTCGTTGGGATCGGTGCGCGCGATCACCGCCACGCAGGTCTCCGTCGGGCTCGGGTTGTAGGGCAGATGCGGCATGCCGGCAGGGATATAGACGAATTCGCCGGCCTTGGAGACCAGGTGATGTTCGAGCCGGTCGCCCCACCACATGCGGCCCTCGCCCTGGAGCACGTAGATCGCGGTCTCATGCGATTCGTGCCGGTGCGCCTTGGCGCGGCCGCCGGGCGGGATCGTCAGCAATTGCATGTGCAGCGCGTGCGCCGCCACCGTCTCGGCGGAAACGGCGGGCGCATAGGTGAAGCCCTGCTTGCCGACGAAAGGCGTGCCGGCGCTTAGCACGCGGCAGGGGGTTTCCTGATCCGACATAGGCGACGCTCCTTTGAGGGCGCGAGACTTGCGAGCTAGTCGGCAGCCGCGGCCGGGTCAAGCGCGAGGGGCGCGGCGTCCCGTAAGCGAAGGGGATAAAAAAGCTCCCTCAACATTCAATTTTGAAGGATTGAGCTGGATGTCCGACGAGGTTCTGCGCAACCGCACGCTCAGAAAGCGATGGCTCACCGACACTTTCTTCGATGATTTCACCGCCTATCAGGTCATCGGCGCCAATCTGACGCCGATGACCCTGGTGATGGACAAGGGCATCGACTTCCCCCGCTATGCCACGGCCTGGGAGCGCAGCCACAGCCTCCTCGTCGATCCGTCGTTCGAGGCGGCGCCGGTGGTTGACGCCAACCTCCTGGTGGTCGGACATATCGGCTGGTTTTCCGGGCGCTGGTACTGGGCGCAGAAATCCGGCGCGGGCAATCTGGAGGGATATCTGAAGCAGAAAATCCCCGTCGCCGTCGCGGCGACCCCCTCGCAGGTGCGCGCCGGCTGGAACCAGCCGTTCGACGACGTCACAAGTTACCGGGTCGTGACAAATCCCATCGGCGACGTTGTCGCCGTCGTCGGATTTCGCGACGAGGCGGGGCTCGTGTCGAGCTGGGTGACGCCGCTCGATTTCTTCATCATCGGCAAGGCCGCGATCGATCTCGGCGAGGGCGGGGTGAAGAGCCTCATTCAAACGCTCGCCAACTCCGGCGCCAACAAGGCGATCGTCGCGGCGACCGACGAACTGAGCGAGGCCGGCGCCAAGGAAGGCATGGCGCTCGTCAAGCAGATTCGCGCCGAAGGCAGGCCGGTGATCGTCAATATCGGCGGCGCCGGCGAGGATGCGGGGGCCATCAACCTCAACCCCAACAAGGTCGCGCCGCGCAAGGATATCCCCAACCATATCGCGCGGCCCGCCGAGGAGATCGATCAGATCTTCGACGCCAACTCGCTCGACGGCATGGTCAGCAATCGCCTGCCTCCGAACACCCTGGACTGGACGAAGATCCTGCCCGGCCTGAAAACCGTGCTGAAGCCTGGCGCAAAGCTCGCCATCCGCTTCCAGGGCGTCGGCGGCGACGCGAAGATCATCATGGACCTGCTGCGCAGCCTTGGATTCCGAGACATAAACAATTTCATGAACGCGGCGATCGAAGCCGTCAAATAACTCCGCCGCCGCGATGCAACCTCGGCCCGCGCGCGCTCAGTCCTGCGAAGGCGCCGGCTGCGCCTGCGCCGTCTGCCCGTTGTCGGACGCCGACGCCGAGGTCGTTTGATGATAGTCGCAAGCCGAAGCCGCGACACTCAGCGCCGCCAGGACTACGCAACTCAAAGCCAACGTCGCCAATAATTTGAGCATTTCAGCCTCCTCGGAAGGCCCGCCAGCAGGCGACGATGTTAGCCCAACCGTGGTAAGACGCAAGCCGCGTCACTGCGGCAGCGCGAACGCGATGAGTTGATCGCTCACCGTCGGCGACAGGATCGAATTGCCGCCGGATGCGAAGGCGACGTATTCGCGCCCCTTGTAGGTATAGATCGCCGGCAGCGACACCGTCGGCGCATCGACGCGCCAGCGCCACAGTTCCTTGCCGGTCTTCAGGTCGAGGGCGCGCACGCGCGAATCCATCGAGGCGCCGATGAAGATGAGCCCGCTCGCGGTGATGGCGGGTGCGCCGATGGTCACCGAGCCCCACTTATAGGGCATGTAGAAGCCGTGCTTCTGGATCTCGCCGAACGGGTTCTTCCACAACAGCTTGCCGGTGTTGAGATCGTAAGCGGAAAGCGTGCCGTAGGGCGGCTTCCAGCACGGCATGCCCAGCCAGTTGGCGAACATCTTGATCTGCACGCCATAGGGCGCGCCGGTCTGCGGGAAGGTGTCGGCGGGGTCCTTCTTCGCCTCCTGGTCGTAATCCTTTCGGGGGATCAGCCGATAGGTGAACGCCACGCTGGAACTGTTGACGACGAAGGTGTTGGTGCGCGGATCGAGCGCGCCGCCGCCCCATTCGACGCCGCCGGTCGAGGGCGGGTAGACCATCGTGGCTTTCAGACTCGGCGGCGTATAGCGGCCTTCGTCGCGCAGCGACTTCGCCGTCGCACTGCATTGGCCGCCGCTGAGCCAGTCGGCGAGCCAATAGACGCCCGGCCAGCGATCCGGCACAGTCGGCGGCGGCACGGTTTCCTCGGGTTGCGTCGGCGCGGTCTGCTCGCCCGGCACGTCCGATTGCGGAACCTTGACCTCGGTGATCGGGAACACCGGCTCGCCGGTCAGACGGTTGAGCACGAAGATAAAGCCCTGCTTGGTGGTCTCGACCAGCGCCGGAATGGTCTTGCCGTCCTGCTTGACGTCGAGCAGGGTCGGGGCGGCGTCGATGTCGTAATCCCAGAGTTCGTGATGGACGAGTTGCCGGCTCCACACCACCTTGCCGGTGTCGGCGTCGAGCGCGACGACGGCGTTGGCGTAAGGGATGTACTCCTTGCGGTCGCCGCCGTAATCGTCGGGGCTCGGCGGGCTGGTGGCGAAATAGAGCAGGCCGTGGTCGGTATCGACCGACATGCTCTCCCACACGTTGACCTTGCCGGTGTGTTTCAGCATCTCCGGCGTCAGTGGGTTGAACTGCCATTTCAACTTGCCGGTCTCGGCGTCGAGAGCGAAAATGATGCCCGGCGGCGTCTTCGCGAATGCCCACTCCTTGCCGCCCCAGCCGAGGAACAGCGTGTTCTTGTAAACCGTCGGCGGTTGCAGCAACGACATCGGAAACACGTTGTTGACCGTGTTCCATTGGTTGACATCGACGGCGCCGTCCTTGCCGAAGCCCTTACAGACCTTGCCGCTATCGGCGTCGACCGCCCACAGCTTGCCGGCCATCGTGCCGACATAGACGATCTTCTGGCACGGCTGGCCGGCGACCGGGCTGGGAGCCTGCCAATAGGCGACGCCGCGCGTCTTCAGGTCCGGCTGCGTCAGCGCCTTCAGCACCGCGTGCGGGTCGAACGCCCATTTGAGCCGGCCGGAGCCGGGATCGACGGCGAGGATGCGATAGAACGGCGTGCTCACATAGAGCGTGTCGTTGACGAACAGCGGCGTCGCCGACCACACCGTCGGAGGGATCTTTTGCTGGCTGGCGCGGCCCTCGCCGACGGTGCTGCCCTGCGAAACGTCGCCGGTGTGCATTTGCCACGCCATCGTCAGCTTGGCGACGTTGGCGGGCGTGATTTGCGACGAGGTGGCGAATTTCTGCGCCCCGAGATCGCCGTTGAACGTGTACCAGGTCTGATCGTCGCCTTTGGTCGTGGCGGGGGCCGGATAATGGTAGGGCGCCGCCGCGTTGGTGGCGATCGGCGCCGGGGTCGGGCTCGCGGCCGGCGCCGGCGTGGCGGCCGGCGGCGAAGGCTGCGGGGTCGGCGCGCTTTCAGTGGCGAGAGCCGGCGCGCCGACGAACGCTATCAGGGCCAGCGCGTAACCTTTCCTCACGGCGCCACCTCCGCGCTCACAAGCCGGCGCGGCCGGCGGTCGAAGAAGACGGCGAACAGCCAAGCCAGCAAAGCCAGAACCATCAGCGCGAGCAGAATGTCCGCCTCCAGCATGTAGGCGGCAAACCCCGTGCAAATGATGTCGATGAGGATGAGGACCAATAGCACGGCGCGCACCCGGCCGCGCGCCCAGCCGGCGGCGATGACGACGCTAGCCACAGCCATCAGCAAGGTTGAGCCGATGACCAGCGCGACGCCGAGCGTGCCGTGAATCCCGTTGTCTTGCCAGAAATAATCGAAAATCGAAATCGCCAGCCCCAGCACGGCGGCCACGGCGAGCGGCCAGACGGCGCCGCGCGAACGTCTTCCGAGCGCCATGAAACCCGCCCTCCCGTTGAACGTGACCCTCGCGCACGGAACCGCGATCCCGTCCGCCGCAGCGCAAACGCCACAATTTCGATTTCGTTCCGGCGCGCGCCGCAATTGCCACGCCGGCCGCCGCCGACTAAACGCGAGGCCATGCTGTCCTATGCCGCGCGTCGGCTCACCATCCTCGTCGCCACCCTCGGCTTCGCCTCGCTCATCGTCTTCGCGGCGCTGGAGGTGCTGCCGGGCAACGCCGCCGAGACCATGCTCGGCGCCTCGGCGACCCCGGAGACGGTCGCGGCGCTGGCCCACAAGCTCGGCCTCGATCAGCCGTTCGGCGCGCGCTACCTTTCCTGGATCGGCGGCGCGCTGCATGGCGATCTCGGGCAGTCCTACGCCTATAATTCGCCGATCGCGCCGTTGATCGGCGCCAAGCTCGCCGTCACCCTGCCGCTGACCGCGTTCGCCATGCTGATCGCCGCCGGCGTGGCGCTGACCGCCGGCGTCTACGCCGCCGACCGGCGCGGCAAGTCCGGCGATCTCGCCATCATGGGCTTCAGCCAACTCGGGCTGGCGATCCCCAACTTCTGGTTCGGCATTCTGCTCGTGTTGACCTTCGCCGTGCGTTGGCGGCTGTTTCCCTCTGGCGGTTTTCCCGGCTGGGGCGATCCGCTGGCGGCGTTGAAAGCGCTCGTCCTGCCGGCGCTGGCGCTGGGGCTGGTGCAAGCCGCCATTCTCACCCGCGTCACCCGCTCGGCTTTGGTTGAGGCGCTGGGCGAGGACTTCATGCGCACGGCGCGCGCCAAGGGGCTGACGCGGCGGCGGGCGTTGTGGCGCCATGCCTTGCCCAACGCCGCGCCGCCGATTCTCACCATCGCCGGCCTGCAATTCTCGTCGCTGATCGCCGGCGCGGTGGTGATCGAGAACGTCTTCGTGCTGCCGGGCCTCGGCCGGCTCATCTTCCAATCCATCTCCAACCGCGACGTGCTGGTGGTCGAGGATTGCGTGATGTTGCTCGCCGGCCTGGTCATTCTCGTCAACACCGGCGTCGACATCGTCGCGGCGGCCATCGATCCGCGCTTGAGGGCAGCGTGAACACGCTTCGTCTCGGCGCCATCTGCGTCGGCGTGCTGATCCTGGCGGCGCTGCTGTCGCTCATGTGGACGCCCTACCCGCCGGCCGCCATCGATGTGCCGCACCGCTTCGCGCTGCCCTCGGCGGCGCATTGGCTGGGCTCCGATTCGCTCGGGCGCGACGTCGCCTCCGAGATTCTCGCCGGCGCCCGGGTGTCGCTGCTGGTCGGCGTCATCGCCGTCGGCATCGGCGTCGGCTTCGGCGTCGCGCTCGGGCTGTTGGCGGCCAGCGTCAAGGGCTGGCTGGAGGACGCGGTGATGAAGGCGTCCGATTTCGCCTTCGCCTTCCCGGCGCTGTTGCTGGCGATCCTGTTGACCTCGACCTATGGCCCCGGCATCGTCAACGCCATTATCGCCATCGGCGTCGCCAATGTGCCGGTGTTCGCCAAGCTGACGCGGGCGGCGGGCAATTCCGTGCTGGAGCGCGAATATGTGCTGGCGGCGCGGGCCGCCGGGCGCGGCCCCACGGCAATCGCCTTCGAGCATGTGCTGCCCAATATCGCAGCGCCGCTCATCGTGCAGGCGACGATCCAGTTCGCCATCGCCATCCTCGCCGAGGCCGCGCTCAGCTATTTGGGCCTGGGCGCACAGCCGCCGATGGTCTCCTGGGGCCGGATGCTGGCCGACGCGCAGACCTGGCTTTACACGGCGCCGCGGCTGGCGGTGTTTCCGGGCCTCGCCATCGCCTTTTCGGTGCTCGGCCTCAACCTGCTCGGCGACGGCCTGCGCGACGCGCTCGACCCGAAACTGCGCGCGCGCCGATAGATGCTGCTCGACATCGACAATCTCATCATCGACTTGGCCGTACCCGGCGGCGTCAAGCGCGTCGTGCGCGGCGTGTCGTTGGCGATTGAGGCCGGCCAGTCGCTCGGGGTCGTGGGCGAATCCGGCTCCGGCAAGACGATCACGGCGCTGGCGGTGATGGGCCTGTTGCCGGAGGGCGCGAAAGTCTCCGGCGCGATCCGCTTCGCGGGCCGCGACATCGCCCGGCTTGCCGAGAGCGAGATGCGCAAGCTGCGCGGCGACCGCATCAGTATGATTTTCCAGGAGCCGATGACGGCGCTCAACCCGCTGATTCGCGTCGGCGATCAGGTGGCGGAGCCGTTGCGCCTGCATCGCGGCCTGTCGCGCGCCCAAGCCGGCGAGGCGGCGGTACGGCTGCTGGCGCGCGTGCAACTGCGCGATCCCGAGCGGCTGGCGCGCGCCTATCCGTTCGCGCTGTCGGGCGGCGAGCGGCAGCGGGTGATGATCGCCATCGCGCTCGCCTGCGGCCCGCAACTGGTCATCGCCGACGAGCCGACGACGGCGCTCGACGTGACGGTGCAAGCCAAGATCCTCGATCTGCTGGCTTCGCTCAGCGCCGAGAGCGGTCTTGCTATCCTGCTCGTCAGCCACGATCTCGCGGTCATCGCCCGCCATTGCCGGCGCGTGCTGGTGATGTACGGCGGCGCGGCGATGGAGGAAGGGCCGGTCGAGGCGGTGCTCGGCAAGGCTCTGCACCCTTACACGCGGGCGCTCCTGGCGGCGCGGCCGAAGCTCGGCGGCCCCCGAGGGGTCAGGCTCGCCGCCATTCCCGGTCAGGCGACGGCGGCGGCGAGCGAAGGCTGCGCCTTCGTCGAGCGCTGCCCGCTGGCGCTGCCGGTCTGCCGGCGCGAGCCGCCCGCCGTGACGCTGGAAGATGGCCATGTCGTGCGCTGCGTGCGCGTGACGCCGCAGGGACAATTGACATGAGCGCGCCGCTGCTCGAAGTGAAAGGCCTCAGCAAGAGCTTCCGGCTGCCGCGCGCCTCGTGGTTGCAGCCACGGGCGGAACGCATCGCCGTCGACCGGGTGGATTTCACCATTACCGCCGGGCGCTCGTTCGGCGTCGTCGGCGAGTCCGGCTCCGGCAAATCGACGCTCGCCCGGCTGGTGATGGCGCTGAGCCGCCCGAGCGCCGGCGAGGTCAGGTTCAACGGCCGTTCGCTGTTCGCGCTTTCGAAGGCGCAATTGAAGGCGACGCGCGCCGATTTCCAGATGGTGTTCCAAGACCCCTACGGCTCGCTCGATCCGCGCATGACGGTCGAGCGCATCGTCGCCGAGCCGCTGCCGCGCTCGCTGTCGCGCGCCGAGAAGGCGGAGCGGGTGGCGGCCGGGCTTGCCGCCGTCGGCCTCGACGAGGCGGCGGCGGGGCGCTATCCGCACGAGTTCTCCGGCGGCCAGCGCCAGCGCATCGCCATCGCCCGCGCCTTGGCGTCGCGGCCGAAGCTGGTCGTCGCCGACGAGCCGGTGTCGGCTCTGGATGTCTCGATCCAGGCCCAGGTGCTCAACCTGATGTGCGATCTGCAACGCGACGCCGGCGTCACCTATCTGCTCATCAGCCACGATCTGGCGGTGGTCGGCCACGTCTGCGAGGAGATCGCGGTGATCTTCCACGGCCGCTTCATCGAGACCGGCCCGTCGGATTTGCTGCTGAAAAGCCCGGCCCATCCCTACACGCGCGAGTTGATCGAGGCAGCGCCCAGCTTCGACGAGGCGCCGGTGGTTGAGGCCGCAGCGCCGCCGTTTCCCGAGGCGACGACCGGCTGTCGCTACGCGCCGCGCTGCCCGCTGGCGCAGGCGGCCTGCCTTGAGGCGGCGCCGCAGTTGCGGCCGCTCGCGGATGGGCGGCAGGTGGCGTGTCATTTGGTGTAAGTGGGGCGGGAACGCTGTATGGTGTAAGTGGGGCGGGAACGCTGTAGACTTCGCCAGGGGCAAGCGTCCCGTAAACATCGCACGCCTGCTCTCAACCTAGCGGAGGCGATGATGACCGAAATCGACTTCAAGTTTGGCTCGCTCATCCGAACCGGGCCGAAACTCAAATATGGAGGCAAGTGGGACGCCGACCTCGTCGATTGGAAGACGGACGCAACCACCAACGCCTATCTCACCATTTTCATCCGCGTCCACTTCGACAAGATCGACCCCGCCGGCGCCACGGGCGCCTATGGCGACACCGACGACACCGCCACTCATCCTTCGAAGAAGCCAATTCAAAAGTGGAAGCCCGGCGAATTCGAGCGCTTCGTGCGCAACCTGACCAGCAGCGCGCAGAGTTATTGGGACGGCCAGTTCTGGTTGAAGACCCCCAAGACCTATGACGGCCTCAACTATGCCTCGCCGCACGGCAAGAATTACCGTTGCAATATCTATTGCAAGTTCGATCTCAAAGCCTCGTCGGCCGCCGACGCCCATTACACCATCTCGGTCGTGCGCGCCCAGGACGGCGTCGATTTCCGCTCCAACTCCGTGCTCTACAGCCAGAACGACATCAAGGCGGAGCATATGATCCCGCATTCCACGGTGAAGTTCTGGACGCAGTTCCACGAGGTCGGGCATCTCATCGGGCTCGGGCATGTCGGCACCGGCGGCGTCACCAACGTCCACAACGACAACAGCCCGACGGCTTATGGCGTGACGTCGCAGGAGATGAACGACGTCATGGGGCGCGGCCATTCCCGCCACGATTGGCACGCGACGCCCTGGCAACAGGGCGCTGAGGATTTCACCGGCGTGAAATCGACGGATTGGAAGGTCTATCAGCGACACATCGCGCCGGAGTTGATCTGAGCCCCGCGCCCGGCGAGCCCGCGGCTCTAGGCAAGGCTCGCCGCGACGATCTCCCAAATCTCCTCCCGCACCGCCCCGCCGCGCGCGGGATCGGCGAGCGTTGTCAGCCACGCCGGGTCGATCTCGCGCACGCGCGGGCTCCATAGGCCCTCCAGCACCGCGCGCGCCGGCGCCGGCAGCGGATCGGGGATCGGCCACGCGTTCAGCCGGCCCCATAAGCTCGACCAGCAACGCACGACGTTCCAAGGGTTGTAACCGCCGCCGCCGAGCACGACCACCGCCGGCGCCAAAGCCGCCACCGCCTCGACCGCCCGTCCCAGCGCACCGTTGGAGAGCGCCAGCTTGGCCAGCGGATCGCCGGCGAGCGCGTCCGCGCCGGCCAGCACGACGAGGGCATCGGGCGCGAAGCGGCGAACCAGCGGCAGCACCGCCTCATCGACGAGACAGCCGAACTCGTCGTCGTTGAGCCCTCGCGGGACCGGCATGTTGCGCGCGCCGCCGCCGCGCCGCTCGCCGAGCCCGCCGCTGCGCGGCCAGCGGTCGACCTCGTGGATGGAGATTGTCAGCACCCGCGCCTCATCGGCGAAGGCGTCCTCGACGCCGTCGCCGTGGTGGGCGTCGAAATCGACATAAGCGACGCGCGCCGCCCCCAACTCAAGCAACTCCAGGATCGCGAACACGGGATCGTTGAAGAAACAGAAGCCGCTCGCCCGCGCCCGCCCGCCGTGATGCGTGCCGCCGGGCGGGTGGAAAACGATGCGGCCGTCCCAGGCGAGCCGGGCCGCGAGCAGCGAGCCGCCGACCGCCGTCGAGGCGCGCCGGAACATGCCGGGAAAGATCGGGTTGGCGCTCGTCGCGAGCCCGCGGGCTCGCGCTGCCGCGTCGGCCCGTTGCTCGCGATCGGCGCGCGCCACCGCCGCGATATATTCGGCATCGTGATAGCGCGCGAGGCCGGCGAGATCGGCGACCGGGCTCGTCACGTAGACGCCGTCGAGCCAGCCAAGCGCCCGGCACATCGCCTCGACCGCGCCGGCGCGCGGAATCGCCAGCGGATGCGGCGGCGGAAAGGCGGCGTGGGCGTAAATCTCGGCGCCGATATAGAGCGGCGCAAGCCGCGCCAAGGCGCTAGCGGCGGATCGGCTCGTGCGCCAGCGCCGCGCGCAGGAAATAGAACAGCCCGGTCAGCGCGCACAGCACCAGCAAGATTTCCAGCGAGTGGGTGATGATCGGGCCGAGTTGAAACAGGCCACCGATCGCCCAGCCGGCCGCCGCGCCGGCGCCGACGAGTTCCGTGCCGACGAGCACCGCCACGCTCATCAGCGTCACGGCGTTGGTCCAGTTGATGGGGCGGCTGGCGGCCAAGGATCTTCCCTTTCACGAACTTCAGCGACCGCCTATAGCAGCGCCAGCCCGCCAACGGAACAGGCCCGAATGACCGACGACGCTTTCTTCGCCCACGCCGCCGTCGCCGCGCCGCACAGCCTGGCGGCTGAAGCCGGCCGCGACATTCTGCTCCAGGGCGGCAACGCCATCGAGGCGATGGTGGCGACGGCGGCCAGCATCGCCGTCGCCTACCCGCACATGAACGCCATCGGCGGCGACGGCTTCTGGATCATCCGCGAGCCCAGGGGCAAGGTGCGCGCCATCGAAGCCTGCGGCTTTGCCGGGCAAAAGGCGACCATCGCCGCCTACGAGGCGATCGGCGGCCTGCCGACGCGCGGCCCCAAGGCGGCGCTGACCGTCCCCGGCGCGATCGGCGGCTGGAAAATCGCGCTGGAACTCGCCGCCGCGCTCGGCGGCCGGCTGCCGCTCGGCGATCTCATGGCGCGGGCGATCTCGCAGGCGCGCGAGGGCGTGCCGATCTCCGCCTCCGAGCAGCGCTCGCAGCCGCGCGACGGCTTGGCGCTCTATGACGTGCCGAATTTCCGCGCCGCCTATTTCCAAGACGACGCGCCGCCGAAGGCCGGCGCGCTGCGCAAGCAAGGCAAGCTGGGCGAGACGCTCGCCCAGCTCGTCCACGCCGGGCTCGACGATTTCTATCGCGGCGATATTGCGCGCGAGATCGCCGCCGATCTCGACGCGGCGGGCTCGCCGGTGACGCGCACCGATCTCAAGGCCTATGAGGCGCGCTGGCGCGAGCCGCTGTCGATCAAGACCCGCGACGCGACGCTCTACAACACCCCGGTCCCGACCCAGGGCCTCGCCTCGCTGATGATCCTCGGCATATACGAGCTTCTCGGCGTGCGCGACGTCGACAGCGTCGAGCACGCCCACGCGCTGATCGAAACGACCAAGCGCGTGTTCGCCCACCGCGACCGCGCCTGCGTCGATTTCGAGGTCGCAACGGCCGATTTCGACTTTCTGCTGTCGCCGGCGGCTTTTGCGGCGGAGGCGGCGCGCATCGACATGAGCCGCGCCGCGCCATGGCCGCTGGCCCCCGAACAGGGCGACACGATCTGGATGGGCGCCATCGACAAGGATGGCCTCGCCGTCTCCTACATCCAGTCGCTCTATTGGGAATATGGCTCCGGCCTCAACCTGCCCAGGACCGGCGTGCTGATGCAAAACCGCGGCATCGCCTTCTCGCTCGACCCCGCCTCGCCGCGGGCGCTGAAGCCGGGGCGGCGGCCGTTCCACACCCTGAATCCGGCGCTCGCCGTGTTCCCGGACGGGCGCGTGATGCCCTACGGCGCGATGGGCGGCGACGGCCAGCCGCAGTTTCAGGCGCAGGTGTTCACCCGCATCGCCGCCGGGCAATCGCTCGCCAAAGCCGTCGCCGCGCCGCGCCTGCTGTGGGGCCGCACCTGGGGCGCCGACAGCGTGACGGTGAAGGTCGAGGCCGCCTATGACGACGCGCTCGCCGCCGGGCTGGCGCGGCGCGGCCACGAGGTCGAGCGCATGCCGGCGCATCGCCAGGATTCGTTCGGCCACGCCGGCGCGCTGCGCCGCGCCCTCAATGGCGCGATCGAGGCGACGCACGATCCCCGCTCCGACGGCGGCGCGTTCGGAGTCTAGAATCGTTTACATCCGTTAAACCTCGCGGCGTCATATATCGCCCATGGCCCTCTTTGCGTCTCGACCCCGCCTGCGGCTCAGCGAATATCGCTGGGGTCGGCGGGCGCTGTTGATCGCCGTCGCGCTCGTCGGCTCGGCGGCGGTGGGCTACGCCGCCAATCTGGCCAGCCGCAACGCGCTGTGGCAGGTGGTGCGCGTCTGCGCGCTCGATAAAACAACGACCGGCTCGCCGCTGCCTTGCCTGGAGGTGAGTGGGGCGGGCGATGACGGCTTTGTCGTGCTGCGGCCACCGATCGGCGAGCCCGACACCATCCTCGCGCCGACGCGCCGCATCGCCGGCATCGAGGATGGCTTTTTGCAGTCGCCGCGGGCGCCGAACTATTTCGCCCTCGCCTGGGACGCCCGGCGCTGGCTCTCGCCAGCGCCGTCGGCGCAACGCGTGGCGCTGGCCGTCAATTCCCGGCTCGCCCGCTCGCAGGACCAGCTTCACGTCCATATCGGCTGTCTCTCGGCCGATTTCGCCGCGCGGCTGGGCGATCGGGCGCTGGGGCCGACGACGCGGACCTGGTTTCGCGGCCCCGACATGGCGCCGGGTCTGGAGCTATGGACCTATCGCAGCGGGACCGCCGATTGGCGCGACGACTCACCGTTCCGGCTGCTAAAGCCGCTGGTCGGCGACGTCGCCGCGATGCGGCGCACCACTCTGGCGGCGGCGCAGATCGGCGGCGAACTGGTGCTGGCGGCGCTGCGCTCGCGCCCCGGCGGCTGGTACGCCTCGGCCGAGGACGTGATCGACGCCAGATGCTAAACCCCGCCGCGCGGCTGCGGCCGCACCTTGACCGAGCGCGGCAGGAAGACGCCTTCGATGGCGCTTTTTTTCGTGAACAGGCGGATTTCGATCGGGTGGTGCGGATCGGCGACGTGAAAACTCAGTTCGTAGGCGAATATGCCCTTGGCTGGCATCTCGAACGACTTCTCGGTGATGGCTTCGTTGACTCTCACATCGGCCAGCGCCTCGACGCCTGAGAGCGCGCCGTCGATCTCGAATTCGACCCGCGCGATCCAGTCGCCAATCGGAAGATTGAGATAGGGCCCGTAGAACAGCGCCCGCGCCGGGCCGGTGAGATCGATGGGATCGCCGATGGCGCGATTGTCGAGGCGGGTGAACAGTTCCAGCGACCATTCGATCTGTTCCGGCCAGCGTCCGGTCATCAGTTCGCCATAGGCGCCGATGGCGCGCCTGGCGTCGGCGAGCGAGCGCGTCGGCGGTCCGGCTTCGGCGGCGCGGTATTCGCTGCGCTCGACCGTCTTGTCGCGCGCGATGGCCCCGGATTCGACGAGAAACTCGAAGGTGCGCGAAGCCAGCCATTCGCCGCGGCCCGGAAACAGGTGTTCGACGATCGCCGCGACGATGCGCTCGGGCGGCTCGTTGCGCGCTGCGGCGATCAGCAACGTGCGATCGGCCGCGAATGGCAGGGCGAGGGTGGAGAACAGGCGGGAGTTGAAACGGGCGGCGTCCAGCGGGCTCAACTGGCGGGTCTTTATCGTCCAATCCAGCGTGTCCCCGGGATCGTCGGAGAACGCGATCAGCGGCAGCCCGGAGCCGCAGACGAAGCGCGCCAACTCGGCGTCGGGAAAATCGCTGGTGACGACGACGCTGCCGCCGGCGCGGCGCGCGAAGCCCTCGCGCAGTTGCGCCAGGCTCGTGATGTGCAGGTGCAACGTCTGGCCGGCGATGGCTTCGATCACCTGGCGGGCGAGGTGGAACCCCCAATAGGCGAACGGCGTCGAAACGCCGAACACGGCCACGCCCACCGGAGCGAAAGCGACCTCGCTCATGCCTTCCTGCTAATGCCCGCGCTCGCTGAGATCGGCGAGTCGCCACAAGCTCATGTACTCCGACACGCTCCACAACGGGGGCGGAAAATCGAACGGCGGCGCGGTAATGTCGAGATGGCGCGAGGCGCCGGCAGTCTCGGGCAGCGGCGTGTTCTCGAAGCCGGGATTGTTGGAGGCGAGCAGGAACTTCGAACCCGACCGGCGCATGTTGCCGATCGCCCGCTTCACGTCGGCGTCCGTCAAATGATTGAGCAGGTCCTTGCAGAAGATGAGATCGGCGGCCGGCGGAACCTGCGCGGTAATGTCGAGGACGCGGAATTCATAATGCGGGAAGCGGTCCTTGTTGCGGGCGAGCGCCGCGCCGACGATATCAAAGCCGATGTAGCCAACCGCGCCGAGCCCGGCGAGCACGTCCGGCATCCAATTGAAATCGCCACAGGGAATGTCGTCGATCGAGCGCACGTCGTGCTCGCCGACCGCCTTGCGGATCGCCTCGGCGGCGAGGGTGACCCAGGGGGAGCCTTTGACCGAACCGACCCCGGAGCGGGATTCGCTGACACCCCAGAGACTCTGGTCGTAAACGGTTGTGAACCGCGAGCGCAGGCTTTCGCTGCGCTCGCGCCGGTCCCAATAGGTTCGAAGGCGCCCTAACATATCGCTCCATGCCCAGACCTCCGCGCCGACGCCTCCCCGGCTGCGAGATCGCAGAAGTCGCGAATTCCAGCGACCTTTTAGTTACCGATTTCCGCCCCGGCAAGGCCGACCGACCCACCTGCGCCAGCGCTACAGGCGAGGCGAGGGGGCGAACCACACGTTTTCGTCAAGCAGGTTGGTCTCGCGCACAATTTCAGCGCCGCTTTCGCTCTGCGTCCGGCCGCGAAAATTGGATGCGGACGAAGTTTCCGAGCGCCAAGATTCGGCCGTGGCGCTGCCAGATTAACGCGGCGCAGTCCCGCGCGCGCTGCGTCCTTCAGGCGCCCCCAGCCCCCGCTTCACCCACTGCCGTGTCTCAGCCGGGTCGATCACCGCGTCGATCTCCAGCGCGCCGGCCATATTGATCGCTGCGCCACGCTCATATTGCTCGGCGAGCAGGCGCCGGTAAAGCGCCTCGCGGGCTGCCGCGTCCGCCGCCGCCTCCAGTTCGCGCCGGTAGCCCAGGCGCACGGCGCCTTCGAGGCCCATCGGGCCGAATTCGCCGCTCGGCCACGCCGCGATGAGGTCCGGAGCGTGGAAACCGCCGCCCGCCATCGCCATCGCGCCGAGTCCATAGCCGCGCCGAACCACGATCGCCGCCCAGGGCGCGCCGAGCCGCGCTCCGGCCAGGAACATCTCGGCGCAGGCGCGCACATGACCTTGGCGCTCGATCTCAGGCCCGACCATGAAGCCCGGCGTATCGATGAGCGACAGCACGGCCAAGCCCCAAGCGTCGCACAGGCGCAGGAAGCGCGCCGCCTTGCGCGCCCCCTCGGAATCGACGGCGCCGCCGAGATGGCCGGGATCGTTGGCGATGACGCCGACGGCGCGGCCCTCGATGCGCCCGAACGCCGCGATCATGCCGGGACCATAGGCAGCGCCCAACTCCAGCGCCGAGCCGACGTCGAGCACGCCGCGCATCAGCGCCCGCATGTCGTAGGCGCGCAGGCGATTTTCCGGGATCGCCGAGCGCAAGCTTTCCGCCTCCGGCGCGATCCAGTCGGCGCGCGCGCCGTGAAAAAGCCCAAGCGCCGTCTTGGCGACGACGACGGCGGCGGCCTCGTCGTCGACGAGCACATCGACGACGCCATTGCCGGCCTGCGCAGCGGCGGGGCCGACCTCCTCGGGGCGGAAACGGCCGAGGCCGCCGCCCTCGATCATCGCCGGGCCGCCCATGCCGATATTGGCGTCGCGGGTGGAGATAATCAGATCGCAACAGCCGAGCAGCGCGGCGTTGCCGGCAAAGCAGCGGCCGGCGACGATGCCGATCAGCGGCGCGCGGCCGGAGAGCCCGGCAAAACGCGCGAAGGTCGTCAGGTGCAGGCCGGCGACGATGTCGGCGTCGCTGTCGCCGGGCCGGCCGCCGCCGCCCTCGGCGAACAACACCAGCGGCAGCCGCCGCCGAGCGGCGATGTCGATCAGCCGATCGGTCTTCTCGTGGCCGCGCAAGCCTTGCGTGCCCGCCAGCACCGTCGCGTCATAGGCGAGCACCGCGACGCGCTCGCCGTCGACGAGGCCGGTGGCGGTGATGACGCCATCGGCGGGGGTGTTGGCGATGAGATCGGCCATCGTGCGCCGCGATTTCTGCGCCGCCACGGCGAAGGCGCCGTATTCCTGCAACGAGCCGGCATCGAGGAGATCGGCGACATTTTCGCGCGCGCTGCGCAAGCTCAGCGCATGGCGCCTGGCGATTGGCCCGGGCCGCGCCGCATTCTCGATCGCCGCCCAGCGGACGGCGAGGCGGGCCAGATCGGCGCGCGGCGCGGTGTCGGCGACCGGCGCGGCATCGACGACGCCGACCGCGGCCTCGGCGAGGCGGGCGAGCATGGCGCCGGCGGCGACGGGCTCGCCGGCGACGGCGAGCCCCGTCAACCTGCCGGCGGCGGGGGCAACGACGACATGCTCCATCTTCATCGCCTCGATGACGGCGACGGTCGCGCCAGCGGCGACCGGCCCGTCGGCGGCGATCTCGATCAGCCGACCGCTGAGCGGGGCGACGATCTCGCCGTCGCCGCCCACGCCGGCGTCGGCAAAGCGGCGATCAAGCGTGTCGATGGAGAAGGTCTGGGCGGCGAAATCCTGTTCCGCCAGCGCCCGCAACTTGCCGAGATTGGTCGGCGCGCCGGCGATCTCGAATTCGGCGAGCGCGCGGCGCGAGCGGCGCGCCGCCTCGGCGAGATCGGCGCCGCGCACGATGAGCTTGGCGAGCAGCGGATCATAAGCCAGCGCCGCCGCCTCGCCCTCGGCGGCGCCGAGGTCGACGCGCAGGCCGGGGCCGCAGGGCGGCGCAAAGCGCGTCAGCCGCCCCGCCCCCTCGGCGACGATGCGCCATTCGATCGCCGCGCCGCGCCGGCTCGGCGGCGGGCCGAGATCGGCGAGCCGCGCCCCGTCGGCGAGCGCGATCTGCCAGCCGACGAGGTCGAGCCCGGTGGTCTCCTCGGTCACGCCATGCTCGACCTGAAGACGCGGATTGGCCTCGATGAAGACAAAGCCGCCGCGCTCGTCGACAAGAAACTCGAAGGTGGCGAGCGTGCGCAAACCCTCGGCGAGCCGCAGCGCGGCGGCGTCGAGCGCCTCGCGCAAGCTGTCGGGGATGGCCGGCGGCGCGCTCTCGACCCATTTCTGCCGGCGCCGTTGCAGGGTGCATTCGCGCTGGCCGAGCGTGATGGTGCGCTCGCCATCGCCCGCCGCCTGCACTTCGATATGGCGCGCCGGCGCGATCAGCCGCTCGACGAACACTCCGCCGGCGCCGAAGCCGCGCTCAGCCTCGCTCGCGGCGCGAGCGAAAGCTTCCTCCAGATCCTCGGCGCTGTGGGCGGCGCGCAGGCCGCGCCCGCCGCCGCCGCCGACCGCCTTCACCATCACCGCTGCGCCGCCTTGGGCGGCGAAAAAGGCGCGCGCCTGGTCGAGCCCGACGGCGCGCTCGGTCGCCGGCGCGACCGGCACGCCGCGCTCGCGCGCAAACGCCCGCGCGCGCGCCTTGTCGCCGAACAGCGCCAACGTCTCAGGCGACGGGCCGATGAAGGTCAGCCCCGCCGCCGCGCAACCTTGCGCGAAATCGGCGCGCTCGCTGAGAAAACCCCAGCCGGGATGCAGGGCGTCGCAGCCGGTTTCACGCGCCGCCGCGATGAGTTGCGCGGAATCGAGATAGGCGGCGGGGCCATGGCCGTTCAGCGCCCGCGCGCGCGCGCTTCGCGTCCAGGCGCCGCGATCGTCCTCGGCGTGGACAAGCACGAAATCGAGGCCGCGATCGGCGGCGGCGCGGGCGACGCGCACAGCGGCGTCGGCGCGGTTGGCGATGAGAATGCGCCGCATCCAATTCCCCCTTTAGCGCGCCGCGCCGCTGATCCCCCTTTAGCGCGCCGCGCCGCTGACCGAAAACAGCACGTAGGGCTCCAACTCGACGCCGCCGACCCGTCTTCGCAGGATTTGCAGCGGCTTTACGTCCGGGTAAAGCCGGCCGAGCGCCACGGCGAATCCCGGCGCGCCGAACGCCAGCCCCTCGCCGCCGAGCGCCAGCGGCGGCCGGAACGTCCAGCGCTCCGGCTCGCCCGCCTGCGCCACCGGCGGCGACGGCGGCCCGTAGAACGACAGCAGCGAGGTCGCGGCGTAGCCCTGCGCCAGCACGAAGCCGGCATGGCGCGTCTTGGCGACGGCGAAAACCTGCGCCGACAGCCCGCGCCAGCCGCCGATGCGCAGAAACGGGTCGGAAGGCCCGAGCGCCGGCCGCCCCGTCGCCAGATGCGCATAGGCCGCAGCGACCAGCGTCAGCCCCAGCGCCGCCGCGGCGGGCGCCGGCCAGCGCATTTGCCGCGTCGCCCGCGCCGCCAGCAGCGCCAGCGCCGGATAGAGCGGGGCCGGCCAATTGCCCTGCACACGGTCGTGCAGCGCGTGCAGGACGAAATAGCCGAGCGCTGGCGCGAGGCTCGCCAGCAACAGCCGCACCGGCTCCGAGGGTGCGGCGCGAAGCCGCCCGGCCGCGTACAGCGCCGCCGCCGCTGACAGCGGGTTGAACAACAGAAGCTGCGTCGCCACGAACTCGGCGAGGTAATGCGGCGCGAAGGCGCGCACTTCGAGGCGGCCGCCCTGCTTGAGGAAAGTGGCGAAGCCGTGCGTGGCGTTCCAGGCCAGGAATGGCGACAGCACCGCCAGCGCCAGCGCCGCCGCCAGCCACGGCCCCGGTCGCCGCCATTGCCGCCGCAGCGAGGGCGTCGCCGCCAGCGCCAGAGCGACGCCAAAAGCCAAGAAGCCGGCCGTCATCTTGGCCAGCCCCGCCGCGCCCGCCGCCAGCCCGACCAGCCCCCAGGCCCACGGGCGGCCGCGATAAACCTCGGCGAGCCCGGCGAGCGCCAGCGTCCAGAAGAACACCAGCGGCGTATCGGGCGTCGCCAGCGGCGCGCCGGCGATGAGCGGCGCTCCGACGAAGATGAGCGCCGCGGCCGCCGCCGTGGTCGCGTCGGCAAACAGCCGCCAGCCGATCCAGGCGGTCAACGCCGGCAGGCTCGCCCCCATCAGCCAGAACAGCGCCCGCACGCCGAACTCGCCGCGCCCGAACAGCGCCTGCGAGGCGGCGATGGTCCAGGCCACCAGCGGCGGATGATCGAAATAGCCGGCCTGCGGCCAGCGCGCCCATAGCGCATAGTAAGCCTCGTCGAAGGTCAACTCGACGCGGCCGATGATGAACGCTTGCGCCAGCGCCAGCCCGAGAACCGCTGCGATCGCCGCGAGCTTCAATACCACACCCGCGGCGCGTCTTGCCCTTCGAGCGCCCCCCAGGCGGCGATGAGCCCGTCGCGCAGCCGTTGCGGCGAAGGGCTCACGGCGCGCGCCACCAGCACGCCGTCGACGAGGCTGGCGCCGGCCTCGAAGCCGCCGTCCGCTTCGAGCCCGGCGAAGGCCGCGCGCAGCGCATCAAGCTTTTCGCCGGCGTCGGGGCCGATGCGCACCAAAGTCGCTGCCGCCCGCGCGCCGCCGCCGATGGCGGCGCGGTCGAGCGTCGCGCCGGCGTCCTCGATGCACAGCGCCTCGGCGAACACCAGCCGGCCGGCGCGCCGCAGCCGCCAGCGATCCGAGAGCGTCGCCGCGATCCTGGTCTCGCCATGCGCGAGGCGGCCGAAGGCGACGGCCTCGATGATGGTCAACGTCCCCGTCGCCGCGACATTGGCCTCCAGCCGACGATCGAGCCGGGCGCCCTCGAACAGCAGCGTCTCCTGCGGCGCCCAAACCAGTCGCGCCGCCGCATCGACTTCTAGCTGCGTGCGAACTTCGCAGGGCAAGCCATCGGCTTTGTATATCTTTTCCTGCGACTGACTGGTGACGAGGGCCGAGGCGCCCGGCCCCGCCGAAACCGTGATCCGCACTTGGTCGCCGCCGGCCATGCCGCCGCCGGTATTGACCACCACCGCCTCGGCGCGCGCCCCCGAGCGCGGGAAGCGCAGCCGCCAGCCGCCGGTCTCGAAGGCGCGCGCCGCCTCCGTGCGGGCGCCGGCGCGCGCGAAGGCGAGGCGCAACTCGGCGCGCACGCGTGGCAAGCTGTGGGCGGCGCTCGTCATGACCCTTTCACAGGCGCGGGGTCGAGGCGCGCCGATTTGGCGCGCCGGTGTTGCCGGAAGTCCACAGCGCCAGCCGAGAAGCCACGCTATAGAGCCAAACGAAGAACTTTACGCCCATGGCTTGAGTTGCAAATCAAGGCTCCAGTCGCAAATCGAGGCTCGGGCTCCAAATCAAGCTCGGGTTCCAAAATCAAGCCTTGGGTTCCAAATCAAGTGACTTGGGTTCCAAATCAAGCCCGCAGCGACGAAGCCGCCGACGCCGCGCAATTCCTGTCACGATTCGGCTATGTGGTGCTCGCCCTCGGCGCGCCCGCCGGGGTGGTGCTGCACGAACTGGCGATCTTCGTGCTTTATCCAATCGCCATCGCCTCGTTCGTGCTGGCGGGGCTGATCGATCCGCCCGGCGGCCTCGCCAAGCGCATGCAGCGGGTGTTTGCACGGCCGGTGGTGGGGCTGAGCCTCGCCCTGATCGCCTGGGCCGGCGTGTCGGTGCTGTGGACGCCGTTCTCGATTCCCGCCGCTCAGCACCTGTTGAAGATAGCGCTGTGGCTGGTGTCGCTGTTCCTGGCGCTGTCGATGACGCGCGGCCATGCGCGCGCCACCGACCTCTACCTGTTCCCGATCGGCCTCGTGCTCGGCATGATGGTGATGTTTGCCGCCTTCATCGCCGATCGGCACGGCGTTCCGGTTCCGCGCCAGCGCATCTTCGACGGCGCCATCGTGCTGGTGACGACGCTGTATCCGGCGATGGGCGGGCTCGCCGCGCGTGGCCGCAACGGTTGGAGCCGGTTGCTGCTGATCGCCGCCTTCGTCTATGTCTACGCCATGGGCTCGACGGCGTTGATGATCGCGCTGCTCGCGGGCTTTGCGACGCTTTCCTTCGCGGTGTCGGACCTCAAGCGCACGACGCGCGATCTCGCCTCGGCGATAGCCGTGCTGATGGCGCTCGGGCCGCTGGTGACGATCGTCGTCGCGGAATTGGGGCGCGCGGTGATGAACTCCGGCCTCGGGGTGCTGGGGCCGCCGTTCACGGAACTGGCGCGCGCCCAGGCAATGGTCCTTCACGAGAAGCTGCTGCTCATCACCGGCCATGGCTTCGAGGCGCTGGTGCGGGCGATCCAGACTGGCTTCTTCCCCGACGTGACGCCGAGCGGCCAGTTGTTCGCCATCTGGTACGAACTGGGCGTGGTCGGGGCGGGGATCGCGGCGGCGATGATCTGGGTCGGTTTCCGCCGCATCGGCGACGCGCCGCCGCGCCTGGCGCCGTATCTGGCCGCCGCGCTCGCCTGCAACCTGGCGCTCGGCACGCTGCTGCTGAATTTCGGCGACATGCTGTGGACGGTGTCGCTCGGCATCGCGGTGATCTGCTCCGACGTGGCGGCGCGCAGCCAATACCGCACCACGAGGCCGTCGGCGGCGGGGCTGGCGCTGTTTTAGAGGAGGCGCCTGCGAGGTCCCAAAGACCCGAAACGGCTCTCCCCTTACGCCTTGGCGCTCGGCCTCGCGCCAACCTCGTCGCGCCAGCGCCGCAAGTTCACCAACTCGTCCGGTACGACAATCCGCGCCGGCTTGGTGAAGTCCATGGCGATCAGCCCGGTGATGTCGGCGACGCTGAACCGCTCGCCGGCCAGGAAGCGCCGCGACGCCAGCGCGCGGTCGAAACGCCGCATCGCGGTCATCGCCTTGGCGCGACTTGAGTCCGCCCAGCCCGGAACCTGCGGGTTCTCCATCTCGCGCATCGCCGGATGGGTGTGGCGGAAGGTCTGGGCGATGGTGAACAGCAGTTGGAACTCGGCCAGCCGCTGCCACATCTCGATCTCCGCCCGTTCGCGAGGCGTTGTCCCGAACAGCGCCGGTTGCGGATGCAGTTCCTCCAGATAGCGGCAGATGGCGATCGATTCCGAGATCACCGAGCCGTCGTCGAGTTCGAGCGCCGGAATGACCTGGAACGGGTTGACGGCGTTGTAATCTTCGCTGCGCTGTTCGAGCTTGGCGAGATCGACGGGCACGAGCGGCAGTTCGAGCCCCTTCTCGGCCAGAAACATGCGCACCCGGCGCGCATTCGGGGCGAAGGGCGAATGGTAGAGCCGCATCGTGTGCCTCCCTGGCCGCCAAGCGCGTCCGTGGCCGCCCGGCTTGCCGCCGGGCGCGTCCGCATGCATAGCCTTCGTTGGCGCTCCCGTCTTCGCGCCGGCGGGAAAAATATTTCTGCCTGGGGAAGTTGGCGTAAGCTGCGGCGCAGCTTGGCGGTATGGCGGCGTCGCCGCTTATCCGCCTTTCCTCGTTAACCTTTCGCGCGTTGAAAAACCTCAAATGCAAGCAATATCGTCAGCGCATCGTTAACGAGTGCGGCCCATAGATCGAGGTTGGCGTAATGCGTGCGTTTCTGGGCGGCTCATGTCGGATGTGACAGCGGAGATGATTGAGCGGGGTCGCCGAGGCGATCCCGAGCAGGCGTCGCGCCGTCGCAAGATGAGCATCAAGCTCAAGCACGTCCGGCACGCGCTGACCAGCACCACCGGCGACGCGGCGGGGCCGTTCGACAGCATGGTGCGGTTGTTCGCGGAAAGCGCGCGCAGCGCCGCTCCGGCCGCAGCCCTGCTGACGCTCGGCGTCGGCGCCGCCGCACAGTACTGGGCGTCGCTGCAATTGACGCTGGCCTGGTTGGCGGCCTCGCTGGTCGTGAATGGCCTGCGCTATTGGCTCGGCGTCAAATATCTCAGCCTCGCCAATCCTGAAGCGCAGGCGCGGCTCTACCGCTGGCTGTTTTCGACGACGCAATTGTTCGACGGCGCCGCCTGGGCCGCCGGTCTGATGTTGCTGATGACATCGGCCGATCCCGGCGCGCATGGCTTCTCGCTGGTGCTGTTGGTGCTCATCGCCGGCATGATCGCGATGACCGCCTCGGCGATTCCGGCCGCCGTCGGCGCCGGTTTCGCGCCGATCGTGCTGGCGGCTTTGTGGTCGATCGGCGCGCGCTCGACTGTCGATTTCGCAATGCTGGGAACGCTTTGCGTCGGCGTGTTGCTGTATTTCATCGTACTCGCCAACCGCCTGCTGCGCAGCGCGCTGGCGGGCCTCTCGTTCCAGGAGGAAAAAGACGCGCTGATCGCCGAACTCGAACAGGCCAAGTACAATTCCGACGAGGCGCGCCGGCGCGCCGAGAGCGCCAATCTCGCCAAATCGCGCTTCCTGGCCACCATGAGCCACGAATTGCGCACGCCGCTCAACGCCATCCTCGGCTTTTCCGAGGTGATGAAGACCGAAGTATTCGGCGAGCATGCCGTGCCGGCTTACAAGGAATACTCAGCCGATATCCATAATTCCGGCGTGCACCTGCTCGGATTGATCAATGAGATTCTCGACCTCTCGCGCATCGAGGCCGGCCGATACGAGCTCAATGAAGAGTCAATATCTCTGACCGGCATCGTCGAGGATTGCCACCACCTACTCAA
>DATNDU010000042.1:0-25803 GCA_035606915.1 Roseiarcus sp. | reverse complement strand
CGAAGCCGACCTTGCCGGAGGCCAGCGCCCAGCCGTCGGCCATGCCGACCGCCGTCGCCTCCTGGAGGCCGAGGACATAGGTGAGGTCTTCGGCGTCGACGAGCGCATCCATCAGCGGCATCTCGGTCGAGCCGGGGTTGCCAAAAATATGGGTGACGCCTTCGTCGCGCAGGATGGCGATGAGAATGTCGCGGGCAAGCGGCATGGGGGGGCTCCGGAGGCTGAGCGACAGAGTGGGCTGGAAACGGTGGTCGCGCAACCGCGGGGCGTCAATGACAGATCGGGATCGTGCGGTTGCAAGGGGTTGGGTGGCGAAAGCTGTCACTCGGCGAGCGCCAAGCGGCGGGTCCGCGAGACCTCGAATGGCGCCGCCGTCATGACCGGACTTGTTCCACGGCTATCCGGTTCGTCGTGAGAAGCCAACCTGAGTCGAACCAAGCGCTTGTCCGCGCGAAGCAAGTTCGCGAATACCTGGCGAGTGCTTTGGTTTGGTTGCTCATCGTCCATTCGCTTCGGCTCGGCGAGGGGACGGCTCGGAAACTTCGGCATCGCCAGGGGCAGAAATGCGAGTCGGAACAGCATGGGGCTGCACGCAAAGCGAGTCGGTCGACCCCATGGCAACCGATTTCCGCGAACCGGACAGCCGTGGACTTGTTCCGGTCATCCACGCAGTCGCGCAACCGAGCGCCTTCCGTTACGCTCGAAACCGGGGTGCCGCAGATTGATAAGCCTTCGCGCAACCGAACCGCGCGGATGGCCATGACAAGCCGGTCAGGACGGAGAGGGTCGTGCTGAGCTTCCAACTCGGGGGTTACGTGACCCGGAGCGGGATGCCGAGATCGGGGGCGCAGATGGTGCTGGCGGCGCGGCGCGCGAGGCCGTATAAATCGATTTCTATAATCGAAATCTACGTGAACGTTTTATGGTAAACCTCGATGCGCATAGGATTAATAGGTTTATTCGCCACTTTTGTATTTATTATACATCTTGGCAACGCACCAGTCGATGGAGATATACGATCCCGCTTGTCTGAATTCGAGCGCATTGTGGATACACAACGGACGACTGTTGGTGGAGGACGACCTATTAGAATGGTTGTATATTATAAAGATCAAACAGTGTTCGCGCTTTCTAACAGCTTTGAGTACGTAATTTATGACGAAACGGATAAGATTGACCGCGACCCGGACGGCCTCAGCGGCTTTTGGCCTTATCCCGGCTCATCAACTGGAAAAATTGACGTCGGCGGCCGGAAGTCCGTTGAGCGCATCAGCGGACACTTTTATCACGTTTGGGCCGTAGACCCATAGGCGGCGAGCTATCGCCTCGTTGCAGAAATCAAGGAAACCGACGGTGCGGGTTTTGGCTGAAAACGCGGGGCTTATGAGAGATCGTGCCCCTTCGAGCATCCGTTTGCCCCGCCGTGTCATGCCTTGGATCGAATAAAATCAGCGAGCGATAGCCCTGATGTATCGAAGTCGGTCAAGAATATAACTTTCCCTCCCTGTTTATAAGCAGCATTGATCGGCCCCTTTTTGGCATCTAGAGAGAGCGCAACAGAGTGCATAGAGCGGGCCGCTAATGACAGGTCGGCCTCGCCCTCGTAAAGCTTTGTTGGACGAATCCGATTTTTGAGAGCGGTTCTCTGCTGATCAATAAACGCCAATTCTTTGGCGCTCGCCCATCGGCCATGACCCCACCCAGCCACACGTTGCTCTTCCGTCGGGAGGGTTTCGTTCGCCCATCCGAAGAACACATCTGTGGCTACAGCGCACCTCACTATCGTTGCATCGGCAAAAGCTCTTTTCTCTGGCGGCATAGGCGAAATTTCGAATTCCGCTTCACGGGTAATGCAAATGCAATACTCCTCGCGCGGCAGTTCGACCGCCAAATCCATTTTTCGGTCGAAGAGGAAATCCCAGACGTTGTTATCAATGTAAACGCTAATAGGCATGAGCGAGACTACGCCCCTACTGCTAAGCAGAAGTCAAGATTTTCGCAGCCGCTGCCCGGCCCAAGCAAATCAATAAATTCCGCCTTGCAAGGATCGGGTTCAAAAACCCCGCCCCCCACGCCTTGCGCGACCCACCCCCGCGCATCTAACCTGCCCTCATGCTCCGCGCCCTTCTCGCCCTCACCCTCGTCGCGACCGCCCTGCCCGCGCGCGCGGATACCGTCGATCCCGGCTTGCAGAAAGCCATCGACGCGCCGCTGCGCTTGGCCAAGAACCGCGCCCGTGACATCTATCGGCATCCTGCCGAGACGCTGAGCTTCTTCGGCGTCAAGCCCGACAGCGTCGTGGTCGAGATCGACCCCGGCGCGGCGGGCTATTGGACGGAGATTCTGGCGCCCTATCTCACGGCCAAGGGCCGCTATATCGCCGCCAATCCCGAGCCAACCACGGATGAGGCCAAGAAAGGCGACGCCGCCTTCGCCGCAAAGATCGCGGCCGATCCCGAAGCCTATGGGCGCGTCGAAACCAGCGTTTTCTCAGCCGACCGCTTTCCCATCGCGCCGCCCGGCAGCGCAGATTTCGTGCTGACCTTCCGCAACCTGCACAACTGGCTGAAAAGCGGCGAGGCGCCGGCGTCGCTGAAGGCGTTTTATGCGGCGCTGAAGCCCGGCGGCGTGCTCGGAATCACCGACCATCGCGGGCTCGCCAACGTCCCGCAAGACCCGCAGGCCAAGTCCGGTTATGTGCGGCAGGATTATGCGATTCACCTGATCGAAGGCGTCGGCTTCAAGTTCGTCGCCGCCTCGGAGATCAACGCCAACCCCAAGGACACCAAGGATTACCCGAAGGGCGTCTGGACGCTGCCGCCGACCTATCGGCTGAAGGACGTCGATCGCGCCAAATATCAGGCAATCGGCGAGAGCGACCGCTTCACGCTGAAGTTCGTGAAGCCCTGAGCGCTTCAACCATCGCGGCGAAGACGCTCGCCCAATCGCCCGCCTGTGGCTGGCGAAACAGGCGCATCGTCGGATACCACGGCGAATCGTCGCGCCCGCGCAACCAGCGCCATTCCGAATCGCGCTTCAGCGCCACCCACACCGGCCGGCCGAGCGCGCCGGCGAGATGGGCGATCGAAGTGTCGCAGGTGACGACGAGATCGAGGCTTGCCATCGCCGCCGCCGCGTCGAGAAAAGCGTGGCCGCCGACGTCGTAATCGGCGGCGAGGCGCTGGATGGCGAAATCCGGCGGCTTCTGCCAAAGCTGTTGTTCGCCGAAGCCGCTTTGCAGCGAGATAAGCCGCACGCCGGCGACGGCGGCGAGCGGCGCCAGCGCCTCCAGCGCAAACGAGCGCGCGATATCGGCCTCCGGATTGGCGTTGCCCTGCCAGACGCAGCCGATGCGAAAACCGCCGGCGCCGATCTCCGCCGCCCAGCGCGCCATGCGCTGCGGCTCCGCGAACAGATAGGGCGTCGCGGCGGGCACGCTGTCGAGCCGGGCGCCAAAGGCGCGCGGCAGGCTCGAAATGGCGATCTGCGCATCGAACTTCACCTCGGCCGGCTCGCGCTCGAAAATGCGGCCGCCGACGGTGGGGCCGATCAGCCGGTGCAACTTGGCCGGACAGAGGAAATGCGGCTCGGCGCCGGCCTGGCTCATCAGCGGCAGGTAGCGCGCGAACTGGATGGTGTCGCCGAGGCCATGGTCGTTGATGACCAGCACGCGCTGCGGCGGCGCGGACGGGCCGCGCCACAGCGGATAACGCACGCCGAGCGCCTCGGCGATCGACTTGCCGTCCACCCAGCGCGCCTCGTAGCCCTCCCAGCCGCGCTCGAAATCGCCGAGCATGAGATCGAGGCAACCGAGCCCGCTCACCGCCTCGCTGCAACCAAGCGCAATGGCGCGCTCGAAGGCGGCGCGCGCCTCATCGAGCCGGTCGAGCGCCCGCAGCGCCAGGCCCTGCCCGCAGATGGCGTCCGCATAATTGCGCCGCAGCGTCGCCGCCCTGCGGAAAGCGGCGAGCGCCGGCTCGGGGTCCGCAGCCTTGAGCAAGGCCGTGCCGAGATTGACCGCGGCTTCGGGAAAATTTGGCCGCCTGCGCAGCGCCGCGCGCGCCGCCGTCGCCGCCTCGTCGAGCCGCCACAGCGAACGCAACACCGCCGAGCGCGTGTTGAGCGCGTCGGGATCGTTGGAGGCAAACTCGAAACCTCTGTCCAGCGCCGCCAGCGACTCGGCGAAATGGCCGTGGCGCGTCAGCAGTTTGGCGTAGTTGAACCACGCGGCCGAAAGCGCCGGCCTGATCTCGATGGCGCGCTGGTAGAAGCGCATCGCCGCCTGCGGCTTGCCGCCGCGATCGAGAATATAGGCGCCCAGACTCAGCGCCTCGGCGAAATCCGGCCGCAGCGCCAACGCGGCGTCGAGGCGCTTCGAGGCCTCCGTGTCGCGACCTTTGTCGACGAGCCGGCGCGCCTCGTCGTAGAGCGTGACAGCGGGGTCGCGAAGTAGCGCTGCGCTCAGCATATCGGCCTCAACCTTCCCGGCAAAGATAGTGCTCCTTGCGCGCCAGGCTTGTTCCGGCCTGTCGCCGCGACATCCGCTGAGATCAGGCTCGGACAAGCTGTCGGGCGTTGAAGAGGACACCTGCCAAAGGAGAGCCGCCTTGAGCGACGTTTATCTGTTCAAGCTCGCCTCTCAGCGCACCGGCTATCTGTCGACGCGACAGACGCTCATCGCCGAGAACGTCTCCAACGCCAATACGCCGGGCTACAAGGCCGTCGACTTGAAGCCGTTCGCCGCCGCCTTGCAGGAGACGGCGATCAGCATGGCGGTCACCAATCCCGCGCATCTGACGCCGACCGCGCAGGAGCTCGATCCGCCGCGGGTGCGCGAGGCCGACGCCGCCAACGCCACCGTTTCCGGCAATTCGGTCAACATCGAGGGCGAGATGGTCAAGCTCGGCGAGGTCAACCGCGACTACAGCGAGGCGACCAACCTGAAGAAGATCTTCCATCAGATGTTCATGCAGGCGCTAAAATAATGGCCAGCAACGATGCCCTCAAGGCCTCGCTGCGCATCGCCGGCTCGGGTCTGGAAACCCAGTCGGCGCGGCTGCGCATCATCTCCGAGAACATCGCCAACGCGCAATCGACGGCCAGCGTCGCCGGCGGCGATCCCTATACGCGCCAGACCATCACCTTCGAGGACACGCTCGACCGCGCCTCCGGCGTCGAACTGGTGCGGGTGAGGGAAATCGGCCGCGATTCCTCGCCCTACCGCGTCGAGCAGGACCCCGGCAACCCGGCCGCCGACGACAAGGGATTCGTCAAGTTGCCGAACGTCGACGTGCTTGTCGAGCTCGCCGATTTGCGCGAGGCCAACCGCAGCTACGAAGCCAATCTTCAGGTCGCCAAACAATCGAGCGATCTGATGAACCAAACCGTCGGCTTGTTGAAGGACATCTGACGCCAGTTCGCAACCCAGAGAAGGCGCGCGCCATGAAAGCGCGTGAGAATTCAGCATGGATGTAACGGCGCTATCCTCCCTCGGCAAACTCGGCGCGGCGGCGCGCTCCCCGGCGCCCGCCGAGGCTCCGACCGCGTCAAGCAGCGGGCCGTCGTTCTCCGAGATGCTCGGGCACATCATCGCCAACGGCGTCAACACCATTCAAGCCGGCGAGTCCGCCGCCATCCAGGGCCTCAACGGCGCCGCGCAGCCGTTCAAGGTGGTCGAAGCGGTGATGAGCGCCCAGCGCACGCTGCAAGAGGGCCTGTCGATCCGCGACAAGGTTGTCTCCGCCTATCAGGAAATCTCGCGCATGGCGCTTTAAGCCCGCCGTCAGCTTCGCGCCATTTGCACGCGCCAGGCTGAGCGGATCAAGTCAACAGGAGTTCAAGTCATGCGAGCGTTGGCGATCGCGGCGACAGGCATGAGCGCGCAGGAACACAACATCGAGGTGATCGCGAACAATGTCGCGAACATCAACACCACTGGATTCAAGCGCTCACGCGCCGAGTTCACGGATCTGATCTATCAGAACGAGCGTTTGCAAGGCGTCTCCAGCCGCGGCGCCAATGCGACGGTGCCGGAAGGCGCGCAGATCGGCCTCGGCGTGCGCACCGCCGCCATCCGCTCCGTCAATCTTCAGGGCTCGCTGACCTCGACCGGCAACACGCTCGACCTCGCCATCAACGGTCGCGGCTGGTTCCAGGTCACCACCGCCAACGGCGACACGGTGTATACGCGCGACGGCTCGCTCAACACCAACGCGCAAGGCCAGCTCGTCACCGGCGACGGCCTGCTGGTGACGCCCAATATCGTCATGCCGCAAAATGCAACCGCGATCAACATCAATCAATCCGGCCTGGTCAGCGCCACCATTCCGGGCCAGGCGCAGCCGCAAAACATCGGCCAGTTGACGCTCGCCAACTTTGTCAACGACGCCGGCCTGATGGCGCTCGGCGGCAACCTGTTCCAGCAGACGGCGGCTTCCGGCCAACCCAATGTCGGGGTGCCCGGCGACACCGCCTTCGGCGTCATCCAACAGGGCTATCTGGAAGCCTCCAACGTCGATCCCGTCTCCGAGATCACCAACCTCATCTCGGCGCAGCGCGCCTATGAAATGAATTCGAAGGTGATCCAGGCCGCCGACCAGATGGCCGGCACGATCTCCAACATGCGAAGCTGAACCCCATGACCGCGAAAGCCGTTCCCGCCGCCCTGCGCTTCGCCGCCGGGCTGCTTTTCGCACTCGGCGCGCCGGCCGTCGCGCAGGAGATGCGCGCGCCCTCCCCCAAGCATGTGATCTATCCCGGCGACACGATCAGCCAAGACATGTTGGTCGAGACGCCGATCGCCGCGCAAAGCAACGGCGGACCGGTGGCGCTGGCCCCGGAGGACATCGTCGGCATGGTGGCGGCGCGCACGTTGCTGCCGGGCCTATCGATCCCGATGTCGGCGCTACGGCCGCCGCGCCTGGTGCGCGCCGGCGCGGTGGCGCCGATGATCTACATCGACGGCGGCCTCATCATCACCGCCGCCGGCGACGCGTTGCAAGACGGCGTCGTTGGTCAGATCGTCAAGCTGCGCAACGAGGATTCCGGCGTCACCGTCTCCGGCCGGGTGCGCGCCGACGGCTCGGTGCTGGTGGGCGGCTGAGCATGCGCGCCCTCGTCACCTGGTTGTTGCTGCTGGCGAGCCTCGTCGGCGCGCAAGCCGCCGTGCGCATCAAGGACGTCACCTCGCTGCGCGGCGCACGCGACGCCCAACTCATCGGCTACGGCCTCGTCGTCGGCCTGCAAGGCACCGGCGACTCCATGCGCAACGCCCCATTCACCGATCACGCGCTGCAATCCATGCTCGAACAGATGGGCCTGGCGATGCGCGGCAATTCGATGCGCAACAAAAACGTCGCCGCTGTCATCGTCACCGCCGACATGCCGTTTGGCACAGACGGCGGCCAGCGCCTCGATGTCACCGTCTCCTCGCTCGGCGATGCGACTTCGCTGATGGGCGGCACGCTGTTGTTGACCCAACTCGCCAGCGCCGACGGCCAACCGCACGCCAGCGCGCAGGGCGCCGTCACTGTCACCGGCTTTGACGCTGCGGGCCAGGCCGAGAACGTTTCGCAAGGCGTGCCGACCGCCGGCCGCATCCCCAACGGCGCCATCATCGAGCGGCCGATTGACGGCCCTATCGACCAGTTGCGCATGTTCCTGGAGTTGCGAAACCCCGATTACGCGACGGCGATGCGCATCATTGACGCCATCAACGCGTTCTCGCACCGCGCCTTCCGCCGCACGATCGCCTTTGAGCGCGATGCGCGCTCAGTCGAGTTGCTGCGCCCGGCCAGCGTCAGCACGCCAAGGTTGATGGCGGAGATCGGCGACCTTCTGGTCGACCCCGACACCGCGGCGCGCGTCGTCGTCGATTCGCGCACCGGCACCGTCGTCATCGGCCAAGACGTGCAGATTTCAACGGTCGCCGTCACCCACGGCACGCTCAACGTGCGCATCACCGAAACGCCGAAAGTCTCGCAGCCGGCGCCGCTCAGCAACGGCAAAACCGTGGTGACGCCGAAGACGCAGATCAACGTCAACGAATCCGGCGGCCAGGTCGCGGTCGTCAGCGGCGCCAGCCTGCGTGCGCTGGTTTCCGGCCTCAATCGGCTCGGCGTCAAGCCCAGCGGCGTGATCGCCATCCTGCAAGCCATCAAGTCCGCCGGCGCGCTTCAGGCCGACCTCATCGTGCAATAGCGTCAGGTCGGGATAAGCCTGCGCCGTTAACGAATTTCTTATGAGCTCTCTCTCCAAGCTGCTCACCGCCGCGGCCCTCGCCAGCGCCCTCATCGCCACCGCCGCCGCGGCGCAGGACGGCGCCAAGGTAAAGCCAAAGCCGGCGCCCGACCGCGCCATGGAAGGCGAAATCTCGCGCTACTGCGCGGCGCTCGCCCCCTCGGCCGCGGAGGCGCGCGCCGCCTATCAACTACGACGCCTCGCCGATCTCCAACACCAGGTGCGCGACGAAGTCGACAAGCTCGACGCCAAGGAGGCGGCGGCGCGCCAATGGGTCACTCGGCGCGAGACAATGATGAAATCGGCGACCGACGATGTCGTCGCCATCTATGGCAAGATGGCGGCGGATGCGGCGGCGACGCAATTATCGGCGATGGACGAGGGCATGGCCGCCGCCGTGCTCGCCAAACTGAAGCCGCGCACCGCCAGCGCGATACTGGCGGAGATGGAGGCAGACAAAGCCGCCAAGCTCTCCACCCTCATCGCCGGCGCGCTCGGCGCGCAGAGATCATGATAGTGCGCACCTTCCTGATAGCGATGACGCTGATGCTGCCGCTCGCAGGCTGCGCCGGACAGTTCAAGGACATCAACCGGGCGCCGGAGTTATCGCCCGTCGGCTCCGGCATCTCCGACCACGCGCCCGACGCCAGCATCCGCCTGCCGGCGTTGGCGACGGCCAACGCGCCGCCGATGCCGGTCAATCTCTATGTCGACCAGCGCGTCGCCCGCGTTGGCGACATCCTCACTGTCAATATCTCGATCAACGACAAGGCCGTGGTCGGCAATTCCTCCGATCGCCAGACGACCGCGAAGGGTACGTTCGGTTTCGATTGGCTTTTCAGTCCCCAATCCAGCGGCTCCGCCTCCACGCAACCGACGCCGCTCACCTACAAGCACGATTTCAACTCGACCTCGTCCTCGCAAGGCAACGGCGACATCAATCGCTCCGAGCAGATACAACTATCTGTTCCCGCCATCGTCACCCAAGTTTTGCCCAACGGCAATCTCGTCATCAAGGGTTCGCAGGAGGTGCGGGTAAATTTCGAACTTCGTGAGCTGACGATCGCCGGCATCGTCAGACCCTACGACATCTCGCGCGATAATACGGTCGCCTACGACCGCATCGCCGAGGCCCGCATCTCCTACGGCGGCCGAGGCCGCATCACAGAGGTGCAACAGCCAGGCTGGGGTCAGCAGGTCTACGACATCCTCAAGCCCTACTGAACGGGAGCGCGTCGCGATGGCCGAGCCCGATCCACCGGCGGGACTTAAGAAGAAGTCTTCGTTCATGTCGAAGCTCATCGAGTTTCTGCTGGTGACGTTGATCGCCGCCGGCGCCGGCGTCGGCCTCACGGCGATGAACCCGCCCGCGCTCGCCCCAGACCCCAGCGCCGCCGACAAACCTCCGCCCGGCAAGCTCGCACCGAAGAAGAAGCCGGGAGAGAAAGCGCAAACCGCCCTCGCGTGCGGACCCGGAGGCCCGAACATGATTGACATGCCGCCCATCGTCACCAATATTGCGAGCCCCTCCGACGTCTGGATAAGGTTGGAGGCCTCGCTGGTGTTCGACGCCAAGACGCTGCAACATCCCGAAGTCGTCGCCGCCGAGATCGCCACCGACGAGCTTGCATTTTTGCACACCGTCTCCATCAACGAGTTGCAAGGCCCGATTGGGTTGGAGAACATTCGCCAAGACCTGCGCGACCGCGCCTTCGTGCGCTCCGGCGGCAAGGTCAGCGATCTCCTCATCAAGACTCTGGTGCTGCAATGAGGCGGCTCGCGATCGCCGCCGGTTGGCTGCTCGCCCTGCCCTCGGCGGCACTGGCGCAGAACATCGATCTTAGCTCGCTGATTCCGGCCGGCGACGCATCGGCGACCGGCCGGGTGCTGCAAATCGCGGTCATCCTCACTGCGCTCTCGGTCGCGCCGGGTCTGCTAATCATGGTGACGAGCTTCACCCGCTTCATCATCGCGTTGTCATTCCTACGCTCCGGCCTCGGCCTGCAAAGCTCGCCGCCCAACATCGTGCTGACCTCGTTGGCGCTGTTCATGACGCTGTTCGTCATGGCCCCGACCTTCGATCGCGCCTGGCGCGAGGGCATGCAACCGCTGATGAACAACACCTTACCGCAGGACAAGGCGCTGGCCGCGATCAGCCAGCCGTTCCGCGATTTCATGCTCGCACAGGTGCGCGAGAAGGACATGACGCTGTTTGAAAACTTGTCGCGCGGCCGGCTGGAGATCAAGGATCGCTCGACCATCGATCTGCGCATCCTCATCCCCGCTTTCATGATCTCGGAGCTGAGGCGCGGCTTCGAAATCGGCTTCATGATCGTGTTGCCATTCCTGGTCATCGACCTGATCGTCGCTACGCTCACCATGTCGATGGGTATGATGATGCTGCCGCCGACGGTGCTATCGCTACCGGCCAAGCTGCTGTTCTTCGTCATGGTGGATGGCTGGAACCTTCTCGTCGGCAGCCTCGTGCGCTCGGTCTCCTGATGCAGGCGAGCCTCGGGCAAGCCAGCAAGGGTCCAATGCCAGCGGATCTTCGGAGCTGATTCCATGAGCGTTCTCAATACCGCGGTATCTGGCATGCAGGGCAACACCAATTGGCTGTCGACGATCGCCCAGAACGTCGCCAACGCCAATACCACCGGCTATAAGAACGTGGAGACCGAATTCTCCTCGCTGGTCGACTCCGCACAGAACTCCCAGATCCAATTCGACGGCGTGACGACCACGACAGTCGCACTCAACGGACTCCAAGGCGAGAACGCGCAAACGACGACGACAACCAACATGGGCGTGCAGGGCGCCGGCTATTTTATTGTCGAGGATTCAAACAACAATATCTTCCTGACCCGCGACGGCTCCTTCGTCCCCGACGCCTCCGGCAACCTCGTCAACTCCGCTGGCTACTATCTGCTCGGTTCGCCCGCGGGACAGGCCGGCATCGCGCTGAACTCACTTTCCGGCCTGGTGAAGGTCAACGTCGACAACGCCGCCGACACCGCAATCCCGTCAACCACTGCCTCGCTGGTCGCCAACCTGCCCTCGACTGCCTCCCTTGTCACGGGCGCGTTGCCCTCGGCCAACAACGCGGCCTCTCAATACACAAAGGAGACCTCGCTGGTCGCCTATGACAACCTCGGCAATGCGGATACGATCAACTTTTATTTCACCAAGACTGGCCCCAATACCTGGGAAGCCGATGCCTACGCCGCCTCAGACGCGGCGACGGCCGGCGGATTCCCGTACAGCTCCGGGCCGTTGGCGACGCAGACACTCGCCTTCGATCCCAATAGCGGCGCGCTGTTGAGCGGCTCCCCGCTCACCTTCGCAGTCCCCGGTGGCCAGACGCTCAGCGTCGACCTCGGCGAGACCACGCAGCTCGCCGCCGATTTCTCCGTCACCGCCGCCAACATCAACGGCAGCGCGCCGGGAACACTCACTGGCATCAATATCGCCAAGGACGGCGTCTTGTCGTTCGAATACGACACCGGCTACACCGATCCCGCTTACCAAATACCGCTCGCCAAGGTCGCCAGCCCCGACAACCTGACCTCCGCGATCGGCGACGCGTTCCAGACCAACCCGCAATCGGGCGCGGCGCAGGTCGGCATTCCTGGCTCCGGCGGCCTCGGAACAATCAACTCGTCCGCACTCGAGGGCTCGACGGTCGATCTCGCCACCGAACTCACCAACATGGTGCAGGCGCAAAGCTCCTACGAAGCCAATTCCAAGGTGTTCCAGGCGGGCGCGAAGCTTCTCGACGTCCTCAACAACATCCAATCCTAGCCGCTCGCGGCTTGCGTTGAGGTGAATCGATGACGCTCTCCTCTGCCTTCAACATCATAGACACTTCGTTCAGTGCGATCGCCAAGCAAAGCTCGACGATCGCCACCAACATCGCCAACGCCAACACGCCCAGCTATTCCCGGCAGGTCGCCAATCTGGGGACCACCGCTTACGATGGCGTCACGGTCTACTCGGTCATCCGCGAGGCCAACGTTGCGCTTGCCGCGCAGCTCAACTCGACGACCGCGGATTCGGCGGCGCAGACTGCAATCTCCAATGGCCTTGCCACCCTTGCGCAGACCGTCTCCGACTCCGCGACCTCGACCTCAACCACAGGATCATTACAGAACGGCGCCTCGCCATACGCGCAACTCGCCAATTTCAGCGCGGCGATAGCGACCTTCGAAGCGCAGCCGGAAAGTGACAGCGCGGCGCAAGCCGCAGTTGCCGCCGCACAGAGCGTCGCCAGTTCGCTCGACGCCGGCGCACGAACTGTCACCCAAGTGCGCACGCAGGCCGATCAACAAATTGCCGGAGCGGTCGGCACCGTCAATTCATTGCTAAACCAGTTCACCAGCGTCAATAGCTCCGTTATGTCCGGCCTCGCAAGCGGCTCCGATGTCGGCTCATTGCAGGATCAACGGGATTCGTTGGTGACGCAGATAGCCCAGCAAATCGGCGTCACCACCACGGTCAACACCAATGGCTCGATGTCGATCTTTACCGACAGCGGCGTGCCGCTGTTCGAATCGGCGCCTTCGCAACTCACCTTCACCGCCAGCGGCACGCTCGGCCCCAATCAGAGCGGAAACGCCGTGTCGGTCAACGGCACGCCGATCACGGGTCCATCGTCCAACATGCCGATCCAGTCCGGTGCAATCGCTGGCCTTGCGCAATTGCGCGACTCGATCGCCCCCCAATATCAGGCGCAACTCGATCAGATCGCCGGCAATCTGATGACGGCGTTCCAGGAAACCGACCAGTCGACGACCGCGACCGGCCTGCCGACGCTCCCGGGCCTGTTCACGACTCCCGGCGCGGCGAGCACGCCGTCGTCGCCGAATTGGACGGGCCTCGCCAACGCTCTCGTCGTCAACCCTTCCGTCGACCCGACGCAGGGCGGCAACGCTTTCCTGATTCGCGACGGCGGCGTTTCCGATGCCAGCAACCTCAACTATACGTACAACGCCACGGGGGACGCCGGCTACACAGGCCGGCTTCAGCAACTCGTTTCCGCCTTGCAGGCGCCGATGGGGTTTTCCACCAACGCTGGCCTGGCCACGACGGATTCGATTTCCGCTTACGCCGCCTCCTCCGTCAGTTGGTTGCAAGGCGCCAACGAGCGGGCCTCCGGCAACGCCACCTATCAAAGCTCGCTGCTGAGCAGCGCTTCGTCGGCGCTAAGCAACGCAACCGGCGTAAACCTCGACACCGAACTCACAAACATGCTGACAATCGAAAGCAGTTACACCGCCTCCGCCAAGTTGGTGACGACCGTCACCAGCATGCTAAACTCCCTCGTAAGTGCAATCTGAGCCATGACCATCAATAACGTCTCTTCGGCCCAACTCTCCACCGCGCTGTTGCCAGCCGTTCGGCGGGCACAATCGCAGCTCTCGACGCTGGAGACAGAATCCGCAATGGGCCAATACGCCGATCTCGGGCTGCAACTGGGCCCGCAATCCGGCTATGAACTATCGCTGCGAACCCAGGACGACCTTTTGCAGACGCTCACCAACGCCAATGGCATCGTCGCGACCAATCTTTCCACCGCGCAGACGGCGCTGTCGTCGATCGTGTCCTCCGCACAAACCGCCGCGCAGAGCCTGACGCAATCTTCGGCGACGACCGGCGCCGGCGCGATCCTCCAGTCGCTCGGCCAGACCAATCTGCAACAGCTTATTTCGCTTGCCAACACAACCGCCGGCGGCAGCTATGTGTTCGGCGGTCAGAACACGCAAACGGCGGCGCTCGACGATTACTACGCGCAGCCGTCCTCGACGGCGAAGAGCGCTGTCGATGCAGCCTTCCAATCGTATTTTGGCTTCTCGGCGGCCGCATCCCAGGTCGCCAGCATTACCTCGACGCAGATGCAGGGCTTCCTCTCAGGCCCTTTCGCCGCCCAATTCGAGAGCCCGAATTGGGGCAGCTATTGGTCGAACGCGTCGAGCGCCAATACCTCGTCGCAGATCGGCGCCGACGACGTTATCGAGACCTCGACCAACACCAATGGCGCAGGCTTTCGGCAACTGGCGCAGGGCTACGCGATGTTGAGCGAATTTGGCGCCATTGGCCTCGACTCCGGGGCCCAGCAGGCGCTGACTTCGGCGGCGTCCAGCGTGATAAACCAGGGCGTTAGCTCCATCACCACGACCCAGTCGCAGCTCGGCCTGGCGCAATCCAAGATCACTCAAGCCAACAGCGCCATGAGCAGCCAGATGACGTTGCTACAGTCGGAGCTCGACCGAACCGACAATGTCGATCCCGCACACATCGCCACCGAACTGACCACCCTCAGCACGCAATTGGAGATGGCCTATCAACTCACTTCGCAGATCCACAACTTGAACCTGGCGCAGTACCTACCGAGCTGAGGCGAGGTCATCGACCATGTACGAATTCGCATACAATGAGATTGTCGAGGAATCGTCGCGATCTATGCGGGCGCAGGAAGCGCGCGCGCTCGATCGGGTGATCTCGATGCTTTGCGAGGCTCAAGCGGCCGGTCCAAAATCCCGCCAGGGCATAAGCGCGCTCTATCAGCTACGGACGCTATGGACAGTGTTTCTCGACGATCTCACCGGTACGGAAAACGGGCTTCCGCCAAGTCTGCGGGCTGGGCTGGTCTCCATCGGCATCTGGGTAATCAAGGAGATCGAGCGGCTGCGCGGCGGCGACGCCTGCGATCTTGCGCCGCTAATTGAGATTAACCAGATCATTCGCGATGGGTTGCACTGAGGCGAACATGAACATCACCCTGAGATCAGGCGAGCGAATTTATATCAACGGCGCGGTGCTGCGGGTCGATCGAAAGGCGACGCTGGAACTCATGAACGACGCCACCTTCCTTCTCGAGACCCATGTGATGAAGGCGGAGGACGCAACGACGCCGCTGCGTCAGGTCTATTTTGTCGTGCAGGTCATGCTGATGGACCCGGCCTCGGCGCGCAACACCGCTGAACTCGCGGCTTCGCTGATCGCCAAAGCGCGGGAGGCGTTTGACTCGCCGCAAATCCGGCGCGGGCTCGATGGCATTCTCGAACTCATCGGCCGATCGCGCTATTTTGAGGCGATGAAGGCGCTTCGTCTTATGTATGCGATCGAACAGGCGGAGATGTTTCCCGTCGCCGACGAACCGACCACGCACGCCGCCTAATCAGGAGTCGAAAATGACCACACCCGTTTCCTCGGTCGGCAGCGCCGGGGCCTCGCAAACTTCCGCCGCCGCCGCCGCCAGCGGAGTGGCGGCGACCAACACCCTGAGTTACAACGACTTCCTCAGTTTGCTGATGACCGAGCTTCAGCATCAGGACCCGACGCAGCCGATGGACCCGACGCAGATGGTGTCGCAACTGGCCTCCGTCTCCGAGGTCGGCCAGTCGGTGCAAGCCAACCAAACTTTGAGCGCCATGCTGACCACCAATTCGCTGTCGCAAGCGGAGAGCATGATTGGCCAAACTGTCACTTCCTTGGATGGCCAGACGACGGGCGTCGTCACCTCGGTCACAGTATCCGACACGGGCGCGACGGCGACCCTGAGCGACGGCGCGCAGGTGGCGTTGTCGGGCGGCGCGACGGTTCAGTGACCGAAGGCGACGTTCTCGATCTCTTACAGATGTCGATCTGGATGGTGGTGATCGGCGCCGGCCCCGTCGTGCTCGCCTCGATGGTTGTCGGCGTCGCCATTGCGCTGCTTCAGGCGTTGACGCAGGTGCAGGAGATGACGCTGACCTTCGTGCCGAAGCTTATCGTGGTGTTCCTGGTCTTCAGCCTGACGGCGTCTTTCATCGGCGCGCAGTTTTATGTCTACACTGAGCGGGTTTACGCGCGGATCGAACACGGCTTCGACAACTGAGCGGTCGGCGCGCGCGATAGGCCCGGCGTAAGGCGGCGCGCGTATAGCTGAAGCTCCTGCCGCGGAGAGGTGTGCATTGTCGGCGACGTCCGTTCCGGCGCGTGAAGCGCCCCGTTCGCTCAGCGATGTCGGCTTCGCCATCGGCATCGTCATGGTGCTGTGTCTGTTCTTCCTGCCGGTGCCGGCGCTATTGATCGACTTCGGCCTGGCGCTGTCGATCGCGCTTTCGGTTCTCATTCTGATGGTGTCGCTCTGGATCCAGAAGCCTCTGGAATTCTCGGCGTTTCCGACGGTGCTTCTGGTGGCGACGGTGTTGCGGCTGGCGCTCAACATCTCGACGACGCGGCTCATTCTCTCGCACGGCAGTTCCGGCGCTACGGCCGCTGGCTATATCATCGCCGGCTTCGCCCGCCTGGTCATGGGCGGCGATTTCGTCATCGGCATCATCGTCTTCCTGATCCTGGTGACTATCAATTTCCTGGTCATCACCAAGGGCGCGACGCGCATCGCCGAGGTTGGCGCGCGCTTCACCCTCGACGCCATTCCCGGCAAGCAGATGGCGATCGACGCCGATCTGTCGGCCGGTCTGATTGACGAGAAAGTCGCTCAGCAACGGCGGCGCGAACTCGAAGAGGAAAGCGCCTTTTTCGGCTCGATGGACGGCGCCTCGAAATTCGTGCGCGGCGACGCCATCGCCGGTCTCATCATTCTCGGCGTCAATATCTTTGGCGGCATAGTCATCGGCGTCACCCGCCACGGCATGACGTTGACGAGCGCCTCCGACGTGTTCACCAAGTTGTCGGTCGGCGACGGCCTGGTGTCGCAGATCCCGGCGCTCATCATCTCGCTGGCGGCGGGCCTGCTGGTCGCCAAGGGCGGCACGCGCGGCTCGACGGAAAAGGCCGTGCTCGGGCAGCTCAGCCATTACCCGACCGCTTTGTTCATGGCCGGCGCGCTGATGATCGTTCTCGGCGTCATTCCGGGCCTCCCGCTGATTCCCTTCGCCTCGCTTGGCGGCTTGCTCGGTTTTGTCGGCTTCGCCATTCCAGCGCGAGCGCGCAGGCTGGAGCAGGGGGAGGCGGCGGCGCGCGCCCAACAGGAGGAGCGCAACCGCGCCGAGGCGCGCACCTCGATCAAGGAGCAGTTGCGCCCGGTCGAGATCGAGCTTTGCTTCTCCAAGGAACTGGCGGCGACGCTGCTCTCCCAACACGCCGAGATCGCCAATCGCGTCGCCAAGATGCGCCGCAAGTTCGCGCGCGAATATGGCTTCGTGGTGCCGGAAATCCGCCTCACCGACGAGATCAGCGCGCCGGCTAAGACCTATCAGATAAGATTGCACGGCACGATCGCGGCGACGCAGGAACTGCGCGTCCACGACGTGCTCGTCGTCGTCGGCGACGGCCGGCGGCCTTCGACGCCCGGCGACGAGATCCGCGAGCCGGCATTCGGCATGCGGGCGCTCTGGATTCCTGAATCGCTCGCCGCCGACGCGCGGCGCGAGGGCTTCCGGCCAATCGACCCGATTTCGGTGATGCTGACGCACCTCTCCGAGACCATCCACAACAATCTGGCGCGCCTGCTCTCCTATCGCGACATGCGCGGCCTGCTCGATCGGTTGGAGCCTGAGTACAAGCGCCTGCTCGACGACATCTGCCCCTCGCAGATCTCGCATTCCGGCTTGCTGGCGGTGTTCAAGCTGCTGCTGGCCGAGCGCGTATCGATCCGCAACCTCAATTTGATCCTGGAGGCGATCGCCGAGATCGCGCCACATATCCGTCGGCCGGAGCAGATCGTCGAGCATGTGCGCGTGCGCATCTCGCCGCAGATTTGCGGCGCCATCCTCGATTCCGGCGTGCTCAAGGTGCTGCGGCTCGGCAATCGCTGGGACATGGTGTTCCACCAGAGCCTGAAGCGCGACGCCAAGGGCGAGGTCGCCGAGTTCGATATCGATCCGCGCCTGATGGAGGAGTTCGCCACCCAGGTTTCGGCCGCCATCCGCAAGCGGCTGGAGGAGAAACACATGTTCGCCGTCGTCACCACGGCGGAGACCCGGCCCTTCGTGCGCATGATTATCGAGCGCATGTTTCCGACGCTGCCGGTGCTGAGCCAACTCGAAATCGCGCGCGGCATCGAGGTGCGCTCATTGGGCGTCGTCGCGTGATCGGCGCATGTTGAGCGGGCCGAAGATCATCGTTGCGGTGTTGTTGCTGTTCTGCCGCATCGGCGCTTGCCTGATGATCGTGCCCGGCGTCGGCAATTCGCGAATCCCGACGCAGGTGCGGGTGTTTGTCGCGGTCGGCGCGACGCTGGCGCTGACGCCGCTGCTGATCGGCAATGTGCATGGGGTGGCGCTCGATCCCGTGCCGATGACGCGGCTCATCGTTGGCGAATTGTTGATTGGCGGCGTTATCGGCGTGCTGGCGCGGTTGTTCTTCTCGGCGCTGGAGACGCTCGCCTTCGTTTCGGCCAGCCTGCTCGGGCTTGCCAATCCGTTTGGCGTCGAGGTCGATCAGAACCAGTCGCTGCCGCCGCTCGCCTCGATCATCACGCTTGGCGCAACGACGCTGATTTTCGTCTCCAATTTTCATTGGCAGATCGTCATCGCGCTCGTCGATTCCTACCGCGCCATTCCGTTCGGCTCGGCCTTCGACGCGCGCCGCTCGCTGGCTGAGATGGGCGACGTGCTCGGCCAATCGTTCCTGGTCGCGGTCAGGGTCGCGGCGCCGTTCTTTCTGTATTCGATCATCGTCAATTTCGCCATGGCGCTCATCAACAGGGTGACGCCGCAAATCGCGATCTTCTTCATCGCCCCGCCGTTCCTCGTCGGCGGCGGCATCGTGCTGCTCTACTTCACCGTCCGCGGCGAGGTAGCGGAGTTCATGGCGGCATTTTCGGTCTGGCTCGGATCAGGCTGAGAAAGGAGCGCGACAATGCGACGCAAGATCGAGCGGCTGGAGCGCATCGAGCGGCTGCGCAAGCGGCTACATGAATTGTCGGCCTGGCGGCTGGCGGTGGTGACGCAGGAGCGCGAAAAGCTCGCCGCCACCCACGCCGAGATGATCGAGGCGCTCGGCGACGGGTTGATGGCCTATGGCTCGGCCTCGGCGGCGGGCACGCGGCGGGTGCGCGCCATCGAGCGCGAACTCGCCGTCGCCGGCGTCATCGAAAAGGATTTGGAGAAACGCGCGCTCGACGACGGGCGACTCGCCAAGCTCGCCGACCGCTATCTCGGCGCGGCGCGCCAGGAATGGCGCGACGGGCAGGAGCGGCGCAGCCTGGAGGAGTTGATCGAGGCGACGGTCGCCGCCGGCCCAGCCTCGCGCAAGCCGTAGACGCGAGGCTGCGCCGATGATCGCAAGCCGCGAGTCCTGGTCATGAGTCTGGCGCCTCCCACGGATATCGTTCTCGAGGTGGCGCGCGCCGCCGATCCCAGCCGCGCCGCCGCCGTCGTCGACAAACTCAAGGCGCTGGCCGCGCACGGCGCGGCCTCGCCGCAGGATTTCGCCGCCGCGCTGAGCACGGCGGCCCACTCGGCGGCGCCGACGCCGCCCGTGCTGCCGATCGGCGCGCCGATGTCGCGGGCGCGCAAGGCCGAGACCAAGCTCGAAGCCGTCATGCTCGGTGAGTTCATCGGCGAGATGCTGCCGAAGGATGCGCCGAGCGCCTTTGGCCAGGGCTACGCTGGGCAAATGTGGCGCTCGATGCTCGCCGAGCGGGTCGCCGACCAGATCGCCGCCTCCGGACGGCTCGGCCTCGCTTCGCGGCTGTTTGCCGAGCATCCGCTGTCGAGCGGCGCGAAAATGCTGGCGCCCGAAACGATGCACGGGCCTGCGCTGGCCCAGACCGCTCAGGCTAGCGCCAATGCGTTGTCGAACCCCAGCGGCGCCGACATCGAGGGCGGCGCGCTCCTGTTTGGACGCTCGGCGCCGCTATGAGGGCTCGCCCCACGTCTTCCGAACAGAGCCCGCTGCCGTTCGTGCTCGTCACCATCGAGCGGCTGAGCGAGGCGGTGGAGCGTGAAACCCACGATCTCGGCGGGACCGGGCCGGTGGATTATCGCGCCCATAGCCAGCGCAAGAGCCAGGGCCTGCTGGAGTTGAGCCGGCTCGGCGCGAGCCTGTCGGACATGCGCGGCCATCCGCGCCTGCGCTCGGCGCTCGGCGACCTGCTGGCCAAGCTCGACGCCAACCAGCGCCTGTTGCACGCGAAATTGCAGGCGGCGCGCACCGTCGCCGAGATCGTCGCCCGCGTCATCTCGGACGGACAATCCGACGGCACCTATTCCGATCAGATCTGGCGCGAGAACCGGCGATGATAAAGACGCTGTTCGTCGCTGTTTGGACGACCGCGGTGCTGGCGGGCGCAAGCTTCGGCGCCTCCTATGTCATGAAGAAGCAGGCGGCGGCGCCGGCGCTGAAGGCCGAGGATCAGGCCTTCGAGACGCGAAAAAGCCGCGAACTCAACGTGCCGATCATTCGCGACGGCGGCGTCAAGGGCTATGTCGTCGTGCAACTCAACTATGTCGTCGATCTCGCGGTCGCCAAGACGCTGAAGACGCCGCCGGAGCCCTTCGTCGTCGATGAGACGTTCCAGTATATCTATGGCGACGACAAGATCGACTTCCGCCATCTCGACCGCGTCGACATCAGCGCGATGATGGAAGCGTTGATCCAGCGCGTCAACACCCGCCTGCGCGCCAATGTCATCACCGACATGGGCGTCGCCGAATTCTATTTCCTCGTCAACAGCGACGGGCCGAAGACCAAGACTTAGTGGGTCAGTTCCGACGCATGGGCTCCATCTGCCGCCCTCGTCCTGAGGCGCCCGCGAAGCGGGCCTCGAAGGACGCTCCAGCGAGGAGCGCCCTCTGTGCAAAAGCGCCCTACTGGCGACGACGTGCAATTGCGCAAACCATCAGAGAACCGAGCGTCCTTCGAGGCCCCTTCGGGGCTCCTCAGGACGAGGGTGGTGGATGGCGGCAAGGGGCGTCAAGCGTGTGATTGGCGCCACTAGGGCGAGCACTGGAGCGCTTAAGCCGAGGCGATGTACTCGCGTAGCGAATCTCGCTCGTGGTGCAGGGCGTCGACGTGGTGCTTGACGATGTCGCCGATCGAGACGATGCCAGCCAAGCGCCCGCCCTCGACCACCGGCAGGTGGCGGAAGCGGCCGGCGGTCATCAGTTGCATCAGTTCGTCGATGCCGGCCTCCTCGCCGACCGTCGTCGGATTGGCAGTCATGTGCCGGGAAACCGGCTCCGCAAGCGCCTCGCCGCCATGCACGCCGACGGCGCGCACGATGTCGCGCTCCGAGAGGATGCCGAGCACCGCGCCGGAGGCGTCGGCGACGACGATGGCGCCGACGCGGCGACGCCCCAGCACCTCGGCGGCCTCGCGCAGGGTATGATGCGGCCGGGTCGTCAGCACGTCCCGACCTTTGTGCTTGAGGATCTGGGCGACGTTCATATGAACCTCCCTCTCGTTGGGCCTTCCCCCGCAGCCGTTACTCGTTCAGGATGCGCCGGTCCGGGCTGGCGATCAAGAGGCGCCGTTACGGACGTCAACTTTCGAATGTCAACTTTTCGCGGGGCGCGCAATGCATGGCAAGACGCTGCTGATTACTGGCGCATCGCGCGGCATCGGCCGCGCCGCCGCGATCGCCGCGGCCAAAGCAGGGTGGCGGGTCGCCGTGAACTACATCCGCGACGAGGCGGCAGCGCGCGAGGTCGTCGCGGCGATCGAGCGGCAAGGCGGCGTTGCGGCAGCGTTGCAGGGCGATGTCGCGGTCGAATCAGAACTGCTCGCGGTGTTCGAGGCGGCGCAGAGACTGGGTCCGCTCGGCGGCGTCGTCGTCAACGCCGGCGTCGTCGCGCCGGCAGCGCGGCTCGCCGAGATGTCGGCGGAGCGCATGCGGCGCGTCTTCGACGTCAACGTGCTCGGCTCGTATCTCACCGCGCGCGAGGCGGCGCGGCGGCTCTCGACCCGGCTCGGCGGACCCGGCGGAGCAATCGTCGTCGTCTCCTCCGCCGCGGCGCGGCTCGGTTCACCCAACCTCTATGTCGATTACGCCGGCGCCAAGGCGGCGTTGGACACGCTGGTCAAGGGGCTGGCGATCGAACTCGGCGACGAGGGCGTGCGCGTCAACGGCGTCCGGCCAGGGCTCATCGTCACCGACATCCACGCCAGTGGCGGCGCCCCCGACCGCGCCTTTACGCTCGGCGCCAGCGCGCCGATGCGCCGCCCCGGCCGGCCGGAGGAGGTCGCCGCCGCGATAGACTGGCTCTTGAGCGACGCGGCGTCCTATGTGACGGGAGCGCTGCTCGACGTCTCGGGTGGGCGCTAGAGCAAGAGCCGAACAGTTTGCATCGGGGACGCCGTCATTGCGAGCAAAGCGAAGTAATCCATCTCGCAGAGATCGCAGGCTAATGATAAGGCGCGACCCTGCGGAGGCATGGCTTGCTTCGCCGCGCTCGCAATGACGATGGCTCAACTTGATCGACAACCGCTTTAGGCGGCGCGGATCGCTCACAGGAGGTAACATGTATCGGGAAAAATTCGATCTCAGCGGATCGCGCGCCGTCGTCACCGGCGGCGGGCGCGGCATCGGGCTCGCCTGCGCCGAGGCGCTGGCCGAGCATGGCGCCGACATCGTGCTCTGCGACATCGACGCGGCGGTGCTCGAATCGGGCCGCGCGGCGCTCGCCGCGAAAGGCTTCGCGGTTGCGGCGCATCGGCTCGACATCACGAAATCGGCGGCTGTCGAGGCGCTCGCCGCCACGCTGAACGCCCAGGGACCGGTCGACATCCTGATCGCCAACGCCGGCATCGCCATGCCCGACAAGCCGGCCGAACAGACGCCGGACGAGGATTGGCTGCGCATGCTCGACGTCAACCTCAACGGCATGTTTTGGTGTTGCCGCGCCTTCGGCCGCGCCATGCTCGATCGCGGCAAGGGCGCCATCGTCACCATCGGCTCGATGTCCGGCGTCATCGCCAACAAGCCGCAGCGCCAGACGCATTACAACACCTCGAAAGCCGCCGTGCATCACATGACCCGCAGCCTCGGCGCGGAATGGGGGCCGCGCGGCGTGCGCATCAATTCGATCGCTCCGACCTATATCGAGACCTCGATGACGCGCGAGGCGGCTGAGGACAAGGCGATGTTGGCGACCTGGATGGAGTTCACGCCGATGGGCCGCATGGGCAAGCCGGAGGAGATCGCCGCCATCGCGCTGTTTCTGGCCGCGCCCGCCTCCAGCGTGATGACCGGCGCGGTGGTCATGGCCGACGCCGGCTATACGACGTGGTGAAACCGGCCACGCGAATTAGGGTTAAGGGCGCCCGAATCGGCGATTCCTGCGTTAGTGGCTTGCAAACCTTGGCATGAGGTCTGTAAACATTGAAGCGTCAAAGGATGCAGAAGGTCGGCGTACGGAGGCCAAGCTATGTTCGACGAATGCGTGCGGGAAAAAATGAAAGGGGCGCCGATGACGCCGGCGCCGATCAACAAGGATTGGATCGAGGGCGGCGATCCGCAAGCCAAGCTTGCTATTTTGGCCTATTCCGACGATCGCGCCACGTCGACGGTATTGTGGGAATGCACTGCCGGGTCATTCACTTGGCGCTATAATTGCGATGAGTCGATCTACTTCCTCGACGGCGAAGTGATGATCTCGGTGGGCGGCAAACCGGCGCGGCGCTACGGCGCCGGGGACGCCCTGCACTTCTCGCGCGGCGCGGTCGCCACTTGGGAGGTGAAGGGTTTCATCCGCAAAGTGGCGTTCTGTCGCAACCCGCCGCCGCGCCTGTTCGTCGCCGCCCGCCGCGTCGCCCGCACCGCCTATCACCGCTTGCGCGGTCGCCGCGACGAGCTGGTTTCCGCGCCCGCTTTCGGCTGATCCGTCTTCCGGCTTGCTCTCGCCGTTCGCAGCGCGCAAAGCTCGCGGCGAACGGAGGGGACATGCCGGACCTGCTCGACGCCAGCGCCTGCGATCTCGCGCGCGCCATCGCCACCCGCCGCCTGTCGGCGGCGGAGCTGATGGCGGCGACGCTCGACCGCATCGAGGCGCTGAACCCAGGCCACAACGCCATCGTCGCCCTGCGCCCGCGCGACGAGCTGATGGCGCAGGCGCGCGCCGCCGACGCCGAGGCCATCCGCGGCCCCCTGCACGGGCTGCCGATGGCGGTCAAAGACCTCGAAGACGTCGCCGGCCTGCCGACCCGCAAAGGGTCGCCGCTGATGAGCCGGGCGCCGGTCGCCGTCGACAGCCTGATGGCGGCGCGGTTGAGGGCCGCAGGGGCGATCTTCATCGGCAAGACCAATGTGCCGGAATTCGCGCTCGGCTCCCATTCCCGCAACCCCGTCTATGGCATTACCCGCAACGCCTATGACGAGCGGCTGACGGCGGGCGGCTCCTCGGCCGGCGCGGCGGTCGCCCTGGCGCTACGCATGACGCCGCTCGCCGACGGCTCCGACTACGGCGGCAGTTTGCGCAACCCCGCCGGCTGGAACAATGTCTATGGCTTCCGCCCGAGCTACGGCCGCATCCCCCGCCTCGACCTCGACGTGTGGACGCCGACGCTCGGCGTGCTCGGACCGATGGCGCGCGGCGTCGAGGATCTGGCGCTGCTGTTATCCGTGCAAGCGGGGTTTGCCGTCGGCGCGCCGCTGTCGCTGCCTGGCGACGGCGCCGCCTTCCACCCTGCCCCGCCGCCGCGCGCGCGCGGCTTGCGCATCGCCTGGGTCGGCGATTTCGGCGGCGAGATCCCGTTCGATCCCGGCGTGCTGGCGCTCGCCCGCTCGGCGATGGACGTGTTCGCGGATTTGGGCGCCACCGTCGAAGAGGCGCGGCCGGATTTCCCGCTTGACGCGCTGTGGCGCGCCTTCCAGACCCTGCGCCATTGGCACAACGCTTCGCTGCTGCCCTACTACGACAACCCCGAGAGCCGCGCCCAATTGCCGGAGGCGGCGATCTACGAGATCGAAAACGGCCTGAAACTGACCGCCTACGATGTCGCCGCCGCTTCGCAATCGCGCAGCCTCTGGCACGGCGCGCTCGCCCGCTTCCATGAGCGCTATGACTTCTGGGCGCTGCCGACGGCGCAATGCTTCGCCTTTGCCGCCGAGGCGCGCGGCGCGATGCAAATCGGGGCCAAGGCGATGTCGACCTATCACGAGTGGATGCAATGCGCGGTCCCGGCGACGCTCGCCGGCGCGCCGACCGTGGCAATGCCAGCCGGATTCGACGCCTCGGGGCGCGCGATGGGGGTGCAACTCGTCGGCCGCGTGCAGGACGAACTCGGCGTGCTGGCGCTCGCCCGCGCCTATGACGAGGCGACGCGCTGGCCCTATCGCCGCCCGCCGGATGCGCTCAGCGGCCAGGCCGCGATTTGACTTGCGCGCAGGGTAGCGGCGATAAACCCCGAGCGCGGCGCTTGATCGGGCCCGGGGGGAAGTTCATGAGTTTCAACCGCGGGCTCATCGCCGTTTTCGCCCTGGCGCTGGCTTTCGCGCCGGGGGCGGCGTCGGCGGCGTACAAGACGCATCATCATTATCACGGCCACCATCGCGTCCACAGCGGTTCGTGGGACGGCCGCTGGTCCGGCGCCTGGGGCGGCAACGACCCGACGGCGGTCAACGTGCGCGGCGGGCGCGTGGTGTCCTACGAATACGGCGGCGCGACCAACCCGGTG
>DATNDU010000041.1:0-22078 GCA_035606915.1 Roseiarcus sp. | reverse complement strand
CTGCCCGCTCGGCGTCGGCCTCGGCCGCCCGCAGGCCCCCGAGCTTTTGCAGCGCCTCGCGCGTCGCCGCGTCGATGGCGCCGGATTTGGCGTAGACGGCGAGCGCCGCGTCGTCGAGACCGGCGAGCGCAATGAGGCGGGTGTCGGTGCGCTCCTGCGTCACGGCGAAGCTCTGCTCGCCAACCTTTACGTCGAAAGGCACGCGATAGCGGCCGTCGGCCTCTGTCACGCCGGCGGCGGCGGGCTCGGTCAGCTTGCCGCCTTCGAGCTTCGGCGCAACGACGATGAGCTTGCGCGGCGCTGTGGCCTTGACGCGATAGACCACACGGCGGCGCGTGAGGTCGTCGAGCGTCAGCACGCCGTTGGCGATGCGGGCACGGGCGAGCGAGGTGGTGTCGGAATCGTCCTCCGCGATCGTCGTGTTCTGGTCGAGCGCATAGGCGAGCAGACGGTTGTCGCCGACCGGCGTCGCCGAGAGGCGGGAATCGCCGACATAGATCGGGCCTGCCTCGCCCCGCTCGTAAATGGTGACGACTCCCGGCGGCAGCGCGGTCTTGCCGTCGTTGACGAGTTCGGCGGCGCTGAGCGGATGGCGGGCGTCGGTTGCGGGGTCGTAGATCGCGACGCGCGCTGCCGGCGCCGGCTCGTTGACGATCGGCAGCGACAAGCTGCGGCCGTTGGCGAGGCTGACGGGATTGGGCAGAGGAAAAGCGACCTCGGTCTCGCCCTCCTGCGCCTCGACCTGATGGGCCATGCCAGACACCTGCGCCGCAGCCCAGCCCTCAGCTACTCGCATCGGCGCCGCGCGAGCCTTGCCCATTGCCGGCGCGGCGGCCATCGGCGCCAGCGCGCCGCGATCGACTTGCGGGTTCAACTGCGGCCCGATGTCGAGCGGCGCCTCCGGACGCTGCACGCGGTAGGCGCGATAGAGCTGCTGCCGGTAGGACACCGGCCGGCCGGAGACCAGCGTCAGGTCGACGCCGCTCCAATCCTGGCCGGAGAAATTCTCTAGCGTCGCCCAGCCTTGCAAGGCGGCCGTCTTGGCGTCGGGCGCTGGGTTGAGCACGAGGCGATAGGAGACTTTCCACACGGGCGCGGCGGCGAGATAGGCGACATGCAGCTTGCGTTTGCCCTCGCCATTCGAGGTCAGCCGCAATAGCCGCGCGCCGCGCTCGGAATCGGCCGCCACGGCGGCCAGCGCCTTGGCGATCGCGGCGCGCACGGCCGGGTCGACTAAGCGCACGCTGTCGGCCTGCTCCAGCACGAATTGTTCGAGCCCCGCATCGGTCATCACCGACACACGATGGCGCGTCGTCAGCGCCGTCCCGTCGGGCCTCGCCTCGGTCTCCTCATTCACGGCGACGATGCGGCCCTTGATTGCCCGCGCGCCGCCGACCTCGACCTCGGCCCCGCGCAGCGCCGCCAGCAACGCCGGCGTCGACTGGAGATCCTTCGGCGCGAAGGGCAGGGCGCGGAAGGTCTCGGCCAGCGATTTCGGGCCAACGAGATCGAGACCGCCGACGCCGCCGCGATCGTCGAAGACGACGACGCTTTTGAGGATATCGTCGATCTGATCGAGCGGCGCCTGCCATTCGACCGTCGCGTCGCCCTCGACATCGGCCTCGTATTCGAACAAGCCGACGCCGCCGGTCGACAGCAGCACGCGCTTCAGCGCCAGATCCGCCGCCTGCGCCTCGCCCGCCGCCAACAGCGCCGCCACTGCGACGCCGCAAAACCATCTCCGCCCCATCGCGCCCTCCCGAACGTGCCAGGCCCGAACATCAGCCTTGCGGTGTGGCTGAATTACGATGAAGGGGTGGTGATCCGCGCCGGGACGCGCCGCCGCTCGGCGCTCAGTACGACGAGGCCGCTGGCGATGATGAGCGCATTGCCGAGCGCCACCGGCAGGCTCAGCCCGTCGCGCCAGATCAGCCAGCCGAGCATGGTCGCCCACAGGATGGCCGTGTACTGGAACGGCGCCAGCACCGAAGCCGGGGTCAGCGCCAACGCCTTGGTCATGAACACGAAGCAGATCATCGCCACGACGCCGAGCAGAAACATCAGCATGAGGTCGAACGGGCCGGGGACGACGAAGGCGAAAGGCAGCGTCGCCGCGCCGATGACCCCGGCGCCGCCGAACTGCCAGACCACCAGATGCAGCCAATGCACGCCGCGCAGCGCGCGGGTGATGGTCTGCCCGAGGCCGTACATGACCGCGCCGAGCAGGGCGAGCGGCGAGGCCGTGGACAGGATTTGCGCCGAGGGCTTCAGCGCCACGACGACGCCGAGGAAGCCGATGGCGATCGCCGCCCAGCGCACCGGCTCGACCTGCTCGCCGAGCAGCGCGGCCGACAGCGCCGTGATGATGATGGGCGCCGCCATGTAGAACGTCATCACGTCCGCCAGCGGCATCGTGCGCGTCGCGTAATAGAAGCAGAAGGTGTCGATCGCCATGAACAGCACGCGCGCCACTTGCAGCGTGAGCTGGCGTGTGTCGGTGAGATCGACCTTGAGCCGCCAAACCATCGGCGCCAGCACGAAAGCCGCCCCGACGGCGCGCAAAGCCAGCAATTGGCCGACCGCGTAATCGGCCACCAGCCATTTGCCGAGCGCGTCGTTGAGCGCGAAAAAGAAGATCGCCAGCAAATAGAAGATCACGCCGCGCCGCCGGGCCGCCTCGGTCATGGCGGATTTCCCGGCGGTAACGTCAGAGAACCTTGCGCACCCAACCGTGCGTGTCGGCGATCTCGCCGCGCTGGACGCCGACCAATTGCGCCTTCAACCGCTCGGTGATCGGCCCGCCGTCGCCCTCGCCGATGACGAAATCGCCCTTGGTGGATTTGATCTTGCCGATCGGCGCCACCACTGCCGCGGTGCCGCAGGCGAAACATTCGCGCAGGCGTCCGCTCGCCGCGTCGGCGCGCCATTGATCGATGCTGTAATGCTCCTCGCGCACCGCGCGGCCCTCGGCGCGGGCTAGCGTCAGGATCGAATCGCGGGTGACGCCGGGCAGAATCGCGCCATTCAGCGGCGGCGTCGCCAGCGAGCCGTCGTCGAAGACGAAAAATATGTTCATGCCGCCGAGTTCCTCGACCCATTTGCGCTCGGCCGCATCGAGGAACACCACCTGATCGCAGCCTTGCCGGCTGGCCTCGGCCTGGGCGATGAGGCTGGCGGCGTAATTGCCGCCGCATTTGGCGGCGCCGGTGCCGCCGGGGGCGGCGCGCGTGTAGGCATCCGACAGCCACACGGTGACGGCCTTCTTGCCCCCCTTGAAATAGGCGCCGACCGGCGAGGCGATGACGACGAACAGATATTCGCTCGCCGGCTTGACGCCGAGGAAGACCTCGGTGGCGAACTGGAACGGGCGCAAATAGAGGCTGCCGTCGCCGCCGGGAATCCAATCGCGGTCGGTGCGCACGATCTCCTCGACGGCGTCGAGAAACAGGCTCTCGGGCATGGGCGGCATGGCAAGGCGCGCCGCCGAGTCTTGAAAGCGCTTGGCGTTGCGCTCGGGGCGGAACAGGACGACGCCGTCCTTGCCGCGATAGGCCTTCAGCCCCTCGAAGATTTCCTGCGCGTAGTGCAGCACGGCGCTCGCCGGATCGAGGGAGAAATTCTCGCGAGCCCGGACTTCAGCGTCCTGCCAGCCCTCGCCCTCGCGCCAGCGCACGGTTATCATGTGATCGGTGAAAACGCGGCCGAAGCCGGGGTCTTTCAGCTTGTCCGCCCGCGCCTGCGCCGACGTCGGCGAGGGGTGGGGGATGTGGCGGAAAGCAGCGCGGGTCTCCCGGCTCATGGCGTCCTCTGGTGGCGGTCTGATTTGGCGCTGACCTTTAGGAGCATTCGGGGCGGGTTTCAAATGTCGCGACACGCCTTTGCGGCGGCGGCGCGGGCGCCTATATGGCTATCAGGTTGACTAGGTATGAAAGGCGCCTCATGATCCCGACGGCAACCGAACGATCCATGATATCTTCCCCGTCTGGGCAACCCGCCGTCAGCCCCGATCCCGTGCGCGAGGCGTTCCTGAAGCGCGCCATCGAGGCGATTTCGCGTGTCGCCGCGCAAGCCGACACAAAGCTGCTGGCCGAGGCGCTCGCCGCCTCTACCGGCGTCGGCGCCGTAGCCCGCGTGCTTGCGGAGGCCGCCGCTGTCGGCGCCTCCGTCGTCGATCTCGATCCGCTCGCCCCGCTCGTCGCGCGCAGCGCCGAGCATCGCCTCGAAACGCTCGCCGCCGCCGGCGGCGCCATGTCCTCGGGCGACGTCGCCCGCCAACTTGGCGTCAGCCGGCAGGCGGTGGAGAAGCGGCGACGCGCCCATGCGTTGGTCGCCATCCGCATCGGCGGCGATTGGCGCTATCCGCGCCGCCAGTTCGACGAGGCGACAGGCGAGGCGGTCGCGGGCCTGCCGAAGCTGATCGCCGCCTTCGGCGAGGCCAGTCCTTGGGTCGTGCTCGATTTTCTGCTCGCGCCGGACGAGACTTTAGGCGGCGAGACCCCGCTTCAGGCGCTGAGGAGCGGCGGTATGACGCCGGCGCTGGAGCGGCTGGCGCGGATCGAGCAGGGCGACGGCTTCGCGTGAGCGTCACGCGAGGGCCTTCCGGGGTCGCCGCGTTTCCGCCGCCGCCGAGTCGGCTCGCGGAGATCGCCTTGCCGTATTCGCTATTACCCGCGCGCACGCCTCTGCACCGTGTGCACCGGCAGGACTTCGGCCCGGTTTTTTTCGGTCCCGGACCAGGCGTGGCGCCGACGTATCGCTTCGACAGCGCTACGGGCGCTTTCGGCGTTCTCTACGTCGCCTTGAGTTTCGCCGGAGCGCTGGTCGAGACTCTGTTGCGCAATCCGCGCCGCAAGATGGTCAACGAAGCCGAGATTGCGTCGCGCTCCGCCAGCGTCTTGCGTTGCCAACGAGACTTGCGGCTCGTCTGGCTCCACGGAGCGGGGCTGCAAGTCCTCGGCCTCGACAATGCCATCTCCACCGGACCCTATGAGCCCTGTGGCGCGTGGGCTGACGCCTTGTTCGCCCATCCGACTGTCCCCGACGGCCTCGGTTTCCGCTCGCGACACGATCCCGATTGCATGTTGCTGGCGATATTCGAGCGACCGGACCTCGTATTCGAAAGTGAGTCCGAGACGCCGCTCCTCAAATGCTTGGGCGAGGTCGCCGGCGTTCTCGGCGGCTATGGAAAGTCGATCGCGCCGGCGTCGTGATTTGACGACCCTGGCGAACCCCCCTAGGAGCCCAGCGCAACGAAATCGCCCGGTCGCCGCCATGCCCCCCAACCCCCACGTCAAGATCGGCCGCGGCCCCACCGCCGCCACCTTCGGCGCCGACCTACCGCTGGCGCTCATCGCCGGCCCCTGCCAGCTTGAGAGCCGCGTCCATGCGCTGGAAATGGCGAGCGCGCTGAAGGAGATCGCCGCGCGCCGGCATATCGGCCTCGTCTTCAAGACCTCGTTCGACAAGGCCAATCGCACCTCGGGCGGCGCCCAACGCGGCGTCGGGCTTGAAGCGGCGTTGCCGATATTCGCCGAGATCCGCGACAGCCTCGGCCTGCCGGTGCTGACCGACGTGCATGAGAGCGCGCAATGCGCCATCGCGGCGCAAGCCGTCGATGTGCTGCAAATCCCGGCCTTCCTGTGCCGGCAGACCGATCTGCTGATCGCCGCCGCGCACACCGGCCGCGCCGTCAATGTCAAGAAGGGCCAGTTCCTCGCCCCCTGGGACATGAAGAACGTCGTCGCCAAGCTCGTGCAAGCCGGCGCCGGCGACGTGCTCGTCACCGAGCGCGGCGCCAGCTTCGGTTACAATACCCTGGTCTCCGACATGCGCGCGCTGCCGATCCTGGCTCAGACCGGCGCGCCGGTGATCTTCGACGCCACCCATTCCGTGCAGCAGCCCGGCGGCCTCGGCGGCGCCTCGGGCGGCCAGCGCGAATTCGTGCCGGTGCTGGCGCGCGCCGCCGTCGCGGTCGGCGTCGCGGGCGTGTTCATCGAAACCCATCCCGATCCCGACCGCGCGCCCTCGGACGGCCCCAATATGGTGCCGCTCAGGGAGTTCGAGGCGCTGGTCGCCGAACTCCAGGAGTTCGACGTGCTGGCCAAAAGGCGACAATAGACCGTCATCGGCCTTTCACCGCCCCGCTTTATGACGCGGGCATGGACCCCTATCTGTTCAGCTACGCCGCCGCCGCCGATCCGCCGGTCAAGCGCAACCTGATCCGCCTCGTCGAGCGCGCCACCGGCCAGCCGAGGCTCAAGCGGCTCTATCTGGAAAATCAGCGCAATCCGCGCGCCGGCGAAAGCTTCTTCGCCGCCGCCGTGCGCAAGCTCGATCTCGACGTGCGCTTCGAGGCCGCTGCGCTCGCCCGTATCCCGAGGACCGGCCCCGTCGTCGTCGTCGCCAATCATCCCTATGGCGTGCTCGACGGCATCGTGCTTTCCTGGCTCGTCGAGCAGGTGCGGCGCGATTTCGTCGTGCTGACCCACGCCGCGCTCAGGCGGGCGCCGGAGGTGCGCGACTTCGCGCTGCCGATCGACTTCGCCGGCGACGAGGCGGCGACCGAGACCAACCTGAAAACCCGTATCGCCGCGCGCGCGCAACTGGAGCGCGGCGGCGTGGTCATCGTGTTTCCCGCCGGCGCGGTCTCCACCGCCCCCGCCCGGCTCGGCCCCCGCCCGGCGGTCGACAGCCGGTGGCAGCCGTTCGTCGCCCAGTTGATCCAGCGCGCAGGGGCGTGCGTGGTTCCGGTCTGGTTCAGCGGTCAGAACAGCCGGCTGTTCCAGATCGCCAGCCATGTCAGCCAGACCCTGCGGCTGTCGCTGATCTTCCACGAGGTCGAGGCGCGCATTGGCGCGTCCTTGCCGGTCGTCGTCGGGCCGCCCGTTCCGTACTCGGCGCTGGCGCAGATCAAGGGCCGCCAGGAACTGGCGGATCGATTGCGCGAGATGAGTTATGCGCTCGCCGTCCCCGACGGGGCGCGGCGGATGAGGCCGCGCCGAAAGGCGATGCCGCGGGCGGCCTGAACCTCTCCTACGAACTGCCGATCAGGATGCCGACGGCCAGCACCAGCGCGCCGCCGAGCATCACCTTGGCCATCGCCGACAGCGGTGGCGTCTCCATGTAGCGATATTGGATATAGGCGATCACCGCCAGTTCCAGCGCCGCCGCGACGCAGGCGATCACGGTCGCCAGGACAAAGTGCGGGATCAGATAGGGCAGGGTATGGCCGATGCCGCCGGCCGTGGTCATCAACCCGCAAACCAGCCCGCGCAGCAGCGGCGCGCCGCGTCCCGACAATTTGCCGTCGTCGGCGAGCGCTTCGGCGAAGCCCATCGAGATTCCAGCGCCGACGGAGGCGGCGAGACCGACGAGGAAGGCGTTCCAGGGGTCGCGGGTGGCGAAGGCGGCGGCGAACACCGGCGCCAGCGTCGACACCGAACCGTCCATCAGCCCGACGAGGCCCGGCTGGATGATTTGTAGGATGAAGCGGCGACGCTCGTCGTCGTCCTCCTTCTTGCGCACGTCTTCGGTCAGCAATTCGCTTTCGAGCCCGGCGGCGTCGAGCTGGTGTTGCAACTCGGCGGCGGCGAGATCGCCGAGCAGCTTGCGCACGCCGGCATCGCTCGTCTGCTCGATGGCGGCCTTGTAGAAGCGGGCGGCGTCCGCCTCCATTTCCTCGGCGGCGCGGCGCACGCGCTCGATCGGCAGCGGCCGGATATGCCAGATCGGGCGGCGCACCATGCCGCCGCTGATGTCGTGGCGGCGGATCAGCGGGATGTGCTCGCCGAACTTGGAGACGAACATGTCGATGAGCTTGCGGCGGTGTTCGTTCTCCTCGGCCGCCATCGCCGAGAACACTTTCGCGCTGACCGGATATTCCTCCGCCAGCGCTAGGGCGTAATCGGCGTAGATGCGCCCGTCCTCTTCCTCGTTGGCGATGGCGAGCGCCAGAATCTCGCGCTCGGAGAGGTGTGAAAATCTACGCATCTGGCAATCCCCGCCACCCGCACGTTGCTTAAGACCCGCCAGCCGTAGTGACAACCTCGCTTGATGGCGCGGCGCAAAAGCTCTACGGCCAAAGCGTTGCCTCCCCCCTTTGAGCGAGCGTCAGGTGTCCGACCTTCCGCAACTGAACCGGTTCAACCGGGTCGTCGTCAAGGTCGGCTCGTCGCTGCTGGTCGACCGCGCCGCCGGCGCCATCAAACAGGCGTGGCTCGACGCGCTGGTCGAGGACATCGCCGGCTTGCACGGGCGCGGCGCCGATGTGCTCGTCGTCTCCTCCGGCGCCATCGCGCTCGGCCGCACGCTGCTCGGCCTGCCTAAGGGGGCGCTGAAGCTCGAAGACAGCCAGGCCGCCGCCGCCGTCGGTCAGATCGCGCTCGCCCGCGCCTGGTCGCAGGCGCTGCACGCCCGCGCCATCGTCGCCGGACAGGTCTTGCTGACGCTCAACGACACCGAGGAGCGCCGCCGTTATCTCAACGCCCGCGAGACTCTATCGCGGCTCGCGGCGATGCGCGCCATCCCCGTCATCAACGAGAACGACACCGTCGCCACCAACGAAATCCGCTACGGCGACAACGACCGCCTCGCCGCGCGCGTGGCGACGATGGCGAGCGCCGACCTGTTGATTCTGCTTTCCGACATCGCCGGCCTCTATTCCGCGCCGCCGAAGGACGATCCCGACGCCAAGCTGATCCCGCTCGTCGAGCGCGTCACGCCGGCGATCGAGGCGATCGCCGGCGGCGCGGCTTCGGAACTGTCGCGCGGCGGCATGCGCACCAAGATCGAGGCGGCGCGCATTGCGACCCAAGCCGGCACCCATATGGTGATCGCCGACGGTCGCATCGCCCATCCGATCGCGCGTGTGGCGGCGCAGGCGCCTTGCACCTGGTTCCTGTCGCCCTCGACGCCGATGCAGGCGCGCAAAGTGTGGATCGGCGGCGCGCTGGAGACCAAGGGCGCGATCACCATCGACGCCGGCGCCGTCAAGGCGCTGGCGCGCGGCAAGAGCCTGTTGCCGGCCGGCGTCACCCGCGTCGAAGGCGTGTTCTCGCGCGGCGATTGCGTGGCGATCCGCGACGAGCGCGGGGCCGAGATCGGTCGCGGCCTCATCGCCTATGACGCGCTGCACGCGGCGAAAATCCGCGGCCGCAACTCCCGCGACATTGCCGGGCTCCTTGGCACGCCGGGCCGCGCCGAGATGATCCATCGCGACGATATGGCGCTAGCCGGCGTATGAGCGCCCGCTTTCGGCGCCTTTTCAAAAGGTTGGACAGGTTTTCTTAACCAGCGAGTTCAACCGAGAACCTTTTGTGCATTGGGGAGGCCCAGGATCGCTTCGCTTCGCTCGCGATGACAATACGAGTCCTTCACTCGGAAACCGTGTGAGGGCGCGCGAATGGCCCCGGCGGTCCCGCCTATCGCGCCGCCAGCCAGGCGCGATAGGCGTCGGAGATCTGCATCAGGCCGCGCTCGGCGAGCGTCAGGCTGTCGGCGAGTTGGCGCGAGACGCCGGGCTTGACGAGATCGCTCAGCCAGAGCCGGTCGAGCCGCGCGGCGTAACGGGTGTAGCGGCGCATGATCTCGACGCCGGTGTCGGTTTCCAGATAGGCCGGCCCGGCCTCATCGGGGCGCGTCTGGCGGCCGCGCAGCGCGACGTTCATCAGCTTATAGTGTAGCAGCGCGGCGCTGACATCGGCGAAACGCATGTGCGTCGTCTCGTGCGAATTGATCAGCAGACCGGCGTCAAGCCGCCAGAGTGGAACCTTGTGCAGATATTCCTTGGCCTCGAACAGCCGCGCCCTGACGCCGCCGCCGGGGCTGAGGTAAGGCGGCCGGTCGAAGCCGAACCAATAATAGTCGTCGTCGTACCAGCAATGCTCGCTGCGCGGCGGCGCGCCCTCCAGCCGCGGGGCGAACACGTCGAGCATATAGCCGCGCATCGCCTCGAAGCCCCGCGCATCCAGCCAGGCGACGAGGCGGTCGACGCCGACGCTCTCGCAGCCGGGATAGATCAGATGCTCGTCCATATCTAGCTGAAGGCCCCAGCCGCGCGCGCCCTCGCGGGCGACGATCTCGTTGACCCAGCGCCGGCCGGACCACGAGAGCTGGTAGCTCTCCGGGGCATCGTAGACGATGACGTCGGGCTCGCTCAGCGCCAGCGCCCGGCCGCCATCGCTCGACAGGTGGTCGATGAACACGAAGCGGCGCACGCCGAGCTGGCGATGATGGGCGAGAAAGCCCGGAATCTGCGCCACCTCGTCGCGAAACACGACATAGGCGGTAACGCCGGCCTGCGGCCCCGGCCGGTCGTCGGGGCTGACGCGGGTAAGCGCTTGGATCGGGCAATGCACGGCGGGGTAATAATGGGTCGCCAGCGCCTGGCGCCAGAGCGCCTTGGCCTCGGCGTCGCGGTCGCGCTTGGCGGCGCCCCAAGCGCGCACCTCCAAGAAGTCGCGGCGTACGTAGCGGGCCGGAATGGCGTCGATGAGCGCCAACGCCGCCGCGTCCTCGCGGCGCGCGATCATCAGACGGATGCGCATCAGGTTGAGGCGGGCTTGGCCGGGAAAGCGCGCCGCCGCCTCGTCCATGATCGCGCCGCCGAGCCCGAACGCCCACGGCGCGCGCGCGTCGAGCAGCGCATAGGCGATCTGCATGGCGTCGGCGACGTCCCACGCCCGCCCGCTGAGGAAGCGCTCGGCGTAGGCGCGCAGCGCCTCGTCGCCGCGGTTGGCCTCCAGCCGTAGCCGCGCCGCCAGCGCGAAGCCTGGCGCCCCCTGCGCCTCCAGCGCCTCGACCTCGCGCTCGGCCTCGGCGAGCCGGCCGTCGCTGAGCAGAATCCAGACCCAGTGCGAGCGCAGGTCGAAGTCGGCCGGAAAGCGCTGCAACGCCGCCGCGATCATCGTTGCCAGCGCCTCGTGGCCGGTCTCGCGCTCCTTGGCGAGCCGCAGCCGCTCGCCTTCAGCCAGCGCCGAGGCGGGAAAGCGCCGCTCCAGTTCGATGAGCGCCGCCGCGCCGGCGTCATATTCGCCGAGATCGTGATGGGCGCGGGCGAGCCCGGCGAACCATTCCGGCTTCAACGCCTCCGCGCCGGTCCTCGTCAGCCGGCCGAACAGGTCGCGCGCCTGCGCTACCTCGCCAAGCTCGACGGAGATCGCGGCCAACTCGCGCAGCGCCGCGACGCTGTCCGGCTCGCGGGCGAGCAGGCGCTCCAGGCCGTCGCTGGCCTCGTCGACGCGGCCGAGCCGCAGCAGCGCCCGCGCCCGCCCGGCTGCCGCCTTGGGATCGTCGCCAGCCTCGTAGCCGTCCCAAATCTCAAGCGCGCGCGCCCATTGCGAGCGCTCCTCGGCGACCTCGGCGAGCAGGGGCGGCGAGCGGCGATCGCTTGGGAAGTGGGCGGCCCCGTCCTCCAGCGCCGAGAGCCCTTCCTCACGCCGGCCGAGCGCCCGCAACGCATTGGCGAAGCCGACGAACCATTCGAACTGCGGCGCGGGGAAACCGGCGAGCAGCGCTCGCCAGACTTCGAGCGCCTCCGCCGGACGCTTGCGGCGCGATAGCAGATTGGCGAGGAAGACGCGCGGCAGCGGCGAATCGGGAAAACGGCCGATCGCCTCGTGCAGCGCCGCTTGCGCTTCGTCGTCGCGCTTCAGCCCTTGCAAGGCGCGGGCTTTGGCGACCCACCAATGCCCCGCGGCGCGCTGGGGAAAACCGCGCATGAGATCGTCGAGATCGGCGAGGCCGGCGTCGAATTCGCCGTCAAGCTGATGCAGCCGGGCGCTGGTGACGCGCGCCCAGACGCCGAAATCGCTGCTGTCGCGGAACCGCTGGATGAGGGTGCGCAGGCCCTCGACGCGGCCGGCGTCGATGAGATCGGTCGCCGCCGCGCGCATCTGATCGGGATCATTCGCCTCCAGTCCGCGCGCGATCGCCGCCGGGAAGCCGCCAAGCGCACGCAAGGCCGCGCAAGCAGCGGCGATGTCCTCGGCGGTGGCGGGTTTTCGGCTCATCGATCTATCCGAGTGCGATTTCCAAGGCGTCGAGCGACAGCGCAGGGTGGAAATAGGGATCGTCGCGCAGGCGGTGTGCCCAGCGCTTGCGAAAATAGCCGTGCTCGGCGGCGTAACGCGAATCGAGCCGCGGATTGTCGCCGCGCGAGGCGCTCTCGCGGTGCATGAGCCGCGCGCGCGGCTCGAACACGGATTTATAGCCGCGCTCGGCCAGCCGCAGACAAAGATCGATGTCGTTGTATTCGATCGGTAGCCGCGCTTCGTCGAAGCCGCCGACCTCGAAGAACTTGCGCGCCTCCACCGCCAGGCACGCCCCCGTCACCGCCGCCACCTCGCGCGGCCAAGCGAGCATGCCGAGATAGCCGGGATCGTCGGCGGCCGCGGCGCGTTGTACGTGGCCGGCGAAGCCGTCGAGCCCGAGCACGACGCCGCCGTGCTGGAGCCGTCCGTCGGGATAAAACAGCTTGGCGCCGACGGCGCCGACGTCGTCGGCGGCGGCGAATTGCAGCATCCGCCCGAGCCAGTCGGGGGCCAGCGCCTCCACGTCGTCGTTGAGGAAAACCAGAAACGGATGGCGCGCCTCGCGCGCGCCGGAGTTGCAGATCGCCGAGAAGTTGAACGGTCCCGGCCGGCGCAGCACCCGCACGTTCGGCGCGCGCGTCAGCGCCTCCAGTTGTACCAGCGCATCGGCGCGTGCGCTGCCGTTATCGAGCACGATCAGCTCGAAATCCGCCCCGGCGGGATGACGCGTTAAGCTGGCCACGCAGGGGCCGAGGAGATCGGGCCGGTCGCGCGTCGGCACGATGATCGTCGCCTGCCGCCGCGCGTCGATCGCGGCGGGCGGTGGCGGCGCGGCGATGGGCGACGGCGCGATGCGGCTCAATGCCACCCGCCGCACATGGACGACGCGCGCCGTCGCCGGATCGAAGCCGCCAGCCTTCCAGGCTGCGCCGCGGATCGCCAGCGGTGCGCCGGCATAGCCGCTGAGCGAGAACAGCGGGCTCCAATCGGGCTTCAGGCGCGGTGCGGTGCGCGTCTCGCCGACGAGCGCGTCTTCGTCGGCGTAGAGCGCCTCCGGCCGATCCGCGCGCGCCGCCAGCCTCGCCAGTTGGGCGAGGGCGTGCGGCTCCAGCCGGTCGCCGGCGTTGAGCGCCAGCACGTAATCCGCGTCGCCCACCGCCGGCCGCTCGCCGGCGAGGCCGAGCGTCCAATGCGGCCAGATCTGGCGCTTCAGCATCGGCTGCAAGGCCGAGGCGACCTCAGCGTCGGGGGCGAGCACACGGAAGACGGGCGGCGGCCCCGCCAGCGCGCCGGCGCCATCGAAGGCGGGATCGAACGGGCGCGCGCGTCCGCGCCGCCATCGCGCGTAGTCGCGCAGCGGCACGGGGCCGAGCGCGCGGCGCGCCTGCAAGCGGGCGAACTGTTCCCAGCCCCGCAGCCGTCCCCAGCTATATTTGGCCGCCCGGCTCATCCCCGCCGGGCCGAAATGCGACAACAACCGCAGCGGCGATAATAATTCCCAGCGCTCGATGCGAAAGGCGAACGGGCCGGCGCCGAGTTGCGGCGAAATCCACACCTCGCGCAGATCTTCCGGCAGCCGGCCGATCCAGACGCCGCGTCCCAGCATCGCCGCGGGCAGCAACTCGTCGTAAACGGCGTCGCGGCCGACGAAGCGCAGCACCGGCCGCGTCAGCGGGTCGAGTAGGCCGGAGGCGTATTCGAAACGGACCCAGCGCCCGGCGCTCGGCGGCGCCTCGCAGCGTAGCCACGGCTCGATATCGCTCGCCAGCCAGCCTGCCGCCGTCGCCGCTGCGCCCCTCAACGCCGTGAGGCTGGCCTCGCGACGCAGCAATGCGCCCTACTTTATGGTTGTCGCCGCCGACGCGGCGTAGGCGCCGGTCGAAAGCGGCGACACGAGGCCGTTGAAGATGTTGGCGGCCTTTTGGAGTTCGACCGTCGGCGCGTTGGAGACATAGAGCAGGTCGTGGCTGGCCACTTGGAAGCGCTGCTCCATGAACAGGCTGTTCGGGTTGCTGAGATCGAGGTGATAGACGACCGGAATCCGGCCGCCGCGGGCAGCGACTGTGCTCTGCGGCCGCAACGCGCGCACAATCGAGGGCTCTTCGAGCCGGAAGATGAATACGCCGCGCGCGTCCGAGCGATAGTCCGCCAAGCCGCCGACCTTCACTAGAGCCTGGGCGAGCGAGAGATGGTCGCTGCCGAACGGGATCTCGCCGTTCGTGGTCGTCGCGCCATAGACGAAGAACGTCTGCGGATCATGCACCAAAGTCACGACGTCGCCGGGCCGCATGAAGATGTTCTCGTGCGGGTCCACCGTTACGCGTTGCAGCGGCACGCGCACGGTGACGCCATTGCGTTGCAGGATGACATCGAGTTCGTTGACCGGCATGCGCACGCCGCCGCTCTCGGCGATGACGTCGAGCAGCCGATCGCCTTTGACGCTGAGCGGCAGGCGCTGCAAGGCGCCGGCGCCCTCGCCGCCGACGGTGATGGTGGAACTGATCGGCTTGTTGTCGGTAACCAGCACCTGCGGCTGGATCGCCTTGCCTTCGAGCGCGTGCTCGACGATTAGCTGCACCGCGCGCGGCGTGCGCCCGGCGACGCGCACCCGACCCGCATAAGGCACGGTGATCGAGCCGTCGCGGCCGACGACCTGCTCGGGAATGGTGGCGCTGTTGGCGCCGGCTGAAACCCGCTCCAGCGCCGACGGCGAGGAGAACAGGCCGCCCGAGCTTGCTTCCCAGATGGTGACGGTAATCATGTCGCCGATGCCGATCAGCGGCTCGACCGAGGGGCGGTGATCGCCGAATCGCGCTGCGAAACTGGATCTAGGCTGGTGCGACAGAAGGTCGATCGTCGAGGGATCGATATCGACCACCTCATAGGGCTTGGAGACGGAATTGAGTGCGTCCGGATCCATCACCGCCAAGGCGCTCGGACCCGAGCTTGGAAGATCAGCACAACCCGTCAAGCCCACAGTCAAGGCCGCCAGCGAAACCGCAACCAAGGCCGCTTTCAAACTCTGCACCAATTCCCGCAGCTCCCGCGTTGGCAGGGGACGATATAGCGGTTAAAGATTAACCCGTCCAACGCGCCCGACCCCTAACGCAGCGCGAGCTTGCCGCTGATTTCAGGCAGATAGCAACCAAATCTGCGTCCTTTCGGCCACACATGGCGACTTTCGCGCAAGCCTCGCCGCCGGCTGGCGCCGAAGCCAACGGTTGCCGCGCAGCGCGAGTTTCGCGGGCTAAGACGCGCGGATCGAGGGCTTATCCGCCCTGCGGCGTCGAAAGCGCGGGGCCGCGAGTTGGCCCGAGCGGCGGCCGTCGTTAGGTCAATATTAAGCATCGCCCGGCTTTAGCAGTCGTTAACCACGAATCAGGACGGCGGCCGGAAGCGCCGCAGCAGCGGCCGCACTTGCCTCGGCGAGGCGGGGCGCGGCATGCTGCGCCGGCGGTCAGCAGGGGGCGCCATGAAGTCCGACACCGAAATCGCGCGCGCGTACACGCTCGCGCCGATCGCCGAGATCGCCGCCAAGCTCGGCGTGCCGGAGCCGGCGTTGCGGCCCTATGGCCGCCACATCGCCAAGCTCGATCGCGAGTTCCTGGCCAGCCTCGCCGAGCGGCCGCAGGGCAAGTTGATCCTCGTCACCGCGATCAACCCGACGCCGGCCGGCGAAGGCAAGACCACGACCACCATCGGCCTCGGCGATGCACTGAACCGGCTCGGCAAGCGCACCGCGATGGCGCTGCGCGAGCCATCGCTCGGGCCCTGTTTCGGCCAGAAGGGCGGCGCCACCGGCGGCGGCCACGCGCAGGTCGCGCCGATGGACGAGATCAACCTGCATTTCACCGGCGATTTCCACGCCATCTCCACCGCCCACAACCTGTTGGCGGCGATGCTCGACAACCACGTTTATTGGGGCAACGGGCTCGACATCGACGTGCGCCGGGTGGCGTTGCGGCGCGTGCTCGACATGAACGACCGGGCGCTGCGCGAGATCACCGTCGGCCTCGGCGGCCCCGCCAACGGCTTTGCCCACACCGACGGCTTTGAAATCACCGTCGCCTCGGAGGTGATGGCGGTGTTTTGCCTCAGCCGCTCGATGCAGGAACTCGAAGAGCGCCTCGGCCGCATCATCGTCGCCGAGACCCGCGCCCGCAAGCCGGTCTATGCCGGCGACCTCAAGGCGGCGCCGGCGATGGCGGCGCTGCTGTTGCGTGCGATGGAGCCCAATCTCGTGCAGACCCTGGAGGGCAGTCCGGCGTTGGTGCACGGCGGCCCGTTCGCCAATATCGCGCATGGCTGCAACTCGATCATGGCGACGCAGGCGGCGCTGAAGCTGGCCGATTACGTCGTCACCGAGGCCGGCTTCGGCGCCGACCTCGGGGCGGAGAAGTTCTTCGACATCAAATGCCGGCAGGCGGGGCTGAAGCCCGACGCGGCGGTGGTGGTGGCGACCGTGCGGGCTTTGAAGATGAACGGCGGTGTCGCCAAGACCGATCTGGCGGCGGAGAACCTCACGGCGCTGCGTCTCGGCCTGCCCAACCTCGATCGGCATGTCGAGAACCTGCGCAAATTCGGATTGGAGCCGGTGGTGGCGATCAACCGCTTCGTCAGCGACAGCGAAGCGGAATTGGCGCTCGTCGTCGAAGCGATGCACGCCAAGGGCATCAGCGCCGTCGTCAATGAAAGCTGGGGCAGGGGCGCCGAGGGCGGCGTTGCGCTGGCGCAGGCGGTGCTGGCGGAGATCGCGCGCGGCCGCTCGGACTTCCGCCTGCTTTATCCCGACGACACGCCGTTGCTTGAGAAGATCCGCGTCGTGGCGCGCGAGATCTACCGCGCGGCGGATGTGGCGGCCGACGCTGGCGTGACCGCGCAGCTCAAGCAATGGGAGGCGGCGGGTTATGGCGGCTCGGCGGTGTGCGTCGCCAAATCGCAATATTCGTTCTCCGCCGACCCGACGGCGCTCGGCGCGCCGCAGGGCTTCACGATGCCGGTGCGCGAGGTGCGGCTGCGCGCCGGGGCCGGCTTCGTGGTGGCGATGATGGGCGAGATCAGCACCATGCCGGGCCTGCCGCGCGTCCCGGCGGCGGAGCGGATTCACGTGCGCAAGGGGCGGATCGAGGGGTTGTTTTGAGAAGAAGCCACTCGTCGAACAGGTCTGCGTGGGTTCCGGTGCGGACAAGCTGCAATTCGTCGTTCTTGACGCGATAAATAGGAAGCCAATCCGGTTCGATGTGCAGACCGCGAAAGCCTGCCCGATCGGCGCGCAAGGAATGGCCGCGGTAGCTGGCCAGCAATCGCTGTAGTGCGGCGAGTGCGTCTGTGACCGTCGTCAGCTTCGTCAAGTCCTTGCCCCGCTTCACATCGCGCTTGGTAACTGCCAGGGCGGGGGTCTGGAATTGCGTTCTCCGTGCCGGCGCCTACCGGGCCGTTAAATACCGGATGCTCGATTTGCCTCAGCCCCGCTCCCGCCTATTCAAAAACGCCAGCCGCTCGAACAGATGCACGTCCTGCTCGTTCTTCAGCAGTGCGCCGTGCAGCGGCGGGATCAGCTTGCGCGGGTCTTTCTCGCGCAGCGTCTCCAGGTCGATGTCCTCGCTGACCAGCAGCTTGATCCAGTCGAGCAACTCGGAGGTCGTCGGCTTCTTCTTCAGCCCCGGGGTCTCGCGCACGGAGAAGAACTGCCGCAACGCCTCTTCAATCAAACGCGGCTTCAGGCCGGGGTAGTGCGCATCGACGATGGCGCGCATCGTCTCGCCGTCGGGGAAGCGGATGTAGTGGAAGAAGCAGCGGCGCAGGAAGGCGTCCGGCAACTCCTTCTCGTTGTTGGAGGTGATGACGACGATAGGCCGGCGCTCGGCCTTCACCGTCTCAGCCGTCTCGTAGACGTGGAACTCCATGCGGTCGAGTTCCAGCAACAGGTCGTTGGGGAACTCGATGTCGGCCTTGTCGATCTCGTCGATCAGCAGCACCGGGCGACGCTCCAGCGTGAACGCCTCCCACAGCTTGCCGCGCTTGATGTAGTTGCGGATGTCGGAGACGCGGACGTCGCCGAGCTGGCTGTCGCGCAAGCGCGAGACGGCGTCGTATTCGTAGAGGCCCTGCTGGGCGCGGGTGGTCGATTTGATGTGCCAGGCGATCAGTGGCGCGCCGATCGCGTCGGCGATCTCCTGGGCGAGCAGCGTCTTGCCGGTGCCGGGCTCGCCCTTGATGAGCAGCGGCCGTTCGAGCGCGATGGCGGCGTTGACGGCGGTCTTCAACTCGTCGCTGGCGATATAGGTGGCGGTCCCGGAAAAACGCATGCGGCCCTCGGTGCGGGCGCCGGCGCGGCGCCCCGGCGGGTTATTTCGCCTTTCCCGGTCCCGATCAACCGCCGGGCGCGCAAAAGCGAAAGGCCGCCCCTTCAAGGGGGGCGGCCCTCGGCCGATGCGGGGCGTGCTCAGCCCTGCGGCGGCTCATTCGGTGCGCTGGGCTCGGCGGGGCGCTGGCGACGCTCGGCCATGAACTGGTCGAACTCGGCGCGGTCCTTGGCGTAGCGCAGGCGGGACAGGAAACCCTTGAACTCGTTCTGCTCCTCTTCGAGCCGGCGCAGCGTCTCGGTGCGATAATCGTCGAAGGCGTGATTGCCGCTCGGCGACGAGCCGCCGCCGAACCAGGCGCCAGCCGGGCCGAAGCGGCCCTCCATACGCTGACGCACGCGCTCCACGCGCTCTTGCGCGCGGGCGACCTTACGCTCCCAGCGATCCATGCCGTGGCCACAACTCATCATTGGTCCATCTCCTGCATATGCGGCGCGCCGCGAAAATCTTCCTCGCGCAAAGAGGAAGCCGAGGACGACGAGTCCCAGCGGCCACCACCAGATGAAGCCCAAAATCATCAGCACTATCGCCATGACGCGACCTCCGTGTGAATGTAAGGAACATTTACTTGAAGGCACGTGGTTGTCAAGCCTATGGCGAAGCACGGCGGCAGAAAAATCGGGCGGCCAAGCGCGCATTCGCGCGCTCCTTCTCATGCCCGCGCGGCTAAACCCCCGCCAGGTCGAGGCCGCGCAGGTAGATGAGCACCTGCGCCTCCAGCAATTCTTCCGCCGACATCGGCAACGGCCGCCGCTCCGCCCCGCCACGACCGAACAGCGATGCGACGCCGTGCGCCATCGTCCAGATATGCAAGGCCACCATCAGCGCCGGCGGCCGGCCGGCGGCCGGCATGGCGGCGCAGAGCTTGTCGGCGGCGATGCGCAGCACGCCGAATGCGCGGTCGCTCGCCTCGCGCAATTGCGGCGTCGCCGACGGCGAGATGCCCGCCTCGAACATAGCTGCGTAATAGGCGGGCTCCGTGCGGGCGAATTCGAGATAGGCTTTGCCGAGCCGCTCCAACGCCGACAAGGCGGTCGGCCGGCCATCGTCCCAGGCGCGCGCCAGCGCGGCCTCGAAGCGCTCGTAGCCTTGCAGCGCGACATTGGCCATCAGTTCGTCGCGGTCGCGGAAATGGCGATAGGGCGCGGCGGGGCTGACGCCCGCTAGCCGCGCGGCTTCAGCGAAAGTCAGCCCCGCCGTGCCCTTCTTGAGGATCAACTCCAGCGCGGCCTGGATCAGCGCCTCGCGCAGATTGCCGTGGTGATAGCCGCGCGGTTCGTCCTTGCTCCAGCTCATGTGAAACGTTGTTACATCTTTTCGGCGAAACGCGCGACCGCGAAACCGCGTCTCAGTTCGTCGTGTTCTTCACCGTCTCGATCAACTGCTTGAGCGAGAACGGCTTTTGCAGAAACTGGAATTCCAGCCCCTCCGGCAGATTGCGCGCGAAAGCGTCGTCGGCGTAGCCGGAGACGAACACCACCTTCGCCATCACCTTGCGCTTGCGCAATTCCGTCAGCATCGACGGCCCGTCCATCTCCGGCATGATGACGTCGGAGACGATGAGGTCGATCTTGCCTTCAGCCTCCTCGACCACCCGCAACGCCTCGGCCCCGTTCTCGGCCTCCAACACAGTGTAGCCGCGCGACATCAGCGCCCGCGCCGCAAAAGCCCGCACCGCCTCCTCGTCCTCGACGAGCAGGATGGCGCCTCGGCCGGTGAGATCGGCGGCGGGCTTGCTGGCCTCCGCCTTCTTCGGCGCGTCGACGATCGGCTCGGCGATGTGGCGCGGCAGCAGGATGCGGAAAGTCGCGCCTTCACCCGGCTCGCTGACGCAGAACACATAGCCGCCGGTCTGCTTGACGATTCCATAGACCATCGACAGGCCGAGGCCGGTGCCCTTGCCGACCTCCTTGGTGGTGAAGAACGGCTCGAAGATCTTGTCGCGCACCTCGGGGGGGATGCCGTGGCCGGTGTCCTGCACCTCGACCAACACATATTCGGCCGCGACCAGCGATTTCTCGCCCAGCGCGGCGCAATCCTCGACGGAGACGTTGCGCGTGCGCAGCATGATGCGGCCGCTGGCGCTCATCGCGTCGCGCGCGTTGACGACGAGATTGACCACCACCTGCTCGAACTGGTTGATGTCGGCTTTGACCAGCCAGAGGTCGCGCCCGTGCGCGACTTCAAGCTCGATCTTCTCGCCGACCAGCCGGCGCAGCATCATCTGCAATTCCGACAGCACGTCGGCCAGTTGCAGCACCTGCGGGCGCATTGTCGTGCGGCGCGAGAAGGCGAGCAATTGGCGTACCAGACCCGCGGCGCGATTGGCGTTCTGGCGGATCTGCATGATGTCCTGGAACGACGGGTCGGTCGGCCGGTGGTTGACGAGCAAGAGGTCGGAATAGCCGATGATCGCCGTCAGTACGTTGTTGAAATCGTGCGCGATGCCGCCGGCGAGTTGGCCGATCGCTTGCATTTTCTGGCTCTGGGCGAAACTCTCCTGCAAGGTCTTCTGCTCGGTGGTGTCGAGCGCAATGACATTGGCGCCCTCGCCGGTTTCGGCCGGCGAAATGAAGAAGCGCACCGCCCGCTCGTCTTTGCCGGCGACGGTGGCGTCGACCGGCGCGATGTCGGCTTTGCCCAGCGCCGCGGCGGCGATGGCGGCTTTCAGCGCCGGGTGGTCGCGCTCGGTCACGGCGCCGTAGAGCGTCGCGCCGGCGCCCTTGATCGCGGCGGGGGCGAGGCGGGCGAAGGCGCCGTTGGCGCGGCGCACCGTCCCGTCCGCGCCAAGGGTGGCGAGCGGCAGCGGCGTCGTGTTGAACATGCGCGCGAAGCGCGCCTCCGCCGCCTCGCCGCCCAGCGCCGGCGGCGCGTCGCCCGTGGTCTCCAGCACCAGCGTGCGCGAAGGCGCGGCGACGCCGTCGGGGCCGAAGGTGACGCGATGGATGAGCCGCGCCGGCTTGGAGACGCCGTGGCGGCGCTTGAGGTCGACCACCGTGTCGACGGTCCTGACCTCGCCGGCCGAGCCGGTGACGACGTCGAGCAGCGCCGCGCCGTCGGCGGCGACAATGTCGGAGAGCGTCATCTGCCCCGGCGTGAACTCGGCGATGTCGTAGTCGAGCCAAGTGGCAAGCGTGGCGTTCATGTAGGCGATGGCGCCGCCGGCTTCGGCGGAGAAGAAGCCGGCCGGGGCGTGGTCGAGATAATCGATGGCGTGCTGGAGGTCTTGGAAGAAAACCTCGTGGCGATCGCGGTCGTGGGTGATGTCGCTGATCGTCCACAAAGCCGCATGGCCCTGCGCCGGACCGTTCAGCGGCCGCACCTTGACGCGATACCAGGCCGCTTCGGCCTGGCCGGCGAGCGGCGGCGACAGGCGCAATTCCTCGACCGCCGCGCGCCCGGCGCGCGCCGCCTGGGCGAGCCGGTAATTCGCTTCCGCGGTTTCCGGCGCGCCGGCGAACAGGCGCTCGACGCTCTGCGTCTCGCCGCCGTGCGCGCCCGACAGCGCGCGGTAAGTCTCGTTGGCGTAGAGCACGCGCGAGGCGCCGCCGGTGACGACCATGCCCTCCTCGCTGGTGTCGGCGATGGCGCGGGCGAGATCGAACTCGCTCGCCCGGCCGATGAAGCGAGCGAGCCCGAAGGCGTACATGAGGATGGAGAACACGCCAAAGATCGCCAGCGTCG
>DATNDU010000002.1:0-20729 GCA_035606915.1 Roseiarcus sp. | reverse complement strand
GGCCTCGGTCCAGGGCATCGTGGTTTCCTCTGAGTCGTCGTAAACCCAGAGAATCAGAGCCTACGGGGCCGATCAACCCCCACCATCCGCTCACGCCATAAAGCGCCACTTCCGGAATAACCAAATTTCAGGTCAGGCTCTTATCCTTTTCTCGCGTCAAAGACCGAAGACGGGCTGCCCATTTCGAGATCGTCTCACCGGCGCAACCGCGGGTTGGGCATCGCGCCGCGAAGCCGGCTAGGCTCTCCGCGCCGTCAGTCGCCGAAGCTCTCCAGGACGCGCGCCACCTGCGGCTTCAGCGCTTTGCAAAGCATCGCGCTGGCGAAGTCGAGCGTCGCCTTGCGGTCTGGATGGGCGCGCAGTCGCGAAAGCTCAGCGTTCTGCGCCGTACAGGCGGCGGCGGTCTCGGCGCCGGGCGCCGGTTCGGACATCGGCGCCACGGCGCGCTGCGAACTTGTCGCGGCCGTCGGGCGCGCGAAGCCGAGACTTTCCAGAAGCCGCTGCAATTGAGGCCGCAGCGCCGCGCAGGCGAGGTGATCGGCAAGCGCCTTGGCTCTGACGGGATCAAGATCCGCGCGCAGACGCTCCAGCTCTCGCGCCTCGTCGCCGCAGCCGGCTCCCTCGGGGTTGCGGGCGGCTAGACGGATCGTTGCGGAAGCGGTTGGCCGGACCGCGAGCCCCGCGCCCTCCATGACGCGATTGAGCTGCGGGCGCAGGGATTTGCAAACGCTTTCGGCAGCGAAGGCGGCGATGGCGTCCGGCGAGGGATCGCTGCGCAAGGCCGCCAGACGTTCGGCTTCGGTTTTGCAGCGGTCCTCCGAGATGACCTCCGGCTTTGGCGACAGCGCGGCGAGGGTGGCGACGGGCGAAGGAGGAGGAGCGGGAGGCGTCGGCGCGATCCGGCCGAGTTGAGCGCGGGCGAGATCGACGCAGAAGCCGCCTTCGCGGTGCGCCCGAATGAAGGCCCACCAAGCGTCGGGGGAGCCGACCCGCTCGGCCAGCGCATAATCGGCGGCGGTGGCGGCGAGCGGATCGCTGACCGGAACGGCGGTGGGCGCAAGCGAGACGATATCGCCGCCGAGCGAGCCGTAGACGAAGGGCTCCTGCTGGTTGCCGGTCGCGGCCAGCACGTCGTCGCGCACCTTGCCAAGTGCGATGCGAATATCGAGGCCGGGCTCGACAATAAACTTCACAAGCGCCGTGGTGAACGGACTGTTTGGGCCGATCCCGTCGTAGGAGAGCGACCCGGCTTTGGCGGCGTAGGCGATCAGTGTATTAGCGGTCGTCGCCTGTTCGCCGAGCACGTGACTGGCGATGGCGCGCGTCACCGGGCCCCCGTCGCCGCCGCGGATGATGAGACTCAGCGATTTGACCTTGGCGGTCGCCCATAAAAGCCGGTCAAGCGGCAGCGTCTCGTCCTCGACATCGTAGGCGATGGCGAGTCTGGAGTCGACGGGAATGAGATAGTTCACGCCCGAGGCTTCGATGCCGTGGCCTGAATAATAGATCACCGCGACGTCGGCGTTGCTAGCTATCGCCGTAAAGTCGCGCACCGCGCGCTTCATATCGACGACGCCGAGATTGTCATGTTCGTCGACGACGTCGAACTTCGCCCGCCTTGTATCTGATTTTTTGACGGAGCGGGTTATTCTCGCGACGTTGCGAGGGAACGGATGGCCGTCCGTTCCCTCGCGCGGCGGCGTGCTCCCGTGGCGCCTCTGGCCACAACCGTTCCTGAGCGTTGGGACCGCCGACTTTGGGAGCATGAGCCCAAGCAAGCCGTCTCGCGGCAATCGGTGACCGCCTCGATCGGCAGCGACCCTAGCGCGCTCATTGGCCCCAGCGGGCGCGAATCGCGGCGATCCAGGCGCGCTCGGGGCCGAGCAGCGGCCCCTGCGTGATCGCGCCGCAGCCGCGCCCCTTGACGCCGTTGGTCCAGGCGACGACGGCGGCGAGGCGCCCGTCGGCGGCGTAGATCGGGCCGCCGGAATCGCCGTGGCAGGCGCCCAGGCCGCTGATCTCAGGGTCTTTCGTCCATAGCGTGACGTTCGACAGCGGTGCGGCGACGACGAGGTCGGCGGCGCGGATGTGGCCGTCGCTCGGCGGCCCGCCCTCGCGCGTCACGCCGAAGCCGGCGACCGTGACCGCCTCGCCAAGGGCGGGCCGCGCGGCGGCGATCTCGGCGAACTTGAAGCCGTCGAGCGGCGTCGCCGTTTCCAGCAGGCCGATGTCGATGGAGATGCGGCGGTCGCGCGGCGCGTTGGGGTCGTAGCGCGGGTGGCGGGCGACAGCGGCGACGACGACGGGCGCCGTGCGGCCGTCGCGGCGGATGGCGACCAGCGTGTTCGCGGCGCTCTCCAGGCAATGCGCGGCGGTCAAGACCAGGCGGGGGGCGAGGGCGACGCCGCTGCACACGCTCTGGCGCGCGCCGTGGCGGGCGAGCACCATGACGATGCGGTTGGCGTAGCCGTCGCCGTCGCGCGCCGGCCCGACGATGGCGAGGGCCGGCGCGGCGAGGCTGAGGAACGCCGCGGCGGCGGCGAAGCGTCTGGCGCTAATCATGCATTCGCGCTACCCGTCGATGCGGACGCGCGCAAGCGCCGGATGATATTCATGGCTCATTCAGCTAGGCGGCCCAAGGATCGCGCCATGTGGCGAATCCTTGCTCTCGCGTTGTTTGCGCTCGCCGGCGGGGTGCTCTGCTGCGGGGGGCTCGACGCTGCGCCGAAGCTCCACGCGGACAGCGTTGCGCGGGCGGCGGGAAAGCGCGTCTGCCTTTCGGCCGCCGAGACGCGCGAGGAGATCAAGCTGCGGCGCCTGCGCGAGCCGTTCTGGGTGCTCAAGCACGCCGCCCAGCGCTACAAGGCCGAAGCGCTGTCGGCCAAGCTCTGCCGCATTGGCGACGAATTCGTCTACGAAATCGGCTTGCTGCATCGGGACGGGAGATATTTCCACGTCCGTGTCAACGCGACGACCGGTAAATACGTGGACTTCAAACGCGCCGCGACCGGGCCGGGCAAACCCTAGGAACGATCATGCGCCTTCTCGTTGTCGAAGACGACCGTGACCTCAACCGGCAGGTGACGACGGCGCTGGAGGGCGCCGGCTACGCCGTCGATCGCGCCTATGACGGCGAGGAGGGCTGGTTTCTCGGCGACACCGAACCCTACGACGCCATCGTGCTCGACATCGGCCTGCCCAAGCGCGACGGCGTCAGCGTGTTGACGGCCTGGCGCAAGTCCGGTCGCGTCGCGCCGGTGCTGATTCTCACCGCGCGCGACCGCTGGAGCGAAAAGGTCGAGGGCTTCGACGCCGGCGCCGACGATTACCTGTCGAAGCCGTTTCATATGGAGGAGTTGCTGGCGCGGCTGCGCGCGTTGCTGCGCCGCGCCTCCGGCCACGCCTCCAGCGAGATCGTCGTCGGACCGGTGCGGCTCGACGCGCGCGCCGGCCGCGTCACCGTCAACGATATCGCGGTGAAGTTGACCAGCCACGAATACCGGCTGCTCAGCTATCTCATGCACCATGCCGGGCGCATCGTGTCGCGCAGCGAACTCGTCGAGCATCTCTACGATCAGGACTTCGACCGCGATTCCAACACCATCGAGGTGTTCGTCGGGCGGTTGCGGCGCAAGCTCGGCGTCGATCTGATCCAGACCGCGCGCGGCCTCGGCTATATCATCGACGGCGAGGCCGACCCGCGCGTCAAGGCGGCGCGCTGAACGTCGCGATGGCGCGCGACCTGCACGGACTTTTGCGCGGAGGCTCGATCGCCTCGCGCCTGTTCCTGGCCGCCGCCTTCTGGTGCGCCTCGATCCTCGTCGTCGCCGGCATTGGCCTTTCCGCCCTCAACGCCAATTCGACCGAGGACAATTTCGACGACACCCTGGAGCTGTATTCCAAGGCGCTGGTCGCCAATGTCGCCGTCAGCGCCGAGGAGGGCCACACGGCGCCGGCGCCGGTGGTCGCGCCGCAGTTCGAGCTCGCCTTTTCCGGCTGGTACTGGCAGATCACGCGGCTCGACCGCGCCGGGGCCGACATCCGCACCTCGAAATCGCTGTTCGGCTCGCAACTGCCGGCGTTGCCGGCCGCCGACGCCGGCGCCGACAATTTCTTCCGTGGCTACGTCACCGGCCCCGGCGGCAAGCCGCTGCGGGTGATCGAGCGCATCATCGACGCCGGCGAAGAAGGCCGCTATCTGATCCAGGTCGCCGCCGTCGCCGACGTGATGCGCGCTCAGGTCGTGCAGTTCGAATATGCGCTGAGCGCCACCTTGTTCGCGCTCGCCGCGGCGCTGATCGGCTCGACCGGGCTTGCCGTGCGCTTCGGGCTGCGGCCGTTGCGGCGGCTGCGCGACGGGCTGATCGCCATCCGGCGCGGCGAGGCCGAGCGCATCGCCGGCGAGTATCCGCAGGATCTGGCGCCGCTCGCCGCCGAACTCAACCTGTTGCTCGACGCCAACCGCGAAGTGGTGCGCCGCGCCCGCACGCAGGTCGGCAATCTCGCCCACGCCTTGAAGACGCCGCTCTCCGTCATCGTCAACGAGGCGGAGGCCGGCAGCCCGAAGCTGGGCGAGAAGGTGCGCGAGCAGGCCGAGGTGATGCGCCGGCAGGTGACGTTCTACCTCGACCGGGCGCGGGCCGCCGCGCGCGCCACCTCGATTGGCGCCTCCACGGAATTCGCCCCGGTGCTCGACGGCCTGCTGCGCACGTTCCAGAAGGTCTATCGCGAGCGCGGCCTGACCTTCGAGAGCGCAACGGCGCCGGCCTTGCGCTTTCGCGGCGAGCCGCAGGATCTGGCCGATCTCGTCGGCAACCTGCTCGACAACGCCGGCAAATGGGCGCGCGCGAAAGTCGTCGTCGCCGCCGAGCGCGCGCCTGCGGGCGGCGCCTCGGGGCGCGACTATTTCCTCGTCCACATCGACGACGATGGCCCCGGCCTCGACCCGCGCGCACGTGCGACGGCGGTCGAGCGCGGGCGTCGGCTCGACGAATCGCGCCCCGGTTCCGGGCTCGGGCTGTCGATCGTCGTCGATCTCGCCGCCAATTACGGCGGCGCGCTGGAACTCGGCGAGAGCCCGCTCGGCGGGTTGAGGGCGACGCTGCGGTTGCCGGGATTTTGAGCCCGCGCGCTCAGCGCGGCCTTGCGCATGAGGCCGGAGAAGCCGGCGGCGTCGATCTCGTGCGGGGCGACGAAGACCATGCCTTCCGGGGCGAGGACGGGAGCGGGCGCGGCGAACAGCGCCAGCCGCAGCGAGAAATGGGTAAAGACATGCGCGACCAGCTCGGGCAGCCGGACCCAGTGTGCGGCGAACGGCGCCTCGTCCGCGCTGACTTGCGTGAGTTCGCCGAGCCGCCACAGGCCGCCGGGCAGTTCCATCGTACCGCCCAGGAGGCCGCGCGGAGGGCGACGCCTAGCGAGAAACGCGCCATTCGGGCGCTCGGCGAAGAAGGCGGCGCCGACCTTTTCCGGGCGCGGCGTCTTCACCGTCTGGCCGGGGAAAGCCTCAGGGTCGCCGCTGGCGGCGGCGCGGCAGCCGTCGCGCAACGGGCAGGCGAGGCAGGCCGGCGCCTTCGGCCGGCAGATCGTCGCGCCGATGTCCATCAGCGCTTGCGCGAAATCGCCGGCCCGGCGCCGCGGCGTCAGCGCGCGGGCGAAATCCTCGATGGCGCGACGATTCGCTGCGATGGGTGCGGAAAAGCCCGCCAGCCGCGATACGATGCGGGCGATGTTGCCGTCGATCGGCGTCGCCGCCTTGCCGAAGGCGATGGCGGCGATCGCCGCCGCTGTATAGGGGCCGACGCCGGGTAGCGCGCGCAACGCCGCTTCCTCCGAGGGAAACGCGCCGCCGGCCGCCGCGACCGCTTGCGCCGCCGCGTGCAGGTTGCGCGCCCGCGAATAATAACCGAGGCCGGCGAAGGCGTTCATCACCTCCTCGATCTCGGCCCCGGCCAACGCCGCGACATCCGGCCAGCGGGCGACGAATTTGGCAAAATAGGGCGCGGCGCCTGATGTCGTCGTCTGTTGCAACAGGATTTCGGAGAGCCAGACGCGATAGGGATCGGCGCGCTCGCCGGGCTTGGCGCGCCAGGGCAGGGTGCGGGCGTTGGCGTCGAACCAGACCAGCGTTTTGTCGGCGAGCGCGGATGGCGGTAAGAGGGACGGCATGGCCGACGCCTCTAGCCCCACGGCGAGAAAGAGAAAACCCTATGCGACGCCGCTCGGCGCGCATCTCGGCGCCATCGTCAGCCCGGCGCTGGCGGCGCGCGGCTTGAGCGAGGCAAGCCTAGTCGCGCATTGGCCGGAGATCGTCGGGCAGGACGTGGCGCGATTCGCGCGCTTCGAGCGGCTCAACTGGCCGCCGCGCGGGGCCAAGACCGATCCCGCCGCGTCGCGCCCGCCAGCGATCCTGGTGCTGCGCATCGACGGCGCCTTCGCGCTGGAGGCGCAGCATCTCGCCCACCTCATCGTCGAGCGCGTCAACGCCCATCTCGGCTGGGCCTGCGTGGCCAAGCTGGCGTTCCGTCAGGGGCCGCTGCCGGAGATGGCGACGCGCCGCCGCATCGCGCCGCCGGGCGCGCAAGCGCTCGCCGAGGCGCGCGCCGCCTGTCAGCATGAGGACGAGGCTTTGCGCGAGGCGCTGGTGCGGCTCGGCGCGCGGGTGATCGAGCGGGCGCGGCGGGGCGGTTAGTTTTTATACCCCGATAAAGTCACTACTATACCGGGACCAAGACCGCGCTTACCGCTCCGCGATCCAACCCGGAGACCTCCCATGCACATCTTTCTCACCGGCGCCACCGGCTTCATCGGCTCCCACGTCATCCCCGAATTGCTCGCCGCCGGTCACAGTGTGCTCGGCCTCACGCGGTCGGACGAGGGCGCCAAGGCGCTCGTCGCGGCCGGCGTCGAGCCCTGTCGCGGCACGCTCGAAGACCCCGCGAGCCTGGCGGCCGGCGCCGCAAAGGCCGACGCCGTCATCCATCTCGCCTTCGATCACGATTTCTCCCGCATGGCCGCTAATTGCGAGAAGGACCGGCGCAACATCAGGGCGATGGGCGAGGCGCTCGCCGGCTCCGACCGGCCGCTGGTCATCACCTCGGGCACGGGCATGGGCAATTCCGAGGCGGGGCGACTGGCGACCGAGGATTTCATCCGAAGCGACAATCCCAATCCGCGCGTCGCCACCGAACTCGCCGGGCGCGAGGCGTCGGCGGCCGGCGTCAAGGTCGTGGTGGTGCGGCTGCCGCAGGTCCACGATGCGCGCAAGCAGGGCCTGGTTTCGCCCTATGTGATGATCTCGCGCCAGAAGGGCGTCGCGGCCTATGTCGGCGACGGGCGCAACCGCTGGCCGGCGGCGCATGTGAGCGACGTGGCGCGGCTCTACAAGTTGGCGGTCGAGCAGGGCAAGGCCGGCGAGCGCTTCCACGCCGTCGACGAGGAGGGCGTCGCCGCGCGTGACATGGCCGCCGCTATCGGCCACGGGCTCGGCGTGCCCACCGCATCGCTGACGCCGGAGCAAGCGGCCGAGCATTTCGGTTGGCTCGGCTATTTCATCGGCGTGGACATGCCGGCTTCCAGCGCCTGGACGCGTCAGCGGCTCGGCTGGCGGCCGAGCGGGCCCGGCCTGCTCGCTGATCTGGCGGCGATGGACTACAAGGCGTTCGGCTGAACGGCGACCTTTCCGCCATCGACACGCCGCCGCCGAGGCGCTAGAGCCGCGCGCATGACTCCTCTGGCCGGCCGGCGCGTCGCGCGGATGAACGGCGCCGGCAACAAGATTCTCGTGCTCGACCTGCGCGACGGGACGGTGGTCCCGACGCCTGCGGAGGCGCGCGCCATCCATCGCGCCCCCGGCCTCGACTACGACCAGATGATGGTGCTGACGCCGGCACGCACGCCCGACACGCTGTCTTACGTGCCGATCTACAACAACGACGGCAGTCTCGCCGGCGCTTGCGGCAACGGCACGCGCTGCGTCGCCGACCGGCTTGCTCGCGAGACCGGCGCGGCGCGGCTGACGGTGGAGACCGCGCGCGGCCTCATCGTCTGCGAGCGGTTGGCGGCCTGGACCTATCGCGTCGACATGGGGCCGCCGCTGCTGGGCTGGCGCGACATTCCGTTGGCGCGCGAGGCCGACACCGTCGCCCTCGACATCCCGCAAGCGGCGGCTTTCGGCCCAGCGGGGCTGGTCAATATGGGCAATCCGCACGCTGTGTTCTTCGTCGCCGATCTCGACGCCATCGACCTCGTGCGCGCCGGGCCGCCGCTGGAGCGCCATCCGCTGTTTCCCGAGAGGGCCAACATCTCCTTCGCGCGAATCCTGGCGCGGGAGAGCATCCGGCTGAAGGTTTGGGAGCGCGGCGTCGGGGCGACGCTGGCCTGCGGCTCGGCGGCCTGCGCGACATTGGTGGCGGCGAGCCGGCGCGGCTTGGCTGGGCGCGAGGCGGCGATCGAACTGCCGGGCGGCGAACTGACGATTGCTTGGCGCCGGCAAGACGGCCATGTGCTGATGACCGGCCCGGTCGAATTCGAGCGCGAGATCGAACTGGCGCCCGCTATCTTCGCATGAGGCGAACCGGGCGACTGGATGCGGTCGACATCGCACGCGGCTTGGCGCTGGCGGCGATGGCGGGCTATCACTTCACCTGGGATCTCGCTTATTTCGGCGCCATCGATCCGCTGACGCCGTTCACGCCGCCGATGCGGCTCGCCTCGCTGCTGATCGGCGGCGCGTTCCTGGCGCTCGTCGGCCTGTCGCTGGCGCTCGCCCATGCCGGCGGCTTGCGGGCGCTGGGCTATGGACGGCGGATGCTGCGCATTGCCGCGGCGGCGGCGCTGGTGACGGCGGCGAGCTATGCCGTCGCGCCGCAGACGCCGATCCTGTTCGGCATCCTGCATTGCATATTCGTCGCCTGCCTCATCGCCGCGCCGTTGCTCGTCTGGCCGCGCCCCTGGGTGGCGCTGGCGCTGGGCCTCGGGCTCATCGCGCTGCCGCTGGTCTATGCCTCGCCGGCGTTCAATCCGCCGTGGCTGATCTGGCTCGGCTTGCAGACGCAAGACCCGGCGACGCTCGACTGGCGCCCGCTGATGCCGTGGGGCGGCGTGGTTCTGGTTGGCCTCGGTTTGGCGCAGATGGCGCCGCGACCGCCGGCCTGGAAGGCGCGGCTGGCGCCATTGCGCGGCCTCGCCTTCGCCGGGCGGCACAGTCTGGCGGTCTATTTGATCCACCAGCCGATCCTCATCGGCCTGCTTTACGCGGCCTTGCATCTCAGCGGCTATTCCGACCGGCTATCGGCTGAGCTTTACGAGAAGACTTGCCGCCCGGCCTGCGTCGAGGCCGGCGGCGGCATCGAGGCCTGCGAGCGCGCCTGCGCCTGCGTCGTGCGTGGCGCTTCGGCGGCGGGGCTCGCCGGGCTGCTCGGCGCGCATGAGATCAGCGGCGAGCAGCGCGGGCGCATTGGCGCCATCGTCGAGACCTGTGGGGCGCAGGAGCGATAGAGCCTTCTGCGATAAGGTGGAATCGCCGACGCACCGCGGCTCCCCGCAAGCGCGGGGCGAGGGGGAGGGGGGGGAAGGCCGAGCGGCGGCGATGGTTATTTGATTATCTCGAAGCCCTGGGCCTCGAAGGTCGGCGCGACCGCCGACGAGCGCAGGAAGGCGACGAAGCGCGCCGCCGCTGCCGGGTTCTTCGACGCCGCTGCGATCGCGAGCGGATAGACGATCGACTTGTGCGAGGCGTCCGGCAAGCGGGCGACGACCTTGACGCGCGGCTCGGAGACGGCGTCGGTGGCGTAGACGATGCCGAGCGCCGCCTCGCCGCGGGCCACGAACTCCAGCGCCGCGCGCACGTTGTCGGTCATCGCCAGCTTCGGCTCGACCGTCGCCCACAGGCCGAGCTTGTCGAGCGATTCCTTGGCGTAGCGGCCGACCGGCACCGTCTTGACCTCGCCGGTGACCAGCTTGCTCGACCCGAGCGCGGCGGCGAAGGCGGCGGGGGCGAGGGCGAGTTTGTCGAGCTTGGACGGCGTCGGGGCGATGAGGACGAGGTGGTTGCGCAGGAAGTTGACGCGGGTGTCGGGCTTGATCGCCTTGCCCTTGACGGCGGCGTCCATCGACGGCTCGTCGGCCGAGATGAACACATCCGCCGGCGCGCCGGCGATAAGCTGGCGGGCGAGCCCGAGCGAGCCGCCGTAACTCAGCGAGACCTCGGGTCCGCCGCTCTTGTGATAGGCGGCGGCCGCCGCGTCTAGCGCCGTCTTGAGGCTGGCGGCGGCGAACACCACGACCTTGTCGTCGGCGTGAGCCGGTAGCGCGAGCCCGAAAGCCACCAGCAGCGCCAGAATCAGTCGCGTCATGAAAGTCTCCGTGAGTCGTCGTATTCGTTCTAATATGGCGGCGCCGGCGCCTGCTTGTCGAGCCGGAAATCGGCCGCCGCCGTCTGGCGCGCGGCGAGACTTGCCCGCATATTGCCGCGCCCCCGACTGACTCCGAGTCCGCCTTGCCCGCCACCGCCCGCACCGTTTCCGCATCCGCCGAGGCCGAGGCGCAGGTCGCGCGGTGGTCGGCCGACTATGCGCCTTTGCCGGGACTCCCCGACGAGTTCATCGGTCCCGACGGCGTCCGCCGCGCGCCGTGGACGGCGCTGCTGCGGCAACTGGCGATGTCGTCGCCGGAGGCGGTCGCCGAGCGCTTCGCCGCCGCCGACCGGCGCGTGCGCAATCGCGGCATGTCCTATCGCGTGCGCGGCGAGACTTCCGAGCGGGTCTGGCCGATCGGGCGGCTGCCGCTGCTGATCCCCGCGCGGGAATGGCGACAGATCGAGGCCGGCGTCGCCCAGCGCGCCGAACTCATCGAGCGCCTGCTCGCCGACATCTACGGGCCGGGCAAGCTGATCGCCGACGGCGCCTTGCCCGCCGCCGCGCTTACCGGCTCGCCCGATTTCATCGCCGCCATGCGCGGCGTGAAGCCGCCCGGCGGACGCTGGCTCCGTCTTTACGCCGCCGACATCGGCCGTGGGTCGGACGGGCGCTGGCAGGTGCTCGGCGACCGCACGCAGGCGCCTTCGGGCTCCGGCTACGCGCTGGAGAACCGGCTCGTCGCCTCGCAGGCTTTCCCCGACATCTACCGCGAGATGAACGTCGAGCGCGTCGCCCCGTTCTTCCGGGATCTGCGCGCCGGCATGAAGGCGAGCGGCGAGCGGGCGGAGCCGCGCATCTGCATCCTGACGCCCGGCCCCTATGGCGAGACCTATTTCGAGCACGCCTATCTCGCGCGCTATCTCGGCTTCCTGCTCGTCGAGGGCGACGATCTCGTCGTCGGCGAGGGGCGGCGCGTCTATGTGCGCACCATCGCCGGGCTGAAGCGCGCCGACGTGATCTGGCGGCAGGTCGATTCCGAATGGATCGACCCGATGGAGCTGAACTCCGCCTCCCGCCTCGGCGTCCCCGGCCTCATCGAGGCCATCCGCTCGGGCGGCGTCGTGGTCGAGAACCTGCCGGGGGCCGGCCTCATCGAAGCGCCAGCGATGCTGGCTTTCCTGCCACGCCTCGCCGAACGGCTTCTCGGCGAGCCGCTGAAAATGCCCAATATCGCCACCTGGTGGTGCGGCCAACCCGGCGAGCGCGCCCGTGTGCTCGAAAACTTCGCCCGGATCTCGATCGCCAGCACCTTCGGCGGCGCGGCGCGCGGGCTGGAGCCGCGGCGCGTGGCGCTCGGCGCCGAGCTTGGCGAAAAGGAAAGCGCGGCGCTGAAGCGCGCCATCGCCGAGCGCGGGCTCGATTATGTCGGGCAGGAGGTGGTCCGCCTCTCCACCATGCCGCGCTGGGAGAACGGCAAGCTCGCGCCGCGCCCTTTCGTGCTGCGCGTCTATGCCGCCGCCACCCCCGACGGTTGGAAGGTGATGCCCGGTGGCTTCGCCCGCGTCTCCGATGCGCCGGACGCGCGCGCGGTGTCGATGGGCCAGGGGGTCGAGGCGGCCGACGTCTGGGTGCTGGCCGACAAGCCGGTCGCCGCCTCCTCGCTGCTGCCGAGCCGCGAGCGGCCGCATATCGCGCGCCTGCTCGGCAATCTGCCGAGCCGGGCGGCCGACAATCTGTTCTGGTTCGGCCGCTATCTCGAACGGACCGAGGCGACCTTGCGCCTCGTGCGCTGCCTCAGCGCCCGCGCCGGCGATCCCGAGGCGCCGATCTCAGGGGCGCGCGGCGCCTTGGACGGCCTCAAGACGCTGCTCGTCGCCTGGGGCGCCATCGCCACCGAGGCCAGGACGCCGCGCGCCGCCGAGGCGGCGTTGCGCGCGCCGGAGAACGGGGGCTCGGCGCTGTCGCTCGCCAATGCCGCCAGCCTTGCCGCCTCGGTCATCCGCGAGCGGCTGACGCAACAGACCTGGGCGCTGATCGGGCGGCTCAAGACGGCGCTGGCGGAACTGCCCGAGGGACCGTTGAGCGATGCGCAGATCCTCGATTGCATCGACGAGCAGCTCAACGCGATCGCCGCGCTGGCGGGCTTGTTCGACGAGAACTTCAACCGCGGCGCCGGCTGGCGCTTTTACGAACTCGGCCGACGCATCGAGCGCGGCATCAACACCTGCCGCATCGCCCGCCAGTTCGCGCACCAGAAGGCGACCGAGCACGACCTCGACGTCATGCTCGACCTCATCGATTCGCAGATCACCTATCATTCGCGCACGCTGATCGGCGTCGCGCTGGGGCCGGTGCGCGACCTGACGCTGCTCGATCCCTACAGCCCGCGCTCCGTCGCCTTCCAGGCCCATCGCATCGCCGAACATATCGCGGCGCTGCCAGTGCTGCGCCAGGACGGCGTCCCCGAGGAGCCGCTGCGGCGCGCCACCCGGCTCAGCGCCGAACTGACTTCGGAGATCGCCGACGAACTGGAGGATGCCGGCATCCTGGCGATCGAGAACCAGATCGCCCAGCTCGCCGACGCCATCGGCCGCCGCTACTTCCTGCACGGCGCCTCGGCGCGGGCGGAGAAGGTGATGGGCTTGGGATGATCTACGACGTCGCGCACTTGACGCGCTACCAATACGGCGCGCCGGTCGTCGCCAACGATTGCGTGCTGCGGCTGCGGCCGCGCGACGAGCCCGGCCAGCGCATCAGCAACTACCATGTCGAGGTGCGGCCGATGCCGCGGGAGTTCGTCGAGCGCGAGGACGCCTTTGGCAACCACGCGGCGCGCCTGCGCATCGAGACCCGGCATACGCAAATGTCGATCAAGTCGAGCTTTCGCGCCGAGGTTGCGCGCGCCGCGCCGCCGATCGCGACGCTGACGCCGCCCTGGGAGACGGCGGCCGCGCTTGCCGCCGCCTCGCCATCGATTGCCGCCGACAGCCCCGCCTTCGGCCTCTACCCGAGCCGGCTGGCGTCGCTGTTTGCCGATGCCACCTGCTATGCCCGCCACAGCTTCGCGCCGGCGCGGCCGGTGTACGAGGCGGCAGCCGAGCTTTCGCGACGTATCAAGGCCGATTTCGCCTATGATTCCGAGGCGACCGAAGTCACCACGGCGCCCGCCGCGGCGTTCGCGGCGCGCCGCGGCGTGTGCCAGGATTTCGCCCATGTGATGATTGCCGGCCTGCGCGGCCTCGGTCTGCCGGCGCTCTATGTGAGCGGCTATATCCGCACGCTGCCAGCGCCGGGCAAGCAGCGCTTGGTCGGCGCCGACGCCTCGCACGCCTGGGTGGCGCTCTGGTGCGGCCCCTCGTTCGGCTGGCTCGGGCTCGACCCGACCAACGCCATTGCCGAGGGCGACGACCATATCGTGGTGGCGCGCGGACGCGATTACGTCGACGTGCCGCCGGTCGATGGCGTCATCCTGTCTTATGGCGGGCACGAACTGGAAGTGTCCGTCGACGTGGCGCCGGTGGAGGGCAAACTGTGAAGCAAGATGAAATCGAGGCGGCGCATGCGCGCATCGCGGCGCATATCCGGCGCACGCCGATCATGGAGGCGGACGGCGTCTCGCTGAAGCTCGAATGTCTGCAACACACCGGCTCGTTCAAGCCGCGCGGCGCCTTCAACAACCTTCTGAGCCGCGCCGCCCCGGGGGCGGGGGTGGCCACCGCCTCCGGCGGCAATCACGGCGCCGCGGTCGCCTATGCGGCGCGCGAGCTTGGCCTGGCCGCCAAAGTGTTCGTGCCTGACATCGCCGCGCCGCTGAAGATCGAGAAAATCCGCAGTTACGGCGCCGATATTCATGTCGAGGGCCGGACCTATTTCGATGCGCTGGCGTTGTGCGAGGCGCATGTCGCCGCCAGCGGCGCGCTCGCCATTCATGCCTACGATTCGCCCGAGACCGTCGCCGGGCAGGGGACGGTCGGGCTCGAATGGGAGCGCGATCTCGCCAAGCTCGGGCTGCCGGGCCTCGACACAATGCTGGTCGCGGTCGGCGGCGGCGGCCTGATCTCGGGCGTTGCGGCGTGGTTTGCCGGCCGGGCGCGGGTGATCGGCATCGAGCCGCAGGGCTCGCGGGCGTTGCATGCGGCGCTGCAAGCGGGGCGGCCGGTCGATGTCGAGGTCAAGTCGGCGGCCGCCGATTCGCTTGGCGCGCGGCGGGTGGGGGCGGTCAACTTCGACATCTGCCGACACGCCGTCGAACGCGTCGCGTTGGTCGACGACGCGGCGATATCAGCGGCGCAGCGCAAGCTATGGCGCGATTTCAATATCGTCACCGAGCCCGGCGGCGCGGCGGCCTATGCGGCGCTGTTGAGCGGCGCCTATCGCCCCGGCGCCGGCGAGCGTCTCGGCGTGCTGGTCTGCGGCGCCAATGCCGATCTGGCGACGCTCGCCGGCTGAGGCCGCGCGAAGTTCAGCAAAACCGGGCTCCGCTCACTGCTGCCGCAGCGCGGCGCCAATTTGCGCATTGCGAACGTAAACATAGGCAACTTCGCGGCAGGCTGCGTAGCGATTTCCACAAGCTTATAGCAAGTGTTGCGTAACCGTTAATGACAAGCGCTCCGATTTACGCAAAGATGCGTTTCGGAGCGATGCAAGGGCAAGATCAGAACATCAGGGAGGGGTTTGCAACGCCGGCGCGTGCGGCGCCGCCGCGTGAGATCGCCTTTCTCGCCGCCTATGGCGCGCCGATCGCCTCGCTGCTGCGCGCCGGCGAGATCGCGCGGGAGATCGGCGTCTCGCCGGACATGGCGCTGCTCGGCGAGGGGTTGGCGCAGGAGGAGTTCTTCTATCGCGCGCTCGCCGATTGGCTCGGCGCGCCGTTTCATGTCGGCGCCGCGCCGCTCGACAACGCCGTCTCGCCGGCGCGCGCGGTCAATGCCGGGCTGGTCTATCTTGGCCGGCTCGTCGCGCCCTATCGCGCCATCGCCGCGCCGCGCGGCGAGGTGTTGCGGCTGCTGATCGACCTCGCCGACCAGGGCCGATGCCCCTCGGGCCTGGCCATCACCTCGCCGCGCCGGCTCGGCGCGCTGGTGCGCGTCGAGCGCGGCCAGGAGATCGCGACGCGTGCCGCGACGCAACTGGAGCGGCTCGATCCCGCCTATTGCGCGCGCGGCGAGTTGCGCCCGGCGCAAACCATCGCCGCCGCCGCCTTCGGGCTCGCGATGATCGCGCTCGCTTTCGCGGCGCCGGCGGTGGAGCGGGCGATCTCATCGCTGCTGCTGTGGCTATTGTTCTCGGCGACGATCTTTCTGCGCATCGCCTGCGCCATCGCCGCTGACGCCTCGCGCCCGAGCCCGCCGCTCGCCGACGCCGACTTGCCTGTCTACACGGTGATCGTCGCCATGTACCGCGAGGGCGCGGTGATCCCGAAGCTGGTCGCCGGGCTCAACGCCTTCGATTATCCGAAGGCGAAACTCGACATCAAACTGGTGATCGAGGCCGGCGACGAGGAAACGCTGAGCGCCATCATGGCGCAGCGGCTGCCGCCGCGCTTTGACGTGGTGATCGCGCCGCCGGGCAAGCCGCGCACCAAGCCGCGGGCGCTCAATGTCGCGCTCGACGTCGCGCGCGGCGAACTCGTATGCGTCTACGACGCCGAGGACGAACCCGCCCCAGACCAGTTGCGCCGCGCCGCCGCGCGCTTCGCCGAAGACGCGAGCCTCGACGCGCTCCAGGGCCGGCTGACGATAGCCAACTGGCGCGACTGCTGGCTCAGCTTCATGTTCGCGGTCGAGTACGCGGCGCTGTTCGAACTCGTCAATCCCGGCCTCTCGGCGCTCGAATTGCCGGTGGCGCTGGGCGGCACCACCAACCATATCCGCACCGCGACGTTGCGCCGCGTCGGCGGCTGGGACGCCTGGAACGTCACCGAGGACGCCGACCTCGGGTTGCGCCTCGCCCGCTTCGGCGCCCGCGTCGGCGCGCTGGATTCCGAGACGGTCGAGGAGGCGCCGAACGAGTTCGCCAACTGGTTCCGCCAGCGCTCGCGCTGGCAGAAGGGCTGGATGCAGACGATGATCGTCCACACCCGCGAGCCCCGGCGTTATTTCCGCGAGCTTGGGTTCAAGAAGGGCGTCGCCGGGTTGACGTTGATCGCCGGCACGGTGATGACCGGCCTGTTCGGGCCGTTTTTCCTCGTCGAGGCGATCTGGCGCGGCTTCAGCGAGTCGATGTCCCAGGCGCCGGTTTCGCGCCTCGCCGACGTCTATACCTACATCTTGATGCTGACCGGCGTGCAGGCGGTGGTCTTGCCGGCGCTGGTGGCGATGCGCAAGCGCGGCATGCGCGATTATGGACGGGCGCTGCTTTACATGCCGCTGTATTACGCGCTGGTGTCGGCGGCGACCTGGATGGCGCTTTACGAACTGATCGTGCGGCCGTTCCACTGGCACAAGACCAGCCACGGCCGCCCGAAGCCGCAAGCGGCGGCGCGGATTGCCGGGCCGGCGGCGACCCCGCGTTGAAACTCGCGCTTGCCAGCGATGCGGCGCCCCAGGTTAGGCGGCTTGGCGTCGTATCCGAGCTTTACGACCCTATGGGCGCGCGCAACGCGCCATTCACCTCTTGGCGTAGTCGGTGAAAACATAGTCGCGGTCCTGCACGAGCGTGTGACAGGCGAAGCCGCACTTGGCGTCATGTTCCTGCGGCGGGCTATCCGCCGTCGTGCCGGGCCTGAACGCATCCGCCGCGGCGTCGTACTCGAACTCGGCCCAGCCCCAACCGCCGCTGTCGGCGAATCTCTTGCTGTTCTTCACCATGAAATCGACGTCATGCTGCGCCCCTGGCGCCGTCGGCTCGCCCGGGTAGTCCTCTTGCTTTTTCGGCAGCCAATGTATTTTCGCCATCTTAGCGCCGTCAGGGAAAGTCTTGGCTTTGCCGGGCGCGCCGTTCTTATAGGCATCGATCATCTCCGGATTGCCCAAGATCACGGAGATCTTGCCGTTATTGGCGCTGATCGCAACGACCGCCCAGTCTTCGTATCCTCGGAACTCAGAGAAGGCGAGCCCGTTCGGCACTTTCAAAGTATATTTGTCCTGTGCGGAAATGGCCCCGCCGGCCAAACCGGCGCCGCAAAGCGCGACGCCCGTAACGAGCAACAATCGAAATCTGGTCATGCTCGCTCCTCCTTGACGGACCCTTTCGGGTCGGACTCCAGACGCCGCGCGCCTGCCGCGTGTCGCGACCCAGAAGGAGCGCTCTGATGAGCGCTCCTGCTAAAAGTCTTGTGCAATTATCAAACTCTCGCTTAGAGCAGTATCCGAACATATTGAATCAGCGGGCCCCGTCATTGCGAGCGAAGCGAAGCAATCCATCTCGCCGAGCTCGCAGGTTAATCGGAAGGCGTGGCCAGGTTGAGGCATAGCTTGCTTCTCTCCGCTCGCAATGACGGTGACTCAACTTGATCGGCAGCCGCTCTAGGTTGGGTTCCAACTAAACCTTCTTCACGGGCGGGATAGTCCATGATCCGTCGAGGATCGAAGGATCGCTCTCGTTCGGCCAATAAAGCCGCAACATAAGAATGAACTTGCCCTTCGGCGCGGGCAGCCAATTCGTTTCTTTGTCCACGCCCGGCGATGCGTTCTGAAGGTAAAGATCTACCGAACCGTTAGCATTGCTCTTGAGGGAATCACGCGCGCTGATCGAGTAGCGATTGATCGGGTTCTCGACGAAGAAATATCCCGCGTCGTACATCGTGATCGACCAGAAGCCGCTCACCGGCGGCAACTGGCCTTTCTTGAAGGTGATAACGTAGTTTTCCGAGCCTTCATAAGAATGTTTGATGAGGCCGCCTGCGTAGGAGCGCGAAGTTGGATAAACCGCATCCTGCGGACGGTTCGCGCCAAGGCCAATGGCGGTCACAAGCGCTCGTTGAATATAATCGGTTCCATAAACGCCGGTCTTGGTGGTGAAACCCCATCCGTTTATGTTTTTGACGTCGCCATCGCTAAACTCGAAATGCAACATGATCCGATCGAAGGCGACACGCGGAACACGCTTGATGAAAGCAGGGTCGAATTTGCTCTTGTCGAAGTCCTGACCGGGGATCAGTCCAATCCGCGCCATCTTGGCGATAAAATTAGCGTCGGCCGCCGCCGGAGGATTGGATTTCATCAATTCGGCAAGAAGCGTGAAATATTCAACGGCGTCCATCTTGTTGACTTGTTCGCGGACGGCGGTCTTCATATCTATGGAAGGATCTACAACACCGGGCGGCGGTGTCCAGTCCTTGCCGAAAGCGCTGAGCGGATAGAGTTTGCATTCGTCTTGGATCGTATGGACGGCCTTGTAATCCTCCGGCGTACCGGTGCAATAGATGCGGCCAAGTATCCAGACGATTGAGGTCGGAGATTTGTATTCGACGACCCCCTCAGGAAGCGTCCCCTCCCATCCAGGTCCAGTAATCGCGAAGGTCTGCGGGCCCGTTCCGGTGGTTCGCTTGCCCGGGACCTGGAAAACCGTCGTCCAGCCGTCCAGCATCGGAAACAGAGCATAGCGCCCATGCAAATCGGGGATGCTGAATACCCACGCCTCCTTGCCGACATCAATGAACGCGGTCGTGTAGAGCGTATCGGCGTTAGGCGCCGTGACGTCCCGGAAAGTCGCATCCGGGTATTGCCGTAGCTTTATCAGTTGCCCCATCGGGCCGCGCGTACCCTCGACCGAGGCGACATTAGTAAGGACCCGTCTTGTCATCTCCATGGTTACGAGAGGATAGCCATAGGTATAGGCTTCAATCGCGAGGCCAAATTCCTCCGAGCCCTCAACGAGGTCGGCTACCGGATCATTGAAAGCAAGCGCGCCTTGGGAGGTGGTGGCAGCCGTAAGCGCCGCGCCGGCGAAAAGAACATTCCGTCTGGTGGGGTGCATAGGGTTTCCTTCGTTATTGTCCGTTGTAACCGACCCGCGTCGTTTCGCGCGAAGTCCTCCGAAATATCCCCCGAGTGAACGCGAGGTTGGCTTGGACCTTACTCGAAATTCGCTTTGTGACCGCTTTAGGTGGTCCCGGAACGAAGCGTCACGACAATGGGGTCTGTTTTCCGCGGCGATCGTGAAATATCGCCTGTGTCATTAGCGCGCGAAACCAGGCCAAACCCCAGTGTCGAGCCGCTTTCTTGCGTCGGCTGAAGCGTATGCTATCCACGCAAGTTTACGTCGTCAATCGGGGCAGTCGCTGAGAGTGTCGGCAGCGCATGATTTGTCCGGTAGCGTGGCCCTTCATGGGGTGAGGGATGCGCTCTTTGGATAACCCCAAATGATCGCCCGGAACCTGCATCAGGCGTAGGAATAGCTCGAAAAGACGAAGTTCTAGGCGGTAAGCGTCGAAGCGGTCACGCCGGTCAAAGTAATGGCGTTCGAGCCGTCGAGCCTGACGACCGTGTCCTCGCCGACCTGCGTGAGATCGCCGCTGCCTGGAGCGCGGCGAAACTGCTCCAATCGGCGGCGTAATCGAGGTTGCGATCGCGTAACCGGAGGCGATGGTCACCACGCCTCCCGCCACACCGCCGGCGTCGCCGGCGATGTCGATGCCGGAGTTTATCTGCGTGCCTAGGCCGAGCGCCTCGTAATCGATGGCGCCGCCCGCGTCGGCGACGACCGTCGATTGGTTGCTCGGATCGTAGAGAGACTGGATATCGACCGATGCGCCGTTCTCAGCTTCGAGCGAGATCGTTCCGAAGTTTGGAAACAGTTCGAGCAAACCGATGGTCAGCGTCGCCGCGCCGACAAGCACGTTCCCCTACATGGAAAACAATTCATTCAGGGTCAGATTCCCGACATTGTCCAAGCTGATTATGTTGGCGACGCTAAAGAACGTATTGGCGCCGTTCTGAGGAACTCCGACGGTCCGGTTTTGGGCTTCGCTCCAGTCGTAGTCTTGGGCGCTGTCGGCCAGGCCGGCCACGACGTCGGTTGTTGCCACGATGTCGGTTGTTTACGTCATCGCGCCTTGCGTCTCCGTGTCGCCGCCAAATCGAGGCTGGGCTCCCGAGCACTACTCGGCAGGTTAACTACCCACCCGCTATGAGGGAGTTTATACGTCAAGACTACTAGTTGGTGTGGTTGGCGTTCGGCCGAAAAGCGGCGCAAACCGTCGCTACAGCGGTTACCGATCAAGTTGAGCCACTGTCACCTCCACCGGGCCGCGCCCCCGATTAACCTGCGATCTCGGCGAGATGGATGGCTTCGCTTCGCTCGCAATGACGGGTCCGCGAATTCAAACTGTCCGGAACCGCTCTACCGCATATTCCCCGTATGCCCGAGCGAATACCGTCCCGGCTGCGGCCAGACCGTCAGTCCGTGCGGCATGCCGCCGACTGGGAT
>DATNDU010000212.1:0-22541 GCA_035606915.1 Roseiarcus sp. | reverse complement strand
ACGCCGAGCGGGCCGAGGCGATCGGCCTGGTCAACCGCGTGACGCCCGAGGGCGAGGCGCTCGCCGCCGCGCAAGTAATGGCGGCCATCATCGCCAGCCGCCCGACCTCCGGCATCGCGCTCGGCAAGCGCGCCTTCTACGAACAGATCGAGATGCCGCTTGGCTTGGCCTATGAGTGCGCCTCACGGGCGATGGTCGAGAGTTTCCAGAACGAGGACGCCATCGAGGGCAGAGCGGCGTTTTTGGAGAAGCGCGCGCCGAGGTGGGGCGGGATGTAAGGGTTGAAGCGGATACAGGGGTGGCGTTCGGGGGTGCGCCACGGGCGGGCTCGACCCGAATGCGGACATCCCTCGGTGTCGCAAGATTCAAGACATTTGAAACACGGGCGGAGCTTTGAAATAATTGGCCTATCTTGTTTCAATCTGTAACAAAATGCAGGCTGGATTCGACCGGCGAAACCGGACGGCTTTTGTGATATAAAGACAGGCATGAACAGGCAGGAAATCCTCGACCGGCTAAGGGAAAACGAACGCGCTTTGCGCGAGCGGGGAGTGACCCATGCCGCCTTGTTCGGTTCGCGGGCGCGTGGCGACAATCGCCCCGACAGCGACACTGACATAATGCTTGAGATCGACCCTGACGCCGACATGTCCGTTTACGAGTATGTCGGGCTAAAACGCTACATTGCCGGACTTTTTGACGGGCCGGTTGACGTGATCGACCGCGATGGGCTTAGGCCGCACATCCGTCGCCCCGCGCAGAGCGAAGCTGTTTATGCCTTCTAAACAGTTCGATCCGAAGGCGACCCTTTTTCACATTCGCGATAACGTCACGCTCGCGCTGTCGTTCGTCGAGGGCTTCGACTACCAACGCTTCTGCGCCGATACGCGCACCATCTATGCTGTGACGCGAGCGCTCGAAATCATTTCCGAGGCTTCGCGTCGCTTGCCCGTCGCGATCAAGCAGAGGCACCCCGCCTCGCCTTGGGTTGATATCGCGGGCGCTGGCAGCGTCTACCGTCACGACTATGAGGACGTGCGCGAGCGCCGCCTCTGGAGCACTTTGCAGAAAGACCTGGCCCCGCTTCTCGCCGTCGTCGAGCAGGAATTGCGCGACCTTGGTGAGTTGCCGTGATCTACGGCTACACTCGCGTCAGCACCGAGAGCCAAGACCTCACCGGCCAGCTCTGGGCGTTGAAGGGCGCCGGATGCGCGCGATTTTTTCCGACAAGGCGTCGGGCAAGAGCATGGCCGGACCTCTGCCCTCGACGAAGCCCTCGACGAACTCGACGCAGGCGACGAACTGGTGATTGCCGAATGGGACAGGGCGACACGCTCGATGTGGGACGGCTTGCAGATCATCAAAGCCATGATCTACGCCAAGGCATCAGTCAGCTACGGCGTCAGCCGCAGCACGATTTCGAGGTTAGTATTATGACAGACGCGTTGAACGGCTTTTATGCAGCATACCTGTCCGGCAAAGCTGGACAGGGATTTGCGATGCTTGTTTTCCGAAACGGAAAAATAGTTGGTGCTGGGCCCCTTGGCGAAAGTTTTGATGGTCAATACACGGACGCTGGCGGCGATATGCTGACAGTATCTGTTACGACGAAAGCTCCGGCGAATGTGGCACTTATTCAAGGTGGGATGACTGGCCCAGATGGTGAAATATACACGTCTAATTTTCAAATACCGAACAATTTTTCCTCCCAAAACTTCATTCGCATTGAAACACATCGCGGCCCAATCAATGTAAAACTTGTCAAAATTAGGAACTTAAATGACTGATTATTACTCCCTTGCCGCTGCGTTTTTCAGCGCGCTTGCCACAGCATTTGCGGCGTTTGCAACGTGGTACGCGCCACGTGCCGCTGCGAAACTTGCTGAATCGTTGCGTCGAGATGCCGAGAAAAGCCAAGAGCGTCAGCGTAATAAGCTACACGTCTTTGCGAGTTTGATGCAGGAACGATCCGCCATTTACTCCGAGGCTGGAGTGCGCGCCCTGAACATAATTGATGTGGTTTTTCACGACTCTCGCCCTGTTCGTGAGGCGTGGGCGGAATTGTTTTTGGCCTTTTCACTCAAACCACTTCCCGACCACGTTTTAGAAGAGCGGTTGCGGAAATTGCTCGCGGCGATGGCCGAGGATATCGGTCTTGGAGATAAATTGAGAACAGATGATTTCGGACGAGTGTATAGTCCGACTGCAATCACGCAAGACAGGTTCATCCGTGACATGCAGCGTCAACAGGCGATTGCCGCACTCAGCAAGGAACAATCGCCCGCTACGAATTCTGCAGAATCTTCTACGTCTCTGTGGCCTCCAAAACCGGAATAATTATTTGGCGATCCCGCCTAACTCCGGGCAGTCATGAACGAAACCGCCGAGCGTTTCCGCCATTCCGCTTCCCCCTCGCGTCGATTCTCGAAAATCGTGATTTCTAAGAATCCTGCCCGATTGCAAAAGGTAGACCTTTTGCAATCTTTGAAACGCAGCGTCCGCATCGCAACGTCCCTCCCCACCCACTGGCGACTTTGCTCCGCGGCAAACAAACGTCACACCCGAACCCCGGAAATCCGCCGCGCCGCAAGCGAGGTCCTTTCTCTTGCCGGGGACGGCCGCCCGCTCGTATAATGCGCGCGGTTCCCTCGCCTTGCAGCCGGGCTCAAAACAAGCGGCCAAAAGGCGACCAAACTTTTTGCCGATACACTTTTCGGACGCCCGTCGGCGAATTGCAAAAATCGACACTTACCCCATTGAAATCCCCCAACCTCCGACTCATCCTGCCCTACTCCAGCCCCGCAATCGCCCTCGCAAAATCCCTCGCCTCGAACGGCTCCAAATCCTCCATCTGCTCGCCGACGCCGATGTAATGCACCGGCAGCTTGAACTTGTCGGCGATGGCGACCAGGATGCCGCCGCGCGCGGTGCCGTCGAGCTTGGTCATCACCAGCCCCGTCACCCCCGCCGTGCGGCCGAAAATCTCGACTTGGCTGAGCGCGTTCTGGCCGACGGTGGCGTCGAGCACCAGCAGCGTCGCGTGCGGCGCCTCGGCATCGACTTTCTTCATCACGCGGATGATCTTTTCCAACTCCCTCATCAGTTCGGCGCGGTTTTGCAGACGGCCCGCGGTATCCATCAACAGCACGTCGACGCCCTCGGCCCTCGCCCGCGTCAGTGCGTCGAAGGCGAGGCCGGCGGCATCGCCGCCCTGCTCGCGGGCAACGATCTCGGCCTTGGCGCGGCCGGCCCAGATGCGCAATTGCTCGATCGCGGCGGCGCGAAAGGTATCGCCAGCGGCCAGCATCACCCGCGCGCCCTCGTCGGCGAATTTGGCCGCGAGCTTGCCGATCGTCGTCGTCTTGCCGGAACCGTTGACGCCGATGACCAGGATCACGAACGGCTTCTTGGCGATGTCGATCTCCAGCGGCCTGGCGACCGGCGCCAGCGTGCGCTCGACCTCCTCGGCGAGCAGGCGCTTGACCTCCTCGGGGTCGATGCCCTTCTCGTAGCGCCCCTTGCCGATCGCCTCGCGCAGGCGCATCGCCGGACCGATGCCGAGATCGGCCTGGATGAGAATGTCTTCGAGATCGTCGAGCGAGGTCGCGTCGAGCTTACGTTTGGCGAAAATGTCGACGATGCCGCGCCCGATCGTCGAGGACGAGCGCGCCAGCCCCGAGGTCAGGCGCGACAGCCAGCCGCGCCGCGCCGCTTCCGGCGCCGGAGCGGCGGGCGTCGCCGCGCTGCGTCCGAACCAGCGCCCGATTCCCGTCGGCTTGGCGCACGGCGGCTCGGGGGCAGGCGGCGGCTCCGGCGCGGCGATGGCGGGCGCCGGCGGCGGCGGCGCGGGGATTTCGTCGCGCAGCTCGGGCGGGGCCGCCGAGCCGCCGAACAGCCGCCGGAACAGCCCGGCCTTCGGCTTGTCATCTGACTTGTCGTCCACGCCTTGCGCTCCATGCCGACCGCAAGGCGGCCCTCAACGAGCCTGCTATATAGCGTTCATGACCCCGGAAGACATACTCGCCCGCGTCCTCTATCGCGACGGCCTCGTTCTCGTCATCAACAAGCCGCACGGCATCGCCGTGCATCGCGGCCCTAAGGGCGGCGCCAGCCTGGAGGATGATTTCGAGGCTTTGCGCTTCGGCCTGCCGCGCAACCCGGCCCTCGCGCATCGGCTCGACCGCGAGACGTCGGGCTGCCTGGTGCTCGGCCGCCATCACAAGGCGCTGGAGAAGCTCGGAAAATTGTTCAAGGCGGGGCGCATCGGCAAAACCTATTGGGCCATCGTCGAGGGCGGACCCGAGGCCGACGCGGGCCTGATCGACAAGCCGCTCGGCCGCCGCGATCCGACCCGCGGCTGGTGGATGCAGGTCGACCCCGCCGGCTTGCCCTCGCAAACCCGCTGGCGCGTCCTCGGCCGTGGCGCCCCCGCCGGCAAGCCGCTGACATGGCTCGAAATGTCGCCGCTGACCGGGCGCACGCACCAGTTGCGCGCGCATGCCGCAAGCGAGGGCTGGCCGATATCAGGCGATCCCATCTACGGCGCCCGGCCGCTCGACGGCCCGCGCCTGCATCTGCACGCCCGCCGCGTCGAAATTCCGCTAAAACAGGGCGCGCCGGCGATCGTCGTCGAGGCGCCGGCGCCGGCGCATATGACGGATGCGCTCGCCGCCTGCGGCTTCGCTGTCTCGTGATCGCGCCGCCCTTGCAGCGAGACGGCGGACAGCGCAGATAGGCGGGCAAACGCCCCCGGGAGGCCACAGAATATGAACGATATGTCCGGTCCACCGCTCGCCGACGTGAACCTCGCCGACCGCTACGACCTCTCCAAGTCGACGACGCTCATCAACGGCGCCCAGGCGGTGGCGCGCCTACTGCTGATGCAGAAGGAGCGCGACCGGCGCGCCGGGCTCAACACCGGCGGCTTCGTCACCGGCTATCGCGGCTCGCCGGTCGGCGGCCTCGATCTGCAATTCGCAAGGCTGAAAAAGGAATTCGCCGCCGCCGACATCCACTTCGAGCCCGGCCTCAACGAAGAACTCGCCGCCACCGCGCTGTGGGGGACACAACAGGCCGAAATGCGCGGCGAAGGCAAGTTCGACGGCGTGTTCGGCCTCTGGTACGGCAAGGGCCCCGGCGTCGACCGCTCCGGCGATGTGCTGCGCCACGTCAATCTTGCGGGAACCTCGAAGCATGGCGGCGTGCTGGCGCTGATGGGCGATGACCACACCGCCGAATCCTCGACCACCGCGCACCAGTCTGAATTCGCCTTCGTCGATGTGATGATGCCGATCCTGTCGCCGGCCGGCGTGCAGGAGATCCTGGATTACGGCGCGCTCGGCTATGCGCTGAGCCGTTTCGCCGGCGTCTGGGTCGGCGTCAAGTGCATCAAGGACACTATCGAATCGACCGCCGTGGTCGATGCGCGGCTCGACCGGGTGAACCCCGTCACCCCCGCCGGCTACACGCTGCCGCTCGGCGGCCTCAACATCCGTACCCCCGACCCGATCCTGGAGCAGGAGGCCCGGCTTCAGGACCACAAGCGCGACGCGATGGTGGCCTGGCTCGCCGCCAACAACATCAACCGCACCATCCTTTCCGGCGGCGCCGCGCCGAAGATCGGCATCATCACCGCCGGCAAGAGCTATCTCGACGTGCGCCAGGCGCTCGGCGATCTCGGGCTCGACGATGCGCGTTGCGAGGCGCTGGGCCTCAGGTTGTTCAAGCTCGGCTGCACATGGCCGGTCGTGCCCGCCGAGATCCACGCCTTCGCCAAGGGGCTCGATCTCATCATCGTCGTCGAGGAGAAGCGCTCGCTGATCGAGGTGCAATTGCGCGAGGAGCTTTACGGCTCGGCTTCGCAGCCTTTGTGCGTCGGCAAGCGCGACGAGAACGGCGAATGGCTGTTCCCGGTCAAGGCTTCGCTCGACCCCAACCAGATCGGTCTCGCCATCGGCGAACGGCTGCTGCGCTATCACGACGACGACTCGCTGCGGCTTCTCGTCAACCGGCTGCGACAGGCGCGCGCCGCGGTCGCCGACATCAAGCAGGAGGCGACGCGCACGCCGTATTTCTGCTCCGGCTGCCCACACAACCGCTCGACCGTGATCCCCGAAGGCGCGCGCGCCTATGCCGGCATCGGCTGCCACTACATGGCGCAGTTCATGGACCGCCGCACCGACGGTTACACGCAGATGGGCGGCGAGGGCGCCAACTGGATCGGCGAGGCGCGCTTCTCCAAGCGCGGCCACGTGTTCCAGAACCTCGGCGACGGCACCTACAACCATTCCGGCGCGCTGGCGCTGCGCTGGGCCATCGATACCAAGACCAACGTCACTTATAAGATTCTCTTCAACGACGCAGTCGCCATGACCGGCGGCCAGCGCCACGAAGGCGGCCTCACCGTGCCGCAGATCGCCCGCCAAGTCGCGGCGGACGGCGCCAAGCGCGTCGTCGTGGTGACCGACCAACCGGACAAATATGCGCCCGGCGAACTCTGGCCGGCGGGGATGAAAATCTACCCGCGCGAAGACCTGATCGCCGTCGAGGAGGAACTGTCGAAGATCGCCGGCACGACGGTGCTGATCTACGACCAGACCTGCGCGGCGGAGAAACGCCGGCGGCGCAAGCGCGGCGAGTTCCCCGATCCCGACAAGCGCGCCTTCATCAACGAACTCGTCTGCGAGGGCTGCGGCGATTGCGGCGTCAAGTCGAACTGCGTCTCCATCCAGCCGAAGGACACCGAGTTCGGCCGCAAGCGCATGATCGACCAATCAAGCTGCAACAAGGACTTCTCCTGCGTTGATGGCTTCTGCCCGTCCTTCGTGACGGTGGAAGGCGCCAAGGTGCGCAAATCCCGCAAGGCCGCCGCCAGCGCGCCGCCGACGTCGGAGCCGACGCGGCCGGAACTGACCGATACGCCCTACTCCATCGTCGTCACCGGCGTCGGCGGCACCGGCGTCGTCACAATCGCTGCGCTCCTCGGCATGGCAGCCCACCTGGAAGGGCGCGGCTGCGGCATGATCGACATGGCCGGTCTCGCCCAGAAGGGCGGCGCCGTCTACAGCCACGTCAAGCTGGCGCGCACGCCGGGCGACATCCACGCTATCCGCGTCGCCCCGGGCGGGGCCGATCTCATTCTCGGCTGCGACTTCGTCGTCACCGGCTCGCGCGCCGTGCTCTCCACCGTCAACGGCGCCAACACCGGCGTCTTCGTCAATGCGGCGGAGGTGTTTCCCGGCGACTTCACCCGCAATCCGGATTTCTCGCTGCCGACGGAGCGGCTGAAGCGCGCCATCCAGGCGGCGGCGAGCGGCGAGGCGAAGTTTGTCGACGCCACGGCGGCGGCGGTGGCGGCGCTCGGCAATTCCATCGGCGCCAACATGTTCATGCTCGGCTTCGCCTATCAGGCGGGGCGGGTGCCGCTGTCGTCGGAGGCGATCCGCCGCGCCATCGCGCTCAACGGCGAGGCGATCGAGATGAACCTTGCCGCCTTTGCCTGGGGCCGCGCTGCTTACGCTGACCCGGCGACGATCGCCGGCTTCGCCAAAGCGCCGACGCCTGAGAAAACCGAGACGCTCGCCGAAATCGTCGCCAAGCGCGCCGATTTCCTCACCGCCTACCAGAACCGCGCCTACGCTGACCGCTACAGGGCGCTGGTTGATGAAGTCGCCACGGCCGAGCAGACCAAGGCCCCGGGCCAGAGCGGCCTTGCGCTCGCGGTCGCGCGCTACGCCTTCAAAGTGATGGCCTATAAGGACGAATACGAGGTCGCGCGCCTCTATACCGACGGCTCGTTCGCCAAGGCGATCAACGAAGCCTTCGAGGGCGATCTGAAGATCACCTATCATCTCGCGCCGCCGATCCTCGGCCGCAAAGATCCGCGCACCGGCCTGCCGCGCAAAACAACGTTCGGGCCGTGGATGATGCGCGGGTTCTCGGCGCTGGCGGGATTCAAGGGTCTGCGCGGCGGCGTATTTGATGTGTTCGGCTATACGCACGAGCGGCGCGCCGAACGTCGATTGATCGGGGACTACTTCGCGCTCGTGCGCGAGTTGACAACGAAGCTCGATTCAAACAACCACGCGCTCGCCATGACGCTGGCGTCGCTGCCGGAGAAGGTGCGCGGCTATGGCTACGTGAAGGCGAAAAACCTCGCGGAGGTCAAGCAGGACTGGGCGAAGGGGCTGGAAAGCTGGCGTGGCGCGGCGCCGCTGCGCCAAGCGGCAGAGTAACCCCTACCCCGCCAGCCCAAACCGCGCCTCGATAAACGCCCCCTTCGGCGCGCCCGCGCCGAAGGCGAACTCGCCGCCGAGCGCCCGCACCCGGTCGCGCAGGCCCGACAGACCCATGCCCGGCGCCTGGTCCGCCGCGACGCCGCGCCCATCGTCCTCCACCCGCGCGCGCAGGCCCGCGAGTTGCGGATCGCCCGCCGGCGCCGCCGCCGTCGGCGGCTCATAGGCGATGCGCACGCGGATGCGCTTCGGCTCAGCGTGGCGGAAAGCGTTGGTCAACCCCTCCTGCACGAAGCGATAGAGCGTCAGCCCGGCGCGTGGGCCTAGATCGGCAAGGCGCGGCTCCGCCGTCAGTTCGATCGCCACCTCCGGCGCCAACTGCCGCCATTGGTCGACGAGCGCCTCCAGCGCCGAGGCGAGCCCGAGTTCGTCGAGCGCCGCCGGGCGCAGATTGGCGAGGATGCGGCGGTTCTGTTTTTGCAGCGACTCCACCGTCTCGCCGATGGCGCGCGCCATCGGCGCCGCCTCGCTGTCGCGCAACCTTGCGGCGAGCGCCACCGCGTGGGCGCGCAGCGCGAACAGATGCGGGCCGATCTCGTCGTGCAATTCGCGAGCGATGGCGCGCCGCTCCTCGTCATGCGCATCGACCACCCGCTCCAGCAGGTGGCGCACGTCGGCGGTGAGATCGCCGAGCGCCTTGCCCAGGCGATTGACGCGCTGGGCGATGGCGTCGATCTCCGGCGGCCCCTCGCGGCGGACGCGCGCCGCGTAATCGCCGGCTTCCAGCCTCGCCAGGGTCTCGGCTGCCCCGGTCAGCGGCCTGAGCGCGAGGCGCACCAGCGCGTTGGTGGCCAGAACGACCGCAAGCGCAAGCGCTACGCCGGCCGCGAATTGCCCCTTCGCCTCATCCCAGACCTCGGCGATGATCTCCGTCGGGTCGGGCTGGATGACGATGTAATTGAACCGCCGCTGGCCGATCATCACCGGCAGCGTCGTGCTCATCACCGGGACGCCGACCAGCGATTGGAACCAGGCCGGCGCCGCGTTCGCCGCGTCTGGCGGCGGCTCCAGCGTCGTCGCCGCGGCGCCCTCGCCGATGATGACGCGCGCATGGCGCAGATAGCGCAGGCTGGCGATCAGTTCGAGCACCGCCTCGTGCGGATCGCGAGCCGATTGCACGCGGTCCAATGATGACACCAAAAACTCTTGGGTCAGCATCGTCACCGCGCGCGCCTCGGCGGTGATGCGCGGGCGCGCCTGCGCAAGTATTCGCGTGATGTCGCCAATTAGCCACAGTGCGATCAGCGCCGCGAAAACCAGATTAAGCCGTCGCCGCAAGGGCGTGTGGCGCCACATGAATCTGGCCTCCTCCAAAGATCTCCGCGCCCGCTGGCGCGAGCCGACGCGATCTTACGCGCAGAGGATCAGGAATTCTTCCCGAATGCCTCAGAAATGTTGCAGTTGCGGTGGCAGCGATGTTGCGGCGTGTTGCGCAAAGCCGGCGTTTTTACGGCTGAGTGGGGAAGCGATGCGATTCGTATTGGCGGCGGGAGCGGCGACGGGCCTGATGTGCGCGAGCGCGGCGGCGCTCGCGGCCGGTGGCGGCGCCCCGCAGCCGGTGGTCGAACTGCCGACGCTCGACATTTTCTCAACCACGCCGCTGTCCGGCACCGGCGTCGACGTCACCAAGGTTCCCGCCGCGGTGACCAAGGTCGACGCTAAGGAAATCGAACGCCAGCACGCGCCGACGGTGGTGAACGCGCTCGACCGCCAGACGCCGAGCCTGCAACTTCAGACCATCACCGGCAACGACCTCCAGCCGGACGTCTATTTCCGCGGCTTCGACGCTTCGCCGGTGCAGGGCACGCCGCAGGGTCTGGCGGTCTATCAGAACGGCATGCGCATCAACGAAGCCTTCGGCGACACCGTCAACTGGGACTTGATTCCGCCCGAGGCGGTGAAATCGATGGAGGTAATCAGCAACAATCCCGCCTTCGGCCTCAACGCGCTCGGCGGCGCGATTTCGATGACGATGAAGGACGGCTTCAACTTTCACGGCACAACGCTCGACCTGATGGGCGGCTCGTTCGGGCGTGCGCAGGCCTCGCTGCAATATGGCAAGCAGGTCGGCCCGTGGGCCGCCTATATCGCCATCGACGGCGTGCACGACGACGGCTATCGCCATTTCGGCGGCTCGGACCTGCGCCGCATCTACGGCGACATCGGCTACAAGGGCGATCAGGGCGAGTTCCACATCACCGCCGGCGGCGCCAGCGATTTCTTCGGCGCCGCGGCGACGACGCCAATCGAATTGCTGCAATCCAACTGGAGCAACATCTACACCTCGCCGCAAAACGCGCTCAACCAGACCGGCTATGTCAACGCCACCGCCAACGTCAACGTGACGCCGACCTGGAGCCTGCAAGCCAACGCCCATATACGCTCGTTCTACCAATCGACTCAGGATGGCAATCCGTCCAACGTGCAGCCTTGCACCGACCCGACCCTGCTCTGTTTCAACGATTCGACCACCCCCGCCAACGGCCTCGATGGCAAACAGCTCGCCAACAGCTTTCCCGCCGACGCCGTGCTCGGCGAGGACGACCGCACGCACACCCAGACGACCACCGTCGGCACGAGCCTGCAAGCCACCGACACCGACAAGCTGTTCGGCCACCTCAATCATTTCGTCATCGGCGCCAGCTTCGACTACAGCGTCACCCATTTCGGCTCGACCGCGGAACTCGGGACTATCGATCCGAACTTCGTCGTCGCCACCTCCGGCGTCTTCATCGGCGATTCCGGCTTCAACGGCGGCGTGCCGACGATCGGCCCGGTGTCGTTGAAGACGACCAACGCCTATACCGGCCTGTATGCGGTCGACGCCTTCGACGTAACCGACAAGATGACCGTCACCGCCGGCGGACGTTTCAACGTCGCCAACATCAGCCTCCAGGACCAGCTCGGCACGGCGCTCAACGGCGGCGGCGACTTCTGGCGCTTCAACCCGATGATCGGCGCCACCTATAAGATCACGCAGGCGGTGTCGGCCTACGCCGGCTATTCCGAGGCCAACCGCGCGCCGGTGCCGCTGGAACTCGGCTGCGCCGATCCCGTGCATCCCTGCATCCTCGCCACCTTCCTGGTCGCCGATCCGGCGTTGCAGCAAGTGGTGGCGCGCACCGCCGAGATGGGCCTGCGCGGCTCGCACGATCTCGGCGAATACGGCCACATCAATTGGAAGCTCGGCGTCTGGCGCACTGAGACCAGCAACGACATCCTCAACGTGCCCGACCCCGTCCAGCCGGGTTACGGCTATTTCCAGAACGTCGGCTCGACCCGCCGGCAGGGGATCGAGGCGCACGTCGATTACCACAACGACAAGCTGACGGTCTCCGCCAACTATGCCTATATCGACGCGACCTTCCTCAATTCATTCCAGCTTGGCTCCAACTCACCGTTCGCCGACGCCGACGGCGACATCCAGGTCTCGCCCGGCGACACTGTGCCGATGACGCCGCATCATCGTTTCAAGTTTTCCGCCGACTATCAGGTGACGCCGAAATTCACCGTCGGCGGCGACGTCAACGTCGTCAGCTCCAGCTTTTTCGACGGTGACGCGTCCAACCAATATTCGCAGATGCCTGGCTATTGGTACGCCGACCTGACCACTTCGTATCAGGCGACGAAGAACATCCAATTCTACGCCAAGCTCGATAACGTTTTCGACAATCAATACTACACCTACGGCGCCTTCTTCGACACCGGCGACGTTCCAAATTTCGCCAACGGCGGCAATCCGTTCACCGACCCGCGCTCGCTGACCCCGTCGCGACCGCGCGCCATCTACGCCGGCATGCGGGCGACGTTCTGATAAGGTTTCCGAGCCGGGCGCCAGGAAATGATCGCGCGAGATTGTTGTGAGAGGTCATGGAATTTCGCGCCAGCAGAATAACGCCAGCGGGCTTGGCGACCAATCCCCTCATGACCGGGCTTGTCCCGGTCAGCGAGCTTCTGCCCGGTTCGAATAAGGAACTGAGGCCACAAGCGCTAATCGGCGCGACGGTTGTATGTCCGAGACAAGCCCGGGCGCTGGTGCGGAAAACCGCATGAGGCGCCAAGGCGCAAACAAATCCCCCGCCCGGTCGCCCGGGCGGGGGATTTGTTTGGCCGTTGTTACGCCCGGCGCCTTGTCGCGGCGCGATGATCGGTTCCGATCATCGCGCCTTTGAGGTTAGGCCTTCATCCCGGTCTTGATCTTCTCCGGCGTGATCGGCAGCGAGCGCACGCGCACGCCGACGGCATTGAAGATCGCGTTGGCGAGTGCCGGCGCGATCACCGTCACCGCCGGCTCGCCGACGCCGCGCGGATATTCGTCGCCGTTGGCGATGATGGCGATGTCGATCTCCGGCACGTCCGCCATGCGCAACGGCGTGTAGGAGTCGAAGTTCGTCTGCTCGATCGCGCCGTCCGCCATGGTCGCGATCTCATGCATGGCGAGCGACAGACCCCACGACGCCCCACCCATCACCTGGGCGCGAATGCCGTCCGGGTTGACCGCGATGCCGACATCGGTCGCCACCGTCAGCTTCTTCACCGTCACCGTTCCGTCGGCGGCGACCGCGACATGGGCGCAGGCGGAGGTCCAGGTCGAGGTCTGGCGCTCCTGCGAACTGACGCAGGCGACGCCGATGCCCTCGCCCTTCGGCAGCTTGAGCGTGCCATAGCCGGCCAGTCCCATCGCCGCGCGCAGCGTGTTGGCGAGGCGCAGTGCGCCTTTGTTGTCGCCCTTGCCGTCGAGCATCTCCAGCCGCAGATCGGCCGGATCTTTGCCGATGGCGTGCGCGACCTCGTCGACCATGCTCTCCACCGCCCAGAACGTCCACCCCGGCGCCACCGAGCGCAACTGCCCCGACGGCGTCGCGCCCTGCGCGAGTTCGTTGAGGATGGTGCGGATCGTGTGGTTGGGGACGCTGTAGTAGAAGTCGGCGCCGTGGACGGCGAAGCCGTCGAGCGAGCCCTTCTTGTCGACCCCCGGCGTCAGGAAGGCCGGGATGCCCCAGCGCGCCGTCGGCCAAGCCGAGACCAGGTCGTGATCGACCGCGACCAACTTGCCGTTCTCGTCCACGCCGGCGCGCACCTTCTGATAGGTGAGCGGCCGGCTGAAATCCATCTTCATGTCGTGCTCGCGGCTGTAGATCACCTTGACTGGCAATCCCGTCGCCTTCGCCGCCACGACGGCCGGCACGAACATATCCGAGTCGAGCCTGCGGCCGAAGCCGCCGCCGAGCCAGGCCTGATGGATGACGACGTTCTTCGGGTCGACGCCCGCTGCGCCCGCGGCGATCGCGGTCGAGCGGGTCATGAACTGATTGCCGGAATAGAGATGAACGACGCCGTCCTTGATATGGCAGGTGGCGTTCATCGGCTCCATCGGGCAATGGATGTTGATCTCGGTCGTATATTCGGCCTCGATCACCTTGGCGGCCTTCGACAGCACGCCCGGAGCGTCGCCTTCCTTGACGTAATAGACGCCGGCGTCCGGCTTGGCTTGCAAGCGCTTGGCCTCGACGAAAAGCGCTTCGCTAGTGACGGCGGCGTAGGGGCCGTTGTCGTATGTGACCTTCACCAACTCGGTGGCGTTAATCGCATCGACATAGGTCTTGGCGACCACCACCACCCAGCCGGTCGTCGTCTTGGTCGGGTCTTCGACCACCACGGCCTTGATAAAGCCCTTCACCGCCTTGGCGGCGGAATCATCGACCGACTTGACCGTCGCGCCGTAGCGCGTCGGCGGGGTAATGACGCGCCCATAGACCATGCCCGGCAAAATCGTATCGATGCCGTATTTGGCCGTGCCGTTGACCTTGAACGGAATGTCGATCTGTTGCAACTCCTTGCCGACCAGAGTGTACTGGTCTGCCGTCTTCAGCTTGATCGCCTTCAACTCGGCGGCGCTGTAGGTCTTGCCGAGCTTGCCCGCCTTGACGATGTCGCCAAACGACACCGACTTGCCGTTCTTGGCGGCGATGCGCGATTCAAACGCCTGGCAATCGCCGGGTTGCGCGCCGAGCATCGGCGCCGCCGCCTCGATCAAAGCCATGCGGCCGGCGGCGCCGGCGCGCGACATGGCATCGAAGTTCATCATCGTCGACCAACTGCCGCCGGTGATCGTCGCGCCGAGCACGGGGTCGGCGTATTTGGGATCGTTGCCCATGAGATTGACGCGCATGTGGCTCCACGAGGCGCCAAGCTCCTCGGCGACGATCTGCGCCATCGTCGAGGCGACGTGCTGGCCCATGTCGGCCTTGCCGACATTGACCGTGACCAGTCCATCAGCGCCGATCTGATACCAGACTGACGGGCTGTAGCCGCCGCCGGCGGCCTCGGCCGCTCCGGGCAGGCCGACGCTGCAAACAAGCCCGGCGGCGCCGACGCCCACCATGAACGAACGACGGGAAAGCTCCGCCCCCGAGCGGATCGTTTCGTGCTTGGTCATGCCTTCCTCCCGGCGGTGTCGTTGGCGGCGCGCAGTTCGTTGGCGGCGCGCTCGATCGCTTTGACGATGCGCGGATAGGTCATGCAGCGGCAGAGATTGCCGTTCATCGCCTCGACGATCTCGCCGCGCGTCGGGGCGGGATTATGCGAAAGCAGCGAGGCTGCCTGCATGATCTGGCCGGACTGGCAATAGCCGCATTGCGGCACTTGCTCGGCCACCCAAGCTTTCTGCAATGGGTGGTCGCTGTGGGCGCTGAGGCCCTCGATGGTGGTGATCTTCTTGCCGATGGCTTCGGAAAGCTGGGTCTGGCAGGAGCGCACCGCGACGCCATCGAGGTGCACGGTGCAGGCGCCGCAGAGCCCGGCGCCGCACCCGAACTTCGTGCCGGTCATCTGCAAATTGTCTCTGATGATCCAGAGCAGCGGCGTGCTCTTATCCGCCTCTACGGCCATCTTGTGACCGTTAACGATCAACTCGGGCATGTTCCCTCCCTCTGACCGAACGGGTTAAGCGCCCGCCCGGCCGTTCGAACGATCGAACGGGCGGCCCCAATTGCCGCCCGTTCGGCGTTGCGACGATTTGTCGCCGCCGCCGTAACCGCAAACTCTTCTAATACTTTGGTGGCGTCAACGGCGTTGAGGGAGGATATAGAGATAAGTTATAGCACTCGCTATGTCTAAATGAACATATCGCCAAGCATTCGATCCCCTCGTCGTCTGTTATGTTCAAGTACAGCCAACGCCGGCGCGCGCAGGCGCGGCCAGCGCCCGCGGCCCGGCGCGACCTCGCAGCCGCTCGACACGCACGGTCTTGTCGAGCGTGATCGCCACCTCGAACAGGCCGAAGGCGGTGTTGGGCTGGTCCATCGCCTGCTCGACGCGCGATGGGCGCCGCGTTGATCTTCCGGAGCTTGACGTTTTCCGCGCTCAGCCGCGCGATCTCCTGCTCCGGCGGCGTCATCGCGGCCGCCTGCCGATGGCGACGCCCGAGAACGTCCGGTTGACCGAAGTCGGCTCGAAGTTGTTGCCCCTGAACGCCCGCACGGCGAGGTCGGTGGAAAACAGCATCAGCACCGCGCTGTTGAGGCCGGCGCGGCCGTCGAACAGCACCGAGGCGGCGGCGAAATTCATGCCGTCGCCGGCGGAGCCGCCGACGGCCTGCATGTCGTCGAGGCCGGCGCCGATGGTGGAGATCAGCGCCTCTTCGCTCAGGCAGAGGCCGTCGACCAGCAGCAGCGCGAAACGGTTGCGCCCGACCCCGTCCAGCGCCTGTAACTCGGCGCGCGCGCTGGCGGTGTCGCCTGCGCCGAGGCGACGACCAGAGGTTCGTCCTCAAGATGGATGCGCGCCGATGCGTCCAAGGCATTCGCGCTCCTCAGGCGTTTGCCACGCCTTGAGGTTCAGTCTAGAGCAGTCACCGCCGCCTTTGCGAGCGAAGCGAAGCAATGATGCCTCCCGCGGGCTGAGCGTTCCGAGTGGCCTACGATCTCGGCAAGATGGATGGCTTCGCTTCGCTCGCAAAGACGGCGGCGCTGATTCTATCTGTTCGGCAACCGCGCTAAGCGTCGGTTCGAGTGCTCGCAAAATGTTGATGGGCTGCCGGTAACGCGACGAACGTCGGAAACGAACAGGGGGCTCGAACGCCTAGGGCAAATGCGCGCCTTGGCGGCAAAAGGAGTTGGACATGCTGAAATCCTTGATCGGCGCCACGCTCTTCGTCTCGATCTACGCAGCGGGCGTCTCTTCGGCCGTCGCCGTCGGCGGCATGGGCGATCCCAGCACTCTTCTACGCCAGAAAAACGCGATCTGCGAAATGCAGCGACGCGGCGAAGGTCCGCGCCAGCCCGATATGTGCCTGCCCGAAATGCCGCCGGCGTCTGTTTACGATCGTCGCGCGCAGGGCAGGTAACGACGCGGTCAGCGCCGTTCGGCGCGAACCTGTATGGACGGACCTTAATGATGAGGTCATCTGTCGATCATGGCGGCTTCCTATGTTCAGTCATCGAAAGACCGGACTCAACCGCCTTTTCGGAGACTTGAAGATGACTGAACACAAGCCCAACTTCGTCGCTCGCCGGCCGCTGTTCGCCTCCGCCGCCGCCCTCGCCCTCGTCGCCTCCGGCGTCTTCGCCTTTTCGATGCAGCCCAACGTGACCGCCTGGGCCGGCGCTATCGAAGCCCCCGCCTCGGTGGCGGAGAACGCGCCTTCGTTCGCAGACGTCGTGGCGCATGTGAAGCCCGCCGTCGTCTCGGTGAAGGTCAACATCACCGAAGACTCGGCCGCCGAGGAAAGCAACAACGGCATGGAGCAGCTTCCGCCGGAGATGCGGCACTTCTTCCAGCAGTTCGGCGGCGGCGGCACTATGGGCAAGCCGATCATCCGCCACGGCGTCGCGCTCGGCTCCGGCTTCATCATCTCGGCCGACGGTTATGTCGTCACCAACAACCACGTCGTCGAGCACGGCGGCAAGATGGTGACGGTTACGCTCGACAGCGGCAAGGAGGTGAAGGCCAAGGTGATCGGCACCGACCCGAAGACCGATCTGGCGCTGTTGAAGATGACCGAGGGCTCGGACTATCCTTACGTCAAGTTCGCCAAGGGCTTGCCGCGCATCGGCGACTGGGTGCTGGCGATCGGCAATCCGTTCGGCCTCGGCGGCACGGTGACGGCCGGCATCGTCTCGGCGGAAGGCCGCGACATCGGCTCCGGCCCTTATGACCAGTTCATCCAGATCGATGCGCCGATCAACAAGGGCAACTCGGGCGGGCCGACCTTCAACCTCAAGGGCGAGGTGGTGGGCGTCAATACCGCGATCTTCTCGCCGTCGGGCGGCAGCGTCGGCCTCGGCTTCGCCATTCCCGCCTCGACCGTCAGCATGATCGTCAGCGAACTCCAGCATGGCGGCGTGCATCGCGGCTATCTCGGCGTCGAGATCCAGCCTGTCAACCAGGAGATCGCCGACAGTCTCGGCCTGAAGTCGACCGACGGCGCGCTGGTGGCGCAGACCCAGCCCGACACGCCGGCGGCCGCCGCCGGCCTTCAGTCCGGCGACGTGATCGTCAAGTTCAACAACGAGGCGGTCGCCTCGGCCGCCGACCTGACGCGCAAGGTCGGCTCGCTGAAGCCCGGCGAGAAAGCTCAGGTCACCTATATCCGCAACGGCGAAGAAAAGACCGCCGATGTGACGCTGGGCGCGTTGCCCGGCGACAAGACGGCGATGGCCGATGAAGGCGCCATGAGCGCCAAGAGCGCGCTGACGCTCGGCGTCGAACTCGCTCCCAACGATAAGGGCAAGGGCGTCAAGGTGGTCAACGTCGACCCCACCGGCCAGGCCGCATCGAAGGGCGTCGCCTCCGGCGACGTGATCCTTGAGGTCGCGGGCAAGGCGGTCAACTCCGCCAGCGAGGTGAAGGCGAATATCGAAACCGCCAAGCATGACGGCAAGAAGGCGGTGCTGATGCTCATCAAGACCGCGCAAGGCTCGCGCTTCATCGCCTTCGAGTTTCCGAAGGCGTAAGGCGAACCGGCCCCCGGGCGGCGACTCCCGGGGCCTTTCTTATTTGGCGTTGCGCAGAACTTGGCTTTCGAGCGCCGCGTAAAGCGGGTTCTCCGGCTCGAACACTTGCTCGGCGCTTTGCACGACGACGCGCTTGGCGCCCTGCGACAGCAGGAAATCCGCCAGTTCCGCCGTGCGGTCGCGCGGGCACAGGAAGGCGACCGCGCCTTCGCCGGCCAGATCCGGCCGCGCCTCGAAACGCACCGCCGCCTCGGCGATCGCTTGCGCCCCGCCCGCCGGCAGGATGGCGCGGACCTCGCGCGTGCGCCGCGCCGTCTCCGCGGCGGCGAGCCGCGACAGGATGGCGCGCGCGGCGGCAGCCGCTTGCGGGCTCCAGTCGGCGCGCCGCGAGGCGGCCAGATTGGCCTCGCTCCTCAGGATCGTGCCGTCCTCGATGATCTTCAGCGCGTTGGCGGCGAGCGTCGCCCCGGTCGTGGTGATGTCGACGATGAGTTCGGCCGAGCCGGCCGCCGGCGCCCCCTCGGTGGCGCCGAGGCTCTCGACGATGCGGTAATCGCCGACGCCGTGCTCGTTGAAGAAGCGCCGCGTCAGGTTGACGTATTTCGTCGCCACCCGCATGCGCTCGCCGCACCGCGCCCGGTAATGGGCGCACACGTCTTCGAGATCGGCCATGCCGCGCACGTCGATCCACGATTGCGGCACGGCGACGACGACATCGGCGCGCCCGAAGCCGAGCTTGGTCAACATCACCAGGCGGCTGTCGGCGTCGGCGATATGCTCGCGCACCAGATCTTCGCCGGTGACGCCGAGATGGACCGCGCCGGCGGCGAGCTGGCTGACGATTTCGGAGGCCGAGAGGAAGGCGACCTCGACATCGGCGACGCCGGCGATCGCGCCGCGATATTCGCGCGCGCCGCGACCCTGCTGAATGTCGAGCCCGGCGGCGGCGAAATAACGGCTGGCGTTCTCTTGCAGGCGGCCTTTCGAGGGGATGGCGATGGTCAGGCTCATGTCCGCGTCTCCGCGCTCAGACGGTCGAGCCAGAGCGCCGCGCCCACCGCCGGCGTCTGCTGCGCCGCGCCGAGCTTGCGCGCTAAGCCGTCATAGCGGCCGCCGCCGATCGCCGGCGGGCCGGCGCGCCCGGGCGGCGAGGCTTCAAACACGAAGCCGGTGTAATAATCGAGATCGCGCACGAAGGCGGCGGAATAGGTGAATTCGTCGATCGGCAGGCCGCGCGCCGCCATGAAGCCGATGCGCTCGTCGAAGGAGGCGAGCGCCCTGTCGATGGTCAGGCCCGCGTCCTTGGCCAGCGCCCGTAGCGCCCGCGAGGCGGCGTCGGGATGGCCGGAGATCGACAGGAAGCGTTGCAGCGCCTGCATCGACTCTGGCGCCAGCCCCTCGCCCTGGCGGGCCGCTGCCTGCTCCAGGAAGCGGTCGGCGATCTCGCTTAGCGAACGGCCGCCGATGTTGGCGATGCCGGCGATCGACAGCAGATCTTGCACCAGCGCCTTGGCGCCGCCGTGGTCGGCGCGCTCCAGCGCCGCCAGCACGCCGGCCTTGGAGAACGGCGTCAGGCCGTTGCGATCGACGAGCTTGTCGAGGGAGAGGCCGCGCGCGACGCCGCGCCGCACGCGCCGGCGCCAATATTCGGGCAGGCCGAGCGCGCCGATGAGATCGTCGAACACCCGCGCGTCGCCGAGCCGCACCTGTAGCGGGCCGGCGCCGGCGGCGCTCGCCGCCTCCAGCGCCAAGGCGAGGATTTCGGCGTCCGCCGCCTCGACGTCGTGGCGGCCGAAACTTTCGAGGCCGGTCTGCACCCACTCGCCCTCAGCCCCGGCGCGAGCGCGAAACACCGGGCCGAGATAGCAATAGCGCGTCTCGCCCGCCTGCGGCGGCTCGCCGAGATGGGTGAGGCAGACGGGAATCGTGTAATCGGGCCGCAGGCAAAGCTCCTCGCCGTCGGGGCCGGCGGTGAGGAACAGCCGGCCGCGGATGTCCTCGCCGGACATGTCGAGGAACGGCGCGATCGGTTGCAGGATCGCCGGCTCGACGCGCGCGAAGCCCGCCGCCTCGAAGAATCGCAGCGCGCGTTCGCCGGCGACGCGGCGGCTGGCGCGCTCGGCGTTGGACAATGGACGCAAGGGGCTCCCCTATGTTGGCGCCCTCTCTAACAAACCGCGCTCGCCGCCGCAGCCAATTTCGGCGCCAGGGTGAACGCCGTCTCGCCTAAAGACCGCCACGCTGGCGCGGTTAGGGCGGGAGCGCTAGCGTCTGGCGGCGCATCTGGGGGAATCGCTTGAAACCGATCCGACTGTTCCTCGTCCTGGCGCTGCTGTGCCTGGGGCTCGGCGGCTTGGGCCACGCCGCCGAGGGCGGGGCGCGCGAGACGCTCGATTCCGTCAAGACGGCGCTCAACTCTATCGACGACGAGCTGAAACTCGACACCCTCAGCGACAGCGAGTTGGTGAAGCTGCGCGTCAGCGTCGAGCCGCTCGCCGACGAGTTGCAGGGGGTGGTCGCCGAGTTGACGCCGCGGCTCGAAGCCTCGCGCAAGCGGCTGACGGAACTGAAGCCGAAGAGCCACGAGGGCGCCGCCCAGCCCGACCCCGCCGCTGCGGAGCTGAAAGCCGAACAGACCAAGTTCGACAATCTCGACGCCGAACTGCGCTCGGCCCGCGCCGCGCTGCTGCAAGTCGACGACTATGCCGCCCGCATCGGCGCCAAGCGGCGCGAAATCTTCACCAAACAGACGTTCGCGCGCGCCACCAGCGTGCTGAGCCCGCTGATCTGGCTCTCCGTCATGCGCGAGTTGCCCACCGATTCGCGCGCGTTCCAGCATCTGATCGCCGATGCGGCCGCACGGGTGGCGGCGCGGGCGACGTTGGGCGCGGTGGCGGGCTTTGCCGGCGTCTGCCTGGCGCTGCTGCTGTTGGCGGCGCCGCTGCGCTGGATCGCCCGCCGCGTGCTGTCGTCGGCGGCGCAGCAGAAGGCGCCGGGGCGCCTGCGCAAGACGCTGGTCGCGATCTGGACGCTGAGCGTGCTGGCGGCTTTGCCGCTGCTGGCGCTCGCCGTTCTCTCCTACGCGCTCGACGCCTTCAACCTCTCCGATCCGCGCTTGCAAGGCGTCGTCGCAGCGCTGCTCGACGGGCTGCGGCGCATCGCCATCACCAACGCCATCGCCCGCGCCATGCTTTCGCCCAAACAGCCGGTCTGGCGGCTGGCCCCCCTCGGCGACGAGGCGGCGGGCCGGCTGACGCGACTCGCCGTGGTCGTTGCGGTGGTGTGGTCGATCTCGCGGCTGGTCGAGGCGATCGCCGAATCGGTGCTGTCCTACAACGTATTGGTGCTGACGCGCGGTCTTTCGGCGATCGTCATCGCCGCGATCGCCGCCAGCGCCTTCCGCAAGCTGACGCGCATCGCCGACGCCGCCGGGATCAATTACGCCGGCCGGCCGGTGCGCACCTTCGTGTGGGTGTATCTGGTGGCGACCTTCGCCTGCTCGCTCACCGGCTATATCGCGCTCGCGACCTATCTGGTCGAGCACGCGCTGCAATTCGTCGGCGTGGCGTCGGCGCTATATCTAGCCGACGCGTTGTTTCAGGAGGCCAGCGAGCGCCTGCTGCGGCCGGAATCCAGCGCCGCCAAGAGCCTGATGGCGCTGATGGGCCTGCGCCGCGGCAGCCTCGAACAGATCGTCGTGCTGGTGCAGGGGATGGCACGGCTGGTGGTGATCGCGGCGGCGCTGGCGGTGGCGATCGGGCCGTTCGGCATGCCGAGCCAGGACTTGGCGGCGACGCTGCGCAACGCTTATTTCGGCGTCAGCATCGGCGGAGTCAATCTGTCGATCTCTTCGGCGGTGGCGGCGATTGTCCTCTTCGTTGTCATCCTGGGCGCAACGCGGGCCGTGCAGACTTGGCTCAGCGATCGCTACTTGCCGCGCACCAAGCTCGACGCCGGCGTGCAGAATTCGGTCCGCACCATCTTCGGCTATCTCGGCGTGGTCGTCGCGCTATTGGCCGGCAGCTCGCGGCTCGGCCTCGATTACGACCGGCTGACCTGGATCGCCGGCGGCCTGTCGGTCGGCATCGGCTTCGGCCTCCAGGGCATCGCCAACAATTTCATCTCCGGGCTGATCCTGTTGTGGGAGCGCGGCATCCGCGTCGGCGACTGGGTGGTGGTCGGCCAGGACCAGGGTTTCGTGCGCCGCATCAACGCCCGCGCCACCGAGATCGAGACCTTCGAGCGCGCGACGCTGATCGTGCCGAACCTGGCGTTGGTCACTGGCACGGTG
>DATNDU010000039.1:0-14897 GCA_035606915.1 Roseiarcus sp. | reverse complement strand
ATCGTCACCGGCTTCGCCCATCTCGAGGGCATTCCCGTCGGCATCGTCGCCAACAACGGCATCCTGTTCTCGGAGAGCGCGCTCAAGGCGGCGCATTTCATCGAGCTGTGCTGCCAGCGGCGCATTCCGCTCCTCTTCCTCCAGAACATCGCGGGCTTCATGGTGGGGCGGAAATACGAGGCCGGCGGCATCGCCAAGGACGGCGCCAAGCTTGTCACCGCCGTCGCCTGTGCGCGGGTGCCGAAGATTACGCTGATCGTCGGCGGCTCCTTCGGGGCCGGCAATTACGGCATGTGCGGGCGCGCCTATTCGCCCCGCTTCCTGTTCATGTGGCCGAACGCGCGCATCAGCGTGATGGGCGGCGAGCAAGCGGCGAGCGTGCTGGCCACCATCCGACGTGACGCGATCGAAGCGAAAGGCGCCAGTTGGAGCGCCGCCGACGAGGCCGCGTTCAAGGCGCCGATCCGTTCCCGCTACGAGACCGAGGGCTCGCCCTATTACGCCACCGCCCGGTTGTGGGACGACGGCGTCATCGCCCCCGCCGAGACCCGCCGCGTGCTTTCGTTGAGCCTATCCGCCTGTCTCAACGCCCCGATCGAGCCGACGCGCTTCGGGGTGTTTCGTATGTGAGGAACGTAATGTCGCTGCCGAGTTTCCAGCAATTGATGCTTCCGACTCTGGGTGTCGTTTGTCAAAGATACGAAGAGATACATGTTTCGCGCATCGAGGAGGAGCTTGCGAAAGCGCTGCGAGTTCCCGCGGAGGAACTTAGCCGGCTGGTGCCGAGCGGGCAGCAGACGATCTTCGCCAACCGCCTCAACTGGGCGCGCTGCTATCTGGTCAAAGCCGGGCTGGTCGAGCCGACGCGGCGCGGCTATGTGCGCGCCACCGAGCGCGCGCGAGCGCTGCTCGCCGAGGGCGTCAACGAACTCGACGTCAACATGCTGGCGCGCTACCCCGAGTTCATGGCGTGGCGCGACCGCTACCCCGTCGCCGGCCCCGCCGCCGAATGCGATTTTCCGGAGCGGCCGGAGGAGCGTATCTCGGCCAGCTACGGCGAGTTGCAGACGCAACTGGCGCGCGATCTGGTGTCGCGCGTGCATGAGCTGTCGCCGGCGTTCTTCGAGCGCCTCATCGTCGCGCTGCTTTGCCGCATGGGCTATGGCGGCGGCAAGCTCGAAATGGGCAAGACGCTCGGGCGTAGCGGCGACGGCGGCATCGACGGCGTCATCAAGGAGGACGAACTCGGCCTCGACGTCGTCTATGTGCAGGCCAAGCGATTCGCGCAGGAAAGATGCGTGCCGATCCGCGAGGTGCGCGATTTCGTCGGCGGGCTGGAGGGCCATCACGCCACCAAGGGCGTGTTCGTGACCACCTCGTATTTTCCCTCCACCGCCTATGATTTCGTCACCCGCGTCTCCAAGCGCGTGGTGCTGATCGACGGCTCGGAGCTGGCGAGCTTGATGATGCGCCATTGCGTCGGCGTGCGCGTCACCGAGGTTTATGAGTTGAAGCGGCTCGACGAGCACTTCTTCGTCGAATAGCGGCCTGGAAAAGCGCCGCCCTCCGCAAAGCTGTCTTCGCGGAGGGCGCTTCGTTCGGCGGTGCGCTCAGTTGGAGAGCGAAGCGTTCTGCACCACCGCCTGGAACAATTGCGACAGCGCCGTGCCAAGGTTGGCGTCGGCGGCGGCGTGGTAATAGAGATTGGGCGAGGCGCAGGACTGGAGCGCCCCGTCGATGTCGGGTTGGAACGGCGCGATCCACTGCGAATACCACTTGTTCGTCGGCACCTGTAGATACTCGGTGTAGAGAATGGCGATCTTGATGCCGCGGCTCTTGATCGCGGTGCATAGCGACGGGTCGATGGTCGACTGGCATCGGTTGCCGGAGGCCTTCGCCTGACTGCACGAGGAGGTCGTCGCCTCGTCCTCGACGCCGTCGGTGACGAAGAACAACACCGACTGCGGCTTGTCGCCGACGATGTTGGTGCCGTTGCCGGGGTTGGGCATAGTGGAGTTGATGCTGCTCATCGCGTTGTCGTAGTTGGTGGCGACGTCGCCGGAACTGCCGGCGCCGGTGCACGAAGAACTATTGCAGGTCGCGTTATTCGCCCACATCTGCATGACGCCGAAGTTCGACGCCGCGCTGGTCCAGCCGCTCTGGAAGCTCTTGGTCAGACCCATCACCTGAGTGTTGGCGGGATTTCCGATCGACCACAACGAATTCATCGAGTAGGCGGCGAACTGGTAGACCGGTGGCGTCGAATAGATGCCCGAATTCTGGTAGCGGTAGGCCGTCGACATCAGTGTCGTGATGCCGGTGGTCAGCTCGTCGAGGCGCAGGGGTATGCTGTATTTGCGCGCCATCGCAAAATTGTCCATCTGCGCCTTGGCGGAGTACTTGGAATATTGATTGTTCACGGTCGTGGAGCAATTAGGGTCTTTGGTGCAGTACTGGTTGGCGATCTGCACTTTGCCGCTTGAGCTGCCGCTGGAATAGCACATCGGAAACTGCGGCTTCGTCCCGTCGGTGCAGAGGTTGCCCATCGTGTCGGTGTTGTTGACGCTCGCCTGATGGCAGGCGAAGGCGCAACCGTTGCCGCTGTCCTGGGTCGGCGTATAGGCGATCATCGAAGCGATGCCGGCGGTGGTGGAGGGCAGCGACATCGATGGCGAGTTGTCCAGCAGCAGATAGAAATTGATGTTCGGCGGCACGGAGGCCTGGGCGGTGGAGGTTCCGGCGATCCCCATCGAGTTGGTGTTGAGAATGCCGCTGAAGATCGTATTGTTCTGCGCGTTGTAGGCGACATTGACGACGCGGATGCCGGCGTTGCCGTTGGGATTGGTGATCGTCACCGTAACGTTGGTCTGTCCGGTGACCAGCGATCCCAACCCGTCGGCGCGGGCGTTGAACATCGAGACGGCGGCCGCCTGGGCGACGGGAATGCTTTGCTGCATCATCGCTGGGGTCAGCGCCGCGAGCGCGGCGGCGTCGGCGGCGGCGTTGAGCTTCGATCTGACGATCGTGGCGTTGGTGAAGTCGATGGCGAGCGCGATGCCGAATATCAGCACCGGCGCGCTGAGCGCGAAGATCATCGCCGTGTTGCCGCCGCGCGCATTGCGGAAGTCGGTCAGGCGCTTTCCCATAGAACTGGACATCCGAGACTACTCCGTCGCTTGACGTAGCGGGTTTGTGGCGCCGATCAGGCTAACAATGCCGCGTAAAAGTTTGTGCTATTTGATCGAAAAATACCGGGATGTTGCTTTAACGGATTGCTGACGATATCGCCGGCCGGAAGCACCGATTGGCGACAACTAGTAGGTAATGATCTGCGGCGCGTTGCGAATGGTCAGCATTTCCGTCGCGCTCAGGGTCATGCTGGGCAGCGTCAGCATGCCGTTGAACGGCTGATAGGAATAGCTCACCTGGCCGTACAGCAGATAGGTTGCCCCAGCGGCGACATAGGCGGGGTCGAGGGCGATTTTGGTTCCAATCGGCAATGGGTTAGCGCCGTTATAGGGAATGCTCCAGACCACCGTTCCCTGATTGGTGGTCGCGTTGACCTGCAACTGCGACATCACGGCTGTAAGAGCCGTGGCGCTGTGCGGATACATGGTCATCTGCGACATCGCCATATCCGTTTGGATCTGCGTCGTCGACACGTCTTCCGCGGTTGGCGTGTTGCTGTCGGGCGAGTACGGGGAGCGCGAGACAAGATCGGTGATGGTGTGCGCCGTCACCACAACCTTGTGATAAATCTGAAGCGCCTGGCCGCCGGCGACGCCGACCGACAGCAAGACGAGCGCTACGGGAGCGACGAGGGCAAGCTCGACTGCGGCGACGCCGACGTCGTCGCGGCGCCATTGTCTCCATCGGCAGGCGAGAGTGTGGAGCATGTCAACCATTTTGCGCTGGCGCCTGCGTGCAACCGTTGGAGTTGAGGCAGGGCTCTTTGTAGAACACCTGGGTCGAGACCAGCAGGTAGGTTCCGTTACCCATATTGCTGAACGACAACCCCAGCGGACCGGAGATGACCGGCCACTGATACATCAAAGTCAGGATCATCTGGGTGTTCTGAGCGCCGACGTTGAAGTTGGTCGGGTTCACCAACTGGCCGGAGGAGTTGAACTGTGGCAGCGCCGCCGTTATCGCCGAGGCCGAGGTCGGCGCGGCCTCCAGGTCGACAATCAGGTTGTTGCAGTTGAACAGCGCGGTGACGTTGGCGCAAACCGCGGTCTTGAACTGCGATTGCTGTAGCGCATAGGCGTTGTTGGTGAGCACCGTGCGCATGGCGTCCTCAGCCATGGCGTCCAGGTAGGATTGGGCGACGAAGATCACCGCCACCTGTAGCATGCAGAGCACAATGGCGATGATGATCGGCGCCACGAAGATGAATTCGATCGCTGTCGCGGCGCGCTCGCATCGGCGAAATCGTGACGCCGCGCTGGCGATCCTCTCGGGAAGAATAATGGGAAATCTAATGCTCATCGCGGCCACCGAAGTTCGATGGCGACAATAAAAGTCGTGGCTTAAGAAACCAATTACGCGGTTGTATAAAATCTGTACTAATTTGGCGGTAATATAGTTAATTCAAGTACAACCAGAGGCTAGGCAACCGTCCTCTGCGGCAGCGAGAGGCGACGCGCGGCGATCTCGATCGCGCCGGGCGCTATCGCGGCCGTGGCTCCGGCGCGATGGCTTGCACCAGCGCCGCGCCGAGGCGCGCGATCGCCGCGTCGCGCGCCTGGATCGAGGCGGCGGTGTCGGTGAGGTAGATCGCGGTCGCCAGGGCGCGCCGTTGGGCGGCCAGAGGACGGCGACGATGCCGCGCGAGCCGTGGCCGCCGGCTCCGGTCTTGTCGGCGATGCGCCAGTCCTCCGGCAACGCCGCCCGCAGCAGCGGCCCGGCAACGCGGTCGCCGATCATCCATTGCATGAGGCGTTGCCGCGACGCCGGCTTCAGCGCGTCGCCGAGCAGGATTTTGTCGAGGTCGGCGACGGCGGCGGCGGGCGTGGTGGTGTCGCGGGGGTCGCCGGGGGCGGCCTCGTTGAGTTCGGTCTCGGTGCGGTCGAGCCGGCTTGTCTGGTCGCCGAGCGTGCGCAAGAACGCGGTGACGCCGCCGGGACCGCCGAGCGCGGCGATTACGAGGTTGGCGGCCGTGTTGTCGCTGACGTCGAGCGCGGCGGCGCAAAGCTCGGAAAGTGACATCGAGGCAGGCGCTATCTTGTCCTGGGTGATCGGCGAATGGGGCTCGATGTCGGTGGCGACGAAGACCACGCGCCGATTGAGCGAGGCCTCGCCGTTGTCGACCTTGGCGAGCAGCGCCGCGCAGGAAAACGCTTTGTGCGTGGAATCCAGCGGGAAGCGCTGGTCGGCGTGGTAGCGCCAGAGCTGGCCGGTCGCCGTGTCAAGCACGGCGGCGCCGAGGCGGGCGGAAAGCGCCGCCTCCTCGGCCCGCGCGGCGGCGGTCAGCCGCGCCTCGTCGAAGGCGTAAGCCGGCGAGGCGAGCGCGATCAGCGCGAGCCAGAGAAGTCTCTTCATCGCCAATCTCCGAAATGCGCCTGGATGAGCGCCAGCGCCGCCACCGCCGCGGTGTCGGCGCGCAGGATGCGCGGCCCGAGGCTGAGCCGCAACACCCGCGGCAGGCGGCCGATCTGCGCCCGCTCGTCGTCGTCGAAACCGCCCTCGGGGCCGATCAGCAGCCCGACGCCCGGCGCTGGCGGCGCGGCGGCGAGCGCGGCGAGCGGATTGGCGACGGCCGCGTCCTCGTCGCAGAACACCAACAGGTGGTCAGCGGGCCATTGCGCCAGCGCCGCGGACAATGGCTGCGGGGCGAACACCTCGGGGCGCCAAAGGATTCCGCATTGCTCGCAGGCCTCGCGGGCGTTCGCCGCCAGCCGCTCCAGATTGACGCGCGCCGCCTGCGTGCGGCGGGTCAGGACTGGGCGCAGCGAGCGCGCCCCCATCTCCACCGCCTTTTGCGCCATATAATCGAGGCGGGCGTGCTTGAGCGGAGCGAACAGATAATCCACCGGCGGCGGCTGCTCCTGCGCCCGGACCCTCTCGCCAATCACAAGTTGAGCGCGCTTGCGGCCCTCGCCGGCCAGCGCGGCGGCGAATTCACCGTCGCGTCCGTTGAATACGAGCACACGCGCGCCGGGCTTTAGCCGCAGCACGTTGACGAGATAGTTCGCGGCGTCGGCCGCCAGCGTGACGACCCGACCGCAGGCGAGATCGTCGTCGAGGCAAAGGCGGGGGGTGGTAAAATCGGTGCGGGCCATCGGCGGCGGCCTGTAACACGGGACGACGCCCACGCGAACCGCCTTCGACCCGGAGGTCGTCGATGCGCATTGCTCTTGGCGTGGCTTTTGCCCTGCTCGCCGCCCCGGCGCTGGCCGCCGACGCCGGCCGGCCGGCGGTGATAGAATTGTTCCAAAGCCAGGGCTGCTCGTCCTGCCCGCCGGCCAACGCCGCGCTGGTGCGCTACGCCGATCGCGCCGATTGGCTGGCGCTCACCTTCGCCGTCACCTATTGGGACCGGCTCGGCTGGCGCGACACCTTCGGCCGCCCCGAGTTCACGCAGCGACAATATGCTTATGCGCGCTCGCTCGGCGAGGCCAGCGTCTATACGCCGGAGGTGGTGGTCAACGGCCGCGCCGCCGGCGTCGGCGACGACGTGGCTGAAGTCGAGGCGCTGGCGACGAAGGCCGATCGCGGCGCTTCGGGGCCTTCGGTGACGCTGGGCGGCGGCTCGGTCGCCATTGGCGCAGGCAGCGCGCCGGGCGGGGCGGCGGACGTCTGGCTGGCGCTTTATGACCCCCGGGTGCTGGAGGTTGCGGTGGGGCGCGGCGAGAACGCCGGGCGCACGCTTCCGCATCGCAATGTGGTCAAGCGGCTGCTGCGGGTCGGGACTTGGGACGGAGCCGCCGAGACACTGGCGCTGCCGCCGGCCGGCGGCTTAGCGCGAGCGGTGCTGGTGCAAAAGCGCGGCGCCGGGGCGATAATTGCGGCGGGGCGGGGGTAGGGCGGCGGTTGCGGAGCGTGGCGAGGCCGAGGAAGGTCAGGGTCGCGAGGTTGAGGCGCGCCATGTCGGCGTCCGCGACCGCGCCGCGGTGGCGGACGTGTTTGGACTTCGGGATGGTCGTGACCTGATCGGACATGAGTTTCGAAGTCGCCCCGCCCGCCTTGCTCTTTCCGCGCAATTTGTCCATTAGGCGCAACGCCCTCGCCAATCCCCCGAGCTCCAATGCGCCTTTCCCGCTATTTCCTGCCCATCCTCAAGGAAACGCCGAAGGAGGCGGAGATCGTCTCGCACCGGTTCATGCTGCGCGCCGGCATGATCCGCCAGGAGGCGGCCGGCATCTACGCCTGGCTGCCGCTGGGCCTGCGGGTGCTGAAGAAGATCGAGCAGGTGATCCGCGAGGAGCAGAACCGCTCCGGCGCCATCGAACTCTTGATGCCGACGATGCAATCGGCCGATCTCTGGCGCGAGAGCGGGCGCTACGACGATTACGGCAAGGAAATGCTGCGCATTAGGGATCGCCACGAGCGCGACATGCTGTTCGGGCCGACCAACGAGGAAATGATTACCGAGATTTTTCGCGCCAGCGTGCGTTCCTACAAGGATCTGCCGCTGAACCTCTACCATATCCAGTGGAAGTTCCGCGACGAGGTGCGGCCGCGCTTCGGCGTCATGCGCTCGCGCGAGTTCCTGATGAAGGACGCCTATTCCTTCGACCTCGACGCCGAGGGGGCGCGCCACAGCTACATGAAGATGTTCGCCGCCTATCTGCGCACCTTTTCGCGTTTCGGCCTGACCGCGATCCCGATGGTCGCCGACACCGGCCCGATCGGCGGCGACCTCAGCCACGAATTCATCATTCTGGCCGCCACCGGCGAAAGCGAGGTGTTCTGCCACAAGGATTACCTGGGCTTCGCCGCGCCGCCGGCGGACGTGAACTTCGACGACCGCGCCGCCATGCAGGGCGTGTTCGACAAATGGACTTCCGCTTACGCCGCGACCTCCGAGAAGCACGACGCGGCCGCTTTCGCCGCCATCCCGGAGGCCAGCCGCATTTCCGCGCGCGGCATCGAGGTCGGCCATATTTTCTACTTCGGCACGAAATATTCCAAGCCGATGAAAGCGGTGGTCAACGGGCCGGACGGGCGCGAGCACGTCGTGCATTCCGGCTCCTACGGCATCGGCCCGAGCCGGCTCGCCGCGGCGCTGATCGAGGCCAACCATGACGAAGCCGGCATGATCTGGCCAGAGGCCGCCGCGCCGTTCGATGTCGGCGTCATCAACCTCAAGGTCGGCGACGCCGGCTGTGACGGGGCCTGCGGCAAGATCGTCGCCAGTCTCGCCAAAACCGGCCGCGAGGCGCTCTACGACGACCGCGACGAGCGCCCCGGCGCGAAATTCGCGACGATGGACCTCATCGGCCTGCCCTGGCAGGTCATCGTCGGGCCGAAGGGGCTCGCCGAGGGCAAGGTCGAGATCAAGAACCGCCGGACGGGTGAACGCGAGATGGCGAGCCTCGATGCGGCGATCGCCAAGATCGGCGGAGTCGCTTGAAGATGGCGCACGTAGGCCGGCCGCTTGCCTCTGCCCGCTTGCGGGGACAGGGAAGCCGGAAGACGCAGAGCGTGCGCTATCTCGCGAGTTCCGCCTCTTGACCGCCTCCACGCTCGAATCCGGCCCCGCGGCCGTGGCGCGGCCGGGCTCGCGGCCGTTCGGGGCCTTCGAATGGCTCGTCGCCTTGCGCTACCTGCGGGCGCGGCGAGCCAAGGGCTCGATCTCGGTCATCGCCGGGTTCTCCTTCGCCGGCATCGTGCTCGGCGTCGCGGCGCTCATCGTCGTGATGGCGGTGATGAACGGCTTCCGGCTCGATCTCATGGACAAGATCATTGGCCTCAACGGGCATATTTTCCTGCAAGGGGTGGAGACGCCGCTGACCGATTACGCCGCCGTCACCGCGCGCGTCGCCAAGGTTCCCGGCGTCAAGCTGGCGCTGCCGATCGTCGAAGGCCAGGTGTTCGCCTCCTCGCAATATGGCCAGTCGGGCGGGCTGGTGCGCGGCATTCTGGAAAAAGACCTCAAGCGCCTGCCGGGCATCGCCGGCCATCTCACGCAAGGCACGCTCGACGGCTTCGATAAGGGCGAGGGCGTCGCGGTCGGGGCGAAGTTGGCCGAGCATCTGAGCCTGCGCACCGGCGATAAGATCACCCTCATCACCCCGCACGGCGCCGACACCCCGTTCGGCGTCACGCCGCGCATGAAGGCCTATAATGTGGCGGCGATCTTCAAGGTCGGCATGGCCAATTTCGACGGCTCCTTCATTTTCATGCCGCTGAGCGACGCGCAAACGTTCTTCAATCTCGATGGCCAGGCCAATGTCATCGAGGTTTATGTCGACGATCCCGATCACATCGACCGCCTTCGCCCGGCCATCGACGCCGCCGAGCAGCGGCCGATGATCGACACCGATTGGCGCGAGACCAACCGCACCTTCTTCGACGTGCTATCGGTCGAGGCGAGCGTGATGTTCGTCATTCTGTCGCTGATCGTGCTGGTGGCGGCGCTCAACATCATCTCCGGCCTCATCATGCTGGTGCAGGACAAGGCGCGGGCGGTGGCGGTGCTGCGCACGATGGGGGCGACGCGCGGCGCGATCCAGCGCATCTTCCTCATCACCGGGGCGGCGATCGGCTTCGCCGGCACCTTCGTCGGCCTCATCGTCGGCCTGATCGTCGCCCACAATGTCGAGCCGCTGCGGCGTTTCCTAAGCTGGCTCACCGGCGTCAACCTGTTCCCGGCCGAGATCTACAATCTCTCCGGGCTGCCGAGCCGCATCGAGACCACGGATGTCGTTGCGGTGGTGGCGATGGCGCTGATCCTGTCGCTGCTGGCGACGATCTATCCGTCCTGGCGCGCGGCGCGTCTCGATCCCGTCGAGGCGCTGCGTTATGAGTGAGACGCCAGCGCTTTATCTGGAGAACCTGTCGCGCCGCTACGGCGCCGGCGAGGCCGCGGTCGAGGTGCTTGCGGGGGCCGAACTGGCGCTATGGCCGGGCGAGGCGGTGGCATTGGTCGCGCCCTCGGGGGCCGGCAAATCGACGCTGCTGCATCTGGCGGGCCTGTTGGAGACGCCGGACGCCGGCGAGGTCTATATCGCCGGCCAGCCGACGCGCGTGCTGTCGGACAACGCCCGCACATCGCTGCGGCGCACCCATATCGGCTTCGTCTATCAGTTCCACCACCTGATGCCGGAGTTCTCGGCGCTGGAGAACATCGCGCTGCCGCAGATGATCGCCGGGTTGGGGCGCGAGCAGGCGAGCGCGCGGGCGCGCGAGCTGCTCGCTTACCTCGGGCTGGAGGCGCGGGCGCGCCATCGCCCGACCGAGCTTTCGGGCGGCGAGCAGCAGCGGGTGGCGATCGCGCGCGCCATCGCCAACGCGCCGCGCCTGCTGCTGGCCGACGAGCCGACCGGCAATCTCGATCCGAAGACCGCCGACCACGTGTTTGCGACGCTGTCCTCGCTGGTGAAGGCGAGCCGGGTGGCGGCGCTGATCGCCACGCACAACATGGAGATCGCCGCGCGCATGGACCGCCGGGTGACGATCCGCGACGGGCGGGTGACGGAACTCGATTGACGCCGCCCGCCAGCGCGCTAGGCTCGCGCCATGTCCGATGACCACGACCACTCCGAACTCACCGAGGTCGCCGCCCGCGTGCGCGCCCTGGAGACGCTGCTGACCGAGAAGGGCTATATCGACCCCGCCGCGCTCGACGCCATCGTCGAGACCTACGAAACCAAGATCGGTCCGCGCAACGGCGCGCGCGTAGTGGCGCGCGCCTGGGTCGATCCCGCCTACCGCGAGCGCCTGCGCGCCGACGCGACGCAGGCGATCGCCGAACTCGGCTACGGCGGTCGCCAGGGCGAGCATATGGCGGCGGTGGAGAATGGCCCCGGCGTGCATAACGTCGTCGTCTGCACCTTGTGCTCCTGCTATCCCTGGCCGGTGCTCGGCGTGCCGCCGGTGTGGTACAAGTCGCACGCCTATCGCTCGCGCGCGGTGATCGAACCGCGCGCCGTGCTCGCCGAATTCGGTGTGACGCTGCCTGAAGACACAGAGGTCCGCGTCTGGGATTCGACGGCCGAGATGCGCTATCTCGTCATCCCCGAGCGCCCGCGGGGCACGCAGGGCTGGAGCGAGGAGCGGCTGGCGGGGCTCGTCACCCGCGACAGCATGATCGGAACCGGCCTGGCGCTGCCCGCCGAGGCCGCGCCGAGCGGCGCTGCCGGGGCCGCGCTATGAACGGCGGCCACGATCTCGGCGGCATGATGGGCTTCGGCGCTCTCGCGCCCGAGCGCGACGAACCGGTGTTCCATACGGACTGGGAGCGCCGCGCCTGCGCCGTAACGGTCGCCGCCGGGGCTTGCGGCTTATGGTCGCTCGACGAAAGCCGATCGGTGCGTGAAAACCAGCCGCCGGGGCAATATCTCGCCAAGACTTACTATGACGTCTGGATCACCGCGTTGGAGAAACTGGTCGTCGCGCATGGCATGGTCTCGGCGGAGGAATTGGCGTCCGGGCGTCCGCTCGCCATGCCGCAGCCGCCGCCGCGCCAAGTGACGCCGGCGCGGATCGCCGAGGGCATCGCGAAGGGAACGCGATACGATCGGCCGCCCGCCGCTGCCGCCGCCTTCGCCGTTGGCGCGCCGGTGCGGGCGCGGATAATCAATCCCGCCGGACATACGCGGCTGCCGCGCTATGCGCGCGGGCGCCAGGGCGAGGTGACGGCGGTGCGCGGGGCGTTCGTGTTCCCCGACGCCAATGCGCACGCCCGAGGCGAGAACCCGCAATGGCTTTACACCGTCCGCTTCAGCGCCCGCGAGCTTTGGGGGCCCGAGGGCGACGCCCACTCCACGGTGACCATCGATGCTTTCGAGCCCTATCTTGAACCCGCCTGAGCCGAAAGTTTTCACCGAGCCCTGGCACGCGCAAGTGTTCGCAATGGTGCTGGCGCTGCACGAGCGCGGCCTGTTCTCGTGGCGCGAATGGACTGCTGCGCTGAGCGCTGAAATCGCCCGCTTTCCCGAGCGTGGGTCTTACGAGAACTGGCTGGAGGCGCTGGAGGGCCTCATCGCCGGCAAAGGCGCTGCGACCCGCGAGGAATTGGCGGCGCTGGCGCAGGCTTGGCTGGAGGCGGCTGAGGCGACGCCGCATGGCCAGCCGATCGTCCTCGGCGCCCGCAGCGGCGCGCCGTGACTCCCAGGCGTTTCGGCGGTTGAACTCAGAACTTGACATCTGTGCGAATTCCGAGCAGCGCTTCGTTGCCGATCTTCGTGTAACCCCCGGGATGGATGACGTACTGGAAGTCCGGTCGCACGTCCCACCAACGCGTCGCCTGGAAACTGTAAAACGCCTCGATCGGATATTCTGCTTGCGGAACCTGGACCCCAGGAGTCGCAAGCAAAATCGAATCGGCGGCGCGACTGTTGTACTGGGTGCGCCCGACCGCCAGCCCGATCGCGTCGTTGGGCCGCTGCGGCGATGCGCCGACATAGGTCAGCCCGGCGTTGACCTGATTGTCGAGCGTCGAGGTCGCACGATCGGCCTGCACGAAATCGAAGAACACGTTGAGGCCGTGGTTGTTCTTCCAGCCGGAGTCCCGATCATAGGTTGCGCTGCCGGTGATTTGCTGCTGACCCTGCACATAAAAGCCAAACCGATTGGCCCGATGCAGCGGCTGTAAGCCGGTCAGAGAAAAGGGTTGGCCGTTGGCGCCGATGAGAACGTCGGGTCCGCCGGAAGTGTCGTCCCATACGCCGGCCTGGTAATGGCCGACGAGCTTTTGCGGGCCGAATTGCGGCGTCCAGCCGATTTCGAAATGTCCCATCGCGCCGGTCGCGCAACAGAACCAGCCGGGCGAGAATTGCAGATCGAGGTCGCGCGGATTGGTTTCGTAGACGCCGGCCATCACGTCGTAATCGCCGAAGTCGTATCGCGCCCAGCCCGCCCATTGCGCGATCGGCCAATTGTACCAGTAATTGCCGACGATGTTGCCGCCGGGCGCGCCGCAAAACGTCAGGTTCATGAAGTCACAGGAAGAATTATCGAAGTCGCCTTGCGGAATGCGGCCGAATTTGATCGTCAATTTGTCATTGAACAACTTCTGCCGGTACCAGAACTCCGTCAGCCGCGCGATATTGCCGCGCCCGTAAACTTCAGCGGATTGCTGAAGCAAGTCGCCCGGTGGCGGCTCGCCTTCGCGGATGGTCACCGTCGTTTGCAGCACGCCGCCCGCCAAGCCCCAAAGCTTCTGCGTGTCCAGAGTTGCGCCGACGTCGAATTCGCCCGCCTGCGCCCAATGTTTGGGCAACTCGCCGTAGACATTCCCCACGCCTTCGACCTTGAACCCGCCGGTAATGTCGATGCCCATGTCGTGCAATTTGGTCCGCAGGCCGCCCCAGTCGCCGGTCAATGTGGCAGCGGGCGCGGGCTCCGCCGCCGCTGCCTTTTCAAGGCTCATCAACGAGGCGTCGACCAGCACGCAAGCAACAGTCGCAAAAGAGATCAAACAGATTCGCCGCTTGGCCAGCCCTCCGAACATGGAAACTTTTCCCGCTTGCGATTCTCTCAACGGAGATTCAGGCTGTGCAGAAGAAACGGCAAGAACATTTAGGGAAAGCCAAGCTTTCGTGTCGCCCTGCGCTAAAGTTGCAACAGGCGCCCGCGAACATGACCCAAGCCGGATCGCGCGACGCCTCGCTGCTTCATCGTGGCGATCGTGAGTCGAAACCATGCGGCCGTTTGGCGCCCGGCGCAACGGATCGCTCCCGCGCCGGGGCTGTTCGGCGCGCCGTCCCGTAGGAACGCCGCCTGAGTAGGTCAGCCGCGCCGCTCAACCGGGCTCTTGGCGCGGGCGCGAAAAGCGCGGCGCGAGGACAGCGGCTTTGCTCTGCGCGCGCGCCGCCACACCGCCGGCGACGCCGCTCAGCAGGATTGGCTTGCCGAAATAATAGCCCTGCGCGACGCGGATTCGAGTGTGGTCGCGCAGATAGACGAACTCCGCCTCGGTCTCGACGCCCTCGACGATGACCTCCGTCGCCAGCGCCTCGCCAATCGACTCGATGGCCTTCAGCAGGCTCTGACTGCGCGGCCGCTTGTCTATGTCGATGATGAGCGAACGGTCGACCTTGACCTCGTCGGCGGTGATGTCGGCCAGCGTCGCCAGCGAGGAATAGCCGGCGCCGAAATCGTCGATCGACAGATGCGCGCCGATCTCGCGGATCATCGGCAGCACGCGCGCCTGGAACTGGCCCGAGGGCAGGAACGCCTCCTCGGTGATCTCCAGCATGAAGCGCTGCGCCTGTCCGCTCGCCGCCAGCCGCTCCAGGAAGCCACGCATGAAGCGGGTGTCGCAGGCGAGCCTGGCGGCGATGTTGAAGCCGAGGTGGACGTTGCGGCCGAAGGCGTCGTTGATCGCGTCGAGCGAGGCGAGCGCTTCCTCGAACACCAGCGCCGTGATCTCGGTGATGAGCCCGGCTTCGTCGGCGAGCGAGATAAGGTTGCCCGGGCTCGACCAGACGCCGTCCTCGTCGAGCCAGCGCATCAGCACTTCGAGCGAATCGATGGCGTTGGCGCGGAAATCGAATTTGGGCTGAAACGCGCAGCCGATCCGCCGGTCGCGAATCGCCTGGCGCAGCGCGTTCTCCTCACGGGCGCGCTCGCGCTCGCGATGCTCGATTTCGGCCTCGAACAGCAGCGCTCCGCCGCCGCCGCGCCGCGCCGAGCGCGCCGCCGCCCGCGCCTTGCGCCGCAAGCCCTCAGGCGCGGCGTCGGCTGCCGGCCAGAAGCTGGCCCCGGCGCTGGCGGAGGCGAAAATCTCC
>DATNDU010000140.1:0-13796 GCA_035606915.1 Roseiarcus sp. | reverse complement strand
CGTTGGATTTGCCGATCGCCTGGATCGGCAGATAGAGCGCCGGCATATCGTCGGGGGTCAGCTTGACGGCGCGCTCCAAGTGGCCCTGGTTGATATAATTGTCGACGCCGACCGGCAGATGCGGCCCATGCTGCTCGGTCGCGGCGACCGGCAGCACGGCCACATAGCGGCTCATGTCGGCAGCGGCGAAATCGCGCCAGCTCCAGTCGGACCAGAATTTCGACGCCATTCCGTCACCCCCACCTATTCCGCGCGCGCCGCGATCGCCTCGATTTCGACCTTGAACTCCGGCCGCGAGAAGCCCTGCACGATGAGCAGCGTCGAGGCCGGCGGCGGGGCGCCTACGAATTCATCACGGACCTTCATGTAGCCGCCCAAATGTTCGGCGGCGCTGACGTAGGCGTTGATGCGCACCACATCGGCCATCGTCATCCCGGCCTCGCCGAGGACAGCGACGATGGCGCGGAAACACAGCCGCGCCTGCGCTTCGGCGCTCTCCGGCACGGCGCCGTCGCGTCCGACGCCCAGTTGCCCGGAACAGAACACGTAGCGCGCGCCCGGGTCGATCTCGACCGCGTGGGCGTAGTTGGCGAACGGCGGGTGGATCGTGTTGGGGTTCAGTCTGCGCAAAGCGCGGCGCCTCTCGAAACGATGTCGCGCCGCTGGGTTACCTCTTGCCAGCGCTTCACGCAAGAATGATGATGGCGCCGCAGTTGCTGGCGATCAGACCGGCATTGTCTGCCCAAGGAGCGTACGCGATGAAACTGACGGGCGTCTGGCTTGCTGTAGGCCTCAGCATGGTGGCGACTTCCGCTTTTGCACTGGACAAGGTGCGCTTCGGCACCAACTGGCTCGCCGAGGCCGAGCACGGCGGCTATTATCAGGCGGTCGCCGACGGCACCTACGCCAAATACGGGCTCGACGTCGAGATTGTGCAGGGCGGCCCGCAGGCGGCCAACATTATCCTGCTCGCCGCCGGCAAACTCGATTTCTACATGGGCGCCGACTTCATCGAAGCGTTTGACGCGCTGCAGCATCACGTGCCAATCGTCGTCGTCGCCGCGCATTTCCAGAAAGATCCGCAAATCGTCATGTCGCATCCCGGCGTCGGGCTCGACAAATTCACCGATCTCGTCAATTCCCCGGCCTATATCGCCAGGGGCGCGCCTTATTATCAATGGATGGAGCAGGCTTACGGGTTCAAGGAGGCCAATGTCCGCCCCTATACGTTCAACCCGCAGCCGTTCATCGCGGACAAGCACTCCATCCAGCAGGGTTTCATCACCTCCGAGCCGTATGCGGTGGAGAAGATGGGCCACTTCAAGCCCAATATCTTCTTGTTCGCCGATTACGGCTTCTCCACCTATGCGACGACGATCGAAACCCGCGCCGACGTCATCGCCAAGAAGCCAGACGTGGTGCAGCGCTTCGTCGACGCCTCGGCGATCGGCTGGTATCATTACCTCTACGGCGACAACTCTAAGGCCAACGCGCTGATTAAGAAAGACAATCCGGAGATGACCGACGACCAGATCGCCTTCTCCATCGGCAAGATCAAACAATACGGCCTGATCGATTCCGGCGATACGCTGAAGCTCGGCATCGGCGCCATGACCGACGCGCGGATGAAGGATTTCTACGACAAGATGGTCAAGGCGAAGGTCGAGCCGGCCGACCTCGACTACAAGAAGGTCTACACCCTGCAATTCGTCAATAAGGGCGTCGGGCTCGATCTGAGGCCGAAGTGAGCGCAGCGCAAATGAGCGCGGCGCCCGCGCCCACCGGCGAGCGCGCGGCGGCCGCCGAGGCAACGCGCCTGGTCAGGCTCGAAGGCGTCGGCAAGACCTTCGCCAACGGCACCACGGCGCTCGCCGGCGTCGCCATGGAGGTCAGGCGCGGCGAGTTCCTGTCGCTGCTCGGCCCCTCCGGCTGCGGCAAATCGACGGTCTTGCGCCTGCTCGCCGGCCTCACCTCGGCCTCGAGCGGCCGGATCAACTGGAGCCAGAGCGACCCTGAACTCGGCTTCGTCTTCCAGGAGCCGACGCTGATGCCGTGGGCGACGGTGTTCGCCAATGTCTGGCTGCCGCTGCGCCTGAAGGGTCGCGCGCGGGCGCAGGCGAAGCCGGCGGTCATGGAGGCGCTCGCCAAGGTGGGGCTCGCGGCGTTCGCCAACGCCTATCCGCGCGAACTCTCCGGCGGCATGAAGATGCGCGTCTCGATCGCCCGCGCGCTGGTGACGCGGCCAGCGATCCTGCTGATGGACGAACCGTTCGCCGCCCTTGACGAGATCACCCGCAACAAGCTCAACGACGATCTCGTGGCGCTCAAATGCGAACTCGATGCGACGGTGGTGTTCGTCACCCATTCCGTCTACGAGAGCGTCTATCTCTCCGACCGCATCGTCATCATGGCGCCGCGGCCGGGCCGGGTGGTGGCGGAGGTGGCGATCCCGCAACCGCTGCCGCGCGAAGAGGATTTCCGGCTGTCGCCGCTCTACGCCGAGTGCTGCCGCGAGACCTCGGCGGCGTTGCACCGGGCGATGAACATGGAGCCCGCTGCGCATTGAACCAGGTAAAACTCAGGCGCTACCTGCTGCCGACGCTGGCGCTCGTCGGCGCGCTCATCGCGTGGGAAGCGGTGGTGCGCATCAACCACATCGAGCCCGTCATCCTGCCGGCGCCGAGCCTTGTGCTGACGACGCTGTTTCACGACCGCATCGTGCTCGGCCGCTCGCTCATGGTGACGCTCAGCATCACCGTCGAGGCGCTGGTCGCGGCCACCATCGGCGGCACGCTGCTGGCGATGCTGTTTGCGCGCTTCAAGGTGATCGAGGAGGCGTTCTTTCCCTTCGCCGTCATCTTGCAGGTGACGCCGATCATCGCGATCGCGCCGCTGCTGCTGGTCTATCTCGATTCCGGCGGCGCGGTGCTGGTGTGCGCATTCCTGGTGGCGTTCTTCCCGATCCTCGCCAACACCGCGCTCGGGCTGTCCTCGGTCGATCACAACCTGCTCGATCTGTTCCAGATGTATCGCGCCTCGCGCGGGCGGCAGTTGCTGTGGCTGCGCGTGCCCTCGGCGCTGCCCTATTTTCTCGGCGGGCTGCGCATCGGCGGCGGCCTGGCGCTGATCGGCGCCATCGTCGCCGAGATCGCCGCCGGCTCGGCAGGCTCCGGCTCCGGCCTTGCCTTCCGCATCATCGAGAGCGGCTATCGCCTCAACATTCCGCGCATGTTCGCGGCGCTGGTGCTGATCTCGCTGACCGGCATCTTCATCTATCTGGCGCTGAGCGCCATCTCCTACCTCCTGCTGCATCGCTGGCACGATAGCGCGCGGAGCCGGGAATCGTGAGCCCGGCTTACCGCATCGCCAGGATGAAGCGCTGGCTGGCGGCCGATGCGCGCCTGCTCGGCGCCGAGGCGCCGCTCGACGCGCAAGGTTTTGGCCGCGTCGACATCCTGGTCGATGAAGGCCGCATCGGCGCCATTGCGCCTGCGGGGTCGCAGGATTTTGGCGATGCGCCACGGCTGCCGCTGGCCGGCCGCATCGCCTTGCCGGCCTTCGTCGACGCACATACGCATCTCGACAAGGGCCATATCTGGCGGCGCGCGCCCAACCCGAGCGGCGATTTTCCCGGCGCCATCGCCGCCGTCATGAATGATCGCAGCGCCAAGTGGAGCGCTGAGGACGTCGCGGCGCGCATGGAGTTCTCGCTCGCCTGCGCCTATGCGCGCGGCACGCGCGCCATCCGCACGCATCTCGACAGCGTCGGCCCGCAGGCGGAAATCTCGTTTCCGGTGTTCGCGGCCGCCCGCCAGCGCTGGCAGGGCCGCATCGATCTGCAAGCCTCGCCATTGTTCGGCGTCGACGTGATGTTCGCGCCCGGCCATATGCAGACCATCGAGGCAGTGGTCGCAGCGCATGGCTCGAAGTTGGTCGGCGCCGTCACCTATATGATTCCCGGCCTGCAAGAGGCGCTCGACGCGCTGTTCGGGCTCGCCGAGCGCCGCGGCTGGGATCTCGATTTCCACGTCGACGAGAGCGCCGACCCGCAGGCGCGCACGCTCGGCGCCATCGCCGATGCGGCGATCCGGCGCGGCTTTGCCGGCAAGGTTCTCGCCGGCCATTGCTGCTCGCTGGCGCGCCAGGACGACGACGAGCGCGCCCGCGTCATCGAGAAGGTGGCGCGGGCGAATATCGCCGTCGTCTCGCTGCCGATGTGCAACCTGTTTCTGCAAGATCGCCATGCCGGGCGCACGCCGCGCTGGCGCGGCGTCACCGCGTTGCACGAGTTGAAGGCGGCGGGCGTCGAGACGCTGATCGCCAGCGACAACACCCGCGATCCCTTCTACGCTTATGGCGATCTCGACATGCTGGAGGTGTGGCGCGAGGGCGTGCGCATCCTGCATCTGGATTACCCGTTCGCCGACTGGGCCGAGACGGTGTCGGCCGCGCCGGCGCGGGCGATGGGGATCGCGCCGCCGCGCCTGGCCGTCGGCGAGCCCGCCGACATCATCCTGACGCAGGCGCGCGACTTCACGGAACTGTTGTCGCGCCCGCAGGCCGATCGCGTCGTGGTGCGAAACGGCGTCGCGCTCGACGCCGCGCCGCCCGCCTACTCAGATCTCGATGCTGTTGAGGGACTTTCGCCATGACGGGCGGCTATGACATCGCCGGCTTCAGCGCTGCCATTGGCGGCCTCAAGGTCGAGGACAATCCGACGCTGGTCAAACAGAAGAGCCGCGACTTCTACTGGTATTCGCCGGTGCTCAAACGCGAATTGGAGCATGTGAGCGCCGACCTGATGGTGACGCCGCAGACCGAGGACGAGGTGCGCGCCGTGCTGGCGGCGGCCTATAAGTTCGGCGTTCCCGTCACCCCGCGCGGCGGCGCGACCGGCAATTACGGGCAGGCGATGCCGCTCAACGGCGGCGTGTTGCTCAACCTCATCGAGATGAACCGCGTCAAGCAGATCGGGCACGGCCGCGTCGTCTGCGAGCCCGGCGCGCTGATGATCGAAATCGACAAGGCGCTGGCCGCCAGCGGGCAGGAATTGCGCATGTTTCCCTCGACGCGCGCCACCGCTTCGGTCGCCGGCTTCGTCGCCGGCGGCTCCGGCGGCGTCGGCTCCATCACCTGGGGCGGCTTGCGCGATTTCGGCAATGTCAACCGCCTGCGCGTGATGACGATGGAGGAGAGCCCGCGCGCGCTGGAACTCACCGGCGCCGATCTGCACAAGGCGATCCACGCCTACGGCACCAATGGCGTCATCACCGAAGTCGAGATGCCGTTGGCGGCGCGCTACGATTGGGTCGACGTGATCCTCGGCTTCGAGGATTTCGACGCGGCGGCGGCCTATGGCGCGGCGCTCGGGGCGCAGGACGGCATCCTGAAGAAGCTCATCACCGCCGTCGCAGCGCCCGCGCCGCAGAGCTATTTCCTGCGTCACCGCAAGCTGATCCCGGAAGGCGCGAGCGTCGTGCTGGCGATGATCGCGCCGCATGCGCTCGACGCCTTCTACGCCTTCACCAAGCCGTGGAAGGCCAAGGTGCTGCTCGATTCCAGCCGTGCCGCGGCGGAAACGCTGAAGGGTCTGCCGCCCAATTACGAATTGAGTTGGAACCACACGACGCTGCGCGCGCTGCGCGTCGATCCCGCCATCACCTATTTGCAAGTTCGCTACGGCGAGGGGCTGCCGATGCAACGGGCGCGTGCAATTCTGCACAAATACGCCGGCGAGATGATCGGTCATTTCGAGTTCATCCGCTTCAATGGCCGCATCGAATTCGCGGGGCTGCCGCTGGTGCGCTTCACCAGCGAGGAGCGGCTCAACGCCATCATCGCCGACCACGAGGCGATGGGCGCGTTCGTCTTCAACCCGCACCGCTATACGCTGGAGGAGGGCGGCATGAAGCAGACCGACGCCATCCAACTCGCCTTCAAGCGCGAGACCGACCCGCGCGGCCTGCTCAATCCCGGCAAGATGATCGCCTTCGAAGATCCGAACTTCGATGTCTCGGCCGGCCAGACCTATCTGTTCCCCGGCCTTGAGGCGCGCGCGGCGGCGGCGAGGGCCTGATGCGCGTGCTGGTGCTGTTCGCGCATCCTGTGGCGACCAGTTTCGGCGCGGCGGTTCATCAAACCTTGGTGACGACGCTCGCCGGGCGCGGCCATCAGATCGACGATTGCGACCTCAATGCGGAAGGCTTCAATCCAGTGATGTCGCAGCAAGACCGCCTCGATTATCACAACGTGAAGGTCAACCGCGCCCGCGTTGCGCCCTATGTCGAGCGGTTGCTGGCGGCAGACGCGCTCGCGTTCTCGTTCCCGGTGTGGAACATGGGGTTTCCCGCAATTTTGAAAGGTTTCATTGATAAGGTGTTCATACCAGGCGTGAGTTTCAATCTGAGCGACAACGGCAATTACGCGCCGACGTTGCGCAACATCAAGAAACTCGGCGTCGCCTGCACTTATGGCGGCGCGCGGTTGCACACTTTCCTCGCCGGCGATCCCTGCCGGCGCTTCGTCACGCGCTCGCTGCGCGTCACCTGCGGGCTCGGCGCGACCTGCGATTATGTCGCGTTGCACGACATGAACCATACGCGCGCCGACAAACGCCAGGCGTTCCTGCGCGAAGTCGAGCGCCGTTTCTCGCGCTGGTGAGCGGCGCTTGCGAAGTCGGCCAGTCGTGGTAACGTTGACGCCTTCAGGAATTATGGCCAGAAGGCGGAAGTTTTCTGGGCAGAAGTCGAAAGCTTTCTGGGCAGAGGCCGTCCTGCGCGGTTTGACGAGGAGGCGCTGAGTGTCGGTTTCCGCGGATTATTTGCTGGATCGCCGTCGATTGTCGCGGCAGGTGAGATTCTGGCGCGGGCTGACTTTCGTCGTCGCCGCGCTCGCCATATTGGGGCTGGGGCTGCGCTATGTCGGCTTCGGCGGCGGGCGCGACCACATCGCCAAGCTGCGCATCACCGGTCTCATCACCGGCGACAACAGCACGATCGCGGCGTTGCGCGCCATCGGCAAATCGAACGCGCGAGCGCTGATCCTCGACATCGACAGCCCCGGCGGTACGACCGAGGGCGCCGAGCGCCTCTATGACGAGATCCGCCGTGTCGAGGCGAAGAGGCCGACGGTCGCCGTGGTTGGTGCGCTCGGCGCGTCGGGGGCCTATATCGCGGCGCTGGCGGCCGACCGCATCTATGTGCGCCAGACCTCGCTGATCGGCTCGATCGGCGTGCTGGCTGAATATCCCAATGTCTCGGGGTTGCTCGACAAGCTCGGCGTCAAATATGAGACGATCAAATCCTCGCCGCTGAAGGCGGTTCCGAACGGGTTGGAGCCGACCAGCGACGCCGCGCGCGCCGCCATCGCCGCCGTCATCGACGATTCCTTCGCCTGGTTCAAAGGCCTCGTGCGCGAGCGTCGCGGCATGAGCGACGACGAACTGGCGCGCGTCGACGACGGGCGCATCTTCACCGGCCGACAGAGCCTTCCGCTCAAACTCGCCGACGCACTCGGCGGCGAGCGCGAGGCCATCGCTTGGTTGAACGCCAACAAGGCCGTGCCGAAAAATCTGCCGGTGCGCGACTACACGCCGAGCGCCGGTTTCGCCGGCTTCAAACTGAAGAGTATGGCCGCCGATGTGGTCGGGGCGGTTTGGGGCGCGACTTTGGGCGAGCGGCGGTCGGTTGACGGTCTGGTATCTATTTGGCAGATGACAGCCGGCGATTAGGGGCAGCCTCGCGGGGGGCGCGTCACGGTAGCTAAGGGGGCGGCGTCGTGATCAAATCAGAACTGGTTCAACGTTTGGCGGCGCGCAACCCGCACCTGTACCAACGTGACATCGAGAACATCGTCGACGCGATCCTCAACGAGATCACGGGGGCGATGGCGCGCGGCGACCGCGTCGAACTGCGCGGCTTCGGCGCCTTTTCCACCAAACAGCGCCAAGCCCGCACCGGGCGCAACCCGCGCACCGGCGACAAGGTGCCCGTGGATCAGAAATTCGTGCCGTTTTTCAAAACCGGCAAGGAAATGCGGGAACGCCTCAACAAATAATGCCAGAGGTGTTGGAAACCAACCGCCGTCATGACCGGGCCCGTCTCGGGCATTTGCATCGCGCGGCGCGCTTTGCAGGCGCGGCGCGGAGGCCCGAGACAAGCGCAGCGGCGACCAGTCAAGCGACCGGCCGCGGGCGTCATTTCGCGACGCGATGAAGGAACCGATCATCGCCTTTCACCAAGGCGCCGAGCGCGCAGGCGACAAGCGCCCGCTGGCTTCGCGGCCCTATCAGTCCAACGTGCCAACCGGCAAATCGTTGAGCTTCTTGTGCGCCGTTGCGGGCTTTGGCGCGGCGACGACGTGCTTGTCGGAATCGGCCTTTGCCTGTTCGCGCTCCGGCGAGGGCGCCGGCTTCGGCGTCGCTTCCGGCTTGGCGGGCGTCACCCCCGCGCTCGGCGCGACGGCGGCGACTGACGAGGAAGCGTCGGCAGGCTTATCCGAGGCTTTGGCGTCCGCCGAAGCATCCGGCGTGGCGGCGGAATCTTTGGCGCCGGAACCCTTGGCGACCGCCGGCTCCTTGTGTTTGCGGATCGCGTGATGCTTGGGCTTGGCGCGCCGCGCTGTCTCCGGCGCAGGCGTCGACTGCATTCCGAACAGCGTGTCGCCGCCATAGACGTGCGGCGGCGGATGGAAGGCGCCGCCCATCGCGGTCTGGCGGTTGGAGGTCGAGTCCTCGTCATCGGCGGAGCGGCGCGGGCCATCATCGCCGATGTCGCGCGGCGGGCGCATCCCGTCGGGCCCGTCGCCGAAATCGCGGTGGCGCGGTGCGCTCGCGAAACGCTCGATCACACGGCCGTCACGCGCATCGACGATCAGCCGCGCCGGGCGCCCGGTAACTGAGACGACGTCGCAGACATAGACGTCGCCGCGCCGCATCAGCGGCCCGCGCAACCGGTAGCCGTCGTCATCGAGCATGCCGACGATCTGGCGCGGCGACATCTCGTAAAAGGAATAATACCCCTGAGCGTGCGCGGCGGGCGTGACCAGCAGGGCCGCCGCCAGCGCCATTGCCGAGGTCGCTGCGAACCGAATGGCCATGACAAGGCTCTCCTCAGAAAACGCGAAAAGGGTGCGCCCCCTCCTGTCGCCGCAAATTAAGGCTTCGTTAGGACGATTTATCAGCCGCCGTGCGTCAAAGCGAGAAACGATTCGATCTCCGCGTCGGAGGTTTCAAACGAAGTTACCAGCCGCACCACCGCCTCGCCGGCTTGCAGGCCGCGCTCCGGCCGCACGCCACGGGTCGGGAACTCGTAGAACATGGCGCCGCCGGCGCGCCAGGCGGCAATCTGCGGGACGGGTGCGATGACGAAGACCTCGTTGGCCTCGGTCGGAAACGCGGCGCGCAGGCCGGGAAGGCCGGCGAGCCCGTCGGCGAGCCGGCGGGCAGCGGCATTGGCGTGCGCGGCGAGCGCGAGCCAGAGGCCATCTTCGAGATAGGCCGCCATCTGCGCGCCGAGCAGACGCCCCTTGGACAGCGTGTGACCGCCGCGCTTGCGCAGAAAGGGGAAAGCCTCGGCCTGGCGCTTGTCGAAGAACACCACGGCCTCGCAGGCGAGCGCGCCGTTCTTGGTCGCCCCGAACGACAGCGCATCGATCCCCGCCCGCCAACTCATCTCAGCCGCCGAGCAGCCGAGAGACGCCAGGGCGTTGGCGAAGCGCGCGCCGTCCATGTGGACGGCCAGACCCGCCGCATGCGCGGCCTGGCTCAGCGCCGCGAGTTCGTCGAGCGAATAGACCGTGCCGGCCTCGGTGACCTGCGACAGACTCAGCGCCGCCGGCTGGCAGGATTTGACCAGACCGCGCGGGAAACTCTCCAGCGTGCGCGCCAACGCCTCGGGCGTCACCTTGCCCTCGTAGCCGGGCACGCCGACCAGCTTGGCGCCGCCGGTGAAGAACTCCGGCGCGCCGCATTCGTCGTCGTGAACGTGCGCCTCCTCGTGGCAGAACGCCGCCTCCCAGGGCCGCGTCAGCGCCGACAGCGCCAACGCGTTCGCCGCCGTGCCGGTTGGCACGAGAAAGGCCTCGATGTCGGTCTCGAAAACCTCGGCCAGTTGCGCGACGGCGCGCAGCGACCACGGATCGGCGCCGTAAGCGGCGGCCGGCCCGCGGCTCGCCGCCACCATCGCTGCGAGAATTTCAGGCGCGGCGCCGGCCGCGTTGTCGCTGGCGAAATTCAAGGCGGGTCTCCATTTTGGCCCGCCTCATGCCGGGCCGGCGGGGCGATGACAAGCCCGCTTGGGCCGCCCAAGCCGTTTGAGGCAAAAAAATGTCCGCCTGCGACCGGACGACGCCTTGTGGACGGCGACGGTTTCTGGCATATATGCTCAGATAGGACAGCCTTACTGACCCATTGGGGCGGGGATTGCGCCGGGACGGCTAGGCTTTGCGGGGCGCTCATGTTGAAGACAACGCCAGACGCCAAACGTCGCGCCTGAATCGCACCGGGCGGCCGCCGGCCCCCTGTCGCGCGCACAGCAATTGCACTAGACAACCAAAAATTCGAGGCAAGCGGAAAATTCGATGGCGAGCGGGGGCGAAATGCGCGCTCCAGATCGCCTAAGGGAGTGGTGAGATGATCGACAAGCCTGCTCCGCTCGGCGCGGACCCCGCCCTTCCCGGCGCGGTTGGTCTTTACGACCCCGCCAAGGAGCACGATTCCTGCGGCGTCGGCTTCGTCGCCGATCTCCACAATCGCAAGAGCCACGCGATCCTGGAAAAGGGTCTGGAGATCCTGATCAACCTCGTTCATCGCGGCGCCACCGGCGCGGACAAGACGCTCAGCGACGGCTGCGGCGTGCTGACCCAGATCCCGCATCGTTTCTTTGCCGAGGAATGCGAGAAGCTCGGCTTCAGCCTGCCGGAGCCCGGCCATTACGCCATCGGCCAGTTCTTCATGCCGCGCGACGCCGAGGCGCGCGCCAAGATCGAGGACTTCGTCGAGGAGGCGATCGCCGCCGAGGGCCAGAAGCTCATCGGCTGGCGCGACGCGCCGGTCGACAATTCCGACCTCGGCCCGCGCGTCAAGGCGGTCGAACCGGTGCATCGTCAGGTGTTCATCGGCCGCGGCGTCGGCGCCGAGGACGAGGACGCCTTCGAACGCCGGGTGTTCCTCATCCGCAAGGTGGTCTCGACCCGCACCTATGACCTGCGCGATCCCAAACTCGCCGAATATTATCCGGTGTCGATGTCCTGCCGCACCATCGTCTACAAGGGCATGGTGCTGCCGCAGCAACTCGGACCCTATTACAGGGATCTCTGCGATCCCCGCTTCGAATCGGCGCTGGCGTTGGTGCATCAGCGTTTCGCCACCAACACCTTCCCGTCTTGGCGGCTTGCCCACCCCTACCGGATGGTCGCCCATAACGGCGAGATCAACACCTTGCGCGGCAACGTCAACTGGATGGCGGCGCGGCAGGCCAACGTCGATTCCGAACTGTTCGGCAACGACATCTCGAAGCTGTGGCCGATCTCCTACGAGGGCCAGTCCGACACCGCCTGTTTCGACAACGCGCTCGAATTCCTGGTGCGCGGCGGCTATTCGCTGACCCATGCGATGATGATGCTGATCCCGGAGGCCTGGGCCGGCAATCCGTTGATGAGCGAGGAGCGGCGCGCCTTCTACGAATATCACGCCGCCATCATGGAGCCGTGGGACGGCCCGGCGGCGATGGCGTTCACCGACGGGCGCCAGATCGGCGCGACGCTCGACCGCAACGGCCTCCGACCCGCCCGCTATTTCGTCACCGACGACGGCCTCGTCGTGCTTGCCTCCGAAGTGGGCGTGCTGCCTGTGCCGGAAGAGTCGATTGTGCAGAAGTGGCGGCTGCAACCGGGCAAGATGCTGCTCGTCGATCTGCAAGAGCACCGGATCGTCTCGGACGATGACCTGAAGGCGTCGCTGGCCAAGGCGCACCCTTACAAGGAATGGCTCGATCGCACGCAGATCGTGCTGGAGGAGTTGAACCCGGTCGAGCCGCGCGCCTCGCGCACCGACGTGGCGTTGCTCGACCGGCAGCAGGCGTTCGGTTACAGTCAGGAAGATCTTGCGATGCTGATGGCGCCGATGGCGACCACCGGCCAGGAGGCGGTCGGTTCGATGGGCGCCGACACGCCGATTTCGGCTTTGTCCGATAAGGCCAAGCTGCTCTACACCTATTTCAAGCAGAACTTCGCGCAGGTGACCAACCCGCCGATCGACCCGATCCGCGAGGAACTGGTCATGAGCCTGGTCTCGTTCATCGGACCGCGCCCCAACATCCTCGATCTCGAAGGCAACGCCCGGCGCAAGCGCCTGGAAGTGCGCCAGCCGATCCTCACCAACGAGGATCTCGAAAAGATCCGCTGCATCGGCCATTTCGAGGATCGCTTCGACACCCGCACGATCGACATCACCTATGCCGTCGAGCGTGGCGCGGCGGGCATGGAGGACGCGCTGTTGCGCCTGTGCGAACGCGCCGAATCGGCCGTCGTCGGCGGCTACAACATCATCATCCTCTCCGACCGCATGGTCGGGCCGGATCGTATTCCCATCCCTTCCCTGCTCGCCACCGCCGCCGTGCATCATCACCTGATCCGCAAGGGGCTGCGCACTTCCGTCGGCCTCGTCGTCGAGGCCGGCGATGCGCGCGAAGTGCATCATTTCTGCTGCCTGGCCGGCTATGGCGCGGAGGCGATCAACCCCTATCTCGCCTTCGAGACGCTGGCGGCGATGGCGGGCGACCTGCCGGAGAAGATTTCGGCCTATGAGGTCGTCAAGCGCTTCATCAAGTCGATCGACAAGGGGCTGTTGAAGGTGATGTCCAAGATGGGCATCTCGACCTACCAGTCCTATTGCGGCGCGCAGATTTTCGACGCCGTCGGTCTGTCGAAGGCGTTCGTCGACAAGTTCTTCTTCGGCACGGCGACGACCATCGAGGGCGTCGGCCTCAAGGAGGTCGCCGAGGAGACGGCGCGCCGCCATCGCGACGCTTTCGGCGATTCGCCGGTGCTGCGCCATGCCTTGGAGGTCGGCGGCGAATACGCCTATCGCATCCGCGGCGAGGCGCATAACTGGACGCCGCAGACAGTGTCGCTGCTGCAACACGCCGTGCGCGGCAACGCGCGCGACAAGTACGACGCCTACGCCAGGCTGCTCAACGACCAATCCGAGCAATTGCTGACCATCCGCGGCCTGTTCCGCATCAAGAGCGCGGCGCAGGACGGGCGCGCGCCCGTGCCGCTGACGGAGGTCGAACCGGCGGTCGACATCGTCAAGCGTTTCGCCACCGGCGCGATGTCCTACGGCTCAATCTCGCGCGAGGCCCACACCACGCTCGCCATCGCCATGAACCGCATCGGCGGCAAGTCCAACACCGGCGAGGGCGGCGAGGAATCGGATCGTTACAAGCGGTTGCCGAACGGCGATTCGATGCGCAGCGCCATCAAGCAGGTGGCGTCCGGGCGCTTCGGGGTCACCGCGGAATATCTGGTCAATTCCGACATGATGCAGATCAAGATGGCGCAGGGCGCCAAGCCCGGCGAGGGCGGCCAGTTGCCCGGCCACAAGGTCGACGCTGTCATCGCCAAGGTGCGCCATTCGACGCAAGGCGTCGGCCTGATATCGCCGCCGCCGCATCACGACATCTATTCGATCGAGGACCTCGCTCAGCTCATTTTCGACCTCAAGAACGTCAATCCGACCGGCGATGTTTCCGTAAAGCTTGTCTCAGAGGTCGGCGTGGGCACCGTTGCGGCGGGCG